>JADJPH010000051.1 GCA_016713335.1 Candidatus Fredericiella danica | reverse complement strand
CGGGTGTCTCAATAGGCGGCAATGAGAATAGGATAGCTATTTGTACGGTATTGGTAATACAGCCGGGTAGACCGAAAACAATGAACTCGCCGTTCGCGGAACTACAGATCGATGAGCCGTTCATTGACTAACCGGAGGGTCGTCTGAATCGTTGAAGGTGACAAGTCGTAACCGTATGAGCGTTGGATTGCGGCAGCAACAACCTCACCCAATTCTGGCATCGTCACTAGCTTCTGGTGCACCAAGAACACAATATCATCAATGTCAGTGTCGAAACCCCGATCGAGCTTGCCTAGAGCAATGGCGTATGGATCGAGTACAAAGACGTCGATCTGTCCAAATTGGCCGACCGAGAGATGGCGTTCAGCCGTCGCTATTGGCATGGGGATAAATTGGTCAATCGGTACTGCCTCGACTTCGACACCCGAATTCCTGCGCCACTTGATCCATAACCCTCTGCAAGTCGGTCTTGTTCACGTCGTCACCGACGTAGTCAATATCAACTGTTGATCGCGTGCCGCCGATCAAGCAGAGTGCACTCCCACCCAATAGATAAATCGTCGCAGGTTTCTGGTAACGCTGACCTACTGCTCTTAGAAAGCCGCGAACCTCTTCTGCGCCTATCGTGTTCACGGCTGCACCTTTTTGCGGGGAGCTCGCCAATAGCGTGCCCCATGTTCATAAGTGCCCAGCCAATTCAGCTCACACCGTGACAGCTGCATTTGCCGAGACGCTAGCTCTCGTAGTCCAGCGTCGCCTTGTAAAACAGGCGTCAAACCCAATTCCTCTACGAATAGTTTCGGAAGCGTTTGCATCGCTACTCTATGGTTCGTATCAAAGCTCAAATCACGCTGGAGAATATAGTGGGCCGCAGTGTAGTAACACATCAGGACTAACTGTGCCTTGCCTGATAATCTCTCAACTACTGTGCGCACAGCAGTTGAATATTCAGGGTGGCACAAGAAAAGGGGTACGAGCGCAAGTCGGAGACGAGCCTCTTTGCTCTCTGCCAATGCGGTGAGCAACTCTTCAGGGGAGACAGTGCGCCGCACGCCGTTGGCGTTTGATAGGAGAAAACGGACGCCCAGGTCGCTCAGGACGGCAGCCAATTCATCCGAGGTTATTTCCCCTACATCAGGCGCTAGCCCCATCTTTTCACTCATTGCTTATTCAATTCTCCGGGGTAACTAGAGCCGTCCCTGCTGATGTGTCTACGATGGCTATTCAAATCTGCCTCAAGCACCAAAGTAGTCGTACCAAACCCATAAACAATGCTGCGAGTTGCGGTACAGTGGGCACCATTATACTCCATTTCCCGTATCTGGTGAGGGGCTAAACGCTGATCCTTGGCCGGTAATGTAGCGCCTCGGCGAGGTGGTGGACCTGGATCTGCTCTTCACCGGCAAGGTCGGCGATGGTGCGGCCCAGTTTGAGAACGCGATGGTAGGCGCGGGCGCTGAGGCTCATCTGCTGCATGGCAGCGCGAGCAGATTTCGGCCCGCCTCATCGACGGCGCAGAACGCCTGCACTTCCGCGGGACCCATGTCGCCGTTGACAAGGATGCCCGGTTTCGCCCAGCGGTGGAAGCGTTCTTCCTGCACCCTGCGCGCCGCCTCCACCGCGCCCGGATGGTGGCTGACGATTCGCCTTCGTCCAGCGCTGCCAACTTCTGAAACGGCACGCGTACCATGTCGAGATGGATATCGGTGCCTAACAGCCTGAGCGGCAAGCCGTACCAAGGGCCGCTGTTGGGCGCGGGCAAGAGTCTCGCGCAGCAGTATCTGGGGGCGACGACGAAACCCGTCCACCGCACCGCCGCCGTGAACAACAAATGGTGGGTGGAAGCCGGTGCGCCGGTGATTGTGATCGAACGCAATGCGGTTGAAGGGTGGGAAGCCGGGGCGGAGGCGTTGGAGACGTTTGCGGCGTCCGGCGACTTACCGGGCGTGGAATTTCGCCGTTTGCGGCATGCGGAGCGCACACTGAACCTGTGGGATTGCGTTGCGCCGCAGTGGGGCGCGTTGACAGAACCAGAGGTCAAACTGCGGCGTGACGCCTTGCGCGCCATGCGGATCGCCCTCTTGCGCATTCATGCCGAACGGGAATGCCTGTTGAACGTCGTACGCAACTACGAACAGCAGCGCGTGGTGGTTGAGTCGCGCAGCGCACCGACTCGAAGCTCCAGGCGTATCGGCGCGATGCGACGCGGCGCGTGCTGGAAACCGAAGCGGCGGCGAACCTGCCGGTCGTGGCGCTGGCAAGTCGGTATGACGACCTGTTGAGTCCGGGCATGCGGGCATCGATGCTGGCGGCGTTGGCTCCCATGCGCCTGTTTGTGAAACAGGGGGTCGGTGCGCTGGCCAGCGCCGAAACCGATATCATGCTCAAGCAGCGCAAGCAGTTGGAAGACGCGCTGGTGGAAGCCTACGACCGGCAGACGCTGCCGATGATGGTGCGGCAGGAACTGGATGAACGGTTGGAAGTCATCGTGTTCGATGAACTGCCGCTCAAGGAAGTGGTTTTCCGGCTGGTGCAGTGGGCGCTGGACAAAGGGCGCATCGCATACTTGATAGCCGGGGCGTGTGCGCAGAATCCGGAACATCCGAAAGTGCAGGCGTGGGTTGTGCTCCAGAAGTAGGGCAGCGCAAATCGGCTGGCATAGTGGGTGGTGGTAGCGACTGTCGTACATTTAGCGCTTGCCCGGTAGGCCCGAATCCTCGTCAGGAGATTGAGACTTGCGCAAGTTGCGCATTTTATACTCCTGTTGTTAGGGGCGGGAGGCGCAGAATCCTCGGCAGGGGATTGCGTGCCCGGCCCGCCTCAGTACAAAGCAACGACAATCGTGGCACGCCAGCCTCCGCAATGCATGGCTTAAAGAGGAGCGCGATGCTCAACGCCACACCATAAGGCTTACTATCCGGATGTTCGCCTGGATGGCGGCGACCGACGCACGTTCCGCGGCGGTGCGTGGAGCAACAATGACAACGACGTGCGCTGTGCCTATCGGGACCACAACATTCGTGGGCTCAGGCACGACTATGTTGAGTTCCGGCTTGTGCGCCATGAAATGGCATGAATGAATTGATGCTCGAAGCATTTGTTGGGGAGTCAGGGATATTCATTCCTCCTGCTGTGTCTCCTGTAATTATCAGTGATTCTTCCCGATGATTCACCTGCGCGACGCCAACCAGCGCTGAAAGGATTGCTCGCTTTCACCGCTCCGGCGACCCGCGAGTAATCCCTCAATGCCGATATGCTCGTCAAGGTCGGGCCATTCGATCGCATAACCATCCCCAAGGAGGACCCAGTGATTGCGTTCATCAGGCAGGGCAGCCAGCAGGCGTGGGTACCAACTCAGCGGAATGCTAAGGCTGCGCCCATCAACCAGGTTTACGATCAGGCGATCGCCTGACAACGCGACATCAAGTGCAGCAGGTTCTGCCTCAAGCACCAAAGTAGTCATACCATGCCTCCAATAGCGTTGCCAGGTTCGTCAACACGATCCGTTCAACGTTGTGTAGTTCGTGATTGGCAAATCCGTGGTTGTTGCACGCCTCAACGGGCAGCAGCCAGAACTTCGCAACATGGCGATCCCTTTTCACGTGAACATGTGGTGGTTCGCCGCGGTCCGAACTGAAAAATAGGAATACGTAAGGACCATCTCGCAGCACGGTGGGCACAATTATACTCCATTTCGTGTATTTGGCGATGGCCTAAACGATGATTCTTGGCCGGTACTGCAACGCTTCGGCGAGGTGGTGGACCTGGATCTGTTCATCGCCGGCGAGGTCGGCGATGGTGCGGCCCAGTTTGAGGACGCGATGGTAGGCGCGGGCGCTGAGGCTCATCTGCTGCATGGCGGCGCGCAGCAGGTTGCGCCCTGCCTCGTCGACGGCGCAGAATGCCTGCACTTCCGCGGGACCCATGTCGCCGTTGACAAGGATGCCCGGTTTCGCCCAGCGGTGGAAGCGTGCTTCCTGCACCTTGCGCGCCGCCTCCACCCGCGCCCGGATGGTGGCCGACGATTCGCCTTCATCCAGTGCGGACAGCTTCTGAAACGGCACCCGCACCATGTCGAGATGGATGTCGATCCGGTCCATCAAAGGCCCGCTGATCCGCTGTTGATAACGCTGCACCGCGGCGAGCGAACAGGTGCAGGGGTGGCTTTCGTCGCCGTAATAGCCACAGGGACAAGGGTTAAGGGCCGCTGCAAACGAAAAGGCCGCCGGAAAAGTAAGTGACCCGCTTGCACGACTGATGGTGATCACCTTGTCTTCCAATGGCTGGCGCAGGGCCTCCAGGTTTCGCGTCCCGAACTCCGGCAACTCGTCCAGAAAGAGCACCCCGCGATGCGCCAGGCTGATCTCGCCCGGCCGCGGCCAGCGCCCACCACCCACCAGACCCGCATGGCTGATGGTGTGGTGCGGCGCCCGAAACGGCCGCGTGCGAATCAGCGGCTCGCCATCGCGCAGTTCGCCTGCCACAGAGTAGATGCGCGTGATGTCCAACGCCTCGCGCAAGGTGAGCCGCGGCAATATCGAAGGAACGGCGCGCGCAAGCAGGGTCTTGCCCGCGCCAGGGCTCCCACGCATCAGAAGGTTGTGCCCCCCGCTACATGCCACCTCCAACGCGCGCTTGGCTTGCTCCTGGCCCTTGATGTCTTTGAAGTCAACCGGATAGATCGGTTCGACCGCCGCATCGAAGCGCAGCGAATTTTCATACCGATCAATCAGGTGACGCCCAGTGAGGTGCTCCACCAATTGACCCAGGTTGGCAACTGGAAAGACGTCGATGCCGTCAACCAGCGCTGCCTCACAGGCATCTGCTGCAGGCACGAAGATCCGCTTATACCCGCCCTTCTGCGCCATGCTCGCCATTGGCAACACGCCGTTCACATGGCGCACCCCACCATCCAGGCTCAGTTCACCGAGCATCAACGCATCGTCCATTTCGGCACGCAATTGTTGTGTCGCCGCTAAGATGCCGACCGCAATCGGCAGATCATAGGCCGACCCTTCCTTGCGCAGGTCGGCGGGGGCCAGGTTGACGGTCAGCCGGTGCTGCGGATAAAAAAAACTGCTATTGCTCAACGCAGCCCGTACGCGCTCACTGCTCTCGCGCACGGCAATGTCGGGTAGGCCGACGAGCGTCACTTTCTCCAACCCGCTGGCAATATCAACCTCGACGTGGACCGGCAGCGTCAAGGCCGAGCACAGCACAACTGTGGACTATGGCGAGCATGGCATTTCCCTTCTTGGGTGCGCAGCGGCTGGCGCCACTCACGGTCGCCCAATGGCTGACATCAGCATAGCACCGCACCCGGACCGCGCACGGCGAAGGGTGGAATCTCTAGAGGTTTTCTGGAGTTTTTGGAACAAATGGCTTACTCGAGTGGCGTGCGGCCCTGGTTGAACCACCAGGCCACCGCCTCGGTGCGGTTGGTGACACCGAGTTTCTCGTAGATATTCTTGAGATGGAAGCGAACTGTGTTTTCGCTCACATATAGTTCGGATGCAATCTCCGCGTTCGGTAGACCGCGCGCAAGTTTGCCCAATACTTCCAACTCGCGCCGCGACAGCTCAGGGCCGTCACCATCCACCTTGCGATAAAGCGTCATCCAACGCTGCGCCGTGCGCGGAAAGACCAGGCGGCCATGCGCCACCTGGCGGATCGCTTCGACGGTCTGGTTTGGGGACTCTGTCTTGAGCGCAAATCCCTCAGCGCCATATTGCAGCGCCGCCTGAATGCTCTCGCCGTCGGCAAACGCCGTCAACAGCAACACATGCACCGGCAAACGCCTGCGGCGGATCTCGGCAAGTGCGGTGATACCGCTTACAGGCATCTGAACGTCCACGACGGCCACATCAACTTCTGAATGACCGGCAAGATAGTCAATCAATTCGTCGCCGTTTTGTACCGTATGTAGCACCATCATATCCGGTTGGCGATCGATCAGACTCCGCAGCCCTTCGGTTACCAGCGCATGATCGTCAGCGAGCACCACACGAATTGTTTTATCCATGGTCTTTGCAGTTCCGAAGGGCGATTCAAATGGAAAGGTCTGGAAATTGCACCGGTGTCCAGCCAATTCAGGCTGATACCGGAATTGCAACATGAATGTGCGTGCCCTGGCCCGGATGGCTCTCAAGGGTAAATGCCCCCTCGAGTAGCCGGACTCGATCATGCATGCCGCGCAGGCCAATATGGCATTCGCGTTCGGCTTCAATCGGATCGTCTAGATTAGGTGGCTCAAACCCCAAGCCTCGATCCATCACATCGAGATGGAGATAGCCATTTTCAACCCACAACTGCACCCAAGATTCCTCAACCCCCGCATGCCGGTACGCGTTAGAGAGCGCTTCCTGCAAGACACGATAGATCGCCATTTTCACGGCAAGTGGGATTGGCTCCGGCACCGCACCCGTTTCCAGATGGATCGTGGCGCCACTCCACTCCTCATGTTGGATGACCAACCCTTCGACAATGGAAACAAGCGAGCGCTTGCGAAATTCGGGCGGTCGAAACGCGCCCAGGAAGAACCGAATCTCGTAGAGTGATGATTCCAGCAACATCCCGACCTGCGCCAGCCGCGCCTTCACCTCCGGTTCTGCTGCATTCGTCTCTGCAAGCTCGTTTTGTAGCGAGGTCAGTAACGACAGCGCAGAGAAGAGATATTGGACTGGACCGTCATGAATATCAAGGACAATGCGGCTCAGTTCATCTTCCGCAACCGAGAGGATGCGGGACGGGCTGATTTCGAACCCATCGTGCGTGACTGGTGAAGTTACATCCACGGGTTTCTTACCCTGAAGGTTTTCAGCATGGCGCCCGGATGATGAAAGGGTTCTGACCATCGCCGCAGTCATAAACGAAGCGGCGGATCCTACCCGTTTGGGTTGGTCTTGCCTACCCGATTGGGCACAAAAGACTATCGCGATCAAGATTGTCGAACTTTGGTCAGGACTGTAAGCTATTGTACGCAGTGGGGATCGGCTCTGTCAAAATTTGCCTACCCACTTCCCGGAAGCTCCTTTGACCCGATTCGAGAAACTGCAAAGTTGTGCTATGTTGTAGCACCTTCGTGCACCAGTATCACAGGACTGGCGGGTTGCCAGTTGCTCCATATTTGAAAATTCGCCCAGGAGGATTCTACCCATGTCTGATGCCATGGATGCGATTTCAACAAAATCCGATATCTACTATCCGTCGCCCGAAGTCGTGGCACAGGCCAATGTGCCCGACTACCTCACATTGCGTGCAGAAGCGGTTGCAGACCCGCTCCCGTTTTGGGATGCACGCGCCAAAGAATTAGTCGACTGGTATGAACCTTATCACACGATACTGGATACAAGCACTGCACCGTTCTTCAAGTGGTTCGTCGGTGGGAAGACCAACATCGTCCACAATGCGCTGGACCGCCACGTCAAGAACGCGCACAAGAATAAGATCGCACTGATTTGGGTCGGTGAAGATGGCGACGAACGCGTCTATTCCTACTTTGAGTTGTGGAAGGAAGTGAACCGGTTCGCCAATGTGCTCAAGAGCATGGGGGTGAAGAAGGGCGACACGGTCACCATCTACATGGGACGCACGCCAGAACTCCCCATCGCCATGTTGGCGACGGTGAAGATCGGCGCCATTCATAGCGTGGTCTATGGTGGCTTTTCCGAACAAGCGCTTGCAGATCGCATCACGGATGCAAAAAGCAAGATCGTGATTACGAGCGACGGCGCGTGGTTGCGCGGCAAGACGGTCAACTTGAAGGACATTACCGATGAGGCCGTGAATCGCAGCCCGATCGTCCAGAAGGTGATCGTGTACAAACGCACCGGGCAGGCGATCAACATGCACGCGGGTCGTGACTTCTGGTGGCAAGATCTGATGGCGCTGCCGATTGCGAGCGCGGCCTGCGAAACCGAAGTCATGGACGCCGAAGATCCGATGTTCATCCTCTATACGTCCGGCACCACCGGCAAGCCCAAAGGGCTGCTCCACACCTGCGGCGGTTACCAGGTCCATATTGCGACGACGCTCAAATACGTCTTTGACATCAAGGAAGAGGATCGTTACTGGTGCGCAGCCGATCCGGGTTGGATCACAGGTCACTCCTATATCGTCTATGCGCCACTAATGCTGGGCGCCACGTCGTTCATCTATGAGGGTGCGCCAGGTTATCCGCTTCCCGACCGCTGGTGGCAACTGATCGAGAAGTACAGCATTTCGATCCTTTACACGGCGCCTACGGCGATACGCTCTTACATGCGGTACGGTGATGACTGGACCGAGCGCCACGACCTTTCCAGCCTGCGGCTGCTGGGGTCGGTGGGTGAACCCATCAATCCGGAAGCATGGCGTTGGTATCACAAATACATCGGCCACGAGCGCTGCCCAATCATGGATACCTGGTGGCAGACGGAGACCGGCGGTTTCATGATCACGCCAACGCCGGTGGTGCCGCTCAAGCCCGGCTCTGGCACGCTGCCCTTCGCCGGAATTCAGGCGGATGTCGTCCGTGAGAATGGCGAGTCGGCAGACCCCAATGAGGAAGGCTATCTTGTGGTGAAGCACCCGTGGCCCGGCATGGCGCGCACGGTGTGGGGTGACCCAGATCGCTACCGCTTCACCTATTGGAGCGAGTTCCTGAGCCACGGCTGGTACTTCACGGGGGACAGTGCGCGGCGTGACCAGGACGGTTACTTCTGGGTGATTGGTCGCATGGACGACGTCATCAAGGTTTCGGGCTATCGTCTCGGAACGGCTGAGATTGAGAGTGCGCTGGTGGCGCATCCGACGGTCGCTGAAGCGGCTGCCATTGGTGTGCCCGATGAACTCAAGGGCAATGTCATCTATGCTTACTGCATCCTAAATTCCGGCATCGAAGGCTCGGATCAACTGGCACACGACTTAAAGGAGCACGTACGCCAGGAAGTCGGCCCAATCGCGATTCCGGCCAAGATTGAATTTGTACCCTCACTCCCCAAGACGCGTTCGGGGAAGATCATGCGGCGCCTGCTAAAGGCGCAGGCGCTCGGCCAACCCATCGGTGACACCAGTACGCTTGAAGGCTGATCAGACAAGGAAGCTTCTCCCATGGTCGAACATGTGTTGCACAGTAACGAGGTTTTCCATGCGCCTGCATGGCTCAAGGAACAGGCCAACTTGCACGATTTCGAGGGTGAAGTGGCGCGCAGCCTGGCCAACCCGGATGCCTTTTGGGGTGCTTGGGCCGACCGGTTTGAGTGGTCGCGGCCGTGGAATGAGGTGTTGGAATGGAAATATCCGGATCATCGTTGGTTTGTCGGCGGCGAGACCAATATCGTGGCCAACGCCCTTGACCGGCATGCAGATGGCCCCAACCGCAACAAACTGGCGCTGATCTGGATCGGCGAAGACGGCAATGAGCGCAAAGTCACCTACGGGGAGCTCCGCCGCCTCGTTTCGAAATTTGCCTCCGGGTTACGCTCCCTGGGTGTGCAAAAGGGTGACCGCGTGCTCATCTACATGCCGCTCACACTGGAAGGCGTGATTTCCATGCTGGCCTGCGCACGCCTGGGTGCGATCCATTCCGTCGTCTATGCGGGGATGGGCGTAGGCGCCTTGCGTGATCGGATCCTCGATGCGGGCGCCAAGATCGTAATTGCCGGAAACATGAGCATCCGACGCGGCAAGTCAGTCGACCTGCGTTCCATTGTCGAGCAAGCAACCGAGGATCTGCCCCTTCGCCACGTGATCTGGTTTCAGCGCGGCGTCCAGAGCGAGCTGCGACCTCGCGATGTCGATTTTCTGGAACTCCTGGACAAGAGTAAGCCGGATGTGACACCTGAACCCGTAGACGCTGATCATCCGCTCTACATTCTGTACACGTCCGGTTCGACCGGAAAACCCAAAGGGGTCGTCCATGTACACGGTGGGTACATGGTGGGCGTCTCCTATCATCTGCGCCATTTCTACGATGTCAAGGACAACGATGTTTTCTGGGCAACCTCGGATATCGGTTGGGTCGTGGGACACTCCTACATTGTCTACGGACCACTCCTTGAAGGCGTGACTTCTGTCTTTCGGGAAGGTTCGCCCGACTGGCCCGACCCTGGCGCCATCTGGAGCTGCGTTGAAAAATACGGTGTCAACATCATGTTCACCGCTCCGACCGCAGTCCGCCTGTTTATGAAGTTCGGTCCGGACTATGTGACGAAGTATGATCTGTCAACGCTCCGGCTCATCGCCGTCGCCGGTGAACCACTCAATCCCGAAGCCATGCGCTGGGCGCACAAATGGCTGCTGGATGACGGGCAAAGAGGGTTTGTTGCCGACAACTGGTGGCAGACCGAACTCGGCGCGCCAGCCATTGGCACGCCCATCGTCAAGCCAGCCATCCCCGGCGCGGCGGGCGTTGCACTCCCTGGGGTGGAAGCCGAGGTTGTTGACGAGACCGGCACGGCGACGCCACGTGGCAAGGGCGGTCTGCTTGCCCTCAAACGACCCTTCCCCAACATGATGCGCACCATCTGGGGCAACCACCACCGTTACGAACAATACTGGACAGAAATTCCCGGCTGCTATGCGGCCGGAGACGTGGCAAGCTGGGATGAAGACGGCTACATTTCTGTGTTGGGGCGTAGCGATGATGTGCTGAACGTTGCCGGCCATCGCATTGGGACTGCGGATGTTGAGTCGGCCATGATTACACATCCGTCGATCGCGGAATCAGCCGTGATCGGTGTGCCGGACCCGATCAAGGGTGAAGCGATCAAGGCATTCGTCGTGCTGCGCCTGGGCGCTGAGCCAAGCGATGAGATGAAACAGAGCATCATTGACGTCGTTCGTCGCGAACTTGGTCCGATTGCGACTCCCAGTGAGGTAGCGTTCGTTGACAGACTTCCCAAAACTCGCTCCGGCAAAATTGTGCGCCGGCTATTGAAGGCTCAGGAGTTGGGAAAAGATCCGGGTGACCTGAGCACGCTGGAGGATTAGGACCTCCACGATTCGCCTGCTCCCTCATTGCCGCCAAGGGAAGGCCATGACGAATAAAGTGTTAATCGTTGATGACGAACCAAACACCATTGTTTCGCTGGAATATTGGATCGGGCAGGCCGGGTACCGGGTGGCCGTTGCAGATTCCAGTGATTTGGCGTTGGCGAAGGTCGAGGAATTCCAGCCAGATGTTGTGTTGCTCGACGTGATGCTCCCAAAATCAAATGGCTACGAAGTGCTTCAGCGTATCCGGCAGGATCCCGCTTTACGGCATATGATTGTGATCATGCTCGCCGCGAAAGGTCGTGACAAAGAAGTCAACAAGGGGCTGGCGCTGGCGCCGACGGCTACATCACAAAACCATTTTCGAGCCACGAGGTACTGGCAAAAGTACGCGATTGTCTCGAAAATCTCAGCGATCATGACACGGTGACAATCTAGCGAACAAAAGTGGGGCGTTTTTTGCATCGATTGATCGATCCATTGCTCCTGATCGGTGTTATGATCGGATCGAGATCAACGCTTAATTGGGACGCACGATAGAAGGGAGCAGGATATGGCGCCGCGCATCCTCGTGGCTGATGACGACATGACGCTCCAGAAACTCTTTTTTCATTCCTTGAAGATGGAGGGCTACGAAGTCATCGCCGCCCACGATGGAATAGAAGCGCTCGACAAGGCAATCAAGGAACGTCCCGACCTCATTATTCTCGACGTCATGATGCCGGGGCTGAATGGCTTCGACGTCGCGCGGAAACTCCGCGAAAACCCTGCCACGCTGACACTCCCAATCATCATGCTGACGGGATTGTCCGATGTCCAAGAACGGATCACGGGCATCCGCTCTGGCGTGGACGAATACGTTACCAAGCCGGTCGATCTGCGGGAACTCGCGGCGCGCGTCGATGGGCTGCTGAAGCGAAACCGGCAGTTACGCCAGCATGCCATCAGCAAGATGGGCAAGGTCGTGTCGTTGATCGGCGCCAAGGGTGGCGTTGGCGTCACAACCATTGCGCTCAACCTCGCGGCGCTCTTCAGCAAAAACGACAAAAGCGTCATTTTGGCCGAGCTGCGCGCCGACTATGGGACGCTGTCGGTGCTATTGAAGACCCCAGCGGAACACAACCTCGGCAATCTGCTAAAGCTGGAGACATCGGCAATCACAGAAACCATGGTCGCTGCCGAACTCTACAACACGGATTTCGGCGTGCGCGTGCTCTTTGGCCCGCAGCGAATCGAAGAGTATTGTGTACCTGAGGCTGCCAAATATGCAGCGATACTCGAGCGTCTATCGCGACTAGCCGACTTTGTCATTGTCGATGTGTCCACCGCACCCGATCCCGCCCATGAAGCCATTGTTCGCAATAGTGCGCAAATCCTCCTACTGACGGAACCAGAAGTCACCTCTGTTGCAGCAGCACTGCCACGCCTGCGACAAATGGAACACTGGGGTGCGGCAGCCGGCATGGTGGGCATTGTCGTAGTCAACCGCCAGGGCACGATGATGCTGTCGTTGCGTGAGATCGAGAATCGGATCGGTAAACCGGTGATTGGCGTCGCCCCACCGGCCACCGAGGTGCTCGGCATCGCCGTCCAATACGGCACACCTCTGGCTACATACCAACCTGAGCACGTCACCATAAAGAACCTGGGCGAGTTGGTCACGCGCCTGATCGAAAAACCCGTATCTCTGCCGGTCTCCTGAGCGGTCTTACCACACAACCTGAATTCAGACGAAACACCTGGACTCTATCATTTGTGCCGCGGCCCAGGAAACTCTTCACATGATAGGAGCAGACGCATGACCCAGACATTGCCTGCCGGAGTGCAGATTACAGGCAAGATCACCCCCGCGGTGGAAGAAGTGTTGACGCCGGAAGCGCTCGCGTTTGTCGCGGACCTGCATCGAACATTCAATCCGCGACGAACGGAATTACTGCAGCAGCGCGTCGTCCGCCAGCAGCGATTCGACGCGGGTGAGATACCCGGGTTCCTCCCCGAGACCGCAGCGATCCGCGCCGGTGAGTGGCATGTAGCGCCCGCACCTGCAGACCTGAATGACCGGCGCGTCGAAATCACCGGGCCGTCCGAGCGGAAAATGATGATCAATGCGCTCAATTCTGGGTGCAAAAGTCTTTATGGCCGATTTTGAGGATGCACTCGCCGACCTGGGAAAACGTGATCCTGGGCCAGATCAATTGCAGTGATGCAATCCGCCGCACGATCTCCTTTGCCAATCCGGATGGAAAGCAATACCGGTTGAATGAACAGGTCGCCACACTACTGGTGCGCCCACGCGGGTGGCATCTGGTCGAAAAGAACGTTTTGGTCGACAGCGCCCCCATTTCCGGCAGTCTCTTTGACTTCGGACTCTACATGTTCCGCAACGTAAAGGAACTCCTGCGCCGCAGTTCAGGCCCATACTTCTATCTGCCCAAGCTCGAAGGGCATCTTGAAGCGCGGCTTTGGAACGATGTGTTCAACCAGGCGCAGGACCAACTCGGCATTGCGCGTGGCACGATCCGCGCCACTGTGCTGATCGAGACGATACTGGGCGCCCTCGAGATGGAGGAAATCCTCTACGAAATTCGCGATCATGCCGCCGGGCTAAATGCCGGCCGGTGGGACTACATTTTCAGCACCATCAAGAAGTTTGCCAAACATGAGGCGCTGATCCTACCTGATCGTGCCCAGGTCACGATGACCGTCCCGTTCATGCGCGCCTATACGGAACTCCTGATTCGCACCTGCCATAAGCGCGGCGCCCATGCGATCGGGGGAATGGCCGCTTTCATCCCGAACCGGCGCGATCCTGCCGTAACGGAGACTGCGCTTGCGAAAGTGCGCGAAGACAAACTGCGTGAATTTGGCGATGGCTGTGACGGCACCTGGGTGGCCCATCCAGACCTGGTGCCGACGGTATTGGAGATCGCCGATGGATATCTCGGCAGCCGCCCCAACCAGAAAGAGCGGATGCGCGAGGATGTCCACGTGCAGGACAGCCAAATCACGGCAGTTGGTGTTCCCGGTGGGAAGATCACCGAGGCGGGTCTGCGCCTCAACATCAGCGTGGGTCTGCAGTACGTCAACCAGTGGCTGCTCGGAAATGGCGCAGCCGCCATCCATAATTTGATGGAAGATGCGGCTACGGCCGAGATTTCGCGGTCGCAGATTTGGCAGTGGATTCATCACGGCGCAAAACTCGACGACGGTCGCCCAATCACGCGAGAGTTATACGGCAAGATTCGAGACGAAGAAATTGCGAAGTTGGGCGGCGTCAAGGTTGAGCGCTATGACGACGCCGTCAAGATCATGGACAAGTTGATCCTGGCGGACGCATTCCTCCCCTTCCTGACGCTGATCGCGTATGATTATCTGGTGTAGGCGCAAACGACTTCATCCCAGCGTAGTGGTGTAAGCGTTTAGAACACGCTCCTAGAGTACAATGTCCGAATCCTGCGGTCACCTGCGAGTCACGGGGCCAAGGATTCGGACTTTTTTGCAACTCCGTGGAGCAACCAGGCATGAGCCTACGACAAGAACAGATTGACGCAGCCATCCTCGCACTAGAGAACTTTTTGGTCGTCTTGATCTTTGGGCTGGCGGTCTTTGCACTGTTCTTTCTGGCTGGGCGGCTGGTCTCCTGGGTAATCTGGCGCTTTGCCGCCTATCGGGCGCGGCTCCGGCTTCAACCCTATACAGGGCAACGGACAGAGACGATCCGCACACTGGCAAGTTCGGTAATGGACGGGGTGGCAGCCATCCTCACCGTTGTCTTTCTACTGAGTTTATTCGTAGAACCAGGCGTGCTGGTCGCCAGCCTGGGGTTGTTCAGCGCCGGTCTTGGCTTTGCCGCCAAAAATTTCATTAGCGACGTCTTCATGGGGATCAGTCTGCTGGTCAACGACCGCATCGCCATCGGTGAAAAGGTGGAAATTGGCGAGCGGCAATCCATTGGATATGTCGAGCGGATCACGCTTATGGAGACCTATCTACGCGGCCAAAACGGGGAACTCTGGATCGTGCCGAACGGCGATATTCGCACGATTCGGAACTTGTCGCGTGGCACGTTTTCACCTGCACATATCAAGTTGGTGGTGCCGACCACGGAATTGGCGCAAGGCATGGAAGCCTTGCAGGCGGTAATTTCCGACCTACATCCGGATATCGTCGGTGAGCCGGAGATCATCAGTGAAGACGGTCTGGTCGGTCAGGAAACCGTGATCATGCTCAAGGTGCAGGCGCGCTATGGGACGGGCGCCAAGGTTCGCCGCGATTTATTGAAACAACTGCACAAGGAACTCGCGGCCCGCCACATCATGGGGAAGCCAGAGATCCTGGACGAGCGAAATTGATCGGGGCGCCGGCTACTCTGCGGGATCGATCCAACGCGTGAAGTTGGCAGCCTGCGTGCGCCTGCTCTGCTTCGGGGCGTCTGGCAGCGCATAGCCGATACGTATCAGTCCGACGACCTGTTCGTTGGCGCCGGCGCCGGCAAGCTCAGCTAATCCGGGTGCAAACGCAACTTCACCGGTTCCCCAAAACGTGGCTAAGCCAAGCGTCTGTGCGCCTAGCATCAAGTTCTGGATTGCGCAGCAGACTGCACCGTAGTTTTCGCGGTCGCGGAAGGCATCCGGGTCAGAAACCATTGTCACCAACACCAGCGCCGGAACAGCAGCCCACTCCTGGGCGACACCTTCCGCCTTGCGTTGTGCAACGTCCTGCTCAGCGCCGCCACGCAGCAACTTCGCCGTGGCGATTTGCCGGCCGATCTCGGCGACACTTCGTTTTGAGGCTCCGTCGAATACATAAAACCGCCAGGGTTCGGTGAGTTGGTGATTGGGGGCCCACACTGCCAACTCCAGCAGATAGCGCAGCAATTCGCGCGGCACCGGCTGTGTTGCGAACTGTTTGATCGTACGGCGCGCCACGATGGCATTTTGCGACGGCGGCAACCGCATCGTTGTCGATTCCAGGATAGGTGGGGAGTTGAAAACTAGGGAAGAGCAGTTGACATAGTGGACTCCGGAGTGTTGCGTGTTTCGTATTCTTTTTTTTCTCTTTTTTCCTCTCCCGTTTTCCGTGTTCCGTGATCCGTGAGGCGACCGTTTACGGTTGTATACCCTGTTCACCCAAACGTTTTCCCATCTCTTGACCAAGGGCAAGGAGGGCGTTGGCCGGGCGGATCATGACTTCAAAATCGACGATCTTGCCGGTGGCATCAAACCGGATCAGGTCGATGCCCTTGAGCGAGAGGTCACCTACTTTCGCGCTGAATTCCAGCCCGACGCTGTCGCCATCCATCAGTTGGCGATGGTAAGTGAAATCGCCAAAGACCTGGAGTACTGTGTTGAGCAACACACTCACTTTGGTGGAGCCTACATAGGGCGTGTACGCAAAGGGCGAGCGAAAGACGACATCATCCGCAAGCAGTGAGGGCAACGCAGATAAGTCGCGTGCAGTGACCATTTCATGCCAACGTGCCAGCGTTGCTTCCATCATTGGGTGCAGCATAGATTCTCTCCTGGTGGAAAGCGCGACTGCGAAGTGCGCCGCGGTAGATGCGGCAATCGGTTCTGAGCACGCATTATAACTGAGGGTAGGTTTAACGCCGCCAAATGGAACGTGCGGCAGCGATATTTTGGTCGTCCCCGCATTTGTAACGTGGTCATCCATTGCGCAAAGCACAGGTTAATCACTTGTACTCAGGCGCCAATCATGAAGAAAGACCTCATGCAAGCGCACATAGATCTCCAAGCGATCCACTAACAGCACCACCTCGCGGTTGAGTTTGTAGCTCACCTCGCTGCCGTTGAGGCTACCTACTGCTGACCAACGTTCCTCGCCAAGGCGGACGAGCACGAGCTTGGCATGAATGCCACCGGCAGTCGGGTTACCGAGGCGGGCAGCAAGGTTCAGGTGTTCGGCGGCGGCAATTGCATTCAGGTAGTTGACCGTAGCCGAATTGCTGCGTGGGCTTGCATCGTCGTCAAAATAGCCGTCGAGCAGCACCCGCACCTGGGCGCCACGCCGGGCTGCGCCAATGAGCGCTTGCAGGCGTGGGTTCGGATCTGCAGTCGGATTGCTCGTCACGTCCCCCCAGTACTTCTGTTCGTACAATTGCATCAAGCTGATTTCGTCGCCGGAGCCGGCGCGTTCAAGCAACCCTAGTATGGCCACATCGGGCCGCAAGGCATTTTCCGGCGCGCTCATCACAATGGATGTCACCGGACCGTGCACCTCCACAGGTTGTGTGAACTCTGCCTCCGTCACGGGGTATTTGGCCGGTTGCGGCGGCGTATAGCCAATGGGTGGGGCACCGTAGCGAGGATCGGTTGGAGCGTAGGCGCGACGATCACTGAACTTGCCAGGGGCCCAGTCGGCGCCGAAAATCTGTTGGAGCGTCGAAATCACGTCTGGCGCGTCTGTCGCCAGATAGAAGCCGCGCCGTCCGCCCACCGGCGGCCCCACCGACGCAGGCATCGCATCGCGGGTGAAGTTTTCGCTGCCGATCAGTGCGATACTGCCATCTACAATGCCGTACTTTGCATGTTCGAAACGATAGCGTTTGCGCTGCCCGGCCGGTGCGTCGGCAGCTAACGCATAGTAAAGAACTTCAACACCACTGTTGGCCATGGTGGCGACGCACCACTTCTGGAGGTTGGTGATACCGCCAGGTGGATTTCCTTCGAGGAGCAGGCGGATGCGAACGCCCCGCGATGCCGCTTCCGCAAGCAGTGTCGCCAATTGCGGATGTTCAAATGTATAAATACTCAGTTCAATGGTGTGCTGGGCAGACTGCAACACGCTGCGAAGTGGCTCGTAGAGTCCCTCCGGTCCAACCCAAACACGCAACGTGCTATCTGAAGTGGCGCCCCGCGGCCACAGCAGAGTTCCGGCATCCCATCCCAACCAGCCAGGCATTTGGATCCGCCGCCCCCAGGCGATGTCAGCCAGATCACCGGCCCAATCGGCGGCGCCGTCGCTGTCGATTGGCAGGCCACTGGCAGGCTGCAATTTGCGACGCCAGACCTGACCCGGTGCCGCAGCGGCGCCGCGCGTGTACAGTTGCGCAGGACGCCCGTCCCAACCCGGCGTTGGGCGGCTTTCATCGCCATACACGAGCACATCGACCGGTGCGCCGGTTGCTGCACGGAGCAAGATCGTGCCGCCGTGGTTGACCAATTGCAAAGATCCACGTAAATTGGGGGCAGGAGAAGTATCAGTCTTCCATTCGCAGCCGGCTAGCTCGCCGAATGTCAGTGCAAAGGCAGTTGCCTCGGCGGCGCACCAGAGGCGGCTCCCAGCATCGATCGTCACGGTGCTGGTCAAAGGAAACTGCGCAATGCGGCCGGCTGATTCGAGACGCCAGCCGGCCATGGACTGAGGTCGCAGTCCAAGATTCCAGATCAAAATCGCCGAATCCGGTTCCTGCGCAACGGTGCTGTCGATGTAGGCAGCTGCAATCACCAACTTGTTGGGCGCAAGGCTAATCAAGGGAAGCGCCAGGTGGGTATTGGGCGCCGTCGGCGTGGAATCCGGCGGCGCAGCATAGAGGGCGAGATCCAGTGGCAAAACGATTTGCATCATCGCTATGAGGCCGCCAATGATTACAATGAGTGATCCAATCCATCGAGCGCTGATCAAGGGTTGCCTCCTTAAGCCCAATTCGGGCGATTATCAGACTTCGTGTAAATTGGACATTGTGCTATAATTCACAATCAGCGTTCGGAAACGCCAACAAACCCATCATGACACAATTGCGGCATGATGGATCTATGAAAAAACTATCCTTTTTCGCTGTCGTTGAAACCGTCGTCTATTTCAAACAAAGGGGTGCAAAATGAATGAGATCAGCCCGCGCACACATAGCCCGGTTGGACTTGAAGTCCAGGGGCTGACCAACCTGCGCAACGTCTATTGGAACCTCTCGACTCCCGGTCTGTACGAAGAGGCAGTCAAGCGGGACGAGGGCATCATCGCCCATCTCGGCCCGCTGGTGGTGCGCACAGGTCAGTTCACTGGCCGTTCGCCCAACGACAAATTCATCGTAGACGAGCCCGAAGTGCACGACCACATCTGGTGGGGCAAGGTAAACCGGCCGATTGCGCCAGATCGCTTCGAAGAACTCCAGCGCCGCATGGCCTCTTATCTGCAGGGCAAGGACGTCTTCGTCCATGACGTCTGGTGCGGCGCCGACCCGCAGTACCGGATGGCGGTGCGCGTGATCACGCAATACGCCTGGCACAACCTATTTGTGCGCAACATGTTTATCCAGCCTACGCCGCAAGAACTGGCGGACTTCGTCCCAGAGTTCGTCATTATCGACTGCCCTGGTTTCCACGCCTTCCCAGAAGTCGACCGTACCAATAGCGACGTCTTCATCCTGGTTGATTTTGCCAAGAAGATGGTATTGATCGGTGGGACGGAATACGGCGGCGAAATCAAGAAGTCGGCTTTCACGGCCATGAACTACTTCCTGCCGTTTAAAGAAGTCATGCCGATGCACTGTTCGGCCAACATCGGCCCCAAGGGTGACACGGCTATCTTCTTCGGCCTCAGTGGCACCGGCAAGACGACGCTCTCTGCGGATCCCAAGCGCACGTTGATTGGCGACGATGAACACGGTTGGAGTGACAACGGCATCTTCAATTTCGAAGGTGGCTGCTACGCAAAAGTGATCAATCTTTCCCCGGAAGGCGAGCCAGAAATCTATGCGACGACCCGGCGCTTTGGCACGGTGCTCGAAAATGTCGGCATCGACTCCAACACCCGGCGGCTGGACCTCAACGACGGTTCGTTGACCGAGAATACGCGCTCGGCCTACCCAATCTCGCACATCCCGAACGCGAAGCGCGACGGTCTCGGCGGCAACCCCAGCAACATTGTCTTCCTGACGGCGGACGCTTTTGGTGTCCTTCCCCCGGTCTCAAAGCTGACGGCAGAACAGGCGATGTACCATTTCATCTCTGGCTACACTGCCAAGGTTGCCGGCACTGAACGCGGTGTCAAGGAGCCTTCGGCCACGTTCAGCGCCTGCTTTGGCGCACCGTTTATGGCGCAGCACCCAAGCGTGTACGCCCATCTCCTGGGCAAGAAGATTGAAGAGCACAAGGTCAGTGTCTGGCTGATCAACACCGGTTGGACCGGCGGTCCCTATGGCGTCGGCAGCCGCATGAAGCTCTCCTACACGCGTGCCATGGTGGAAGCCGCCCTCGACGGTTCGCTCGGCAAGGCTGAGTTTGTCAACGATCCGGTCTTTGGGCTTCAGATCCCGACAAGTGTGCCAAATGTTCCGAGTGAGATCCTGCAGCCGCGCAACACGTGGAGCGACAAAGTCGCCTATGATGCGCAGTTGCGCAAGCTGGCGGAAATGTTCGTGAACAACTTCAAGCAATATGAAGATCTGGTATCGCCCGCAGTGCGCGCCGCAGCGCCGAACCCCAAGGCATAGGCGCTTTCGTAGGTGCGGTTAAAAACCGCACGTGGCCGGCCACGACGAATACAGGTGCGAAACGGATGCCCTGTTATTGTCCTTGATCAGCGTCGTGCGGCTGCAAGCCGCACCTACGGTAGGGCGGTAATTTGTACAGACAGCAACAAAAAAGTGTGCCCAGAGGACAACACCTCTGGGCACACTTTTTTGTTGCGAGACAATCGGATTCTATGGTGCGCCAGGCGAGCCGGTCGCCGTAATGGTGGCAGTCGCAGTTACGGTAGCCGTGGCTGCGGCGACCGGCTCTTTGGGTAGATCGGTGATCACAGGGACACCGGCGGGTGCGTCGTCAACCAGAAAAGCGGCAACCCAGCGCTTGCCATCCAATTGATACCATTTGCCATCAGCGGTTCGGCCGGTAATTTCCAAAGGACTCCCGACCGCCGCGCTGCCCACGATCGAAAACGTGGTGCCGGGGCCAGAGCGGATGTTCGCCGCGTCATTTGTGCGCGGACCCTCAGTCGTTGCCGTGCCGGTTGCGGCGCTCGCCTCGCCAGCGCCAGGCGTCGGCGTCGGGAGCAATCCCCCTTCTGCTGCAGGCGTCGGCGTTGGTTCCAACGCAACAAAATTGGCGGATTGAATCGCACCGATTTCGACTCCGCTGACTTTGCTCCCCTCAGAACTCTCAGAGCGCTTCGGCGTGACATTGACGCGCACCGCGGGATCGCCCGGCTTGCGATCTTCTTCCACCTGGGATTCGACGTTTAGCAGCACAGTAAGTGAAATAGGCGTGCCGTCATCGAGTGTCAGCCGGATCATCACCGGCACGCTGTGGTGGGTGATCACCGTCGGTGCCGCCTTGTTATCCTGCGCAAACCCGGGCAACACAAAAAAAGCGAGCGCAACCAACACAGCCGGCACAACAGCGAATAGTAGTCGTCGCATTTGGCACCTCATCCTGACGCGAATGCACGTTCAAATCCGTTCTCTGTCCAGCATAGCGCATATCATCAAGGCTGGCATGCGGCGAAGGTATGAGATTTTATAGCCGCCACGTGCGCCTTTGTCAGGGATTGGGCGCGCGTAGCCACGACTCCGGCCGGTAAGTGGCCGGGCAGTGCCGTGGGCATGGCCGAAAATCCTGCGGGGGTCAACACAAACATTACCTGACCACAGCGAGTTGAGGAGCCGGTAACGTGTTCAGCAATGGGAAACCGGCTGCGCGCACCAAGACCGCACCCACATCCCGGTGCCGACCGATTTCCTTACACCGGTGCGCATCCGAGTCCACGGCAACACCCGCGCCGCCTGCTTCGTTAAACCATAGGAGCACGGCTTGTAAGATGTCATTCCAGCCAGGTGTGTGCGCCAGGAAACGTGTATTCAACTCGAGCACCCAGTTGCGGGCGGCAATCTGCTCCAGCGCAGGGCGGACGATTGGCTCCAGCCGTGCGGTATCCAAGGCCCCGTGCACCTGGGTGCCGGGCCAGAAGATCCGGTCAAAGTGGGCAATCAGATTGCCCGGTGCAACGGACGCCATGCGCCCCAGGTCGGCAAAGTACCGGCTGTAGACCGCATAGGGGTCGCGGTCGGCAAAGATGCGTGTGTTATGAATATTCTCCCCATCCAGCCAATGCAACGACGCGATCACGACGTCAAATTCGTAGGCGTCGAGGACTGCCTGGACCTCAGGCATGTGATGGTGCGGGTTGCCTAATTCTAGCCCACTCAAGATCCGAAGACCTTGAGGACCGAACTCCTCACGGCACCTGAGGAGGGACTCGAAGTAGCGCGGAAAGTCGGGAGCATATTGGCGGCCGTCGGGCTGCCACTCGACATGATCTGTCACGGCGATCGTCGTCAACTCATGCTCGAGCGCGTAGCGACAAAGCTGGTGGATGGTGTCGTGACCGTCCGGGCTGAAGGTCGAGTGCATATGGAAGTCTGTGCGAATTGTCTCCGGCACGATGTGCCTCTGTCCTTTCAAAACATGATCAGTCGCAGCGTGTAACCCGCGAACTGGTGCCAACCGATAAAACTACCTCCGATTATCGCACAGAGGGGACTTACCAGATAGAAACTGACCCGCCAACTGTGGTAAAGTATGCCGACTTGGACGGAGAAGCGTGGAGGCAAACCGATGTTGATCGAAAACAAAATTGACCTACAGGCCATGGGGCGCGCAGCGAAGGTCTCCAGCCGCCAACTTGGCACACTGACAACCCTTGTAAAAAATCGCGCGCTGCTGGCCATTGCCGATGCGCTCGAAGCGCAGGCCGGCGCCATCATGGCGGCCAATGCGCTCGATATGGCCGACGGCCGCGCCCAGGGCTTGAGCGAGGCGTTGCTCGACCGGCTCATGCTCAACCAGAAGCGGATTGCGGCGCTTGCGGAAGACACGCGGCGCGTGGCGGCGCTGCCGGATCCGGTCGGGGCTGATTTTGAGAGCCGGGTGCTGCCGAACGGTCTCCGGCTGAGCAAGCGTCGCATCCCGATTGGGGTCATCGGCGTGATCTATGAAGCGCGCCCCAATGTGACGGTGGATGTCGCGACACTGTGTCTGAAGACGGGCAATGCCGCAATCCTGCGTGGTGGCAAGGAGACTTTGCGTAGCAACATTGCGCTCGTGAATGCCATTCAAGGAGCACTCAGCGAGGTCGGCTATCCGGCGAATGCCGTTCAATACATCGAGAGTCCGGACCGGGCGTTGATCGGCGAGTTGCTCCGCCTTGATGCGTATGTAGACATGATCATTCCGCGCGGTGGCGCGGCACTGCATAAACTCTGCCGCGAGCAGAGCACGATCCCAGTAATCACCGGCGGGATCGGTGTCTGCCACCTTTTTGTGGACGCGTCAGCCGACTTCGTGCGCGCGCTGGATGTGATCGAGAATGCCCGCGTACAGCGGCCCAGTGTCTGCAATTCCTGCGACACGGTGCTTGTCCATCGTGACGCGGCCGGCGCCTTTCTGCCGATGTTGGCGGAACGCATGAGTGATTGCAGCGTCGAGTTGCGGGCGACCGGGGAAGCGCTGACAGTGCTGACGAAAGATGCACGGGGTGCGCGCGTGATTGCGGCCGGTCCCGAGGACTTTGACCAGGAATGGATGGCGTTGATTCTTGGTGTCAAGGTTGTGGATGACGTCGAAGGTGCGATCCAACACATCTATGCACACGGCTCTGAGCATTCGGATGGCATTTTGACCAACGACTGGCGCAACGCCACCCGCTTTGTCGATGCAATCAACTCATCGGCGGTCTTTGTCAACGCCAGCACGCGCTTCAACGATGGTGGTCAGTTTGGGCTTGGTGCGGAAGTTGCCGTGAGCACCCAGAAATTGCACGCACGCGGGCCGATGGGGCTGGAAGAATTGACCACCTACAAGTGGGTCTGCCTCGGCGACTGGCACGTGAGGGAATGATGGCCGACCGAATCCATTATGTGAATGGCGAGTTTGTCCCTGCCGCAAACGCGGCGCTGGCGGCAAGCGATCTTGGGCTGGTCCGCGGGGTACGGTGTGTTTGAGGTCTTGCGCACCTATGGCGTGCAACCGTTCCGGCTGCGCGAGCACTTGGAACGATTGCATCGCTCCGCAGCGCAAATCGACCTTGAAATGCCGTGGGGCATTGGTGAGCTTGAGCGGATCGTCCAGGCGACGCTGGCGCAGAACGACGCCGGCAACGTCACGATTCGGATCATTGTGACCGGCGGTGAGTCTGCAAATGGGCTCCTGCCCGAGGGGAAGGCCAGCCTGTTGGTGATGACGGCGCCGGTCCGGGTGATATCAGCAGAAACGTATCACAACGGCGCATCGCTGATCTCGGTCGAGCTCCAGCGCTTCATGCCGACGGTCAAAAGCCTCAACTATGTGACGGCGATCATGGGGCAGCAGCGGGCAAAGCGCGCCGGTGCGATTGAGGCGCTTTACCGCGCCGCCGATGGCACCGTGGACGAATGCACCACCAGCAATGTCTTCGTCTTTCGGGGCGACGAGTTGGTCACAGCCGACGCCGGCATCCTGCCAGGGATCACGCGCGGCTTTGCGCTTGAGATTGCCGCAGATCTGCATCCGATCCGCTACCGATCGATCTGCTACGATGAGTTGCGCGAGGTAGACGAGATGTTCATCACGAGCACGACGAAAGAAATCCTGCCGATCGTGCGCGTCGACGACATCGTGATCGGCAGCGGTCACCCTGGACTGAGGACACAGCGCCTGCTGGCGACATTCCGAGCAGGCGTGCAGGCCAAGAAGTTTCGAACTCGGTGAAGTGCTTTGTGTGCTTCTCCTCCGCGAACTCCGCGCCACCTCCGCGTCTCGCGTTGATCTTTTCCTCCCGCGCCAACTGCCAACGCGGAGACGCGGAGGAAACGCGGAGAGAAATGAGAAGCGAGAATTGATTGATTCCTCAGTTCGGGAAAACTCTTAACTCGAGGCGCTCGCATACCTTTGCAGCGCCTGTGAGAACAGCAGCGACGCGCCAGCAAACACGACGATCGCCACCCCAGTGCCCGCCGCCAGCATTCCTGCCGTCATGTTGCCACGCAGCGCCTCCACCGGCAGCGTGGTCATAAAAGCAACGGGAATGATCCATGTCAGGGTAAACCGCAGCCATGACGGATAAAGCCCGACCGGGAAGCGCGCCATCTGGTAGAGGCTGTCGAAGAGCCAGGTGTACATGAAGCCCGGGACCCCAAAAGACCAGACTCGTCAGACCCAACAACAGACTGTACAGAATGACCACGCCCGCCCCCAGCGCCAGGATGAAGCCGGTCACATGACCCCAGGTCACCACCGCACCAAGCCGCATCGCGCCCGAACCCAGCACTGCAAGCCCGAGCAGCAGATCAAAAAGCACCAGGGGCCGCCACCGTTGGACACTGACCAGGAATTGCTGGTTGACCGGGCGCAGCAGGGAAAAGTCAAAGGTTCCGCGCCAGATGGCGCCGTCCATGCCGGCCAGTGCGTCGAGGCTGGGGCCGATGAAGAGGTCACGCAGCGCGGCCAGGGTGAGATAAACCCCAAGCAAGGTGAGGCTGGACGCAAAGTCCCACCCACGCACCAATTCCACCTGGTCAAACAGGATCACCAGACCAAGCAACCCGGTGGCCAGGTTGAGCAGGGAGTGGAGCACGCTGATGAAGAAATTCGACCGGTATGCCAATTCCTGCTGTGTCGAGGCGCGCGCAAAGGCCGCCGCCAGGTGCAGACTTCGCATCTCACCCTCCCACTGCCGCATAGCGGCGAACACCTCTATGCCATAACGCAACGCTGGCAAAGAGCGCAACGACCAACCAGAAGCCTTGCATGGCAAAGCCCAGGACCAGGCCGGTACTATCGAGCCGGTTCATCAACACCTCCACGGGAAAACTCAGCATATACCGGAACGGCAACAACACTGCGAAGGTGCGCAGCAGGTCAGGCAGCAGTGAAATCGGCGCCACCTGCCCGGCAAGCAGGAAGATCGCAGCATCGGTGAGCGCCAGCAGGGCATCGGCGCGCGCCGCCCAGAACGCCAGCAGCGCCAACGCATAGCCCCAAAGGAAGCGCAAGAGCCAGGCCAGGATCAGCGCCGGGATGAATGCCATGACGCCGATCATCGTCCACTCCAACTCAGGTTTGAGCAACAGACTCAGGCCAAGGGTCACCGGACCGACAAATAACAGGAACACACCCTTGCCGGCAAGTTCAGTTGCCACGGCATCGAGCACGGGTGGCAACGGGCGCAGCAGCAGGATGTTCATCGAACCGTCGCGAATCAGATCCCCCACCGTCCAGTTGGTCTGGGCAAAGGTGACCTGGTTGACGACGATCAAGATCAAGTAGTATGCAACGAACTCCCCCCGTAAAGCCATCGACGGAGGATTCGCCGGCGGCGGTTGACCAGACGAACAGGTAGATGAGCGGCGGGATCATCCAACCGAAGGCGAGCAGAAAGAAGAAGCTGCGCGCCTGCAGCCACGAAAGCCATGAAGCGCGCACCAGCGCACCGAGACCACGAAGATTCATAGTTGGCCTCCCGTGTAGATTTGGTCCATAACGCTCTCAATCGGCGCGTCTTCAATCACGAGGTCGGCGACTGGCAGTTGCTGTAGGAGTTGGGCGGCAACCGTTGAGGTGGCGGACCGCGCCACGCGCAGCGTGATGCTGTCTTCCGTCTGCTCGACGAGTTCCGTCTCCGGTGGCGCCACAAACTCGTACTCCAACGCCTGGTTCAAAGTCACCCGCATCAACTTAAACGGCGCGAGCCGCGTGGCCAGCGTGCGCAAAGAACCATCGTAGAGCAAGCTCCCTTGGTGAATCAAGATCACGCGGTCGCACAGGGCGGTAACGTCGGCCATGTAGTGGCTGGTCAGGATGAAACTCACCCCATGGCGGCGGTTGTAGTCGTCCAGAAAGGCGCGCAGACGGCGCTGCGCCGACACGTCGAGTCCGATGGTGGGTTCATCAAGAAACAGGATCTGGGGGCGATGAAGCAGCGCAGCGACCAATTCACATTTCATCCGCTCACCCAGCGACAAGTTGCGCACCGGTGAATTCAGCAGCGGGCCAAGATCCAACAGTGCAACCAATTCATCCAGTGCTGCCTGGAATTCCGGCTGCGGCAGGTCATAGATACGAGCCAGCACGGTAAACGAGTCCAATGGTGGAATGTCCCACAGCAGTTGGCTCTTGTTGCCCATGACCATGCTGATGTTGCGCAGATAGGCATAGTGGCGCTCCCAGGGCGTGAAGCCGGCAACGCTTGCCGTACCTGCGGTGGGACGCAGCAGCCCGGCCAGCATCTTGAGCAACGTCGTCTTGCCGGCGCCATTCGGTCCCAGCAGCGCCACGCGCTCGCCTTCCGCCAGCGTAAAACTGACGTCGCGCACCGCCTCGACGCTGCAATAGCGCCGCTTGATAAGGCTCGCCAGCGCCGCGCCCAACCCCGGATCGCGTACCGGCGTCTGGTAGGTCTTTGTCAATCCTTCGATGACGATCTGTGCTTTTGCCATCTCTCCACCTGTGTTGGCTGTCCCGCGTGAGCGTAGCGGCGTCAGGCGCCATCCTCACGATTCTAGCGTAAACCCTGGGTGGAAAAATGGAGACTCGCGCCAGAAAGTGGTGTCTGACCAGAGGGGAACGAAGCCGCCGTGGGATCAAACCTTTGCGAACAAATGGAGGGTTTAGCGCTGGTATTTGCGGAGCATCGCTTCAATCTGATCGATCATGGCAAGCGCCCGCTCTTCCTGGGCGCGCAGCGTGGTGAACCAGGCGTCGGCCGCGCTGGTGATCTCCTCGTTGGCATCGGGCGTATTCAGAACCGCGCGCAGATCACCCTGGCTGCCGGTGTCCAGGTGGCGCATTAGCCGGAGCACCGCCATCATGCTGTAGCCTGCGGCGCGCAACATCCGAATCACGCGCAGCCGCCCGATCTCTTTGGCATGGTAGATGCGGTAACCGCTGTGGGGATCGCGAGGCGCCTGAATCAACTGGTTACGCTCCCAGTGGCGCAACAGGTCAGGAGAGAGTTTCAACAGCGCCGCGGCCTGCCCGATGCGCAGCGGGCGGGCGGTGACGTCGGCAGGCATGCCGCTTGCCCAGCGCTCGAGCAACACAACGGCGGCATCTGCCTGCGCAAATTCGCTGCGCACTTGCACCAGGTAACGGTAGGCATGTTCCAGCGCTTCACCCAGATTGCCTGCGGCCGCGGCGTTAACGGCGGCGAGCACGGGATCCTTGCCGCCTGGGTAGGGTGCGTGCAGCGCCAGACGGGCCAGCCGCATCTGATCGATGTGATACTCGGTGTAGAGCCGGTAGCCGGCGGCACTGCGCGGGATTGGCGGCAGAAACCCCACTCCTCGTAGAGACGAACCGTGTTGGGGTGGACGCCTGCGGCCGCGGCGACTTCCGCCGTCCGATAGGTGCGCGTCATCGGGTGTTGACCTGTCTTCTCAGCGCAGCAGGAAGCCGTTGCGCAATGGGTCGGTCGGATCGATGAGGAGTTCTGTCCGGCCACAAATGTGGGCGGAGCCGGTTACCTGGGGGATCACCGCAGGATAGGCGCCAAACGTCGTTTCGCCGACCACCTCGCCCGTGAAGCAACTATCCAGAATACTCTCCACCACAAACGGCTGATTGATCCCGATTTCAGCGCGTGCGTAGTGCAGCGCAGCGCGTGCGCTGACTCCGGTGCCGGTCGGCGAACGGTCAATCTCGCCGTCGGCAAACATGCAGACATTGCGGCTGTGGTGCGCCGGATCGTGTGGCGGGCCGACGAAGATCACGCCATACAGAAAGCCCAGGTCAGGTTCGAAGGGTGCGTGATCGGCAGCGTGCGCATGACCTCACGTTTGATGCGCATCCCAATGTCGATAAGATCTCGGAAGTCCTCACTGCCCAACCCGACGCCCACATCAGCGGCGTTTACAAAGGCATAGAAGGCGCCGCCAAAGGCGACGTCGTAGCGAATCCGCCCGAGTCCCAGTACATCCACGGTCTGACCCAACGCATAGACAAACGAAGGCACATTCTCGAAAGAGACTTCCGCCACCCACCCATTGCGCCGGTGTGCGGTGGCCGTGACCCTGCCCGCGGGTGTATCCATGCGAATGACAGGGGCGTCGCCGGTGCGGACCAGCATTCCGGTGTCGAGTGCGACCATGGCCAATGCAATGACGCCGTGCCCGCACATCGTGCTGAAGCCCTCGTTGTGAAGAAAGAGCACGCCGAGGTCGCCGTCGGGCGTGACTGGTTCTGTAACGAGGCAGCCGTACATGTCGGCGTGCCCGCGCGGCTCCCACATGAGCGCCCGGCGCAGATCGTCGTAGTGCTCGCGTGCATAGCGGCGTTTAGCAAGGATCGTGCCACCTGGTAGATCGGGGAAGCCACTCGTGATCACGCGCAGTGGTTCGCCGCCGGTGTGGGCGTCGATGGCCTGAATACGCATCCATTCTGCAGGCGGGTTCCAGGTGGGCATGACAAGTTCTCCGATCACAGAAAGAGGGGGAACATTCCCACCGATCATATCACGAACGCTCCCCTCTCTCTGCATTTCTCTGTGCCCTCCGCGCCACCTCCGCATCTCCGCGTTGATCGTTTCCTCCCGCGCCAACTGCCAACGCGGAGGGCGCAGAGACGCGGAGGAAACGCGGAGAGGGAAACAGAAAAAAGTAAGAACGTCTCACCCTTTGGGTTGGAGATAGAGCGAACGATTCGGGAGATCCGCGCAACTGCCGTTTTCGAACGTCGCAAACTCAGGCGGGCCGACGACCCATACATCGCCCCACCAGGGCGTGCGCACCTGTAGGAACTCGCAGTTTTCGGCCATGGCCACCGCGGGAAACTCCATACCACCGAAGACGAAGCCGATCACTGGGGCATGTTTGGTTGGCTCTAGACGGACCGGATCCACCGGCATGTAGATGCGCACGTAAATATCGCCGGGGGTGACACCGATCGGCATGTCGACGCAGGCCGCTAATTGAAAGACCATGAACACGAGCACCAAAGCAGCGACGAACCTGCACCTATTGCCTCTAGTCGTTAGTTGGGCGGTCCAGGTACATTGAATGAGATCCGGCATGAGCGCCTCGCAGTGCCGAGGGTTGATATGCCAAGTGTAGCACGTAATAACGGGTGAAGGGATCGGTCAAACGTCAGCGATAGCAGTGTGCGTGACTCCAATCGCTCACGTTCGCGGCTCTGTTGGTCTCCCTGTCTCCCTGTCTCTTTGTCTCTTTGTCTCTTTGTCTCTTTTCCTCTTCCCCCGTACACTACACTCCACAACCCATCCACCTTCACAAAGGAACCACCACTATGTCCACCACGTCCATCCCGCTCGCCGGCCAACGCGTCGCCTACCGTGAATCCGGCGGCGAAGGCCCGTCCGTGTTATTGATCCACGGCAACTCTTCCTCCAGCCAGACGTTCGCCCGCCAGCTGGACAGCGACTTTGGCCGCACGCACCGTGTCGTTGCGCTCGACCTGCCGGGCTTTGGCGATTCCCAACCGGTCGGTGATCCGGATACGGTGATGGGGCTGCAAGGCTGGGCGCTCATCGTGCGTGAACTCATGCACGCGCTGGACCTCAACGATGCAGTTCTGGTCGGCTGGAGTCTTGGCGGCCATATTGCGCTGGAGGCCGTAGGCGACCTGCCCGCCTGCAAGGGCGTCGCCATCTATGGCACGCCGCCCCTTGCCTGGCCGCCCGACATGGGGTCCACCTTCTTGCCCAATCCCGCTATGGCAGCGGCCTTCCTCCCAACGCCATCTGACCCGGAGATGCTCGCCTTTGCCGACGCTTTTTTTGCCCCAGGCTATCGGGACATTCCCAATTCCTGCTACGACGATGTCCGCCGTGCCGACGGCCGCGCCCGCGCCGCGGTGGCCGGCAGCATCCGTCCCGGCGGCTACAAGGACGAGGTGGAAGTGGTGCGGACCATGATGGTCCCGTTGGCCGTGCTGCATGGGAAGAGGAGCAGTTGGTTAACGGCGCCTACTTTGGCACGCTCGACATGCCGACCCTATGGCACAAGAAAGTGCAGATGATCGCCGGCGCAGGTCATGCCCCGCACTGGGAGCGGGCCGAACAGTTCAACCTTCTGCTGACGGCTTTTGTGGCCGACTGCCTATGAAGCGCCCACCTTTCATTCCTGCCGAAGAGTACCCTGCCCGCTGGCGCAAGGTGCAGCAACTGCTGGCCCAGGCAGACCTCGACCTGGTGCTCGCTTACGCCGACGATCGCGCCACTTTTGGCCCGGCCCATGCTCGCTGGCTGGCGAACTTCCCCGTGCACTTCGAGCCGGTCTGCATCGTCATTGGGCAGTACGGCGATCCGGTCTTGCTCAGCGGGCCGGAGAGTGACCAGTATGCGATGTTATCCGGGCGCATCCCCGACGTTCGCGTGCTCCGCGAATTCACGCACCCGGACGAAGACTACCCTTATGCGCGTATCCATCCCCTTGCCGAGGTGGTGACCGACCTCGTGGCGACACCTGGCGCCGTGCGCCGCGTGGGTCTGGCCGGCCGCGGGTTGATGAGTTACGACTTCCTAAGTGCGCTACAGGCCGCGTTGCCCGGCGTTGAGTGGGTGGACGTTGAAGCAGCGATGTGCCAACTGCGGGCGCGCAAGACCCCGGCAGAGCAGGCGGTCATCCGTTATGCGTATCACATTGCCGAACTGGGGCTGAATGCCGCCATTGCGGCGATTGCGCCTGGTGTCACCGAGCGTGCGATCATGGCCGAAGCCGAAGCCGCCATGCGCAGGGCGGGTGCGGAAGGGACGGGCATCGACACCATTGTCGCGGCCGGTGTTAATGCCCGGCCAATCCTGGCGCGGTCGACTTTCCGCCGGGTGGCGGACGACGACATGGTGCTGTTAACCGTCGCGCCGCGCTTTGAGGGTTACCACGCTGCCATTGGCCGGCCGGTGTTGGTCGGCAGCCCCAACGCCGAAATCTACCGGGCGTTGGAGGTGGCGGTCAATGCCCAGCAGGCCTGCTTTGCAGAACTGCATCCGGGTGTAGAGGGCCGCGCCGTGGAAGCGGTGGGACGGCGGATCGTCGAAACCGCCGGCCTGGGTGACTATTTCCTTTACTCGGGTGTGCACAGCGTCGGCGTCATCGAGTTTGAGCCGCCCATCTTTGGTCCCAGCAGTCGTGCGGTCATCGAACAGGAGATGGTGATCTCCGTGGACATTCCCCTGTTCAACGCGCCGTGGGGCGGTCTACGCGTCGAGGACGGGTATCTGATCACCGAGACCGGCGCCGAGAAACTGCATGAGACGCCGTTTTGGATCAGGAAGGGGTAAGGCTCTGGCCTTACCCCGCAAAGCTCAGCCCATGCGCGGCCAGCGCCTCACGCAGGGTTCGCATCGCGTTTGGCCCCATGCCGTGCAGTTTCAACACCTCAGCCTCGGTCATGCTGGTCAACTGCTCCAATTGCGTGATCCCTACCCCCGCCAACGCCCGCCGTGCGGGTGCAGCAAGTTTGGCAGGCAGATCACTTGACGGGACTTCTCGATGCTCAGCCATGCGATTCATGCCTTTCGATATTTTCTGGCCGCAACGCTGCCTCCACTACGCTTGTTGATTATTAACCATTGCATTTTCCCCTCTTCACAGACTTCAGTCCTCGTTACCCCTTCCTCCCGCTATACATCTTCACCACCCCCGCAAGCGCGACGTCTTCCATGAACACGTCTACGAACCCCGCCACACGCAAAAACTCCGGTACGCGGCCGCGGAGGTTGTCGTCTATACGTTCAAAACGGCCAAAAACCGCCGCGGTTCCCTCTGTTACCATGCCGCTTCCGACCGGGCCGAAGTCCATCACCAGGATCGATCCGCCCGGCTTCAGCACGCGCCATGCCTCCGCCAGCATCCCCTGCTTCTGCATGGTCTCCAGGTGATGCAGCATCAGGCTCGACACCACATGGTCAAAGCTGCCATCGGCGTAGGGCAGGCAGGCGGCGCTGCCGCGAGTCAATAAGAGCAGATCGTTGCGCTGTGCCGTCTTCTGCGCCGCCGTGGCCAACATCGCGGGGTCGATGTCCAGCCCGACCACGCACTTCGCTGCCGTGTGTTCGCCGACCAGCAGCATCAGCGTTGCCGTGCCGCAGCCGATGTCAAGCACCCGGTCACCGGTCTGCGCATTTCGGTTGACCAGCGGCATGCGGAAGCGCTGCTCCTGAAAGATGGTGGCAAGCGCAGGATCGTAGTAGCGGGTCAGCGCATCGATGCTGAGCGCAGGGATGTAGGTTTGGTTGGTAGACATGGGTATGCTCTCCGGGACGAATCATCCATTGGTCAAAGTATAGCACCGTTCGGCGTCAGATATGCGACATCTTGACGGCGCCCCTATCAGCAAACCCCGGAAACCCTCGCCGCGCCAGTGGCTCGCTGTCACCATTGTGACAGCGCACTGTCCGGTAACGGAGTAAACCAGACAGTAAAATCATGTCAATGAAAAGTGCATCGAGTCGATTCATACGCCAATTGCGTAGTGTTGGACGGTGCACGATGAACATGTTTGGAAAGGATAAATCACGATGTCTCTTTTTTCGGGTTGGATGGGTCACGCCGTAGCGGCAGATGTGGCGAAATTGCAGCAGGAGTATGCACCGCTGCTGATCGACGGCGAACAGGTGATTGCCGGGTATCAGTTGGTGCGCGATACGTTTGTCTTCACCACCCACCGTCTCATCGTCGTGGACAAGCAGGGAATGAGTGGGCGCAAGGTCGAAACCATGACGATCCCCTACGGCAGCATCGTCCGTTTTGCCAAAGAGAGCGCAGGGGTGATGGACCTGGATGCAGAACTGAAAATCTGGGTGCGCGGCCAGGATACGCCGATCGTCAAGGAGTTCAAGAAGGACAATGCGGTGAATGACGTGTACCGGATCTTGAGCCAGGCGACGCTGAAGTAAAATAGAAGCATGGAAATTAAATCCCTCGCCGGTTCCACGATGGAGCAGGTGTACACTGCGTTTGGCCGCGCCTTCAGTGACTATGAAGTGCGCTTCGATCTGCCGCTTGCTAAGTTCGAAGAGATGTTGGCGACGCGCGATATCAACTTCGACTACTCCATCGGCTGTTTCGATGGGGAAGAACTGGTCAGTTTTATCCTCTGTGGCTATCGAAAGCGCGGCGACCTTCAGTTCTGTTACGATGGCGGCACCGGCACGGTTAGAGAATACCGGCAGCAGGGTATAGGCAAGCGGCTGGTGAACGCATGGCTCGAAGATCTGCGGTGCCGCGAGATCGACCAGGTGACCCTGGAGGTGCTGGAGAACAACGCAGCGGCCATCACCCTCTACCACAAGGCCAGCTTTCAGGTGAGCCGCAACCTTTCCTGCTATCGCCGCCCGAAGTCCGAAGTTCCGGTCACTGCTACTCCCTACGTCATCGATGACGACATCCAGCACTATCGCACCCTGGATGTCACCGATCTCCTGACCTTTCAAGCTTCCTGGCAGAACGCAAAAGAGTCGGTCCTCAACGTCATCGACCGCTATGCCTATGTAGGGATCATGGATGGGGACCGGTGCATCGGCTATGGCCTTGTGCACACGGTTTCAGGCAACATCGCCCAGATCGGTATCGCCGCCACCCATCGCAACACGGGGTTGGAAGACGTCATCCTGAGCGAATTGGCCCAACGCACCAATAGCGAATCGCTGACGTTCGTGAATGTCGAACAAGGTGACTATATCGAGGAAAAGCTGCGCACGGCAGGTTTCGATCGTTTTATCGGGCAATATGAGATGATGTACGGGTTTACTTCCGCTTCTTCCCTCTCCGCTCACTCCTGCTCATCTCCATAATCTCATCCGGCGTCTTGCCCTGCTCCAGCAGCCATTCCCGTCTTGGCTTCAGCGCACCCGTGGGACACACGCCGACGCACTGCCCGCAAAAAACACAGGTTGTTTCCGGCATCGGTCGATCAAAAAGGTGCCCACCTGCGTCTCAAACCCACGGCCGTCCAGGGTCAACGCAAACGTATATTGTGCATCCTCTGCACACACCTGGATGCACCGCCAGCACAACACGCACTTAGCGTAGTCGCGGATATACATCGGGTTATCGTCGAGTAGCGGCGGGCTGCGCCGTTCTGCTTCAGGAAAGCGCTCCGGATCCGCGCCGTATTCATCCAACTGCTGCTGGATTCCCGGTGCGTCCGACAAATCCACCGCCGAATCCAGCATTTCCAGGATCGTGCGCCGGCTGCGCTCAACCCGCGCGTTGCGTGTGGTAACCTGCATGCCTTCCGCAGCCTCCACGACGCACGCCGGTTGCAAGAGCCGCGCTCCCTTCACCTCGACCACACACAGCCGGCAAAGCGCATTCGCGGTGCATGCATCGTGGTAGCAAATGGTCGGAATCGAAATGTCGACCGCTTCCGCCGCCTTCAGGATTGTGGTCCCTGCCGGCACTGAGACGTTGATGCCGTCGATCGTCAGTGAAATTTCGGTCATGCGAACCTCAAGGTTTTTCCGCAGCCCCAGCTGCTTTTGCCACTGGCTCCAGCGGGATGAACAACTCAGGCCAATGCTGAGTCGCCGTGAGGACGGCACTAGCCGCCGTCTGCCCTAACCCACAGAGCGACGCATCGGTCATGGTCCAGCCAACATCCTGGAGGCGCTGCAAGTCCCCGACAAGCGTCCGGCCCTCTGCCACCCGTTCCAGGATTTCAACCTGCCGTTGTGTCCCCAGTTGGCAGGGGAAACACTTGCCGCACGCTTCGTGCGCAAAGAAGCGCCCCAGCCGGTGGAGGATGTCACCCAGATCGCGTGTGGTATTGAAGACCATGATGGCGCCGGACCCTAGCGTCAACCCTGCGGCGCGCAGCGCCTCAATGCTCAGCGGCACGTCCAGTTGCGCAGGCGTGGCGAACGTTCCGGACGCGCCGCCCAAGAGCACTGCCTGCAACTCGCCCACCAGACCGCCCGCCAGATCCTCCAGCAGGCGGCGCAAGGTGGTGCCAAAGTGGATCTCATACAGCCCAGGACGGACCACATCTCCAGATACGCATACCAGCTTAGGACCGGTTGAACTCTCGGTGCCAAAGCGCCGGAACGCATTGGGACCCTGCTTCACGATGTAGGGCACCTTGACCAGCGTCTCGACATTGTTGATCACCGTGGGTTTGCCATAGAGCCCGCTCGTCACCGGGAACGGCGGCTTGACACGTGGAAAGCCGCGCTTGCCCTCGATCGATTCGAGCAGCGCCGTCTCCTCACCACAGATGTAGGCGCCTGCCCCTTCCCGCACCTCAATCTCAACAGAAAAACCTGACCCCAGCACATTCTGCCCAGCGTAACCCGCTGCCATGCATTCGGCAACGGCCGCCCGCAGCCGTTCGATCGCCAGCGGATATTCGCCGCGGACATAGAAAAAAATAATGGTTGTGCCCATAGCATAGGCGCAGATCAAGGCGCCTTCGATCACGCGACATGGGTCGCCCTCCAGCAAGATGCGGTCCTTGAACGTGCCGGGTTCGGACTCGTCGGCATTGACCACAAAGTATTTCGGTTCACCAGGCGCGTTCCCCGCGCCTTCCCACTTGAGCCACGAGGGGAACGCCGCCCCGCCGCGTCCCAGGAGCGCACACGCCTTGATCCCTGCGATGACCTCGGTGGGCGTCATCTGGGTCAGCGCCTGGGTCAGTGCCTGCATGCCGCCTGCGGCCTCATACTCGATCAGCGTCGTCCGCCGGCCGCGCCCACACAAAGGCGTCACGATGCAGAGATCGCCCCCCACATAGTCATAGGTCCAGTACGGGCTGCCGGTCGTGCGTCCTCTAGCCGCTAGGACGTCGTCGAGCGCCGCTTCGGTGACATGGGCATAGGTGATCGACCGGGCCGGCCTACCATGCGTAACGTTGACGGAGACGCCCGCATTACACTGGCCAAGACAGGGCGACCGCTCCACCGTGTATTCGCCGTCCGCCGACGTGCCGCCCACTTCGACGCCCGCGCGTGCGCAGGCCGCGGCGAGGATGTCATCTGCGCCGCGCAGCGCACAGGACGGATCCGTGCATACCCGCACGACCGTACGCCCCACCGGCTCGCGATAGAGCAGCGAGTAGAAATCGATCACACCGTGCACATCCGCCAATGGGATGCCAAGCGCTCGCCCGATTTCGGTCGCAACTGGTTCAGAGATGAAGCCAAAGTGCGCCTGTGCTTCCTGTAAAACAGGCAGAAGGGCGGTCCGGCCCTGCCCGGCATAGGGGAGTAGAATCTCTCGCACCGGTGCGAGATCGACAACTGCGTCAGACATGATGGTTTCCGATGAAACTGAATCGTTGCAAAGAGTGGGCGCAAGTATAGTCCAGATAACGGTGAATCTTCAAAGCGGTCGAGCGGAGGATTGGGCGCGCCAGTTTTCAAGGTGGCTTTCTCCTGCTATACTGGCAGAGAACAAGGCTTGAAGCCTGTGCACCGTGGAAAGGGAAACCCCATGCAACACTCCAGGCTTACGAACAGGTGGAGCGCACTCCTGATCAGCGCGATCATGTTGGCTGCGCTCGTTGTTGCCGCCTGTAGTCCGGTGACAAAGCAGGCCGCGCAATCTGCCGCGCCGGCAGCAATGGCGGCGCCCGATGTTGCCGCCGATTGGTCACGCATTCAGGAGGCGGGCGCGATCGTGGTAGGCACCGAGCCCAGCTATCCACCCTTCGAGTATTACGACGACACGTTCCAAGTCGACGGCTTTGATGCTGCGTTGATGCGCGCGATCGGCGAGCAACTGGGGGTCACCGTCGAGTTCAAAGACATCGCCTTTGACGGCATCCCCGGCTCACTGGCACTTGGCCAGATCGATGTGGCCATTGCCGCCATTACGCAGACCCCCGCCCGCGCGGCCAAAGTGGATTTCACCACGCCCTACTTTGCAACCACGGAAGGCTATCTCGTGCGCCCGAACGCGGAGGTGAAGGCGGTCAGCAAGGCCGAAGACCTCGCCAATGTCCGCATCGGCGCCCAACGGGGTACAGTCTTTGAAACCTGGCTGCGCGCGCAACTGGTGGATACCGGCATCATGAGCGCCGACAAACTGCTGCTCTACACGAGCGACCAACTTGCGGTGGCGGACCTGCTGGAAGAGCGCATCGACGTCGTTGTCACGGACCTGCCGGCCGCGCAGGCGCTCGCCAAGTCCGGTGCCGTCAAGGTAGCCGGCAGCGGACTGTTCGATGAGCAATATGCGCTGGCCCTGCGCAAGGGGTCGAGTGAACTGGTTGCCAGGATCAATGCCGCATTGGATGTTTTGCAGCAGAACGGCACGGTCGCCCGATTGGCAAAGCAGTATCTGGAACTCGAACCGGATCAACTGCTACCGATCGATAAGACCCCGCTTGAGGCCACCGGCAAGCCGGAACCGCCCGCTTGCATCGATGGCCTGGCGTTTGTCGAAGATCTCACCTTTGGTGACCAGAACATGACGGCGCCGCCGGTGATGATCCCCGGTCAGCCCTTCACCAAGAGTTGGCGTGTCCAAAACATTGGCACTTGCCCCTGGGATAGCAGCTACCAACTGGCGTTTACCTCCGGCAGCGCGCCCGGCGCGGCAATGGGCGGCGAAGCTGTAGCAATCCAGGGCCAGGTGGCGCCTGGCGATACCTACGATATTTCGGTGGATCTCGTTACTCCGCTGACTGCGGGCGTCATCCAGGGCGTGTGGCAACTGCAAAATCGCGAAGGCGCCTCCTTCGGCGAGAGCTTGCATGTGGGACTCCAGGTGGCCGGATCGCCGACGCCAACGCCTGCCCCAACGCAGACGCCTGTTCCCGGCATCAGTTTCTCCGCCGATGCGGAGCGCGTCCTCCAGGGCAGTCCGGTCAGGTTGAGTTGGGCAGTTGAAGGCGCGGACGCAGTCTATTTTGCCAAGGCCGGCCAGGCGCTAAAGAATCGTGAGGTAGACCCTGTAGGCAGCGCCACCGACTTCCCCGCCGCGACCACGATCTACAACCTGCGTGTGGTCTGGCCGGATGGCACGGAAATGCTACGTGAAGTCACCGTCTACGTGGAGCCGTCACCAGACCTGCCGCAGTTCAGCTACTTCACTGTAGCGCCGGACAGTTCGATTCCAGCCGGGTCATGCGTCACGCTCGCCTGGGGAATTGAGGGGGACGCGGACCAGGTGACCATCTTCCGCGGCCAGGAGACGTTGTGGGATGCGGCGCCGCTCGAAGGCACGTGGGAAGACTGTCCGGCGGAACCCGGATTCTACGATTATGCGGTTGGCGCCGCCAAGGGAGGACGCTTCAACTACGCGGTCCAGACCGTGAAAGTAACCGCGGCAGCACCAGCCGCTGCGGCAGAGTCGGTATCCCGCGCAACGCCTGCCGGCCCTGTGATCGATGTCTTCGCCGTCCAGCCGGAAGCCATCGACGTTAACGCGTGTGTGACGATCAACTGGACCGTGGGCAGCGACGCCAAGACAATTCGCATCCTGCGTGACGATGTCGTGCTGCTGGATGGCGCGCCCAACAGCGGCAGTGGCAGTGATTGCTTAACCGCTGCTGGCGTGTATCGCTATCGACTGGAAGCTACCAACGATTCTGGCGCCCAATCGACGGCCGAGGCAGCGGTAACCTCCGGGGAGGTGACGCCTACACCCGTGGCGGAAGCTGTGGCCGTGCAGCCGAGTGAACTAAATGGCAAGCGTTTCATCCTGACGGGCTATCGTGATCTTGCCGGCGCCCAGGTTCCGCCGTTGGCCGGTTCACAGATCACGATCAAGTTCAGCGACGATGGCAGGTTGAGCGGATCTGCCGGTTGCAACAATTATTCCGGATCGTTCATGGCCAGCGATGGCGCACTCACGCTGCCGCCAATTGCCGCAACGCGTAAGTTCTGCGCCGAGCCACTTGGCGTCATGGCGCAGGAAGCACAGTACCTGAGCGTGCTGCAGACCGCGGGCGCCTATCAATTGGATGGCAGCCAACTCACGCTGCTAGATGGCGCCGGTAATGTGGTCGCAGCTTATGTGGCATCAGAATAGTCGATTTGAAAACTTGGAAACCAAGGAGTATCTACCCAATGCGTACTGTATCCCGGATCATCCTTTCTCTTGGCCTGGTCGTCATGTTGGCGATGGTGCTGGCCGCGTGTGCGCCTACCGCAGTTGCACCGGCGCGCCGGCAGGTGGTGACGCAAACGCCACCGAGCAAGCAGCGGCCCCCGCTGCGCCGGCGACGAGTCTGAAAACGTCGTCTATGATCTACCCAATTTGGAAGGTCGCACGATTGCCGCGGCAATGGCCAATGACTACACCCCGCTGCAGTTCGTCGATCCGAAGACCGGGGAGGCCGTCGGGTGGGAATACGATGCGATGCGGGAGATCTGTGCCCGGTTGAACTGCGTGGTGGAGTGGGAAGCGACGTCGTGGGACGGCATGATTCCTGCGATCAACGCCGGCCAGTTTGACATCGGCATGGATGGCATCACGATCACCGACGAGCGCAAGGAGCAGGTGGACTTCTCGGCGCCGTACATGAACAGCCAGCAGTTCATGCTGGTCAGCGCGGATGAAGACCGCTTCGCCACGAAGGAAGAGTTGGCCGCCAACCCTGAGTTGCTGATCGGGGCACAGCCAGGGACCTCAGGTTTCTTCACGGCGGTCTACGACATCCTCGACGGCGATGAGGCGAACCCGCGCATCCAGCAGTACAAGACCTTTGGCGCCTCGGTGCAGGCGCTCATTGCCGGCGATGTCGACATGGTGCTGGTGGATGCTGCCTCCGGCCGCGGCTATATCGGGGCCAACCCCGACAAACTCAAGATCGTCGGTGACCCGATCAAATCTGAGGACTTCGGCTTTATCTTCCCGAAGGGCTCCGACCTGGTCGCCCCAATCAACGCCGCCATCGAAACGATGAAGACAGACGGCTACATTGATTATCTCGACAACAAGTGGTTCTACCTGACCGATGCCAATGAAGCCGATGCATATGACAGCCTGCCCAATTTGGAGGGTCGCGCCATTGCTGCGGCAATGGCCAACGACTACACCCCGCTCCAGTTCGTCGACCCAAAGACCGGGGAGGCTGTCGGGTGGGAATACGATGCGATGGCGGAGATCTGTGCGCGGTTGAACTGTGTGGTGGAGTGGGAGGCGACGTCGTGGGACGGCATGATTCCTGCGATCAACGTCGGCCAGTTTGACATTGGCATGGATGGCATCACGATCACCGACGAGCGCAAGGAGCAGGTGGACTTCTCTGCGCCGTACATGAACAGCCAGCAGTTCATGCTGGTCCGCGCCGATGAAGACCGTTTCGCCACGAAGGAAGAACTGGCGGCCGATGCAGAGTTGCTGATCGGGGCGCAGCCCGGCACCTCGGGCTTCTTCACAGCGGTCTACGACATCCTCGACGGCGATGAGGCGAACCCGCGCATCCAGCAGTACAAGACCTTTGGCGCCTCGGTGCAGGCGCTCATTGCCGGCGACGTCGACATGGTGCTGGTCGATGCTGCCTCCGGCCGCGGGTACATCGGGGCCAACCCCGACAAACTCAAGATCGTCGGTGACCCGATCAAATCTGAGGACTTCGGCTTCATCTTCCCAAAGGGTTCCGACCTGGTCGAACCGGTCAACGCCGCCATTGCCACCATGCAGGAAGACGGCTTCACGTCGCACCTGGACAACAAGTGGTTCTTCTTGTACGACCCGAATCGGGAATAAATGAAACGTGTTGCGTGTCTGGTGTTACGTAACACGAGACACGCAGCAGGGAGCACCTATGCCCACGACCTACATCGTTTCCGCAGTTCGCTCTCCAATCGGTAAATTCGGTGGCGCCTTGAAGGAGGCGCCACCGGTCGATCTTGGCGCGCACATCATGAAGGCCGCCATCGCCAGAGCAGGTATCGAGGCGAAAGCGCTGGATCTCTACGTCTTTGGCAACATCCTGAAACATGGCCATGGCCAACTTGTGCCCCGGCATGCCGCCATCAAGGCGGGGATTCCGGTGGAGGTCGACGGCTATGCGGTGGACATGCTCTGTTCGTCGGGCATGATGGCGACAATGAACGCAGTCAACGCCATCCGCGCCGGCGAGGCGGATCTGGTGCTGTCAGGCGGTATTGAATCGATGTCGCAGGCGGGTTTTGTGCTGAGCGCCCGCGCCCGTTGGGGCTACAAACTCCTCATTGGTGAAAACCGCGAGCAACTGCAGGATGCGTTGCTGGTCGATGGACTGACCGACCCGATGACGGGAGAGTTGATGGGCGAGGAAACGGAGCGTCTGTGTAAGGAGCATGGTGTCACGCGGACCGAGTTGGACGAGGTCGCCTATCTGTCGCAATCAAGAGCGGCCGCGGCCGCGGCCAATGGCAAGTTTAATCCTGAGATTGCGCCGATCGAACTGCCGGTGGGGCGGAAACTGATCCGGCTGGAACGTGACGAGGGAATCCGGCCCGATACGACCCAGGCGTCGCTGGCCACGCTGCCGCCGTCATTCATGGTGAACGGCGTATTGACCGCCGGCAACTCTAGCCAACTCTCGGATGGTGCGGCTGCGCTGGTGCTGGCCAGTGAGAAGGCAGTGCAGGTACGGGGGGTAAGGCCAATCGCCAGGGTGCTTGGCGCGGCCTATGCCGGCGTTGAGCCGTGGCGTTTTGTCGAGGGGCCTGCGCCTGCCATTCGCAAACTGGTGCACAAACTGGGGATGCGGCTTGATGACTTTGACCTGTTCGAAAACAACGAAGCCTTCTCGCTCAACAATGTTCTCTTGCGCAGGCTGTTAGGGACGCCCTACGACAAGGTCAACATTCATGGCGGCGCCATTGCGTTGGGGCATCCCATTGGCGCCTCAGGCGCCCGCATTATCGTGACGCTGATTCATGCGCTGCGCGAGGCGGACAAGAAGCGCGGCATCGCTGCGCTGTGCCACGGCGTGGGCGGCGGCACAGCGTTTGCGGTTGAATTGATCTGACGGATCGGCAGTGGAGCGTGTGCAGGGCCTAAAGCATCTTGACGACGACCTGCGCCCGGCTCCACAACTCCTCTAGTTTGTAATAGTCACGCAGCTCTTCCGTGAAGAGATGCACGATCACATCGCCATAGTCGAGCAGCGCCCAGCCTCCGCCCTGCCCATCCAACCCTTCAGCGTGCAGTGGGCGTAGATTCTGTTGCAACTTGAGTTTCTCAAGAAGGGCGCCTTCGATGGCTTTGGCCTGGCGCTCGTTGTCAACGGTGGCAATGATGAAGTAGGTCGCAAGCGTGGTGAGTTCGTGGACGTCAAGCAGGACGATCGCGGTAGCCTGCTTGTCTTCGACAATGTCCACAATCTGGTGGGCTAATGAAATGCTGTCCAGAGAAACCTCCTTTGGGTGAATCACAGGTTGGCCAACTGCCAATAAAAGTATCATTTCAGTCTATCACCTAAGTCACGGGATCGCTAAACTTAACGAAACGCATCGATGGCGCGCGGTCGCTGGATCGATGTTGCCGGCGCCGCCGGTGCATCCGGTAGCCGGTAGCCGCGAATGATGACGACGGGTCTGCCCTCGTCGCTTTGTCCCATGATCAAGCTGGCGGCCGATGCCAGTTCATCCGCGATACACTCTTCACTGGCGACCAGTTCATAACCGAACAGATCATGCAGGCCGCGCTGATTCCATACAGGCGGCAGCCCAGCGCAGCCGATGGCGACGCCCGTGGTGCCCAGGCGCCAGGCCCGACCATGGCTGTCGCTGATGATCACGACAGGGGCGATGCCTGTCAGCCGTTCCAACTGCGCCTGTAGTTGACTTGCGCTGGCATCCGCGTCCCAGGGCAGCAACGCCAGATACTCGTCCCTCCCGTCTGGCTGGACGTTGCTCCGATCGACGCCCGCATTAGCGCACACCCAGCCGCTGCGCTGTTCAACCACGATCAAGCCACGCTGGGCGCGCACCAGTTCGCGGCTATCATCCAATACAACTTGAATGACACGGGGATCTTTGCCGACCGTGGCGGCAAGCTCAACAGCCTGGGCACTGGGCTTCACGTCGTCCAGACGCACGAGCCGCCCTTCGGCCTTGCTGATCACCTTTTGCGCCACTACCAGGATATCGCCCGGCTGCAATGGCTCGCCCACGGCGGCAAGTTGCGCAACAATGAGTGCCGCCAGGTTGTCACCTGGGCAAATCATTGGCAGCCCAGGCACGGGAAAAAGACGCATCGAATCCATCAGGTTCCTATCGCTTCCTATGAGCCCGCAAGGAGCTATTTTATTTCGTGAGATGGCCCATCACCGCTTCCAGCACACTGCCGCCGATGGCAAGCGACTTGTCGGAGACTGTGAAACAGGAGGCAGGGTCAAGCCGCGGGTCAATATCGCCGATCTTGACATCCTGTGAGACAAATAAACTTCGGTGGATCAGGCCGCGGACAACACCTGCAAAAGGCGCGCGAATTTCAGCCACACACTCCCCGCCATTGACGATCTCGGCAATCATCTCACCTTCGGTGACGAAGGCGCCAATTTCACGGTGCGGCCACACACAACCTGCCGCCGGCGCCCGGAGCACACGGCTTGCCCGTTGACCGATGCCGGGCAGTTCGCCCGGTTCACCCGTGTTGGCTTCAGCGGCGCCGCTCCACAGCACGCGTCCCAGGTTGTGCCCGCGGTGGGTCTCCACGACGCAATGACAGTCCACACCCGCCGTGAACCCCGGGCCAAGTCCAATCACCAGCGGGGCGTCGCCGATCTGGGTGCCGGTGTTGTACTTGGCAATGATCGCATCGACGACTGCGATTGGACGCAAAGAGGCGATTGCGGTGGTCTGGGGGTCGATCAGCACAGGAATCTTGCCATCGCTGCTGATGCTTGGTGCCTCGGCGATCGTGCAGCGGCGTGCCCACACCCCCTCCACCTGGCACTCACCATCATAGACGGCCTGGGCAAAGGCCACGGTTCTACGCACTGCCAGCGGTGTGTCAATCTCGGTCATAAAGACAGGGAACCCGGCGCGATGGAGGCGTAGCGCCACACCGGTGGCAAGGTCGCCCGCGCCTTTGATCAAGATCCTGTAGTGGCTTAGCTTTAGTTGCATAGCGATTCTGTGCTAGGTTGCTGGTACAAAACGATAGCCGCGGCCGCGATCGTTTTCGATGATCCCAATAGGCGGCTCGGTGGTCTCCAACTGCAGGCGCAAACGACGAATCGCTTCCTGGACGCGGCGATTCGTCGCGCCGGGACGCTTCCAGACCTCCGCCAATAGTTGCTCTGTGGACACGGTCTCGTTCTGATGCGTCTGGAAATAGCGCAATAACGAGGCTTCGATCTTTGTGAACTGATCCAGGTCAAGGGCCGAGGTGATCACTGGGGGAGAGACCGTTGCGCCGTGGGCGTCCGGTTCGGACGCAAATTTGCGCGCCAGAAACTCGGCGAACAGCGGTGTAAATAGTTGGTACCCATTGGCGCCCGGCGCGTTGCAACAGGTGACCATCGCCTGGTTGATCAGCCAGTTGAGTGCCGCAGTCTGTTCCATCTGAATGTCGGCCAGGGGCAATGGACCGGCGATCATGCGCATGATTAGGCGATTGACCATTTCCGAGGAGAGTCTCGGCGGCAGGTTTTGCAGCCGTTTCCAGGCGGTCTCAAAGAGCACGCGCCCATGTTCCGCCAACCGCAGCCGTAGCAGCGGCAGATGCGCCGCACCGGACGCCGGGGTGCTTGGCAACATCTGGCGGACCTCGACCAGGATATCACCCAGCCTGCGCAGCAGGAATGGGTGCATGCCGGTCAGTTGCACCAGTTCATCGGCCAACTCGTGAACCGGCGGGAAGTCGCCGGCATACGAAAGCACCCACTCGCGTGCGGCGCCAGGATCGAGGAGTCCCAGGAAGAGTTGGGCCATCACGTTGAACAGGGGAGATGCCGCCAGTTCGCGATCGAGATCGTGTAGGGGTTGCTCCGTGGCAACCAGTAGCGCCAGTTCCAGCGTCAAGGGACGCAGTTCGTCGACAGATTCCGGACTGACGAGCTGATTTTCAAAGACCCGGTCGAAGTTGTCAAGCAGCAGCACAACCCGGAGTCCCTTCAGGCTCAACTCGCGCGCCAACTGCCAGACTCGGCGCGAGGCGCTGGGCTGCGCCTCGATTTGCGACCAGTTGACCGGTATCTTGGCGCGGTCCCGCACATGGGCACGCAGATTCTCATAGATCCAGCCGCTCAGGTCCTGCTGTGCATCCTGCCAGTGACAATCCACCCAGGTGACGAGGATGCGTGCGCCGTCCTGATAGGCGCGAGGCCGTTGTGCGGCAAACGCCTCCCCCGTCAACGGTCCATCGTCCGCCGAAAGATAGTGGAGCAGATGGGACTTACCAATGAATTTTGGCCCCACGAGCGAAAAGCTCTGTGGCTGAGGGGCGAGCACTCCTTGAATGATTTCGTTGACGACGCGCTCACGCCCTGCAAATGAACTTCTACCTGCGTCCACACTCCACCTCCGTGTTACGCTCCGTTAATGGCAAGCCATTGTTCAAAGAGCAAGTTCGCAAACTGCCACCGGTCGGCGCCAGGCTGGATCAAGATGTCGAGATCAGTCAAGGTGCGCAGGCTCGAGCGCAGACTGTCAGGCGCCACGTTGGGCAGTGCGACGCGCAAACGCGCCCAGGTAACCTGCCGATCCGGTTGTTCGGAACCCAGGCGCGCGAGGGTCGCCGCGACATGGTTTGAAATGCCCTTCATCATCTCGGTCATGTGCGCAAAGGTGTGATCTTGCGGCTGCATGAACTCCGTGCGCACCCTTTCCAGGTCTTCTTGCGTCACCGCATGGTGTGGTTGATGCGCCATGTGCATGACGAGATTGTGGCAGAAAGCCTGGATGAGGAATGGGCTGCCCCCGGTGAGTGACGCCACCCGATCGACGATTTCCGGCGAATATTCCAGATGGTTGCGCATCGGCCACTCGATGAGCCGGCGCACATCGGCCTCACTCAATGGGCGCAGATAGAGCGGTTGACCCACGTCCATGAGCCGCCAACTGGGGTCGTCTGGGTGTTGTTCAAGCCACTTCACCAACGTGTCGCGCGTCTGCTGCTGCATGACGACGACATAGCCGATCCCGGCGCGCTGCGTGGCATGCAGTACGGCGCGCCAACTGTCGAACAACGCCGCCTCGACCTGCCCGAGCAGATAGGCGTCGGTGAGGCGACTGAATTCGTCCATCAGCAGGACGAGCCGGCGTGCGCCCAGGAGATCCTGCACGCTGATGAGATAGTCGATCAACTGCCGCGCCGGATCGCCGTCAAACAAGGAGCGAATGGGCGCGCCAACTGCGCCCAGCCTGACATCCGTGCTCAAGGCGGTGTGCACAGCCAGCGCTACATCGAAAAAGACGTTAGTGCGCGCCGGATGACCGATCAACTGAAAATCGATGAAGACGGGGGCGAACCCCTGCGCCGGCAGTTCGTGGTCTTTGAGATGCAGCAGCAGCGAGGTCTTGCCGAGCCGTTTCTGACCAATCAGCCACAAACTGGGCTGCCGTGTGCGCAGGCATTCGGTGATGCGTTGCCGCTCCTGATTACGCCCGAAAAACATGGCATCTTCATAGACCGGCAGCCGCGAATAGGGGTTGAAATTGGACTCGCCGAATTGTTCCTGTTCTGACGGCGGGAGATGGAGCGAACTCACGTCGCTCACCACATAGTTCGGCAGCCGGCGCAGCGCCTCGACGATCTCCTGCACGGTCGCGGCCTGATCCGCTTGCAGATCAAACTGCAGGGTTGCGGTGCCCAACCGGGCGCTGGCATGCACGCGATGCAGCGTCACCCGCGGCTGCCGAGCGTAGATTTCGGCCACTGCGGCGCCCAGGAGACCGGCGTCATCGAGCGCCCGCAAGTCAACGCGCGCCAGCGTAATCAATTGCTGTTGCAGCCGCCACCGCAGCGGGGTGGTGTCGGGATGGCCGGCAATGCGCAGGCAGCCCTCGGCGTGGACCGCCATGTTGACGATCTCGCCGTGGCGCCGATAGATGCGACCGACGATATTGTCGCCCGGTCGTGGCCGGCAGCATTGCGCCAGATGGAGCGAGTGATGGCGCAATGGAATCGTACGTGGAATCTCCACCTGGCGCACGATCTCGCGCTCGAAATGGCGGTGGAACAACATGTCCGCGGCGAATTGCCCCGCAGCAATTGCTTCGAGCAGATCCTCACGACGGACGAGGTTCTCACGGCGCACCGCATCCAGGATGGCCAGCTCAATCTTTTCAGCCGGCAGATTGAAGCCATAGTAGCGTTCGAGCGTCTTGAGCCGCTCTTCGATGATCTTCTGCCCGTGGTGAGAACCCTGACCCTGCCGCTTCAAATACCGGTCGATGGCAGTGCGCGCCCGCGTCGTATACGCAGCATGCAGCCAGATGCGGCTGGGGCCTGGGGCCTTCGGGTCATGTTCCAGTTCTACCAGGTCGAGGTGCCGCAGCACAGTGGGCGGTTCCACCGCCTTGCCGTTGACCAGGAAACGCCGGCACTGTTCGGCGAGATCAGAATGAACATGGTAGGCGTAGTCTACAACCGTTGAGCCGCGCTCAAAACCAAAGAGCTGACCCTGCGGGCTAAAGACGTAGAGGCGTTCAGGCAGCGAACCTGGGGCGCCGGTTGAGATCTGCGCATAGCTTGCGGCAGCGTCATTCCACCACGCATTGGCGATTGGCGCAGGTGCATGCCCACGCATTCGCAGCGCCGCGATGCCCCACTCCTTGATTTCGTGCTGGGCGCGTGGCGTGAGCGCAAAGTTGACGCGGGTGCGGCCAAAAGGCAGTTGTGCCACCACTGCGACGTGCAGGCTCCGGTATCCGTTTGGCTTGGGAGCGTGAAGGTGGTCGATGATCGCCCCTTCGATCGGAATAAAGCAGCGCTGCACCACGCCAAGCGCGTGGAAGCAGGCATCTTCGTCTTCGAGCAACATCGTCACATTCAGTGCATGCTGCGAACGCCCACCGGTTTTGGCGCCAGTTCCACCGGTCAATGTGGCTGGTGTGTGTCTTGTGTAGACGAAGTCTGCGCCGGGTAGATGAGGCGTCAGCACGGCGTCGATTGCCTGGCGTGCATTGGCGCTGTCTTCGGGGGTCACCAGCTCGTCCGGCGTGAGGACTTCCTCCAGGCTGCGTCGCAGTGCGCGCATGCCCAGCATGTCCAACAAGGGGATGAGCGCAAGTCGCGCTTCCTCGATAGCCACCTGGCGACGCAACGCGCCCGTTTGGTCGCCAGGAAAGAAACGCTGCCATGCATCCGCCACATAGAGAAAGGCAAGATCCGGATCGCGATAGGCGGCGGAATAGGCGCGCACGCGCAGCAACACCAACGGGTGTCCACCCCAATTGGGGTCGGGCGCGCCTGTCAGGAGGCGCCGGAATTCTGTGCACAGCCAGGCGACGCGTGCACCGCAGGCTGCTTCAATGGCTGTGGCAGCGATCGCATCTTCCTGGAAAGGACCCTGCAGGAGCGCGGCGGCCTGTAGGGTGGCGTCGGCGCCCCAGGTAGCAAGCCACGAGACACGTTCTTCGCCTGCTGTGGCGGCGGCGCCCAGCTTGGCGTCAGCCAATTGTACACTTGTTTGTGCGGAATGTGCAGCAGTATTGGTATGTATCAGCCGGCGAGCTTGTGTGAGCATTGTGTAAACATCTTTGATTTCCACACACATTCACTGTTGACATTGTGTATTTTGTGTGTTACACTCAATACAGTTGTGCGTGAACAAGATGCACACAATATACACCAACCTGTGACTATTGACAAGGGTTAGAAAGGAGGGGCGTCATGTTGATTTCTATGAAAGACATCACGGTAGCTCACGAGCGCTACGCCGACTTCCGCCGCGAGGCTGCGAAGCACAATGCGGCCGCTCGGATGGTCGCCGGACGCCCTGCCGCCCACCCCATGGAACGCGTGGCCCAGTTTTGGGGTCGCATGCGCCGGGGAGCGCGCTGAGGCAACGACGATGAAGACGACAAAACTCAGCACAAAGATGTGGAAACAGCGCACAATTGCACAGGGAGCATTCTATGTATTCGCTACAACACCAGGAACTGCACCGCCTTGAGCATGCTCGGCGGCTGCAGGAGGCCGAGCAACACCGGCTGGCGTGCCAACTGCCGCACAGCGCGTCGTTGCTGAACCGCCTCCAACTCCGGTTGCGCCGGCGGCTGCACGTCCAGCATCAGGGGCGTCAATCGCTCCGGCTGTCGCAGCCCGAATAAACGGTCATGTTCTTCACAAGCCGGTCTCCTAACCGGCGTCATCAACTACAAGCGCTCGACCATTTTCCTCGGTGGTCGAGCGCTTTGTTTTTGAACAACCTACGTTTGTTACGATTTTCCCTAAACGGGCGCAGGGGGATGCGTCAACCAAACGGACACGGCAATGCCGATGTCCCTACGATACCCTGGACGGATCCCAAAAAACATGAAACACACCCACCCCAAATTGGCTATTGACAAAACTAAGATAATTAGTTAATATACTAACTATCTTAGTTTTGTATCAGGAGGAACGATGAGCACAAAGTTTTTGGAACGACAGAACGGACGGATTGCCTACGATGACGCCGGCAACGGACCTCTGGTCCTCTGCGCACCCTCAATGGGGGACGTGCGTGCAGAGTACCGGTTCCTCACCCCGCACCTGGTGAATGCCGGCTACCGGATGGTGACGATGGATCTGCGTGGATTGGGCGAGAGCAGCACCGAGTGGTCAGACTTCTCGGTGGCAGGCGTGGGCAGCGACATGGTCGCGCTACTCCGGCACCTTAATGCCGGTCCGGCCGTGATCGTGGGCACCTCGATGGCGGCTGGCGCCGCAGTCTGGGCTGCCGCCGAGGCGCCAGAACTGGTGTCGAGACTCGTGTTGATTGGCCCATTCGTGCGCGGTGAAAGTTCTACTACCAATCGCCTGCTCTACTCCCTATTGTTTGCGAAACCGTGGGGGGCGGCGGCATGGCTGAAGTACTACGGCTCGCTGTACCCGACCCAAAAGCCGGCCGACTATACCGCATACGCGGCCGCCTTACGTAGCAATCTGGGGGAACCCGGTCGCTTTGCTGCCCTGCAGGCGATGCTTGTCGCCTCCAAAGCCGCTTCAGAGGCGCGTCTGTCGCAGGTGAAGGCCCCGGCACTGGTCTTGATGGGGACAAAGGATCCTGATTTCAAGGCACCGGAGACCGAGGCCAGGTGGGTGGCGGCGCAGTTACGCGCGGACTACAGGATGATCGAGGACGCAGGACACTATCCGCACGCGGAAATGCCTGATGTCGTCGCCCCGCCGCTGCTTGCTTTCTTGAAGGGGATGCCGGTGGCCGTTTCGGAAGAGGCGGTCTATGCCGCCTAGGCGAGGGCTGGACACCGACCTGGTGGTCGATACTGCCGTAACCATTGTCGACACCGAGGGCATCGAGGGCCTTTCCTTGAAGCGGCTGGCCGATCAACTTGGCGTGCAGACGCCGTCGCTCTACAACCACGTCGACGGGTTAGCCGGTCTGCACCGACTGCTCGCCCTGCGCAATGCCCGCATGATGGCCGATTGCATGACGGTTGCAGTGCTCGGCAAAGCAGGTACACCGGCGCTGGCGTCCCTTGCACAGACCTACCGGGATTACATCAAAGCACACCCAGGGCTCTATGCGCTGGGTGTGCGGCCCGCCCAACTCGTGACACCCTTTGACCCGGAGCGGGCTGCGGCTGAGGAGCGTATGGTTACCGTGGCCGTGGCCGTGGTTGCCTCTTTTGGGCTTGCGGGCGACGATGCGATCCATGCCGTGCGCGCCCTGCGCAGCGTTGTCCACGGCTTTACGACGTTGGAGGTGGCCGGCGGATTTGGCATCCCGCTCGATCTGGACGAGAGTTTTCACCGGCTGGTTGAGATGCTCTGCATCGGTCTTGAGGCAGGACGCCAGCCAGACGCATCAAGCTAAGGACCAAACCCTCCCGCCAAGCCGCCAAGCCGCATAGGAAAGACAAAAGGAATTCTCCGGCAACGTATCGCGCTAGAGGCTGGTGATCACCGGCGTGCCCGCCTGCATCGCCTCCAATACCATCATGCCGAAACCCTCATATAGGCTGGGGAAGATGTACGCGGTCGCCAGTGCGTAGAGCGCCGGCTTGTCGGCTTCATCGATCCAGCCACAGAAAAACACCGCAGACTCCACCCCTGCGCGTTGCGCCGCCAAGCGCGGGTCCGGGAAGAATTCACTACTTTCGCCTGGCAGTTTGCCGGCAATGACCAGTTTGATCTCCGGATCTCCACCCCGATCTAGATAGCGCCGGTATGCCGCAATCGTGGATTTCACATTCTTGCGCACGTCGAAGCCACCCAGATACAGGAAGTAATGTGCCGGCAGACCATACTTCTCCCGCACGCTGCTGCTTGCCGCCTGCACTGCGCCACTGTGGCCTTCTTGATTGGGACCGTGATGCACTGCCCACACCTGGCTGGCCGGAATGCCCAACTGCTCCACGATGTCGCGTTTGCTCGCCTCGCTCACGGCAATGATGGCCGTTGCCCGCCGCACCGTTGCACTGACGAGGCGGGTATATCCCCGCTGCAACATCCCACCGCGATATGCGGGCAAGAGCAAGGGAATCAGGTCATGAATCGTGACGACCACCGGCGCGGGGCTGCGCCAGGGGCCTGCCCAGTAGGGGACCCACAGCACGTCGCCGTGCAGCCGGCCCGTAGCGCGGGGTGCGATCACCTGCTCCCACCACAGTTTTGCCACATTTGCCGGCAGTGGCGGCAGCGTTTCGAACACCGGCTCAACGCCGGGCCAACGTGCTGCGGCCTCCTGTTGGGTGATGCTATGCGAGGCAGGCAGCAGCAGCAGGAAGCGGGTCTGCGGGGCAATGCGCGGCAACCACTCTAGCAGATGATCCGTGTATTGGCCGCTGCCCGATGCAAAATCGCCCGCAAACCAGCCGTTGATCACGATGCGGAACGGTTCTGTTCTTTCACTGCTCGTTGTAGTCATCGCTTGAATACACGCAGGATTCTGACGTTCCGGGCGACTGACCCGGTCAAGTTGCAGCTACAACATACCACCTGTTATAAATCATCACAAGCAATTCACCCATCCCACTATCAGGAGTCACCATGCTTATCTACAATGCCACCGTTGTCACCTTCGACGGTCAAAACCGCATTATGGCCGGCGGCGCCGTGCGCTACAGCGGCGCCCAGATCGACGCCGTGGGACACAGTGCAGAACTGCTTGCGCAATACCCGGACGACGAGCGTTGGGACGCCGGTGGGCTGATCTTGATGCCGGGCCAGATCTGTTCGCACACCCACTTCTACGGTGCGTTTGCGCGCGGCATGTACATCCCCGGCCCGCCCGCCAAGGACTTCCCGGAAATCCTGCAGAACCTCTGGTGGCGCCTCGACAAGGCGCTCGACGCCCCCGGGGTGCGTTCCTCCGCCGAAGTCTGTCTCGTGGACGCCATCCGCAACGGCACGACGACCCTGATCGACCACCACGCCAGCCAGAACGCCATCGACGGCAGCCTGGATGTAATTGCCGGCGCCGTGACCGCCAGCGGGCTGCGCGCCTGCCTCTGCTATGAGGTGACGGATCGCGATGGTGAGGCTGCGGCTCGTGCCGGCATCCGCGAGAATGTGCGTTTTGCGCAGCGGCTGGCACAGGGCAAGAACAACGATGGGCGCATTGCCTCCACCTTCGGTCTGCACGCCAGCCTCACCCTGTCCGATGAGACCCTGGAAGTCTGCCGCAGCGAGTCGACGCGCTTCCACGTCCATGTTGCAGAACACCCGGTTGACGAATATGACAGCCTCGCCCGCGCCGGCAAGCGCACGGTCGAACGGCTGCATGGCTTTGGGATCACCGGTCCGGAAAGTATTATGGCGCACTGCATCCACATTGACGCCTGGGAGACAGCGCTTCTCAACGAGACCGGCACCTTTGTTTCGCACCAGCCACGCTCCAATATGAACAACGCCGTCGGCGCCGCCGAGATCACGCCGATGCTACGCACCGGGATGCCGGTCTGCCTGGGCAATGACGGCTTCAGCAACGATATGTTCGCCGAGATGAAAGTGGCCGACATGCTACAAAAATTGGTGCATGGCGACCCCCGCTATCTGGGCGCGGACAAGGTCATCCAGATGGTGGTGCACAACAACCGGCGGTTAGCGAGCGTCTTCTTCGACCGTCCCGTCGGCGTGATTGAGCCGGGCGCGTACGCCGACCTGATCCTGCTTGACTACTACCCGCCGACGCCACTCTCTTCGGCGAATCTGCCCTGGCATATCCTTTTTGGCGTGAGCGGCGGGCACGTTCACAGCACGATCGCGCACGGCCAGACCTTGATGAAGGATCGGGCGCTCATGACCCTGGACGAAGAGGCCATCGCCGCGCGCAGCCGTGTGGTAGCACAGCGGACGTGGGAGCGGTACTGGGCGATGTTTTAGAGAAGCCGCGGTCCTCCGCGTTGGCAGTTGGCGCGGAGGGCATCTACTTCTCCTGACTAACTAGAATGGCAAAGGATTCATAGGGCTGGAGCGTCACCTGTCCCTCCAGGTTCACTCTGGGCGCATAGTTGCTGATCAAACAATGCCCACGCACGTCCTGCAGATTTCCGTGTGGAGGCAGTGCAACCGTCTGCCCCGAGAAGTTGTTGACGACCAGGATCTGCCGGTCGCCCAGGGTGCGTCGGTAGGCCCAGATCTGGGGATGGCCGGCTAACAGCAACGCGTAGTCGCCGAACACCATGACTTCCAGTTCTTTGCGCAGTTGGATTAGTTTCCGGTAGTGATAGAAGATCGAATCCGGATCGGCCAGCGCTGCGGCGACATTGATTTCCCGGTAGTTCGGGTTGGCCTTGATCCACGGTTCGACCGGGCTGAACCCCCATTTGCGCTGGCGTCCCACTGCATGGGCGTGCGTGCGTTATCGCGGCCGTTGAGATAGATGGCTTCCATCATCTCGTCATGGCTCACCCCCGCCGCCGTACGCTCCTTGTAGGCATTAAGCAGTTCGATATCCCGATAGTCGGCGATCGATTCAAAACGCACGTTGGTCATGCCGATCTCTTCGCCCTGGTAGACGTACGGCGTGCCCTTGAGAAAATGCAAGGCGGTTGCCAGCAGCTTGGCGGATTCCACGCGGTAACGGCCCGGGTCGCCAAACTTGGAGACCGCACGCGGCAGATCGTGATTGTCCCAAAATAGGGAATTCCACCCGTTGTCCGCCAGTTCAACCTGCCATTTGGACATCACTTGCTTGAAAGCAACCAGATCAAACGGGTGTGGCTTCCATTTTCCTTCGACGGGATCGGAGGTCATGAGAATGTGTTCGAACTGGAAGACCATCGAAAGTTCGTGGCGAGCCGGGTCGGAGTAAAGTTGGGCAGTCTCCGGGGTGACGGTCCACGTCTCGCCGACGGTGAGCGCGTCGCGACTGCCATAGGTGGCCTTGTTCATTTCCTGGAGTAACGGGTGCAGTCGCGGCCCGTTGGCGCCGATCTTCTTGTCGATCTCCTTGCCGATGAACTCGATCACATCCATGCGAAAACCGCTGATACCTTTGTCGAGCCACCAGTTCATCAGCGCATGCACTTCCGCCTGCACCTGCGGGTTTTCCCAGTTCAGGTCGGGCTGCTTCTCCGAGAAGATGTGAAAGTAGTACTCGCCTGTCGTGGGATCGAAGACCCAGATGCTTGGCCCCCAAGCGGAGCGCTGATCGTCGGGCGGCGTCCCATCCGCCAGGGGCGGACGCCAGATATAGTAATCGCGATACGGATTGTCCTTGGACTTTCTTGATTCGATAAACCAGGGGTGCTCGTCTGAGGTGTGGTTGACGACAAGGTCCATAATGATACGAATGCCACGTCGCCCGGCTTCAGCGATCAACTTCTCCATATCGGCCATCGTCCCAAAGTCGGGTGCAATGTCCCGGTAATCAGAAATATCGTAACCGTTGTCTTCCATCGGCGATTTATAGACGGGAGAAAGCCAGATCACATCGATGCCGAGTTCGGCCAGGTAATCCAGCTTGCTGATAATGCCGGCGAGATCCCCCATACCATCAAGGTTGGCATCATAGAAGCTGCGTGGGTAAACTTGATAGACGGTGGAGGTGTGCCACCACTTCTTTTCCTGCGGTTGAGTTGTCATCGGTCACTCCAATTCAGCGATTGCAGAGAGGATGGTTAGTATGGTGGCCCGGCATCTCCTGATCTTCCGATTATACCAGTTTGCACGCAGTGCGTTCTGCGCCAGTTGTTCGAATTTGCAGAGAAGGGACCTTTTCGTGTCGATTCCCGCGATCCTCGTTCGTCGTATCTATAGGGCGAGGATGTGTACATAGGATCAATTCGGATCGATAGGACGCCTCGTCGATTGACCGACCTACAGAAGGAGAAACAACAATGCGTGTCATGGTAATCGTCAAAGCCAGACCGGCCAGCGAAGCCGGGGAAATGCCCAGTGAACAACTTCTCACCGAAATGGGGCAGTACAACGAGGAACTCGTGAAATCAGGCGTCATGCTCGCGGGGGAGGGTTTGTATCCCTCGTCGACCGGGGCGCGTGTCGTCTGGTCAGGGGGCAAGGCCAATGTCGTGGATGGCCCGTTCGCCGAGACCAAGGAACTGATCGCCGGCTTCTGGCTGTGGCAGGTCAGGTCCATGGAGGAGGCAATCGAATTGGCAAAGCGGATTCCGAATCCGGACGGCGACGATGGTTCGGTTGAGATTCGCCGGGTCTTCGAGACCGAGGACTTCGAACCGGCGATGACGCCGGAACTCCGTGAGCAGGAAGAACGCCTGCGCGCAGAACTCTCTGCCCGGCAAGGGAAATAGGCCGGACCGCCACTTCGGGACTTACGTACAGGAGCAGTGGGAATGGCTGTAGCTGACATCCATCGTACGATTGATGCCATCTGGCGCATCGAGTCGGCAAAGCTGATTGCGAGTCTTACCCGTATCGTACGTGACGTCGGGCTGGCGGAAGATCTGGCGCAGGATGCGTTGGTCATTGCGCTTGAGCGGTGGCCGGAGACGGGTATCCCGGATAAACCGGGCGCCTGGCTCATGGCCACCGCCAAACACAAGGCAATTGATCGCCTCCGCCACGACGCAATGGCAGAACGGAAGCATACGGAGCTCGGCCGGGACCTTGAAATCAATGAAGCGCTCATAGCCGCGGACTTCGACGTTACAGAGGATGCGGTCGATGACGATCTTCTCCGCTTGATCTTCATTTCCTGCCATCCGGTGCTTTCCGCCCAGGCGTGGCGCTGACGCTGCGCCTGCTCGGCGGGCTGACGACCGGCGAGATTGCGCGCGCCTACCTCGTGCCTGAACCAACGATTGCCCAGCGCATCGTCCGTGCCAAACGCACGCTGACAGCTGCGCAGGTTCCCTTTGAGGCGCCTACCGGTGCCGAGCGTACGGCGCGATTAGCGTCGGTGCTCGAGGTCATCTATCTTATTTTCAACGAGGGCTATGCCGCGACTGCAGGGGACGATTGGATGCGCCCGGCGCTCTGTGAGGAAGCGCTGCGACTTGGCCGGATCCTGGCAGAACTGGTTCCGCAAGATGCCGAAGCGCACGGTCTTGTGGCATTGATGGAACTCCAGGCGTCGCGCACACGCGCCCGTGTCGGCCCGGGAGGCGAACCGATCCTGCTCCTCGATCAAAATCGCGCCCGTTGGGATCGCATCCTGATCCAGCATGGATTGGCGGCGCTGGCGCGCGCGGAAAGACTGGGCGGCGCGCTCGGGCCATACACGTTGCAGGCAGAAATCGCGGCCTGCCATGCCAGGGCGCGGACGGCTGATGCGACCGACTGGCCACGCATTGCCGCGCTGTACGATGCGCTCGCAGCGGTTACGCCGTCACCGGTGGTGGAGTTGAATCGGGCAGTCGCGCTTGCGATGGCGTATGGTCCTGCGGTGGGTCTCGAGCTTGTCGATGTGCTCATGACGGAACCCTCGCTTGCGCAATACCATCTGTTGCCGAGCGTGCGTGGCGACCTGCTCGCCCGGCTTGGGCGCAGGCAAGAAGCTGCGGTTGAATTCGAGCACGCGGCCTCCCTCACGCGCAACGCCCGCGAGCGCGAGCTGCTCCTTGCCCGCGCCCGCGAGTCATACAACAGCGCGTAGACCCAGCGCATCTACGCTTGCAGCTTTTCTCTGGAATCACTCTAGGCCAACGCAGACCGCGCGCAGTTCCTTGAGGTCAGCGCCGGCGAGCATGTGAAGATAGAATTGCTGTAAACGTTCGATGTCGGTGATCGGCGCCAGCAGTGGCATCAGCGTCAGCCCTTCATCGCCGAACTTGAACTGCAACCCCAGTGCGATTGCCGTTAGCAAACCTTCTTGCACTCCTACCTCACGACCTTCCTCACGACCTTCCTCACGACCTTCCTCACGGCCCTTCTTGATGCCGATTTGCTCAAAACTCGTGACGTAGGGCATTTCTTCTTCCTCCTCGTACTCCTTCACCGCTTCCGCCAGCGTTTCGGCGAGCGCTTCCGGCAGCACCAGCAGCCAATCGAGCACCGTCACCAGGTGTTCGACCTGCTCCTGGCTGTAGCCCAGCCGGTAGAGTCGCCGGAAGAAACTGAGCTTCCAATCATAGCGCGCCTCCGGATTCCGCCTGGTCTCCTGCGCCTTCAGATGCGCCATCACCACCGCCGCAAAGGGGTTGGTGCTCTGCTCCAGCATTTCCCACTGCGCCCGGTAGTCATTCAATTTTACCACCGAAAAGCGACTCCCGGCGAACGTGTCCCAAAGGTCGCCCCCGAAGTGATCGGGACGCCAGGCGGGAGATTGATCACCCAACACTGCCAGGCTATATGGGTGCCGGCGAAAAAAGTCAAAGATGCGGTAGTTGTAGACATACATGCGCTCCGCAAAGCGTCGATCAACCTGGTTCTGCACCTCCACATGTACGAGCAGCCATTGCGCAGTGCCATCTTTGAGGTGAACCTCGACGAGTTCGTCGACGCGGCGCGTCCCGACTCTCGCGCCGCGTACGATCCTGCGCAGTTCGTCTTTGAGAAACTTGATTGGTTGGTCCCAATCGATCGCCGCATGGATCTGCGGACGGAAGAAGGCGATGAAAGGCTCGAAGAAAACCTCCAGGGCTTCCTTCCAGGCGCCGTCGTAGTTGGTGCGCGTTCGCTTTGGCATCGGGTGATCCTCCTGGCCGGCGGGATTGCCTCTGATCTTAGCCCCGGATACCCATAGACGGATCTATGGAAAACCTATGAAGATTCTCCCGCAGGGACGCAGGGAAAGGCGAACCCGCCCTGCGACCCTGCGGGAGATCGCTTTTCTTCCCCCGGCTTTTAGCCTACCGCATGTATCTCCGCCGGCTGGGCCATTACACCGGGCGCCGCCGCCGCGTTGCTCGGCTTTGCGCACATGACCCGCCAGAAGATCGCCGGCTTCATGAGGCTGGTTGGCGGCGCCAGCAGATTGACCACCTGCACAAACGCATCGTACACCACGGGATCACTGTGCGTCGCGCGGTTCAGACGATCCACGAGCAGACCACACGCAATCAGGAACTCGAATCAACAGCCAATTCCCTTTGCCCAGTGTGTACACTGCGCCGGCGAACGCACACTTAACAATTAGGAATTGACTGTTGATTATTGGCTGTTTGACTTACTCCGCCCCGTCTCACCACTCCAGATAGATCTTCCACGCCGCCGGTCTCACCCCTTCCGCCACCAGATAGTCGACCCGCGGGGTTTTGGGCTCCCAAAGCAGCGGCATGCCGGCTACATGCGCCATGCGGTCGCCTTTGCGCTGGTTGCACCTGGGGCATGCGCAGGCGGTGTTGCCCCAAGTGTTCTGCCCACCGCGCGAGCGTGGCACGATGTGGTCGATGGTGAAGTCATCCTTAGCTAACACGTAGCCATGGCGTGCTTCGCCGGCCTTGACACCGCAGTAGATGCACCGGTAGCCGTCGCGGCGCAACACGCCGCGGCGGCTCCAGCGGGCGCCACGCTTTGGCGCACGCACGTAGCGGCGCAGGCGGATCACCGTGGGAAGTTCGAAGTTGCGACCGGCAGTGCGCAATGTGGTGGTCTCGTCGGTTGCGGCCTCGACGCGTCCGCGCAGCCAGAGCGAAAACGCACGTGGCGTTGGGATCACGGCCAAAGGCTCATAGCTTGCATTGAGTAACAACACCCACGTCATACCAACCTCAAAATTCACGCCGGGCGCCGCCATGGACGACAGGACTCCCGGCCATCTACTACTTCATCATCGAATAGGCCGTTGTGGCCGCCAAGAAAACGAAGATCCACATCACCGGGCTCGTCATGAAAAGCCCACCAAACACAACTACGTCAACCGCAACCCCGATGACCAACGCCGTGAAGACGCCCGCAATCATGAGGCGAGCCGTGTGGCGGCTGCGCCGACGACGAGTCACCATGTGCACCGCCCCCGCGAAGAGCGCGCCGGCGCCAGGACTGGAGAGCAACGCCACATAGATCCCACCGAAGTAGAGCATCTCGCCGATGAAGGCCACCAACGGTGCGCGATGAAGGTCATGGCAAAGCTGGCCGCAAAGACCATCGCCTCGTCACGCACACCCGCCGTGAAGAAGACTGCCTGCTGGGTATGCACGCACTCCTTGCAGCGATAGCCAACCGGAGTGAGCACCTTACACTTTAAACAGATCGGGCGCACAGCGGTTGCAGCGCAACTGCGTTCCACGGTGGCGTGGGTGGCACAGAAGGTGGCTTGACGATGCGTCATATGCCGCATATTTCTGCATCTCCATGGTAGCCTCGGCAAGTTGTTTCGATGTTTTCGGTTAATAACAAGCTGGCGATGACAACAAAAAACGCAGGCCGGTGGCCTGCGTCTGGTCGCGTACGGGGTTGCGCCCAACTTACGATAGGGCAGCGCAGGTTACGGGATGCGTTTTCAGTTGGGTCAGCGCCGGCAGACAGGGTGCGAGCATAGTGCTCACGCGCCGGACAGATTTGTGTTGACCACACAGATTCATTAGGAATAGCCTCAAATACACGATAATCACCCGAAAGACACACTCAATTACCACAAATACACAATCAGACACAGATTAACACACAAAAACACGTGTCAACCATCAATTTCTTGGGATGTGTTTCAAGTCTATTTGGGGGTGTTCAGTGCGAT
>JADJPH010000050.1 GCA_016713335.1 Candidatus Fredericiella danica | reverse complement strand
GCCACAAAGACTGCGTCCCGCCGGCGGCCAGATGGCACTTGGTCACCCGGTTCGACGTTCCGTGCGCCGAGGCGCCCAAGCAGGTCGAGCGTCAAAAGAAATGCCCCATAACCCGCCAAAACGAATGAACTGAGGAGCACGATGTTTGCGGCAACGATCAACGACGTCGCCACCTGAAGTGGCGTGCTCACCAACCCGTTCAAGGGCGTCAACGTGTAGAACGCCAGGTTGATCTGGATGGGGTGAAACATCCAGTCGACGTGAAACAGGTCGGGGTTCAGTTGGTCGACCAGCCGGAACCGGGTCCACCACAAGTTCCAGGTGAGCGCCGGATCATCGATGCCATCACCCGGGGTGTGGGTCGTGAAGTAGCGCGCCAGCGGCCATGTCGCCAGGAGCACCATGCCGGTGTAAACCAGCAAGACAAAGAGGTGTCGTCGCCCGCTGGAGCGAAGCCAGGAAGGAAACATCAGGGGGCCGGAGTCGTCTCGTCTGTAGGAGCCTCAGGCAGCACGAAGTTCATTCCGCTGCAACAAGATTGGCCAGCCGCATTTTGGCAAGGACGGTCAACTCCGGCTTGCTGAGTTGCTCTTGCCAACGTCGCTGCTTTTTCATAATGCTGGATGGCTTCAGGAACCTGGTTCCGTTCCTCGGTCACGCTGCCCAGAATAAAGTACGCCTGAGGTTCGTTTGGATCCAGTTTGACCAGCGCATCGACGGCTTCGGTGGCGCCATCGAGATCGCCCGCCTGCATCCGATGGAGACCTAGTGCCAGTAGCCCTTAACCTGATCCGGAATCAGGCTGTGCGCCTGCTCCAAATACCGATTTTCGGCTTCTGCGTCGCCGATGCGTTCGGACAGGATGCCCGCCCAAATCAGCAACTCCGGTTCGCCGGGCAGCGTCTTGAGTGCATCCTCCACCCTGGCAAGTGCTTCCGGCCAGCGTTCTTCCATGACGAGTTGTTCCACGCTGCTGGTCGTGTTGACCAGCAAGACCGTTTCGTGGCTGGGCGCGAGGAAGCGCATATAGACGAAACTTGCCGCCACCAGCAACAGCGCCAGAACGCCCACGACCAGCGCCGTCTTGCGCAGCCAACGTTTCCGCTGCTCGGCAATCATCGCGTCGAGGCGCCACCACGCCGCGGATGCCGGTGGATGGCGCTGGCGCAGCGCGGCCAGACCACCCGCCTGGCCAGCCAACCGGTTAATCTTGCCGGCGCGCCTCAGCACCTGCTGCTGCAGATCATGCCAGCGGCTTGACTCAGAGCGCAGGTCGACTCCCTCGTCCTGGAATTGCCCAAACAACTCGGCGATTGTGTCCAACCGGACGAGAAAGTCCTCCAGGTCGCCCGGCTTCAAGCTCGGCAACTGGCGTTCCGCCCGCTCCAACTGCTCGCGCAAGGCCCTGGCCGCGGTGGTTGTTTGCGTCTCGACAGTGTGCGCCATAGGCTCAGTCGAAGTCCTCTTCGTTGTCGTCGTCGAGCCCGGCGGTCACCTTACCGGACGCCTCTTCCTCTTCCCGTTGAATCTCACGAAAGACCCGGTTCAGCCCCGATTTGATCTGGCTTTCGATCTTGGCCTTCCGTTCCGGGGGCACCGGGAACCACTCGAGCATTTCGCCCACAAGCCCGCTCTTGGTCTCATTCTTGTTCTTGCCGGCCCGGTAATAGTCGCGCACGCCGCGCATAAATTCGATGTATTCACCGACGCGATAGGTGGCATCGACGCCGCACACCGGCCCATGCCCCGGTACAAGATATTCAGCTTCAATTTCGCGCAGGAAGGCCAACGCGCGGAGCCATTCCAGTGTATTGCCCTGCGCCATATAAGGGTGCTGATCGACCCAGACGATATCGCCGACGAAACAAACACTTTCATCAGGCAGCCAGACAATACTCGTGGCCGGCGTGTGGCCGCCCACGTAGATCAACTCGATTCGCCGTTCGCCGTACAGCAGGTTGGCGCGTTGCGTAAAGGTGATGTGCGGCGGCACGATCACGATGTTGTTCAACTGTGTCTGAATCTCAGGTTCGCGCTTGAAGCTGTTGCGCACGCGCTCCTTGAAATTTTCGGTGTAACCGGACATCTCCTTGTGCGCCCGCTCATGGGCGATCACCTTCACCGGCAAGAAGTACTGGTTGCCAAGCGCATGGCCGCGGTGGTGGTCGGTGTTGATCAGATAGAGGAATGGCACGTCAGGGTATTCTTCCTCGATCTGCGCACGCCAATCCATGGCTTGTGTCGGGATCAACGGCGAATCCACCAGCACAATCCCCTCTTCCGTGTAAATGAAACCCGGCGTGCAGCCACGATAGAAGGTGTTGATGAACACCCCGGGCGCCAGTTCTTCTCTCTTCCCTAAGCCGGTGACGCCAATTCTCACTGCGCTGCGTCGTCTTGCCATGATTCCTTCTCCTACTCGCCAGGCCATACACCGAGCAGCCCATCGCTGCATCGCGTGGCACAGTATAGCACCAGCGATCCAGGCTGCCCAAACCGGATGTTTTTATGTCAAGTAGGCCCCTTGATCTGCAAAATGATCACACAACCTTAACCAAGAAATGGTTTTCGAAAGAGGTTGAGGAACCCGTGTCAATGCTATAATGGGCTTGATTGGAGGTGAATCAATATGAAAGGAAGTATACCTTATGAAACGGATTGGCGTCTTGACCAGCGGCGGCGACGCGCAGGGCATGAACGCAGCCGTGCGTGCAGTGGTGCGTACGGCGCTTGACTCCGGCGCCGAGGTCTATGCCATCTACGAAGGCTATCAGGGTCTTGTTGATGGCGGCAGCTTGATTCGGCCAATGAACTGGAATTCTGTCGGCGGCATCTTGCAGTTGGGCGGCACCACCATTGGCACCGCACGCTGTGTGGAATTTCGCGAACGATCCGGCAGATTGAAAGCAGTGAAGAACCTCATGACCCATGGGATTGATGCCCTGGTGGTCATTGGGGCGATGGAAGCCTGACCGGCGCCGACACCTTGCGTGCGGAGTGGAGCGGGCTGATTTCAGAACTGGTCGAACAGGGCGAACTGCCATTGAAATGGGCAGCGAGCACTCGCATCTGACCATCGTCGGTCTGGTCGGCTCGATCGACAATGACATGCAGGGCACTGACATCACGATCGGGCCGATAGCGCGCTCACCGGATTGTTGATGCCGTGGATGCCATCTCCAGCACGGCTGCCAGTCATCAGCGCGCCTTGTCGTCGAAGTCATGGGCCGGCATGCGGGCTACCTGGCGCTGATGAGTGCGCTGGCAACCGGCGCGGATTGGGCGCTGATCCCGGAGAGCCCACCCGATGTCGACAACTGGGAAGACAAGATGGCTGAGGTGCTGCATGCCGGTCGCGATGCCGGCCGCCGCGACAGCATCGTGATCGTTGCCGAGGGCGCTATCGACCGGCATGGCAACAAGATCTCCGCCGACTATGTGAAACAGGTGATTGAGGAGCGGCTGCACGAAGATGTCCGCGTGACGCTGCTCGGCCATGTTCAGCGGGGCGGTGCGCCCAGCGCCTATGACCGCGTGATGAGCACATTGGTCGGTGTGGCGGCGGTCCACGCCGCACTGGATGCAACGCCCCAGACCCCGGCCGAGATGATCGGGATGCGCGGGAATCGTGTCATCCACCGTCCACTCATGGAGTGCGTCGAACAGACCCGCGAAGTCAACCACGCCATTAAGGAACTCGACTTCCAGCGCGCCATGGAACTGCGCGGCCGCGGGTTCCGCGAGACGTTCCAGATTCTCCGCACCATGGTCCGTGCGCTCCCGCATCCGCTCAAGCCTGGCCCAACGCCGCCTGCGCCTGGCCGTTTTAACCGCAAGTGCGCCGTCACCGGGCATGAACTCAGCGGTCGGTGTCGCCGTCCGCCTGGGCATCGACCGCGGGCATCATGCTGGGCGTCCAGGACAGCTTTATGGGACTCATCAACCGCAACATGCGCGAGTTCGAATGGATGGACGTCGATCACTGGGCTTCGATGGGCGGGTCAGAACTGGGCACTAATCGGCATGTGCCGGTTGGTAAGGATTTCTATGCCATCGCCCGCACGATCGAAGAGCAGAAGATCGATGGGATCCTGATGATCGGTGGTTGGGCAGGCTATGAAGCCCTGCTGCATCTGATGAAGGAACGGGATAATTTCCCGGCTTTCAACATTCCAATGATTGCGCTACCGTCGACGATCAACAACAACCTGCCCGGCACCGAACTCTGTGTCGGCGCCGACACGGCGCTCAACAACATTGTCGATGCGGTCAACAAGATCAAACAGTCGGCGGTGGCTGCGCGGCGAGTCTTCGTGGTCGAGGTCATGGGGCGCCAATGCGGCTACTTAGCCCTGATGGGGATGCTGGCAACTGGTGCAGAACGCGCCTATCTGCACGAGGAAGGCATCACGCTGGAAGACCTGCGCAACGACGTGCACATGCCTGAATACCGGCTTCGAACATGGCAAAAAACTGGGGCGTCATGATTCGCAACGAACAAGCGCACCCGATCTATACGACCGAGTTCATCAGCAGTCTCTTCGAAGCGGAGGGTGGAGACCTCTACGAGGTGCGCAAGTCGGTCCTCGGCCACCTGCAACAGGGCGGCGATCCGACGCCATTTGATCGTATTCTGGCGACCCGTCTGGCCTATCGCCGCCGTCAACTTCTTGGAAGAACAGGCGTTGTCCGGCAATGCGGAAGCGGCGACGGTCGGCCTGATGGGGAGCGAGTATCAGATCACACCGCTGGGCGACGCAGTACGCAACTACGATACGCCGCACCAACGACCAAAACACCAGTGGTGGATGGAATTGCGCCCCATTGCGCGCATGCTGGCCCAGCCCGGTCCCGGCTTCTACGCAGAAGAACCGTAATTGTCTACCCGGCGGCGCGGCGCATCAGCGGATGGGGGCGATTGTCACTCGGGCGTCATGACATCCGCAACTTGAAACCGAAGTGGGGCGAGCGCACAATTTTCGGTTGAAAACGATTGCAGTCCTTCGTTTGGGGACGCGAACCACTTAGTGTTATCATGACCGTATTTAGTTTCCAATTGAATCAAAGGAGTCCGAGCAATGAAAATTGGTGTCTTGACCGGTGGCGGTGACGTCCCGGGTCTGAACCCAACCATTAAGGCGGTCGTAGATCGCGCCGTCGACGAAGGTCATGAGGTGATGGGCATCCGCCGTGGTTGGTGGGGCCTGCTGAACCTGAACCCAGAAGATCCCTCCACCTACGAGGAATGCTACATCCGGCTGGACAAAAACAAGGTCCGCACGATCGATCGCACGGGTGGCACCTTCCTGCACACCAGCCGCACCAACCCGGCCAAAGTCAAACCGAAGGACGTGCCGGAATTCCTCAACGATCCGGAACATCGCGACGACAAGTCGATCCGTGACTTTACGCCCCATGTCTTGAAGAATCTCGAATTCTTGGGTATCGACCGGCTGATCCCGATCGGTGGCGACGACACGCTGAGTTTTGGCGAGCGCCTGCACAGCGAAGGCTTCCCCGTGGTGGCCATTCCTAAGACGATGGACAACGATGTCTACGGCACGGACTACTGCATTGGCTTCAGCACGGCCGTGACCCGCAGTGTGCAATTTATCCACCAACTGCGCACCAGCACCGGCTCGCACGAACGCATCGCCGTGGTCGAACTCTTCGGCCGCAACAGTGGCGAAACCAGCTTGATCAGCTCCTACCTGGCCAGCGTTGACCGCGCCCTTATCTCTGAAGTGCCGTTCGATGTTGAGAAGCTGGCCAAATTGCTGATGAAGGACAAGAAGTCCAACCCCAGCAACTATGCGATGGTGACGATCAGCGAAGGCGCCCACTTTGCGGGCGGCCAGGTCGTCGAATACGGCGAAGCCGACGCCTATGGTCACAAGAAACTCGGCGGCATCGGCCAACTGACGGGGGAAGCACTCAAGAAGTTGACCGGCGAAGATATTATTTACCAGCAACTTTCCTATCTGATGCGCTCGGGCGCCCCGGACGCGCTCGACCTGATGGTTGCCGTCAACTATGCCAACCTCGCCGTGTCGCTGCTGACCAGCGGCGTGAGCGGGCGCATGGTGGCCCTGCGCGATGGCACCTACACGCACATTCCGATGAGCACCGTCACCAGCGGGCTCAAGCGCGTCGATGTGAGCGAACTCTACGACGCCAACGAGTATCGTCCCAAGGTCCGCCACGTGCTCGGCAAGCCGATGTTCTTGTATTGATCGTATTGCGTGTCACGTGATTCATGTCACGTGCTGGGTGTTTCGTAGCGCGTGCGCCGCATCCGCGGCAAACGCCTTAGCGGCGTTGCACACTCTGAGACACGAAACACGTGATACGAAACACGTGACACGTCTTTTGCACAAAAAAAGGAGTGCATCAAATGATTTTCGAATCAGCTTATGAAATTCGACAGAGCCTCAAGGACGCTGTCAAGGTAAATGGCGATCGGGTGGAAGTGCTCGATGTGAAGAAGTTGCAGGACGGCGGCATCGATCTGCTGGCTCACTCCGCAGTCTTCGGCGCCGAAGCAGTCAAGAAGTATGCACAGTGGATGATCTGGGAAATCGGCCAGGAACTGGGCGCCCGCCCCGCCAGCATCCACGAATTCTACATCGCACGCGGCAAGGATCTGTGGAAAGACCGCACCGTGCCGGCGATGAACATTCGCTTCACCAACTACGATACGACCCGCGCCGCCCTGCGCGCCGCCAAGAAGACCAATGCCGGCGCCTTCATCTTTGAAATCGCCCGCAGTGAAATGAGCTACACTGAGCAGCCGCCGGCCGAGTTCAGCGCCATGATCATCGCCGCTGCGATCAAGGAAGGCTACTTCCACCCGCTGTTCATCCAGGGCGATCACTTCCAGGTCAAGGCCGCGAAGTTCAAGACCGACCCCACCGGTGCGATCAAGGAAGTCACCAACCTGATCACCGAGGCGATTCCAGCCGGTTTCTGGAACATCGACATCGACACCAGCACGCTGGTGACGCTGGAACCGCCGACGCTCGACGAACAGCAGAAACACAACTACATGTATTCCGCCGAAATCACGAAGTTTGTCCGTGATATGGAACCCAAGGGCGTCACAATCAGCCTGGGCGGCGAAATCGGCGAAGTCGGCGAGAAGAATTCGACCCCAGAAGAGTTGGACGCCTACATGGACGGCTACGAGCGCGCACTCAAGGCACTGGGCGACTACACCGGTCTCAGCAAGATCAGCGTGCAGACCGGCACCAGCCACGGTGGCATTGTGCTGCCCGATGGCTCCATCGCCAAGGTCGCCGTTGACTTCGACACGCTCGAAGTCCTTGGCGCCGAAGCCCGCAAGTATGGCGCAGGTGGTGCAGTCCAGCACGGCGCCAGCACGCTGCCCGAAGACTACTTCAACAAGTTCCCGGAAGTGCAGACGCTGGAAATCCACCTGGCGACCGGCTTCATGAACCTGTTCATGGACCATAGCGGATTCCCGGCCAACCTGACGGCCAAGATCCACAAGTTCCTGGACGTCGCCGCAGCCGATGAGCGCAAGGCCAATATGACCGATGCGCAGTTCTACTACAAGTCGCGCAAGAAAGCCGTTGGCCCATTCAAGCCCGAAATGTGGGCACTCGAGGAAGACGCCAAGATGGTCCTGTATCAGGCGCTGGAAGATAAGTTCGTCTTCTTCTACGAGAAGTTGAATATCGTCGACACGCGCAAGCTCATTGACGACATCGTCACGGTCGTTGAGTACCACCAGCCCAAGCCCGCCAGCGGCCGTGTCGCCGGCGACGACCTCGGCCTGTCGGACTAATGGGAAACTGTTAATCGGCAACGATCGGTTTGTGTTGCGTCTGCCCCCAATGTGAAGTGATCAACACAGGGGTGGCAGTAGAGTAAGCCAGTCTTAACAGGGGCGTTCACACGAGCGCCCCTGTTCTGTTTTAGCAACGTCCCACGTACACGGCCAAGGGGTGAAGCAACTTGAAGCTCGTCGCCGATCTGCACATTCATTCCCATTTCTCACGCGCGACAAGTAAGGACCTGACCTTCGAGCACCTGCACAAATGGGCGCAGATCAAGGGCGTCCAGGTGGTGGCGACCGGCGACATCGCCCATCCTGGCTGGCTCCAGGAGATGCACGCCAAACTGGAAGCCGCAGAAGATGGCCTGTTCCGCCTCAAAGAAGAGCTGGCGTCTGCGATCCGCGAGCAGACACCCGCCGCCTGCCGCACCCCGGTGCGCTTCCTGCTGGGCGGTGAGATCAGCAATATCTACAAGCGCGGCGGCAAGACCCGCAAAATCCACAACATCGTTTTTGCGCCATCGCTCGATGCCGTAGAGCGGCTGCAGACCCGGCTTGAACGGATCGGCAACATCCGCGCCGACGGCCGCCCGATTCTCGGCTTGGATTCCCGAGATCTGCTGGAGATCGTCCTGGAAGTCGATGACCGGTGCCACCTGATTCCGGCCCACATCTGGACGCCGTGGTTCGCCATGCTCGGCTCGATGTCCGGCTTTGACTCGGTCGAAGAGTGTTTTGCCGACCTGACGCCGCATATTTTCGCCCTCGAAACGGGGCTCTCGTCGGACCCGCCGATGAACTGGCGCGTCTCCAACCTGGACCGCTACACGCTGGTTTCCAATTCCGATGCCCATTCCCCCCAGAAACTGGCGCGCGAGGCAACGCTCTTTGACACCGAACTCGCCTACGATGCGCTCTTTGCGGCGCTGCGCACCGGCGATCCGGAGCGCTTTCTCGGCACAGTTGAATTCTTTCCGGAAGAGGGCAAGTACCATCTTGACGGGCACCGCAAATGCGGTGTCTGCTGGGAGCCAACCACGACGCTTGCCCACAACGGCATCTGCCCGCAATGCGGCAAAGTGGTGACGGTCGGGGTCATGCACCGCGTCGAAGTCCTGGCTGACCGCGCACCCGGCGAGAAGCCGGCGCGCACGCATCCCTACTATAGCCTGGTGCCGTTACCAGAAGTGCTGTCCGAAGTGCACGGCGTCGGTGCAAGTTCGCGCGCGGTCGATCAGGAGTATTACAAGCTACTGCACCGGCTCGGGTCGGAACTGTATATCCTGCGCCATGCGCCACTCCAGGAAATCGCCGCGGCCGGCGGGATGCGGCTGGCGGAAGGCATTGGCCGCATGCGCGCAGGCCAGGTCGACATGGCGCCCGGCTATGACGGAGAGTACGGTGTTGTCCATGTTTTAGGTGGATCGACGCCCCAAATTGACCTTTTCGCCGGCTTGATTCCCTCACCGCGAACTGTGGCGCCTCCCAACCGATACCGCAAGTCCTCAAGCCAACGCCGCTGACGAAGCGGCGCCGGGCAGCATATCGGACGCACCACAACCGGCAGCGGCGCCGGGTGGGGGCCAGCCATGGGAACAACAAGCGATGTTCCAACTTGGGGAAGTGCAGGCGGTAAGACCACACAAGGATCTGTTAGCAGGCTTGAATCAGGCGCAGATCGCCGCTGTGCAGTGCGTGGATGCACCCCTTTCGATTGCGGCCGGTCCCGGCACCGGGAAGACACGCGTGCTGACCGTGCGCATTGCCTATCTTGTCAGCGCACTTGGCGTAGACCCTGAAGCGATCCTCGCCATTACCTTCACCAACAAGGCCGCCCGCGAGATGGCGGCGCGCCTGGCCGATCTGGCCGGCGCCGCCGCAACCCAGATTACGGTTCAGACCTTCCATGCCTTCGGCGCCACGTTGCTGCGCCGGTGGGGCGATCGGCTTGGCCTCAGTGCGAACTTCGCCATTCTGAATGAAGAGGAACGCCTGTGGCTGCTACAGCAGACATTGCCTGAGCTGACTGAAAAAGAGAGCGACCCCTATGCCCGCGATCAGTGCGGCCAAGAACCGCCCGCGAGGTTCTGCGGATGCGACGCCTGTATCGACCCCCCAGACTCCCGCGCTCGCCGCCGTTTTTGCCCGCTACGACGCGGCGTTGCGGGCGAGCCAGGCGGTTGACTTTGATGACCTGGTGGCGCTCCCGGTGCAGTTGCTGGAACAACACCGGGACGTGCTCGCAGCGCTGCATGCTCGCTATCGCTGGCTCTCGGTCGATGAATACCAGGATGTCAACCTGGCACAGGTGCGCCTGCTCAGCCTCCTGGCGGCAGGTGGCGCCAATCTCTGCGTGATCGGTGACCCAGATCAGGCGATCTATGGTTTCCGCGGTGCAGACTATCGCTACTTCCAACGCTTCCACGACGACTATCCTAATGCCATGCGCTACCAACTGACCCAGAATTACCGGTCGGCGCAGCATATCCTCGACGCCGCTATGCAGGTGATTGGTCACAATCCGGATCGTACGGCGATGCAGATCTGGTCTGAATTCGTCGATGACGTGAAGCTGGATGTACGCGCCGCGGCAACCGATAAGGCCGAAGCCGAGCAGGTGGTTCACCAGATCGAGCAACTCGTCGGCGGCACCAGTTACTTCTCACTCGATTCCGGTCGCGTCGATGGCGCCGCCCGTGGACCGATGCGTTCGTTCGCAGATTTCGCCGTCCTTTATCGCCTGGGCGCCCAGGCCAGGTTGTTCGTTGAAGCGTTGGATCGCTCGGGCATTCCGTACCAGAGTGTTGGTCCATCACTTTTTTACGGGCGCAAAGCGATCAGTACTGCTCTTGCCTTGTTGTGGCTTCAGATCAATCCGAGTTCTGCAGTGCATCTATCGATCCTGCTGACAGCCAGGCGCAATGACTTCTCGAGCGCCGCCCTGCAGAATCTCCATCATCAACTTCGCACCGCCGAAACCCCGCTGCCGCAGGCGTTGCGCGCCGCCGCAGCCGCCGGTGGCTTCACCACAGCCCAACGCCGGCGCCTGCTTGAATGTGCGCAGGCACTGGAGTCGTTGCACCAGACCGCCGCAAACGCCGCGCCGGCTGTCGCACAACTCGCGGCAAGCGCCTACCAACTGGGGGCGGAATTGCGTGGCGTCAAGGTGGAGCCAGAGGACGAACTCCTGCGGGAATTGATCGCACGCACCATACCCTATGGCGCCCGGCTGCTTGACTTTCTCGCCTTCGCCGCGCTCCAGAGCGAAGCCGACGGCTACGACCCGCGCGCCGATCGCGTGACGCTGATGTCGTTGCACGCCGCCAAAGGTCTGGAGTTCCCGGTCGTCTTTATTGCGGGGTGTGAAGAGGGTTTATTGCCCTACCTGCGTGTAGAAGAGAAAGATCAAAATGAAGACCCTGTTGCCGAAGAGCGCCGTCTCTTCTATGTGGGGTTGACCAGAGCACGCGAACGCATCCTGCTCTCCCACGCCCGCCGCCGCTTTCTCTTTGGCCGGCACATGGAGAACCCGAGCTCACGCTTCCTTGACGAAATTGAGGAGGCGCTCAAACGAGTGCCACCACGCGAGCCGTTGCGTCCACAGCCGCGCCGCTCTGCCGGCGAGCAGATGACCCTGTTTTAGTTTGAGAAAGCCGAACCCGTCCTATTGGATCGCCAGATCCGCCAGTGCAAAGCTCAACACCCGGCCGTCGCCTGTCTCCGGCTGCACATCCACCGGGCGAAAATTGCCGGCGTCGAGCGCCAACGTCACGAGATTCCAGCCAGAATGGACCGAGATCGGCGCCTGCCAGCGCGAGCCAATCGTGACGGGGAGTTCCACCGGTGATTGGTCACTCGAGGCGATCCGCAGTACGCCGTTCTGACCTTTGCCGTCTGGGCTCTCAGCCACATGGAGCGCCAATGGCGTTCCGCTGATGGTGAGGGGTGCAGCCTCCGGACTGTAGATCCAAAGGGCAGCCGGTGTGGTCGCCCATCGCCACCGCCGGCTCTCTTCGCCTTCCGGTGGGTACCAGCCCGTTCCGAAGGCGGCGATCTGTTCAGCGCCGGCGACCGGCAGCATGCCTGCGATATCCTCAATCTCGCCAGGCTGGGTGCGCAAATCGACGGAAGTAATCGCAAACCGCAGCAATTGGTCGGGCACGCCACTTGCGGAAGGATCGGCCGGTGTCACCGTCAGCGTGATCACCTGGCTACCCGCAACCAGTGCGACGGGTAACCGTACGGGTTCATTAAGCCCAATCGGCGCCCTGGTGACCACCGCGCCACCGCCAGATTCAGCAGTCACCGTTGCATACTCAAAATAGTCTGAGAAGTCACGCGCCATGATGCTGTTCGCCGTCAGTTCAAGCACGGCCATCTGTGGTTGCGCCGCATGCACCTGGAAGGTCGCCGGTGAAACACCCCAGCGATCATCCGTCCACCCCTGATTCGTCGACAGTTCAAGCAACGCGATACTCGTCTGCAACGTCGCGGTCACCGGCTCCGTAACGGCGTAAACCGTCGCCAGCGCGTCATCCGCCACCGGCGCCCGATCCTTGAAGACATCGGCCACGAGCGCCCTGGCGGCTTCTTCGCCCCACGAGCCGGGTTGGTAGACCGGATGGTCCACCTGCGGTTTGTGCACCACCACATAGCGGTAATTGTTCTGGGCCAGGTCAAATTCCAGATTGGCATACCGGCTTACCGGCTCACCATTCACCCGCATGTCTTGCTGGATCGGTTCCGCATTCAGATTGTTCTCAGAAATGAACCGGGCAAAAATCGGGTGCGGATCATACGTGCGGGAAACATAGCCGCCGGCGATGCCCTTGCCATGCACCATTTGATCCAACTGCGCATAGGAGGAGAACGTTATGTGCGATGAGGCATAGTCAACGGCCTGGCTGGGGCGCATTGGTAGATCGAGCACACCATAGATTTCTGGATCAGCGGCAATTTGTCGGTAGAAGACCGGCGTGGGCGGGATGGCCAACTGCGGAAACTGTGTAGGCCAGGTCTCGCCGAGCACGCCCAATACGGCGATTGCCCCCACGGCCCAGGCGGCACGCGGCCACCGGCGCAGCAGTGCACCCAACCCCAATGCGCTGGCCGCAGCCAGACCGACCATGCCCAACAGCATGAAACGGCCCGGCGTGCGCATGAAGTCCAATCCCGGCAGCGAGGTCAACCAGGCAAACGGCATGGAGAATGGCGGTGCGTCCCCCAGTGACACTGAAGTGCCGCCAATCCGCAGGGTCGGCCCCAGGGCCAGCACGCTGCTCATGAGCAACAGAAACAACCAGACCCCGACCTGACGCCGGACAAAGGCGAGCGACACCAATGCCAACGCCACTGCAGTCCAACCGAGGAAGACCGCCGTCTCGTGCTTCGTTCCGGCGAAGCTATCGAACCAGTCATCAAAACGCCCGCCGTAGAACGGCCAGCCAAAACGATACGGCGCCAGAAATTGCAGCAGGTCGGGCTGGTGTTGCGTTGCTTCCGCCACCACGCCCACCTCGATGCCGGCGTTGCGGGTGTCATAGACGATGAACAAGATCAAAGGCCCGGTGATCAACAGGATCGCGCCTGCCGCCAACACCATGCGCCGGAGCAGCGCCAACCTGCCGCCATCGCCTGCGGCGACGGGCGCCGTCCACTTTGCGCCCAACGCAAGGGCGTAGACCGCCATCAGACCGCATCCCACCAGCCCATAGACCCACTGCTCGGCAGACTGCAGCAGCGCTGCCAGCAGCGCCAACGCCGTGGCCAGCGCCCAGGGCGCGGGTGAGCGGCGGATCAGCGTATAGCGAAAAGCCAACAGACTTAAGGGAATGGCGCCGAGGAAGACTTTGGTCAGGTGGCTGTTCACGGCCATCAAATGCATGGGCGTCAGGGTGTAGACCAGACCGGCAAAGCCTGCCACCCAGCGGTTGCACCCAAGCGTGCGCGCCAGCAGATACATGCACCAGCCGGTCAACGTGAAACCGATGATCAGGGCGCCGTTGTAGGCTGCGGCCGGTCCCCATGGCCAGAAAGGCAGCGCAAACAGACCACTCAACGGGCCTTGGGCGTTGGCAAGCAGCGTGATTCCGTTTGGATAGTAGAGTCGCGTGGCGAAAACCAGGGCTCACGGCCAAGCACCGCCTCGCGGGCATGCCAGAGGTCACTGACATTTGCGGTGACGTCACCGGTGCCGATCAGCTTTGTCGTGAAATCAGGCAGTAGCGGCGCCAACAACAGCAACGTGAGCGCCAGAAAAGCCGCAAGTGGTGCGAGACCGTCCAGGAGAAAATAGTGTAACCACTTGCGGCGTCGACGCGCGTCGCTCATACCAACTGTGCGCTTTGCCCCGCCATCAGATGTGCACCACGCAGTGTCGTGGCCAGGAAGGCCGAATGCAGCGGCTCAATCGCATTGATCGCCGCCGGCAAGGGTGTCTTTTCCAGCAATTGGACGACGCGCGCCACGGCGTGTGGTCCCAACCCTTCGGCGTTGTCCATCAGGAGATCACCCAATTTGCCACGCTCGATCGCCATCACGACGATCCGGTCAAAGGTCGACTCCGGCGTGTACACGCGGCGGGCGCGGGTCTGCATACTCAGACCGCCGTGCTTACATTTCGTCACACAGACGCCACAGCCCAGACACAACTCGGGGTCACGCACGGCCCATTTTCGCTTGCGGCCGTTCTTCTCACCCTCCGCCATCGAGATCGCACCGACCGGGCACGCCTTTACACAGCGCCCGCAGCCCTTGCACATGTCGGGATCGATCGCTGCTATCCAGTTGGACGTCACGATGGCATTGCGCTGATCAAACCGCCGGATCGCATTCATCATCCCGCAGCAACAGCCGCAGCAGTTGCAGATGTAACTCACGTTGCGCTGGACATTGTCGCCTGTCTGCGCCAGCCCCGCCGCCTTGCTCTCTTCCAGAATAGACATGGCCTCCGAGACGGTGATGCGTTCGGCGATGCCCTGCCGCGCCAGCATCTCGGCGCCGCCATTGAGCGTCAGACAGGTGCGCTGGGGCCGTTCACAGGCGCGGTCAAGGTGCGAGGCATGGTGCCGGCACGCACACAATGAAACTGCATGGGCCTTGGCGGTCGTCACAAGATGACTGGCGCGTTCCCAATCCAGCACTTCGGTATGGTCGCCTGCAGGCAGTGATTCCTCACGCACGAGCGAACGCCCGATCTGGGTCTGCCCGTCGAAAATCGCCTTGGCAAATTCGGGGTTTTCAAACATGTACTCTTCAAACAACTGGGCCAATTCGTGCGTGGGGTAGTTCTCCCGGGTCCGCATAAAGGTGAATTCAAAGAAACCGATCACCACCGGCGCCAGTGAAACATAGCGCTTGCCGTTGTGCTCCAAGTCAAAGACCAGCCCGCGCTCCGCCATGCCAGTGATGGTGTCGGACAGCGCATCCAGCGGCATATCCACTTTGTGCGCCAACCGGCGTAGGGAGATAAAGGCCGTCGGCAACTGGCGCGCCAGATCCGCCTCGGCGGGGCGAAATAAAAGCCTCAGGATTTGCTGAAAAACAGGCGAATCAGGCGCACCGGTGACGTTGCGATCCAGTCGTTCCTGCAGCAGCCGGTATGCCCGCGGATGATTGATGACGTGACCCATGGGAACTCCTCGTGATGGTCAGTGCCAGGGCTAGCAGTGCGGATGAAAGAGGCGCTAAGGGCTACCCACAGTGTAGCATCCAGAGGATGAATTCGCAAGGGAAACGCTCGGGTGGGGTGTGCTTTCAAAAATTTCCACTCCCCCTCAATTCTCCCCACCCAAGAATCGGATCGATCTCCCTCCCCTTTTACGCTACACTATCCACAGGCGCCAGGTTGGGCGCAAGGGCACGGCAGAGGAAAGGGAAACATCACAATATGTTGGCGCAGACCACATCATCCGCACTAGAAACTGAGACCATAGACATGGCTGCCGCAGACTATGCGCTGGTAGCTGATGCAATCCAATACCTGGAATTGAACCAGACCGAGCAGCCGAGCCTGGACGAACTGGCCGATCACCTGCATATCAGCCCCTTCCATCTACAGCGCGTCTTCAAGCGGTGGGCAGGCATCAGCCCCAAGCGGTTCTTGCAGTACTTGACCGTTGAACACGCCAAGGCACTCCTGGCGGCGTCACACTCGGTGCTCGATGCCACCTACGCCGCAGGTCTTTCCAGCCCAAGCCGGCTCCACGATCTCTTTGTCACGGTGGAGGCCATGACACCCGGCGAGTTCAAAGAGGGTGGGCAGAGTCTGACCATTCGCTACGGCATACAGCCGAGTCCCTTTGGCGATTGTCTGCTGGCGATGACCGACCGCGGTGTCTGCGGTCTCTCCTTTGTCAACGGCGACGGTATTCCCGCCGAAGTGGCGCAGTTGCGCCAATCCTGGCCCAATGCGCGCCTGGTGGAGGACGCAGCCGGGACGGCAGGCGTGGCCCAGCGTATCTTTGCGGCGCCGGATCTGCATATGACCCAGCAGCCTGAACCGTTGCGGCTGCTGCTGACCGGCACCAACTTCCAGATTCGCGTTTGGGAAGCGCTGCTGCGCATCCCGTCCGGCGCCGTCACCACCTACGCCGATGTAGCAGCCGCGATCGGCCAGCCGAGCGCCGCCCGTGCGGTGGGCTCCGCCGTCGGCGCGAACCACATCGCCTACTTGATCCCATGCCATCGCGTCATCCGCAAGAACGGGCTTGTGCGTGACTACCGCTGGGGGGCCACCCGCAAAAAGGCCATGTTGGGCTGGGAATCCGCCCACGCCGGCGCCGCTGACTAGAGGGAGAAGAGACTCCCGCCAAGACGCCAAGACGCAAAGGGGGAGGAGAAAAGCAAGCTCCCGCAGGGACAAGGGAGGAAGACGGAGGGAAAAGATCAACGCGGAGACGCGGAGTTAGCGCGGAGAGCGCGGAGAGGAGACGGACGAAGGCCCCCGCACGTGAATGCTTATCGCACACCCCGCCATCCGCTCTTCTTCCCTTCCTCCTCCGCGCTCTCCGCGCCCCTCCGCGTCTCCGCGTTGATCTTTTCCCCCCGTCTTCTTCCCTGCGGGAGATTCTTCTGAATTTCTTGGCGGCTTGGCGGCTTGGCGGGAGACTCTCTTCCCGTGCTCTGCGGGATGTTGTCTTTTTGGTAATTCTCCGGCATGATCTATCTATGCTTCGCGAGTTCATCACCCTGATCCCTTCAGCGATCGGCATCGCCTTCAGTCCGGTGCCGATCATGGCTGTCATCTTGATGCTCTCCTCCAACCGCGCGCGCGTCAATTCGATCATCTATGTCCTGACATGGATTGGCTCGATGCTCGTGCTGGGGGCAATCCTCTTCTATGTCGACGTGCAAACCCCGGCGCTCCACCATCCGGCGCGCCGGCCAATCCTCAATCTCTTTATCTTGAGCCTGGGGATCATTTACCTGGTTGCCGGGGTGATCCAGTGGGTCCGCCGCCCGCGCAGCGAAGAGCAGGTCAAAACACCGGCCTGGCTCAATATGGTGCAAAAGATCCCACCGTACCTTGCATTTGTATTTGGGCTGACGGGAGTCGTCTTCAACCCGAAGAATATCTCGATCTTTCTCTCGGCCATGGCGACAATTCTTCACTCACACCAGCCCAGGCGCGTCAACCTGGCTGCATTTCTCTTCTTTGTCGCACTCGCGTCGGTGACCGTGGTGACGCCGGTCGCCATCTACATCTTTGGTGGGGAGCGATCACAGGAGATGCTTGATCGCATGCACGCGTGGCTGCGGCGCTACAACCAGGCAGTGCTGGCGTGGGTGTTTATCATCCTGGGCGCCGTCTGGATCATCGACGGCGCCGCCAAGTTACTTGGGGTCTGACCTAGCGCCGGTGCGTGTATGCCACGGCGCCATACCCAACCACTTCATGCTTCGGTCCGCACGTGTCACCGGAATTGGCGTAATCGAGCAGGTGCGCCTGCCAGCCAAAGCGGTTGGCGATCCGCATCACGCTGAGGATTGGCGCCAGACCGCACGCCTCCCAACATTCACCCTTGACTCATCACCGGTGGCCAACGCCTTCAGAAACGACGCATCGGTATTGACTGCGTCCTGATAGGCATGGTAATGGCTCAGATCGGAACTGACCACGACGAGATCTTCCGGATGGCGTTCGAGCAATTGCGCCAGATCGTCGCCAACGGCCTCCAAATCTGCCTCGTCGTCGAACAACATCGGGACAAAGCTGAATTCGCCCAGCGTCACCTGCAAGAAGGGCAGTTGCACCTCGAGACAGTGCTCAGGCGCGTGCGCCGCATCGTCGACCCCATATTTGGCAGTGAGCGCCCCTGGTTCTGCTATCCGCTCATGCGCGATGGGCGCCTCGCCCAGGGGCGTCGCAAAGGCCTGGGCACCGCTGAATGCAACCCCGTGCACCGCTTTCCAGTGCGCAGGCCCCATCACATAGACGACGCGTGCCCGGCGCTCAAGTGCGGCGAGTGCGGCATACGCGTTTCCCGCAACGCCACCACTGCATGCATAACCGGCATGCGGAGCGATGAGCCCGCACACCCCCTTCAACGTCGTTACGCGCCGGCCGGCATAGTTGCGCACCACGCGTTCGAGTTGCACTGCATCGGCAGGGTAGAATCGGCCGGCCACTGCGGGTGCACGCACTGTTGAAACAATGGTATTCATTGCCAGACTCCTGCGATCTGCTCTCCACATTTGGGGCACTGTCCTGGCTGCGCCCATTTGACACGGGTGCGATACCCTGCGCGTTCGATCAGACGTTCGCCACATTGGGGGCAAACGGTGTCGCTGCAGCCGCCCAGCCTCAGCTCGTCAATCACATTGCCGGTATAGACATGGTGTAGCCCCGCTGCTTTCCCGATCTCCCAGGCGCGCTGCAGCGTAGTGCCGGCGGTGCGCTCCCGGTCGCGCATCTGGAACTGCGGTGCAAAGCCAGAAACGTGCCAGGGGATATCGACGTCGATCTCGGCCAGAAATTCCGCGATCGCAGCCAGTTCTTGATCGCTGTCATTGAGCTGCGGGATGACCAGCGTCGTCACTTCGGTCCAGATCTTGGTCTCCTTGACCAAATGCCGGATATTGCGCAGCACCGGCGCCAGCCGCGCACCGCAGTAGCGACGATAGGTGTCCTCGCGAAAGGCTTTGAGGTCAACATTCACTGCATCCAGGAACGGGGCAATCTTGTCCAGCGCCGCCAGTGTCTCGAAGCCGCTCGTCACAAAAACCGTGTGGATGCCCGCTGCATGGGCGAGGCGCGCCGTATCAAAGGCGTATTCGAAGAACACCGCAGGCTCGTTGTAGGTGAAAGCAATCGAGGGAATGTTGGCGCGTTGGCAGTAGGCAACGATCTCCTCCGGCGCCCACGGCTCCCCAATCTCGCGCTCATCCGGCGGCAACTGTTTGCGTTGGGAAATTTCCCAGTTCTGGCACCAGGCGCAAGCCAGATTGCACCCAATCGTGCCCAGCGAAAAGATCGAGGTGCCGGGGAGGAAATGGTGGAGTGGTTTCTTTTCAATCGGATCGATGTGGGTGGCGATGGCACGACCATAGACGCCAAGCTGAAGCTCACCGTGACGGTTGAAACGGACGCCACATTTGCCGGCTTCCTCAGGGGCGATTGCGCACCAATGCTCGCACGCCGTGCATTGGACGTAGTTGTGATGCAGGGGGCGACTCATAAACGCTGGGTGGTTCATACGCACACCTGCTTGCAGAGAACCCACATGGCCTATCGATCTACCCTATTCTCGCGCAATTCCGTTCAGATCGCGCGGGGAAGATCTCCCAGCCCGGAAACTCAATTTGACACGATCTGTGTGCTCTGTTACTATCTCGCCATTCAAATCAGGCGCCTTGAGGCAGATTACCATGTACAGCGCAATCGTTACCTTGAATAAGTCGAGCAAGAAGCAGAAGCCAGACCCAGTTGTCTGTTGATCGCCACTTGCCCAGATTCAGTGAGGAATCTCAACCGGCCATCCAGACGGATAGGCCGGTTTTTATTTGCCCATTTCGCTCGTATTCTCTACGTTCTCTCAGGAGCAACCATCATGAGTCTCGAAAACTTTGCGATCATCGAGTCGACGCTGCGTGAAGGTGAACAGTTTGCCAATGCGTTCTTCAACACCGAACAAAAGGTGGAGATCGCACGCCTGCTCAATGCCTTCGGCGTCGAATACATCGAACTGACCTCCCCGGCCGCCAGCGAACAGAGCCGCAAGGACGTCGAGACGATCGCCAAGCTGGGTCTGAAGAAGACCAAGATCCTGACCCATGTACGCTGCCATATGGACGACGCCAAATTGGCCGTCGACACCGGCGCCGACGGCATCGATGTGGTGATCGGCACCAGCAGCCTGCTGCGCCAGTTTTCCCACGGCAAGGACATTCCCTACATCGTCGATTCAGCAGTGGCCGTCATCGACTACATCAAGAGCCAGGGCAAGGAAGTCCGCTTTTCCAGCGAAGACAGCTTCCGCAGCGATCTGGTGGACCTCTTGACGATCTATCGTTCGGTTGACAAGATCGGCGTCAACCGCGTCGGCATTGCGGACACCGTCGGCGTCGCCAACCCCCGCCAGGTCTATGAACTGGTCAAAACGCTCCGTGGCGTCGTCAGTTGTGACATCGAGTTCCACGGCCACAATGACACGGGCTGCGCCGTCGCCAACGCCTTCTGTGCGCTGGAGGCGGGCGCCACCCACATCGATACCTCCGTGCTTGGCATCGGCGAACGCAACGGCATCACCCCCTTGGGCGGTCTCGTTGCCCGCATGTACGTGCACAATCCGGAGCAGATCCGCGCCAAGTACAACCTGCCGCTCCTCCGCGAGATCGACAACTACGTGGCCAGTCTGGTATCGGTCGATGTGCCGTTCAACAACTACATCACCGGCTTCACCGCCTTCACACACAAGGCGGGCATCCATGCCAAGGCGATCCTGAACAACCCCAGCACCTATGAGATCTTGAACCCGGCCGACTTCGGGCTGACCCGCTACATCCATGTGGCGCACCGGCTGACCGGCTGGAACTCCATCAAGGATCGCGCAGAGCAACTGCAACTCAACTTGAGCGATGATGAGATCAAGAGAATCACCGCCCAGATCAAGGCGCTGGCCGACGAGAAACCCATCACCCTCGACGATGTCGACGTCCTGCTGCGCGGCTACCACAGCTCGACAGTCGGACGCGACGATGATTGAGGAGATGGAGCGAGCGAAGGCGGAAGTGGTGAGATGAATTACGGGAATTACGAATTACGATCGCCGCCGCTCGTTCTCGTACGATCAGGTAATTAGTGAGCGCGCACCCCCCCCAATTCGTAATTCGTAATTTTGAAGCGGGACCCATATGTCCATTGATCCGCAAATTTGGACCACTCACGCGTCGCGTTCGGCCTACAGTGGTCGCTGGGTGTCGGTTGTCATCGACACGGTGACGTTGCCCACCGGCGTCACCTATGAATACACCCGGCTGGAGCCGGCGGGGATTGGCGTCGGCGTGGTGGGGATGAACGACGCCGGGGAAATCCTGCTGGAACGGGAATATCGCCATGGCGTGCACGAGGTGATCTGGCAGATCCCCGGCGGGTTGGCCGATGCCGGCGAGGACCTGCAGACGGCCGGGCTGCGCGAACTGCGGGAAGAGACCGGCTATGCCCCGGCCGCGATCACGGAGCAGAGTGTCCGCTACCTGGGCGTCGTGTGGGACAATCCTGCCATGGGTATTGGCCAGAGCCACATCTATCTGGCGCGCAGCCTGGAGCAGGTGGCAGGTTTCCACCGCGACGAAGGCGAGTTCGTGACACTGCACTGGGTGACGCCAGCCTGGCTCAAGCAAGCCGTGCGCAGCGGGGAGATCAAGGACAGAGTGGTTGTCGCCGCAGTGGCGTACCTGCTCCTGGATGGGGAGATCTAGGGGTAGAACAAGTAAAGATCCACCGCGGAGGCGCAGGCGCGGAGGATGGCGGAGAGTGCGGAGAGTAAAGATCCACCGCGGAGACGCAGAGAGCGCGGAGGATGCGTGAGAGTGCGGAGAGTAAAGATCCACCGCGGAGACCCGGACGCGGACGGGGAAAAAGATCCAGCGGAGGCACGGAGGCGCAGGGGATGCGGAGAAAAGGGAGAATGCAGAGAAGATGGCCGGCATGGAGTCTACTCCACACGTTTTTCTCCGCGGTTTCTCCGCATCTCTGCGCCTCCTCAGTGAGCTTTTCGGCTAACCTACAGTGCAACTTATTGTCGCCATCATATTTGACTGTATGACCTGTTTCTGGACATACCAATGAAGAATACAAAATCTCACGCTTCCCCCTCAAACCTTCGCCCAGAAGGCGCTGGCGCGGGCGGCGGGACTCGAGTACGTCGAGATCTCCCAGGTCGTCGACGCGCGGCCCGACGTGGTGCTCAGCCACGACAACACCGCAGCGATCCGCCGCATCTGGCAGCAGTTCGGCCAGCCGCGCGTGCTGATCCCGGACCGCATCGCCATCACGCTCGACCACGCCGTCCCGGCGCCGACGACCAAACATGCCCAGAACCACGCCGAGATCCGCCAATTCGTGGCGGAGCAGGGCATCCGCAACTTTTTTGAAGTCGGCCGTGGCATCTGCCATCAGGTGCTCAGCGAAGAAGCCATCGTGCTCCCCGGTCAGCTCATCCTGGGCGCCGACTCGCACACCACCCACTACGGCTGGATGGGCGCCTTTGGCGCCGGCATCGGCCGCAGCGAGGTGGCGACCCTCTGGGCGACCGGTGAACTGTGGCTGCGCGTGCCGGAGAGCATGCAGATCGTCCTGGAAGGCGAACTGCCGCCCGGCGTCACGGCCAAAGACTTCGCCCTGCGCGTCATCGGTGACCTGGGCGCGGACGGTGGGCTTTACATGTCCATCGAATTTGCCGGCAGCGGCATCGGGGCCATGAGCCTCGAATCCCGCATGGTGCTGCCCAACATGATGGCCGAGTTTGGCGCCAAAAACGCCTACGTCCCGCCGGATGAGAAGGTAATTGAATATCTTGCGACGGCAAGGAAAAGGAGATTGGAGATTGGAGATTGGAGATTGGAGACTAGAGATCATGGCGCTGCCCAATCTCCAATCTCCAATCTCCAATCTCTTCTCCTCTTTCCGGATCCCGGCGCGACCTACGGCTGTGCACCACTACCGGGCGGAGAGATGGAGACCTATGTGCTGCGCCCCATTCGGTGGACAAGGTGACGCCGATTTCTGCAGTGGCGGGGACAAAGGTGCAGCAGGCGTTTCTAGGCACCTGCACCAATGGGCGCATCGAAGATCTGGCGGCGGCGGCCGCGATCATTCGCGGCAAGCAGGTGGCGCCGGGGGTGCGTTTCCTGGTCATCCCGGCCTCCAGCGACGTGCTGAAACTGGCGCTGGCGCGCGGCTACATCCAGGACTTTGTCGAGGCGGGCGCGGTCATTGGCGTCCCCGGCTGTGGCCCCTGCATGGGCAACCACATGGGCATCCCTGCCCCCGGCGAAGTGACCATCTCCAGCGCCAACCGCAATTTCAAGGGGCGCATGGGCACCCCTGATTCCGAGATCTATCTGGCCAACCCCGCCGTCGTCGCCGCCTCAGCGATCACGGGGGTGATTACGGATCCGAGGGAGTTAGACTAAAAAACTATGCAAATTTCTGGTCGTGCCTGGAAATATGGCGACAATATCAATACCGACGTGCTCTTTCCGGGTAAATATACCTACACGGTGACCGAGCGCGAGGAGATCAGGCGGCGGGCGCTGGAGGATCTGGACCCAGCCTTTGCCGGCGCCGTGCAGCCGGGCGATGTGGTGGTCGGGGGGCGCAACTTCGGCTGCGGGTCGAGCCGCGAACAGGCCGCCACCTGCCTGGTCTACAACGGCGTCGGTGCGGTGATTGCGGAGAGCTTTAGCCGCATCTTCTACCGCAACGCGCTCAACAATGGGCTGCTTGCCATCGTCTGCCCCCCTGCGGCGCAGGCGATTCAACCCGGCGACACCGTGGTCGTGGACACCATCAATCACACGATCCGCTGCCCTGCCGGCGAATTCGCCTTTCCACCGTTGAGCGCCTCGGTCATGGGCATCGTCGAGGCCGGTGGGCTGGTAGAGTATGTCAAGCGAAGATTGGCGGCGGCATGATCAATCGCCGGCGGTTGCTTTCGACTGCGTACCTGGGCTATGACGTAATGCGGGCCACGATTGCGCCCGTGGGGATCGGGGTGCGCATGATGCTTGTGCGCGACAACAGCGTGCTGCTCGTCTATCACAGCTATGTGTCACGATGGTTCTTCCCAGGCGGCAGCATGAAGCGCAACGAAACCCCAGGCGGAGACGGCGGTGCGCGAGGTGGCGGAAGAGGCCGGTGCGATCGTGACCGGCCCGGTGGAATTGCTTGGCATCTACACCAGCAACCACAAACGGCGGTCGGACCATATCGCGATGTTCGTGGGGCGCGACTTCGACCTGCAGCCGCCGACCGACCGCTGGGAGATCATCGGCCGCGCCTTTTTTGAGTCTGGATGCGCTCCCGCCCGACTTTGGGCGGGGCTTTCGCGAGGTCGTCGCCGACTACAAACGTGGCGGCGGCCCCTATGTACGTGCCTGGTGAGGTTAAGATGGACGCCGGCTTGATAGTGCGTGGCTTTATGTTGGGCTTCTTTATCGCCGCCCCGGTGGGTCCGATTGGGCTGCTCGTCATCCAACGCACGCTCAATAATGGTCGCCTGATTGGCCTGCTCTCCGGGTTGGGGGCGGCCACGGCCGATGCCATCTACGGTGCCATTGCCGCCTTTGGGCTGACCTTGGTGACGGCATTTCTGGTTGAACAGCAGCTATGGCTTGGGATCGCGGGTGGTCTCTTTTTGTGCTATCTCGGCATTCGCACCATGCTGGCCAAACCGGCGACCGAGGCGGCGCACGTCGAGCGCGTGGTGCGCTGAGCGCCTATGCTTCGACGCTGGTGCTGACGCTCACCAACCCGATGACCATCCTGGCCTTTATCGCCATCTTTGCGGGGGCAGGGTTGGCAAACAGTGATGCGTCGATATGGTCGGCGGTGCTGCTGGTCATCGGCGTCTTTTCCGGCTCTGCGGCCTGGTGGTTGCTGCTCTCGACCGGGGTAGGCTTCTTCCGCTCGCGGATCACCAGCCAGGTGATGCTCTGGGTCAACCGCATCGCCGGCGGCGCCGTCGTCGCATTAGGCGTGCTTGCCGTGGTGCGGGTGGTGGTGAAATGAGTGGTATCCAATCCCGTTGGGATGCAGGGAGGAGGGCGGGGGGAAAAAGATCAACGCGGAGACGCAGAGGGCGCGGAAAGGAGGGCCCGCCCCCCCCCCCCCCCCCCCCCCCCCCCCCCCCCCCCCCCCCCCCCCCCCCCCCCCCCCCCCCCCCCCCCCCCCCCCCCCCCCCCCCCCCAACCCTTCCCCCCCTAGGGTGGGTTTGGTCCTACGGTTGAGACGGAATCGCGCCGTGGCACACACTGTTCAACCGTTTTGCGCCTATCTTGGTACGACTTAATGAAAATCTGTTTTTATCGACATTGACCACAGGTTATCGACATGACCTCAAAAACGACAGGCATCCCATATCGCATTGCTCTCATCTCTGGCGACGGCGTCGGCAAAGAGGTCGTGCCTGCCGCCAACGCGTGCTTGAAGCTTTGCCGCTGGCATTTGAATTTATTCCCCTGGCTGCCGGCTGGGAAACCTTTCTGGCGACCGGCACTGCGCTGCCTCAGGCTACGGCCACAGCCGTGCGCGGCTGTGACGGCGCGATCTTCGGCGCCACCCAGTCGCCCAGCCACAAGGTTGAAGGCTACAACAGCCCAATCCTCGCCCTGCGCAAGCAACTGGACCTCTACGCCAACCTGCGCCCCGTCGTCTCGATGCCCGTACCCGGCAGCCAACCCGGGATTGACCTGCTGATCGTGCGCGAGAACACCGAATGCTTGTACGTGCGGCAGGAACGGCTGGAAGACAACGGCGACACCGCGATCGCACAGCGGGTTATCACCCGGCGCGCGTCGGAGCGGATTGCGAGGAAGGCGTTTTGGGCGGCGCGGGCGGAAGACAAAGGCAAAGAGACAAAGAGACAGAGACAAAGAGACAGGGAGACAGGGAGACAAAGGGAGAGGGGGGAGGCGCTGGTTACGATTGTGCATAAGGCGAATGTGTTGAGTGTCACCGATGGGTTGTTCCGCCAGGCGTGTCTGGCGGTGGCCAGGGAGTTTCCCGATATCCAGGTCGAGGAACAATTGGTGGATTCGATGATTTATCGCATGATTCGTGAACCGCAACGCTATGATGTGGTGGTGGCGCCGAATCTATATGGCGATATCCTGAGCGACGCCGCGGCTGCGCTGGTGGGCGGGCTGGGGCTGGCGCCGAGCGCCAACGCCGGCGACACCTTCACGCTGGTGGAGCCGGTGCACGGGAGCGCACCCGACATCGCCGGCAAGGGTATCGCGAACCCCATCGCCACGATCCTGGCGGCGGCGCAGTTGCTGGAAGCCTTGGGCGAACTGCAGGCCGCACAGCAAGTTCAGCTTGCCGTCCACGCCACCCTTGCCGCCGGCGTCTTGAGCGCCGACCTGGGCGGCGCCGCCACAACGGAAGAGGTGACGAGCGCCGTTATAGCAAACTTGGCCCGTATCCCGTAACTCGTAACCCGTAGTTCGTAACTCGTAACAGATCGCACTTACCGACCGATACGCATTTCTAGCAACAGGAGAAAAAACCATGGCCCTAAAGACCGTTTCCGGCACGGCAGAGTGCCCGGAATGCTTTGCAGAAATTGAGCTGAAAAACGTGATGCAAAACGAGATCGTCCAATGCCCCGATTGCGGGGTAGACCTGGAAGTGGTCAACACCGACCCGATTGAACTGGCGCCGGCGCCTGAAGAAGAAGAGGACTGGGGCGAATGATGACGAAGGTCGGTATCCTTCATTCGCGCGTCCGCGCCGAAGAAAAGCTCTTATTTGAGGAATTTGAACGTCGCCCCGATGTCGAACTGGAACTGATCGATGACGGCTCGCTGATCTTTGAGATCACGAAGGGGCCGCGCTTCCAGCAGCAGTTCACCGACTTTGACGTCGTGGTGGAGCGCTGTATCAGCCATGGCCGCGCGCTCTACAGCCTGCGCATGCTCAACGACCGCGGGGTCAAGACCGTCAACACCGCCCAGGTCTCAGACACCTGCGGCAACAAGCTCCAGACCACCAGTGCGCTGACGGCGGCCGGCGTGCCGCAGCCGCGCTGCATGGTCGCCTTTACACCCGAAAGCGCGCTGGAAGCCATCGAAGAACTGGGCTACCCGGTCGTGCTCAAGCCTGCCGTCGGCTCGTGGGGGCGGCTGCTCTCCAAGATCAACGACCGCGAGGCGGCCGAGGCGATCCTGGAACACAAAGAAGTGCTGGGTCGTACCACCACAGCATCTACTACATCCAGGAATATGTGCGCAAACCGCTGCGCGACATCCGCGCCTTCGTGGTAGGCGGCGAGACCATCTGCGCCATCTATCGCGACAGCCAGCACTGGATCACCAACACCGCGCGCGGGGGCAAGGCCAGCAATTGCCCTGTCACGCCCGAACTCAACGATATCTGCGTTGCAGCGGCGCGGGCGGTCGGTGGCGGCGTCGTGGCGATCGACGTCTTTGAAGACCCTGAGCGCGGGCTGTTGATCAACGAAGTCAACTACACGATGGAGTTCCGCAACAGCATCGCACCCACCGGCGTCAACATCCCGGCCAAATACGTGGACTTTGCGCTGAAAGTGGCCAGAGACGGCTGGGACGCAGCAAATGGCTGGCCCGAAGGGCAGCACCGGGCGCACACGATATCATTGACGGCGGGCGCATCGGAATAAGGAGGAACAAGGGATGGTCCATTTGCCATTCCTGTTCCTTTTCGAGTGATACCTATGACCACCAAGATACAAATCTCAATTATCGGCGCCTCCGGCTACACCGGGGGCGAACTGCTCCGCCTGCTGCTTGACCACCCGTATGTGGAGGTAAAGCAGGTCACAAGTGAGCGCAATGCCGGAAATTTCGTCCATTTCACGCACCCAAATCTGCGCGGGCGCACCAAACTGCAATTTGTCAGCGCTTCAGAGGTGGAGCCAGCGGATTTACTCTTCCTCTGCCTGCCGCACGGCAGCGCCATGAACAAAATCGACCACTATGCCGCGCTGGCGCCAAGGATCATCGACCTCAGCGCCGACTTCCGGCTGCGCAACCCCGAAGATTACGTGCGCTGGTATGGCAAGGCCCACACCAACCCGGCGTGGCTCGACAAGTTCGTCTATGGCTTGCCGGAGTTGACGCGCGAACAGATGCGCACCGCCCACTACATCAGCGGCGTCGGCTGCAATGCGACGGCGACCAACTTCGCCATCTATCCCCTCTTCGCGCACAAATTGGTGGATGAGAGCCGCGGGGTGATCTGTGAGTTGAAAGTCGGTAGCAGCGAAGGTGGCAACGCGTCCAGCGACGCCACGCACCACCCGGAGCGCGCCGGCGTCATGCGCAGCTTTGCCCCGACCGGTCACCGTCACACCGCCGAAGTGTTGCAGGCGCTGCGTGGCGTGGACGCACAGCCGGAAGTGCACCTGAGTGCCACTGCGGTGGACAACGTGCGCGGCGTGCTGGCAACCGCGCATGTCTTTGTCAAGGCGGGTGTCGAAGAAAAGGATCTCTTCAAAGCCTACCGGCAGACCTACCGTGACGAACCGTTCGTGCGCATCGTGAAGGAGCGCACCGGCATCTATCGCTTCCCCGAACCGAAGATCCTGGCGGGCAGCAACTATGCCGACGTAGGCTTCGAGTTCGACCCCACCACCCGCCGCGTCGTGGCGATTTCCGCCATCGACAACCTGATGAAGGGCGCCGCCGGCACCGCGGTGCAGGGCATGAACATCATGCACGGCTGGGAAGAGACCGCAGGATTGGGATTTACGGGGCTGCACCCCGTGTAGGGTGGTGCGCTCTGTCGGAGCGCCTCCGTCAGAGCACCATCCCGTGAGGGTGGTGATCCCCCCGTCGTCCGTCAGAGCACCATCCCGTGAGGGTGGTGAGAGGTCATTACCAGCGCCCCTCTGATGGACACCAACGTCGCGCACGTGCAATCAGAGCCACGCACGTGAGTAAGTGGTTAGCTTTGCCAAAGCCGCGGCCCGGCCCCGAAGACCAAGGTCTCGGCTAGCCGCGCAAGTCCACCTGCGTGGACTGGATGCACGCGAAATCTGCAGTCGGCGGAGGCCGACTTTAGCAACTAGCCGGGGTTTTAACCCCGGGCTGCAAAGCCCCAGCCAAAGCCGCGGCGGTTTGAATCAGATTGCGCCGCGGCAATGGCCGCGGCCTGGCCCCGAAGACCAAGGTCTCGGCTAGCCGCGCAAGTCCACCTGCGTGGACTAAATGCACGCCAAATCTGCCGCCTCGGCGTAGGCCATGCTCGCCGGGGTTTCAACCCCGGTCAACCCCCCCCCCCCCCCCTGCGCCGCGGCCTGGCCCCAGACCGAGGTCTCGGCTGGCCGCGCAAGTCCACCTGCGTGGACTGGATGCAGCGCCAATCTGCCAGTCGGCGGGGCCGACTTGAGCTGTTAGCCGGGGTTTTAACCCCAGGCTGCGAAGCCAAAGCCGCGGCGGTTTGAATCAGATTACGCCGCGGCAATGGCGCGGCCTGGCCCCGAAGACCAAGGTCTCGGCTAGCCGCGCAAGTCCACCTGCGTGGACTAAATGCACGCCAAATCTGCAGTCGGCGGAGGCCGACTTGAGCTGTTAGCCGGGGTTTTAACCCCGGGCTGCGAAGCCAAAGCCGCGGCGGTCCGAATCACGAATTGCGCCGCGGCAATGGCTGCGGCCTGGCCCCGAAGACCAAGGTCTCGGCTAGCCGCGCAAGTCCACCTGCGTGGACTGGATGCACGCGAAATCTGCAGTCGGCGCAGGCCGACTTTAGCAACTAGCCGGGGTTTCAACCCCGTGCTGCAAAGCCAAAGCCAAAGCCGCGGCGGTTTGAATCAGATTGCGCCGCGGCAATGGCCGCGGCCTGGCCCCGAAGACCAAGGTCTCGGCTAGCCGCGCAAGTCCACCTGCGTGGACTGGATGCACGCCCCAATCTGCAGTCGGCGGAGGCCGACTTTATGACCCTATTCTTCCGGTCTTTTCCGGTCAACCCGCTGCTTGATCAATCCACCAACCTCGCATTACACTGACTCCATCGATAATGACGTGATTGACAACAATGAGGTGTTCAACGATGGCAACCACAAGAAGTGAATCAGTGCCAGCCGCGATGAAATCTCGCTATGACGAGATCGTTTGGGGGCCCCTTTCCCCCCCCCGGCGGCGGGGGGTGGGGGGGGGGGCGGCGGGGTGTGCGCCGCCGGCGCCGCCCCCATTTTGCTTTGCCGCCCCAGGCCGCGCATCGCAGGGCGGCAGTGTTCGGCTTTTTCTGGGGCCTCCAAACCCGGGGTTGGAAAAAACCCCGGGGGTGCGCGCGCTGAAGATTGGTGTGATGGACCCCGACTGGACGCTACCGAGCCAGCTCCACAAAAATCCGATGGTATGGTTCATTTCGGTCAATGGCTTCATGGTGGATGCAAGGTATGCCCCCGCGAAATCCAGGAAGAAGCCTTTCGCCTCGGTCTGATTCCCTACATTCCGGCAGATCATCGTGAATAACGGCCGCTGGGCAGATACTAATCTTCGCAACCTGGTTGCTGCGGGAGCAGCCGGACGGCCGCGCCGCGCATCAGGGACCCCGTGACCATTAACGCACCCAGAAAACTCGACCTCAGCCGGTTGAAAATCCTGATAAATGTTGTAAAATGTTTATAGTTTATCAGGAGGTGAAACGATGAGTGGCTCTGAGACACCAATGACATTGAAGGGCGCTGCACGCAAACTTGGCGTGCATGAGCAGACGTTGCGAAGTTGGGAACGGCGCGGATTGATTCGGATGATCCGGCTACCCGGAAGCCATTACCGCCGTGTGCCCGTCGATGAAGTTGAGCGCTTGCTGCAAGAAATGGCCATACAACCGGCGAAAACAGCACCATTGATGGAAATGCCGGATCAAAGTGCCGAAGCACTTGAATTGGCGCATCAATTATTTGCGGAAGTGCGCGCTGAGTTGGCTAGCCTTGGGCGCGAATCCACGCTGGATGAATACATGGCACGGAGGCGGGGGCGCCAATGGTTGCCCTAGATAGCGACGTACTACTGCTTGCCTTTGCCTTTCATCGCGATGAACGTCAGCCGGACAACGACCGGTTTCTGAACAACATACGCACTACGCCACACTGCGTGACAATCTACAGTGTCATGGAAATCCTGGGGCAACTTTCGTTCAACCTCTCTGCGGAACGACTTCAAAGTTGGCCGTCGTGGCTGCGTGATGAATTCGGTTTGAACGTGCTGTATCCGGATTGGAGCGTCCAAAATGCGGAATCCTTCTTTCTCCAGGAGTTTGTAGATGGCCCTCTCGGTAAAATGGTGCAGCGCGTCCCCTATCTAGATTCACTAATTCTGAACCTGATAGAAGCTAGTCCAGGTCTCACCGTATTTGTTACTTGGAATGCAAGGCACTTCCAAGGAAAGACCTCCTTGCAGGTGGTCACCCCTGCGCAGTATATCGAATCAAAACAATGAACGCGTCCTCATCCGATCATTCCGCCGCCACCGGTTGGTTTGACCTGGTCTAGGCCCGCGCCGGGGGCGACCCGTGCGCCGTGCCCTGGTTTGCTGGCGTGCGCCCGGTCTTTGCGACGTGGTTGCAGCGAGAGCAGCCGGATGGCCGCGGACGCCGTGCGGCGGTCGTTGGCTGTGGTCTGGGCGACGACGCCGAGGCCCTGGCCGCGCTGGGCTTCGCCGTCACCGCCTTCGACATCGCGCCCAGCGCCGTCGCCTGGTGCAAGGAGCGTTTCCCCCAAAGTTCTGTAGAGTACGTGGTGGCCGATCTCTTCGCGCTCCCCACCGCCTGGCGCCATGCCTTTGACTTCGTGCTGGAGATCTTTACCATACAGTCGCTGCCGGTAAAACTGCGCAAGCCGACCATTGACGCAATCGCAACCCTGGTCGCGCCGGGCGGGGAACTCCTCGTGATTGCCGTCCCTGCCGAGCCCGGCGAACGCCGCGTCCTCGGCCCGCCGTGGCCTCTGACGCGTCCCGAGATCGACCACTTTCAGACTGCAGGGCTGCAGGAACTGAACTTCGAAGCGCTAGACATCTCCCGCCAACACACCGCCCCCAAATGGCGCGCCTACTACCAACGTAGAAAATAGAGACTCCCGCCAAGAAATACAAGAGAAACCTCCCGCCAAGACGCCAAGACGCAAAGAAATACAAGAAAGAAAATCTCCCGCAGGACGCAGAGACGCAGGAAATACCGGAGAAAATCCCTCCTTTGCGTCTATTCCTTCCGCTGTGTCAGCGAGTCCCCTGCGCCTAGAGTTCTTTCCCACTGCCAGATCCTACCAAAGAAAATCCCCTGGAACTCGACAGAACTTTGTTGTATAATCGGCGTCGACGGGGACCCGTTTCTTATCGGATTCAACTCTGAGATATTGCGCTCGCTGGTTCTTCCCGGCGGGCAAGCATTGTGGTGGTGCATTGCTTTGCGAGAGTCACAGGCACACCAACGCATGAACTTGAACTGGCAAGAAAGCGGATGGCGGAGTATCAATCCCGCAGATCCTGATTCACGAGGAAAAGTAAATCTATGGCCGAAAACAAAACGAACTTTGATCGCTATCTGGAGCGCAAGCAGCAGGATCCCGAGTTTAGCGCACGGCTTGCGGCGGCTGATCGCGCATGGGACATCGCACTGCAATTACATGCCTTGCGCACCGCACGCGGCCTCACCCAGAAGCAGGTGGCTGGCATGCTGGGCACCAAACAGCAGGCAATCGCCAGGCTCGAAGATCCCGCCTATGCCGGCCACAGCCTCAGCATGGTGCGCCGCTACGCCGAAGCGCTTGGCGCAACGCTCGATATCGTTGTCATTCCCCTCGAAGCAACAGAAGAATACAACGCCCACGCCGCGCCAAAACCTTTGCTCGCAACCAACACATAGAGACTCCCGCCAAGCCGCAAAGAAACACAAGAGAAGATCTCCCGCCAAGCCGCCAAGCCGCAAAGAAATACAAGAAAGAAATCTCCCGCAGGGACGCAGAGACGCAGAGAAATACCGAAGAAAACTTCCCGCCAAGCCGCCAAGCCGCAAAGAAATACAAGGAAGAGAATCTCCCGCAGGGACGCAGGACCAGAAATACGGAGAAAACACCCTTGCGGCTTGTCTAGACGCCCCATCGCAGAGTCATACCGGAGAAAATCTCCCTCCTTTGCGTCTTGGCGTCTCTTGGTGTCTCTTTGTCTCTTTGTCTCTTTGTCTCTTTGTCTCTTTGTCTCTTTGTCTCTTTGTCTCTTTGTCTCTCTGTCTCCCTGTCTACTTCCCCGTCTCCGCGTACGGCATAAACATCCTCCCCGTCACCGGCAGCAGTCCCACTGCGATCAACCTTTCGCTCAGCAAGGTATGCATCTCCCCCACTTTCGTCGCATCGTAATACGCCGTATTCTCCGGGTCTGCCATGTTATGCAACTCCGTGGGGTCCGTCTGCAGGTCGTAGAGTTCATATTGCGGATCCTCGACCCCATATGGATCAAAGTACACCGCATACTTGTAGCGGTCGGTGCGTACCGCTCGGATGTGATTCGGTTGCTTCACCGTAGTCTGCCCGCCCGGCGTGCCAACACTTTCGTCGTCAAAGGTGAACAACACCGACTCCTGGACCGTCACCGTCGGATTGGCCGGATGGTCACTGGCATCCTGGATCACCGGCATGAGGTCCACCCCGCGGAACGTCCAGGCGCCTGGATTCGGCACCTGCGCCACCGTCGCCAGCGTGGGCATCAGGTCAATCAGCGAAGCCAGCGCGTCGGTCTCGACCGGGTTGGGGAAGAGCACGGGATTGCTGACGATTAGGGGCACGTTGAGCATTTCCTCGTAGCAGTTGAACATCTTCTGCCGCAGCCCGCCGTGCGATAGCCCCAGTTCGCCGTGGTCGGCAATGCGGAAGATCATCGTCTTGTCAGCGAGACCAGGGTTGCCGTCCAGTGCATCCAACACCGCGCCAATCTGCGCATCCACATGCTTCTGGAGGAATCCGTAGAAATTGACATACTTCTCAGGCTCATTGCGCGCCGGGTCCAGGATCCCCAACCCCGCTCCAACCATCGCCAGCGTTTGCGCCTGCGCGGTTGGCTTGTAATTGGTGATCAAATTTTCCTTGCGCGTCGGCGGCAGTTCGATGCCCAGGTTGAAGCACCCCGGCGCATCGTCCCTGTAGTTAAAACAGGTGGGATCGGTTTCGCTCTGGCTGTCCCAACTCTTGGGAAAAGAGAGCAGGTCGTGCGGGTTGACCAGCGAGACGATCAGCGCCCAGGGCTTGGGCGCATTGGGATCGACACTGTTCAGGAACGCAACGGCCTGATCGACATAGGGCTGGTCGTTGTTGGCGCATCCGCCGCCGAAGTTTTCAACATTGATATCGCCGCCGGCGTCTGGGGGCGTCCAACCGTCAAAGCCATACGCAGCCAGGTCGTCGGGTGTCAGTTCCGTGTTGCCTGCGCCCTTGCTCATGTGCCACTTACCCCGGTACTGCACATCGTAGCCGGCCGACTTGAGCAGCTTTGCCATGTTCTGGATATCCAGCGGCAAGTCGTGCTGGTCGTCATTCGTTTTGCCGACCGGGGTGAGCGTACCGGTGACACCATGTTGGGGAGGAAACCAGCCGGTGAAAGTGGTCGCGCGGCTGGGGGAACACATCGCAGTGCTGCAGAACATATGGCGGAATTGCACCCCATGCGCCAGGAGGCGATTGCGGGCGGGCAGGTGTGTCTCCGCCCAGCCGTCCGGCCAATACATGGGGGGCCGCTCCTGATCCGACATCAGGATCAGGATATTGGGGCGTGCGGCAGCGGGATCTGCCGCATGGGCGGCGAATGCGGATGCCGGCCAGCCAACATGAGCGCCCAGCACCGCCCCTGCCACGACCGTGGCGCCCATCCCGCGCAAAAAGTCACGGCGGGCAATCCCGCCCGTTTGCGAACATTCGTGATCAGACATCGACCGGCTCCCTTTCAAGTGAAACGAGGATAAAGAAACGGCGCGAAGGTATGGGGCAGGGTGTGGGTAGGTTTGTAACATTCAGTGTAGGTTATAAAAACAGTAGAAGTCAATAGCTGAATCGTTCTTCTCTTTCCTCTCTCATTGCTCCGCGTCTTCCTATCTCCGCGTTGGCAGTTGGCGTGGGAGGAAAAGATCAACGCGGAGATGCGGAGGTGCGAGTTCGCGGAGAGAAGGAGGAGGGACACAGGCATTGCCGTGTCATACGCATCAAGCTAGGACCAAAATTTCCCGCAGGGACGCCGAGACAAAGGGCGAGGACGAGGGAAAGCAACGCGGAGACGCAGTAGCGAGGCGGAGGGAGCAGGACGAAGTCCCCCGCAGCCGAATTCCTACCGCTCACCCCGCCATCCTCGCTTCTTCCTCCGCGCTCTCCGCGCCTCTCCGCGTTGATCGTTTCCCCCCGTCCTCTTCCTGGCGCGCGGGTTTGCTCCTTCGCTTGATGCGTATCGGACACCCTCGACAATTCGCACCCTACTTTACACCCCGCGCAAGGTGCGTTAGAATAGACTAAATAAATGCCCGGACAGGCCCAACCCAGCCGGTGGCGCCCAGCCATCCCGACGCATCACACCGAATGCGAGTAAATCGTGGCGAGCAAAGAAGCCAAAGCCCGCATCAAGATCAACAAGCTCCTCGAGGAGGCCGGCTGGCGTTTTTTCGACACGCCCCAGGGTCCTGCCAACATCCGCCTGGAACCGAACGTCAAGATCAAACAAAAGGATGTCGATGCGTTTGGTGAGGACTTTGAGCGCAGCAAGCACGGCTTTATCGACTTCCTGCTGCTCGACGAGCGCAGCTTCCCGCTGATCGTGCTGGAAGCCAAATCCGAAGACAAGCACCCGTTGGTGGGCAAGGAGCAGGCCCGCAAGTACGCCCGTGCGCAGAACTGCCGCTTTGTCATCCTCTCCAACGGCAACCTGCACTACTTCTGGGATTTGGAGCACGGCAACCCCAACCTGATCACCCAGTTCCCGACGCCGGACTCGGTCAAGAGCTACAAGGGCTTCACGCCAAATCCAAAGCGGCTGGTCGACGAGCAGGTGGGTAGGGACTACATCGTCCGTACGCAGATGCCCAACTACCAGGATCAGGCCGGCTGGAAGAATGAGGCCGAGCGCGACCAGTTCATCGAAGCCAACCGGCTGCGCTTGCTGCGCGAATACCAACTACAGGCGATCCATGCCATCCAGCGTGCAGTCAACCATGGGGAGAGTCGCTTCCTGCTGGAGATGGCTACCGGCACCGGCAAGACCCTGACTGCCGCCGGTATTATCAAGCTCTTCCTCCGGACGCGCAACGCGCAGCGGGTGTTGTTTTTGGTTGATCGCCTCGAATTGAAGATCAGGCAGAAGGCCCTTGCCATCCTGCAAAAACGACTACAAGTCGGTCATCTACAAAGAGAACCGCGACGATTGGCGACGGGCAGAAGTCGTCGTCACAACCGTCCAGTCGCTGCTCTTCAACAACAAATACAAGCAACTTTTTTCGCCGACCGACTTCGACCTGATCATCTCCGACGAAGCGCACCGTTCGATCGGGGGCAATGCGCGTGCGGTGTTCGAGTATTTCGTCGGCTATAAGCTTGGCCTGACCGCCACACCCCGTGACTATCTCAAACAGTTTGACAAGGGCAACCCCACGACACGGGACCCCCGCGAGTTCGAACGACGCCTATTGTGCTCGACACCTACCGCACCTTTGGCTGCGAGAACGGCGAGCCGACCTTCCGCTACTCGTTGCTCGATGGCGTGCAGGATGGCTTCTTGATCAACCCCACCGTGGTGGACGCCCGCACTGAGATCACCACCGAATTACTCTCAGCAGATGGTTTCGTGGTGTCCTTCACCGACGACGTTGGCGAGGATCGCCAAGAAGTTTTCAAACAACGCGAGTTCGAGAAACGGTTCTTCGCCGACGCCACCAATCAACTCCTGTGCAAGACGTTTCTAGAAAACGCGCTGCGTGACCCGATCAGTGGCGAGATTGGTAAATCGATCATTTTCGCGGTCAGCCAGCATCATGCCGCGAAGCTGACGCAGATTCTCAACCAGATGGCAGATCGCATGTTTCCCGGCAAGTATCAGTCGGATTTCGCTGTGCAGGTCACCTCACAGATTCCTGAGGCCCAGCAGTTCACCATCAACTTCGCCAACAACAACCTGCTTGGTTCGGCGAACTTCCTGCCTGACTACAAGACGAGCAAGGCGCGGGTCTGCGTGACGGTTGGCATGATGACCACAGGCTACGACTGTCAGGACATCCTGAATCTCGGACTTTGCCGCCCGATCTTTTCGCCGACCGACTTTATCCAGATCAAGGTCGCGGCACCCGCACCCACAACTTTCTCGAACAGCTTTTCGACGAGAATCTGAAAGAGATGGTGTTGCAGCCGCGCAAAGTGGCCTTCAAGCTCTTCGACTTTTCGCCAACTGCGAGATATTTCGAGGAAGAGTTTGACTATGATGAGGTATTGAACTCCCCAGACCCCGTGCGACCGGCAGCAACGGTGGTATGGATCAGGGAGTGACAGTGTTGGGCGGCGCTTACGAGCACCTGGGTGCGGACATCATGGCATCGATCAAGGGAGGAGACAATCGGCCAGGAGGGTATGAAAATTGACCGGATGTTTTTCCAAAAGTTCGAGAATACCGTACGTGGTGACGAGACCATTGCCCGGGCCGTTGAAGTGGGCGATTGGGATCGTGCAGTCACCTATGTGCGAAATGAAGTGTTCGATAAGCCCAATGAATATTACACGCTCGAAAAACTGCGCAAAGCCGTAGCCGTAGATCGTCGCCTTTCCCTGCGCGAAATCCTCGAAAAGATTTTCGGTCTCATTCCGGACTTCAAATCGAAAGACGAACTGGTGGAGGAAGAATTCGCCAAATTTGTCGTTGATGCGAAACCAACTTGAGGTGGAGGACATTGCCGCCATCAAGAATTACTTCAAAGCCTATGTGACCAGCAGCCAGATTCGCGCGATCGTTGGAGTCGAAGCAATATACCGACCTGGCCACCAATCCGGTGTTTTCAAGCCGCGATTACCGTGCAGTGCCAGAAAAGTACCGGAAGCTGATTCCAGAATATGTGAAAGACTACAGTCTCCTCAACCAATTTATGCAGAGAGGAATGAAATGCTCGACACAGAAACCAGGCGCCGTATCGACACGGCCGCGATATCCTTGTGGGAAAAGTCCCCGATCCGAAGAGTCAGGTCGAGCAGATTACCATCGCCCTCATCTACAAATTCATGGATGACATGGATGCAGAGAGTGAGGAATTTTGGCGGGGAACGCAAGTTTTTTGCCGGTGAGTTTGCCCGCTTTGGCTGGAACAAACTTATTCGCTCCGGGCTTGGCGGCTTTGAGACGTTAAACCTCTACGCAGACGCGATTACGCAAATGCCAGAAAATCCTGGCATCCCATCGCTGTTTTCGCAGTATCTTCAAGAATGCCTATTTGCCCTATCGCGATCCCGAAACGCTCAAAATGTTTCTCAAGGTGATCGATGAGTTCACGTATGACCACAGTGAGCGGCTGGGCGACGCCTTCGAGTATTTGCTTTCCGTACTTGGTTCCCAGGGCGACGCCGGGCAATTCCGCACCCCCTGCCACATTATCGATTTCATGGTGGCCGTTCTCGACCCCCAAAGTCAGATACGGTGCTCGACCCATCCTGCGGCACCGCAGGCTTCCTAATTTCCTCCTGCAGCACATCCTCCAAGTCCAAATGTCGATGCCAATGGCAATAGCACCTTGACGCCAGATGAAGGGTCGTCTGGCAAAGAGTTTCACGGGGTATGACATTTCGCCCGACATGGTGCGACTATCGCTTGTCAACATGTATCTGCATGATTTGCTGGCTCCGCATATCATGGAATACGACACTTTAACCAGCGAAGAGCGCTGGAACGAGCATGCGGACATCATCCTGGCGAACCCACCCTTCATGTCGCCCAAAGGTGGCATCCGCCCGCACAAGCGCTTCTCCGTCCAGTCGAACCGGTCCGAAGTGCTCTTCGTCGACTACATCGCCGAGCATCTCACCCCCACCGGTCGCGCGGCCATCGTCGTGCCGGAAGGGGTGATCTTCCAGAGCGGGAACGCCTACAAAAGCCTACGCAAGATGCTGGTAGAAGAAAACTACCTCGCCGGCGTGATCTCGCTGCCGGCAGGTGTGTTCAATCCGTATAGTGGGGTGAAGACGTCGATTTTGTGGATTGATCGGGTGCTCGCAAAGAAGACGGACAAGATTCTGTTTGTGAAGGGAGAGTGATGGGTTTG
>JADJPH010000049.1 GCA_016713335.1 Candidatus Fredericiella danica | reverse complement strand
TGTCTTCCTGCGACTCCAGTAGCACGATCACTTCGACAATCTCACCAACCTGAAATTCTGGAAGTCGTAACTCAACAATCCCGCCCGGCTGAACACGGACCGTCCGTGTGACAGCAATGGTCATGACTGCCACCTCCTGGTCTACACTGTGCATCTCACGCCACATCATACAATTTTACCCCACACTTTCGTGCGCCTGCACGCGGCGAATTCTCGGTCATCACCAAGCGCAGCTACAAGCAGCGCCTACGGATGGCGGCATTCGCGACACGCTCGCCACCCCTGCTGCGTCACATTACCGATCATCGGGTAGAATGGCGAAGTTCAGTAATCCGTCGACGGCGCATCCATAGCATTGAAAGCGACGCATCTGCCCTTATGGCGCGACAAACCCTTCACGACGACGCCCAGGCCAACATTGGCTGGAACTTCAGCGTTAACCTGGTCGATATCTCCTTCATCACCCTTGGGATGAGCCTTGTCTCACGCAGAGACAGTGATGCCGATCCTGGTCAGCACATTGACGGACTCGACCCTCGCTGTCGGGATGATTGCTGCAATCTGGGGGATGGGTCTCTATCTGCCGCAAATGTTCACAGCCAATTTCGCCGAAAGGCTGACGTACAAAAAGCCCTTCTTGATGGTGTTGAGCAGCTTTGGTGAGCGACTTCCTTACCTGATCATCGGGTTGGTCGTGTTCATGCTCGCGGTGGCGTCGCCCACCCTGACACTGGTCCTCTTCTTTTTGTTTCTCGGTATCGCCGCGTTCAGCGCAGGCGCCGGCGTGCCGGCCTGGTATGACATGATTGCCAAGGTGATCCCCGTGCAGCGCCGCGGGCTGTGGGCGGGTCTCGGCAGCGGGCTGGGGGCCATGATGGGGATCGTGGGCGCCATCTTTGTCGGCCGCATCCTGGATGTCTATCCCTACCCCAACAACTTCGCCCTGCTCTTTGTGCTGGCCTTTGTCTTTGTCATGATTTCATGGGTGGGACTCGCACTGAACCGGGAACCGCCCAGCGAAATCGTGAAGGAGCCGGTGTCGCAGATGCAGTACTTGCGGCGACTGCCCGCGATCTTGCACGGCAACGAAAACTACCGGCGCTACTTCATCACCCGCTCGGTCGTCCAGTTTGGCGCCATGGCGAGCGGTTTCTTTATTGTCTATGGGAGCGAACGTTTTGCACTGGATGGGACAGAAATCGGCTTACTAACCGCTATCCTGATTGGCAGCCAGGCAGTAATGGGCGTAGTGTGGGGGCTCGTCGGGGATCGACTGGGGCACAAGATGGTGTTGACCGGCGCGGCCTTTGCGATGGCGGTCGCCGCACTGGTCGCAGTGTGGGCGCCGACTGCAGAGTGGTTATACGTGACCTTCTTCATGATGGGCGCATTCTTCGCCGCCGACTGGGTGTCGAGCCTCAACATCATTCTTGAATTCTGCGAACCCGAGGACCGCCCAACCTATATCGGTCTCACCAATACGCTGCTTGCGCCGTCGATCATTCTGGCGCCTCTGATCGGTGGCTGGCTGGCCACCGCGGTCGGCTATCCCGGGCTGATGATCACGGCCGCGGTCATCGCCTTGATTGGTGGGGTGATGTTCCTCTTCTGGGTGCGCGAGCCGCGGGCAACCACGCCGTAAAGATCACCGCCTCTAGGAACTGATTCGTATACCATCCCTTTTGTCAGAGCACCATCCCGTGAGGGTGGTGATCTCTCAGGCTCGTCAAGCCCAGCCCTGCGGGCGCTCGCAACTGGCGCCGATACCCCAGAGCACCGCCGAAGCTCACCCACCAGTGCCATCCGCATCTAACCATTGGATCCGCAATGGTGGGTGAGCGCCCATTACCAGCGTGTTCGTGCGTTACTGCCCGGCAAGACTTTGTGCTTCACCGGTCTGAGAGCCGTCATGGTTAGCCCAGTCAATGACCAAGCCTGCGACCTTGCGGCCTAGCGCCAAACCGGCATCCGTATCGCTACGGAAATGGATCCCTCCCCCAAATCCGTGACACAGCCGCTTCGTCTGCTGCCGCAGTGATCTCGGCGCCGTCGGCTGGGAATAAGTATGCCAGGACGGCAGCCGTGGCGCCGGAATTACACCCATGAAGCGCAGGATAGCTCGGGTGGGGAGGGCAGGGAAGAGCGACTGCACACTCGGGTCGAGCATGCTGGGCCGCGCCGCCCAATAGGCGTACTTACTATCAAAACACGCAATCCCGGCATCGTGCTTGACAACACTCATCAGGGCATAGACTCGCTCAGCGCTTGGCGGATCGCGATCTAGTTCCTGTTCGAAAATGTGACGATGCGCCCAGTCGTAGAACGAGAACGTGCCGGTGTTTGATTGCCAATAGAACGCACTCATGTTCGTGGCAAAGGTACGCGTGTAATTCTTGATCTCCGCAATCTCAGCCAACTTCTGCGGCGAGTCGTAGGCAGGGGGCGGCGGCAAACGGAACTGGTCACCGCGCACCAGCACCCATGGCTTCCATGTCCCCATCAACGGTTCGATCGGCTTGTCCCCTACCCAGACTCCAGGCCCGGTTGGCACTGTGCCTGTCCATTTCACATCGGCCCCATCGGCTCTTGCGCGTGCAATTACCTTGGCGGCTACAGCACGACCAAGGGCCAATCCAGTCTCGACATCGCTCGGAAAGCTGACACCGGCAATCAGACGGGAATGCGCAGCCGTTGCCGCCATGTCGTCAAACGCCTGGGCATCTTCAGGGTAGAGGTAGCCAAGGAGGCTTGACGCAGCACCTGCCGCCGCCCGCTCATCTGGGTAAGACGGGCTGGCCGGGTTTGGGATCACAGTCTGAAACTTGTGGTCAATCTCAGATGGGCGACGGCGGGCATAGGCGTACTTTGCGTCCCACGTGGCAACCATCGCGTCGTACACTGCGACATGCAGCAACGACAATAACCGGTTGAGTCGCGGGATACTCATCGGCTTCTTGCCAAATTGTGCAAGCGCAAGCTGTGTCCAGCGATAACTGGGTGCGCCGGCATCCCAATACGTGACTTGCTCGATTCTTCCGCATCACGTTGCGCCACGAGCGCCTGCAATGCCATCAATTCCTGTTTAGCGCCGGCCTGGTTTGGTGGTGCTGGAGGGCGCATTTCGTCACCGGCCGTCAGCACCCATGTCTTCCACTGCCCTGCATCCGGCGAAACCTGGTCGTCATCCTGCGCGGCCAGTAGCGGCCCGGCCGAACCCAAACCGGTGATGGCAATCAGACTCAGGATTCCCACCCACGCGATGATTACGTGCATACACCTTCGACGGTCCATTTGCTCCTCCTGAATACCTTGAAAAAACACGTGCTCTGGATTTGTAGCAGCATTTATAGTATGCTTGCCCAACCGTTCACTTGGCGGATTTTCCCGGTCTTCCGGTTCGCTAGCGCGGTTTCTCCGTTCATAACTCGTGAAGAGGCGAACTGTGTTGTCACTCCGCCTGTTGGGTGTAACCGAGTTTTATGTCAATGGCGAGACTGCCGGTGGTGATCTGCTCGGCAAAGATCTCGCGCTGCTCTACTACCTGGCCGTCACAGGTCAACCGCAACCCCGGACTTCGCTCAGTGTGCTGCTTTGGGGTGACGCCAGCGAGTCTGCGCGCGCCAATCTCCGCAAGTCCATCTCTGCACTCAACCGAGTTCTCGGCGCCAGCCTTGTCATTGCCCGCGACCGGGTTGCGCTTGACGGCAAACAATGCACGATAGACACCCATGCGTTTGAACAGTTGGCGCAGGAAGGCCAGGATACCGGAAATGTACTGCTGCTCCAATCCGCCGTCGATCTGTACCACGGCGAATTTCTGGCAGGATTCGCGGTTCGCAATGCGCCCGACTACGATCTATGGATGTACCAGATGCAGGAGAAGTATCGTGGGCTCGCCGTGCGCCACTCGATGCCTTGGCCCGGCACTGGGGCGCCACAACGCCTGGTCAAGCAGTCTCCTGTCTGCAACGCCTCATTGCCTTGGAGCCTTGGAACGAAGAAGCACACCGCAATTTGATGCGGGTGCTGGCATCAACCGGCCAGCGCAGTGCGGCCCCGCTTCAATACCGCGCATGCGTCGATTGCCTTACAACCGAACTTGGAGTCAGACCAGGGATCGAAACGCAGGAACTCTATCAACGGATTCGCGACAATCAACCGCCGGTGCGCCCTCAAGTAGCCGGGATCGCATCTGCCCCTGCACAATTATCGCCCCAGACGATCCCTTTGCGCGGCGTCACAACCATGACGCCGATCGATCTGACACCCATGATCGGCCGCGAGCGCGAGTTGGAAGAATTGACCGAGTTATTGACTTCACCTGATTGCCGTCTGATTAGCATTGTTGGCATGGGTGGCGTCGGAAAGTCACGATTGGCGCTCGCCCTGGCAGCCACCCAACGCGCCAATTATGCGACGACCGCCTTTATCCCATTAACAACGGTCGACGACGCGAATGACATCTTGCCGGCCGTGACAACGCTGGTTCAACCGGTGTTGTCGCACGACACACTTGATCTTCGTGATCACCACCCCTTTGTCGGGAGCGCGCTCCTCCTCCTGGACAACTTCGAGCATCTGATTCCGCAGGGTATCCCGGTGCTTGCAACACTGTTGACCGAATCACCGCACCTCAGATGCGTCATTACAACGCGTAAAGCACTGGGTGCACCGTGGGAATGGCGCTTTGACTTGCACGAACTCTCCTACCCGACGTTGCCGCCCGGCGACGAACGGCACTACGAAGATTACGGTGCGATCCAGATGTTTCTCCAGGTGGCACGTCGGATGCGCGCACGCCATCCAATCCAGCCAAACGAGATGTCGCAAGTGGCGCGTATTTGCCAACTCGTAGGCGGCATGCCGTTAGGCATCGAATTCGCAGCAGCACAGGTGGGCCGGTTGCCCTTGTCGAAGATCGCCGATCAGGTCGCTTCCCAACTCGAAACCCTCGAAGCCATGCCCAATGAGCTTCCCGACCGCCAGCAGAGCCTGCGCGCCAGCTTTGAATCATCGTGGCGCACCTTATCGTCGGAAGAACAACGTGCTGGCGTCGCTCGCCGTCGTGCGCGGCGAGTTCACGCTTGAGGCCGCCTTAGCCATTGCCGATGCAACGATCTCGAGTATTCTCCGCCTGTCCGACAAGTCAATGCTCCGGCTAAACAGTGCCGATCGTTATTCGCTCCATGAAGTCATTCGCCGGTTTGCGGAACAAAAACTACCGCATTTGAACGCTACTGCGCCTATTACGTCGCCCTTGCCGGCGGGTATGCAGCCGCAATTGCGACCCGGCAGGACGCACCCTCGGTGATTGCCGGCAAACTCCGCAACCTGATCCAGCATCTACGGCTGATTACCCACCAGTTGGCTGGACAACCCGGCGCCGGTGAAGCAACAACTGCGCTGACAAATACCCAGGTCGCACTGAGCAGTGTGCTGCGCATCATTACCGATACGGCAACCGATGCCCTTACGCTACTCGAAATCACGCATTCCCACACAACCGCGGAGTTCAACCAACCGAACGATATCGTAGTGAGCGACGTAATCTGGCTACCGTCGGTCCACGCTGAATTGCTCGATCTCACCGAACACTTCGGTTTGGAGCAATACGAGCTCATTCCTGATCTCGCCGAAACATGTCGCATTGAAGGTCGACTTGTCGCATTCCCGTATGTCCTGGATCTTGGCTTGCTCTATTATCGCCGTGATTTACTTGAACGGCATGGATTCGGCGCTCCACCCCAGACATGGGACGAACTGACCGTCATGGCGAGTGAAATCCAGGCATCTGAACGTGCAGCCGGGCACGCCGAATTCTGGGGCTATCTCTGGCAAGGCCAGATCTCAGAACGGCTGGTGTTGCAACGCCTGGAATGGCAGCATGCCGAAGGGGGTGGGACGATTGTTGAACCCGCAGGAACGATCAGCGTAAACAACCTGCGCGTACAGAATGCCATCGAGCGCGCCCGGAGTTGGATTGGTTCAATTTCACCGCCCGGCATTGTGCAATACGACGAAGCGCACACAGTGAAGGCCTGGATGAACGGCAATGGCGCGTTTATGCGGCTGTGGACTACGCCATTCTCGATGTGGCCGGCGCCGGTCTACCGCGCCGCCGGTGCAAACCTGGTCGATGTCACGGGGGTGACCCTATTGCCGTCCGGCACCACGCGCCGTGCGGCCACACTGGGCGGCTGGCCTTTCGCAATTCGCAGAGACAGCCGGGATCAGGCTTCGGCGCTCAACTTGATTGGGGCGCTTGCGTCACCCGAGGCGCAACGCCAACGGGCCCTCCTGGATGAGTTCCATCTCCCCAGCCTCCGCAGACTGTACTTTGACGCTGATATCAGCGCAAAGCACCCACTAACGACTGAGGTACTTGAGCTGATTGAAGCGGGTGGTCTCGCCATCCGCCCCACTAAGGTGGCAGGGGACCTATACCCGCATGTCGCCAACGCCTATGGCCGAGCGGTCGCCAAAATCCTGTACGACGGCGCCAACCCTGCCGAAACGCTGGCGCTGCTCGAAGAACAACTCACGGCCATTGGCGGTTGGCCGGTGCAGCGCCTCCGCGTGAGCCGCCTCAACCGGTGGCCCTGCCCCTGACAACAAACGGTAGTCGCCGAATGCAGTGACGGCGCATCCCCTGCAGAACACCCAGAGTTCTCGCCCCCAGCACGAGTGGGCCACCCCAACTGGGGATGACCCACTCGCACCTCTGCGCCACTACTGCGCTGACATGCCACGCAACTCATCGAGCTGGGTGATATAGTCATTTGCAGTTTCGGGGTGACTCGCCAGGTGACTCTGGCTGGCCGTTTCCGCATTCAAACGCTGCAGATCGCTGGAGAATTCATAGACCTCAGGATATGCCAACGATTGGGTGGCTGCCTCAGATCCTGACGCGCGCAGGTTGTCCAGTTGTGTGATATAGTCAAAGGAGCCATTGCGTGCAGCGCCAGTCGCAGGCAAGAGGTCCGGCTCATCTTGCGCAAGGGCCGCACCGGTAAACACAAACGCAACGATCAACAATATGGCCAGGCCGCCGATCAGTAGTGGTTGGAAAGTGTACATAGTTCGATTCTCCTGGTTAAAGAGACAGTCCTTTGTTGCGCTCAGATCGCAACCCACTGGCTCGTAGTAGTGGCACTACCAGTATGCGCGAACCATCGTGAATTTAGCGCGGATTATTCGTTACTTGCCGTAGGCAGGTGCAATTCTCTCGTTCGCACGGTGTGAAGAGGTGTGCGATGCTGTCACTTCGCCTGTTGGGCGCCCCTGAGGTGCGGGTCGAAGACGCCGAACTCGCCGAGACCCTCCTGAACAAGGATCTCGCGCTACTTTTCTACCTCGCAGTGACCGGTCAACCCCAACCGCGCAGTTCCCTGAGCGTATTGCTGTGTGGCGACGCAAACGATATCGCCGCGCGCGCCAATCTGCGTAAAGCCCTTTCCACCCTTCATCAGGTTTTCGGCAGCTACATCGACATCACGCGCGACAAAGTCGGTGTCATCCCGACGCTTTGCACTGTCGACACGTGGGCCTTTGAACGTCAGGTGCAGGAGGGGCTTGCCACCACCAACCTGCAACGGTTGCAGACCGCCGCCGGCCAATATCAGGGCGACTTCCTGACCGGCTTCACGGTCCACAATGCCCCGGATTTTGACCTTTGGCTGTTTCAGACGCGGGAAAGACTGCGCGGGTTGGCCGTACGTGCGCTTAGCACGCTTGCACTGCACTGCGAGCAGAGTGGACACAGCGCTGATGCCGTCACATACCTGCAACGCGTCCTCACCATGGAGCCATGGAATGAAGAGGCGCACTGCAGCCTGATGACCGCGTTCGCAACCTTGGGCCAACGCAGTGCCGCCTTGCAACAATACCAGACCTGCGTCGATAGTCTGGCGTCCGAGTTAGGTGTTGAGCCTGACACCAATACGCGCCAACTCTATGAACACATCCTTGCCGGCACCTTCCAACCTCGGGCCACCACCACACTGTCGGCCGCAGCGACAACAGCGTCCCCGCAGGCGACGCAACCACAACCGTTGGGATTGATGTTACCTTCAGAACTGACCCCAATCGTCGGACGCGAGCACGAACTGGCCGAGTTGGGCGAGTTGCTGGCACAGCCTGACTGCCGGCTGGTCAGCATCGTCGGACCCGGCGGCATCGGGAGTCGCGGCTGGCATTGGCATTGGCCATGCGTCAGCGCGAGGTCTTTGATACAATTGGATTCGTGTCGCTGGAGACCGTTGACCAGGCGCAGGATCTGCTGCCCGCAGTGGAAAGTGCGCTGCATCCGACTCTGGCACGGACAAATCCCGGCTTTGGACACCGGCTCACCCTGTCTGGGCGAACCCTCGTAATCCTCGATGGCTGTGAACACCTGGTGCCTGATGCCATCCCCGTTGTCGAGGCGCTATTGACTGAGTCCCCCAAACTGAGCTGTGTGGTGACCACACGTGAAGCGCTGGACACACCCTGGGAATGGCGCTATGACCTCGCGGAACTCTCCTATCCAATGTCGCTTGACGACAACTTGCGTCACGGCGAGTATGGTGCAGTCCAACTGTTCTTGCAGATTGCGCGCCGCACGCGCCCGCGCCTGGCGATCCAACGCGCCGAGTTGCCAAAGTGGTGCGTATCTGCCAACTTGTCGGGGGCATGCCACTTGGCATTGAATTTGCCGCCGCACAAGTCGGACGGCTGCCTTTGTCACTGATCGCAGACCAGGTCGAAACGCGGCTCGATACGCTCCAGGACACGTTGCACGAATCTACCGGTCGCCAACGCAGCCTGCGAGCTAGTTTTGATGCCTCCTGGCGGACATTGACACCCGGAGAACAACGCGTGCTGGCCGCGCTGTCAGCCGTGCGTGGCGAATTCACGCTCGATGCAGCGCAGGAAATCGCCGATGCCACGATCGCCGACATCTTGCGCTTGACCGACAAGTCATTGCTCCGTCTGAACCGTGCCGACCACTACTCGCTGCATGAAGTCATCCGCCACTTTGGTGAACAGCGCCTTGTCGAAATTGCCGGTGGCCAAGAAGTTACGTTGCAGCGCTATCGCGCCTACTACCTGCGCCTGGCAGAAGGTGGCGCCGCAGCCATCTTGAACCGTGCTGCTGCCGAAGTTGATCCCATCCAACATGCGCACAATTTGGTGCAGCATTTGCGCATCATCTGGCGCCATGTTGTCGATCAAGCTGCGGCAGAGGCCACGGCCATAGCCATGGCATTGAGCGAGGCCGAATGGGCCCTTGGCACCCTCAAACTGCGCACGGCAATCGACACCTTTGAACTGCTGGAGGGCGTCCACACGAAGGCGCCCTCCAGCATGGCTCAACAACAGGATGCGGTGGTTTGCGATGTCATTTGGCTTCCGGAAATTCAAGATGACATCCAAGACATTAGCCCATTTTTCGGCGCCGAGCAGAGCGAACTCGTGCCGATCCTGGCCGAAACATGTTCGATTGAGGGTCACCTCGTTGCCCTGCCTTATGTCCTGGATCTGGGCCTCCTCTATTATCGGCGCGACCTGCTGGAAAAGTACGGGTTTGCCCATCCCCCGCGCACCTGGGAGGAGTTGGCGCGCGTCGCCGCTGAGATCCAGCATCAGGAACGCGCCGCCGGACGGCCTGACTTCTGGGGCTTCGTCTGGGAAGGACATGTCTCGGAACGCATCGTCTGCAACGCCCTGGAATGGCAACACGCAGATGGCGGTGGTGTCATCATCGAGCCACATGGCGTGGTAAGTATCAACAACCTGCGTGCCCAAAACGCCCTGGAACGAGCGCACAGTTGGATCGGGGCAATTTCACCACTCGACATGCATACCTTTGACGAGCCAAAGGTTGTGCAGACCTGGGTTGCTCGCAATGCGGCGTTCATGCGAATTTGGGCGATGCCCATTCGCATGTGGGCAGACCCAGTTCCCATCGTCGCAGACTCATGGGTTGTCGATGTGACTGGCGTGACGCTAATGCCCTGTGGTGCGGTGCGCCACGCAGCGACGCTGGGTGGCTGGCCACTGGCCATTCGCCGGGACAGTCGCGACACCGGCGCCGCCATAAAACTGATCAAAATGTTGGCATCGCCTGAAGCACAGCGCCAGCGCGCCTTGCTAAGCGACCCCTACCTACCCACACGATACGCTCTGTACAATGACCCCACAATCAGTGCAACCTATCCACTGCTGAATGAGGTGAGGTTCCTGATCCAGCACGGTGGTTTCGCCGTCCGCCCGGCCAAAGTGGCGGGACCCCTCTATCCACAGGTATCCCGCGCCTATAGCAAGGCGGTGGCCAAGATCCTCTACGACGGCGCCGATGCGGCAGAGACATTAGCGGCACTTGAACAACAATTGGTCGCCTTGGGCGGCTGGCCGGTGCAACGACGTTGCGACGAAGTCGTTGGCACTCCAAGAATTCTCCCAAACTAAGCGCCGGCATCGCCCCTCCGGCGCACATCAATCACTCACCTGATGCGCCATCCACACATTGGGCTCGATGTACTCGCCGCTATCCTGCTCGCGGTCAATCGCCACAGGGTTCAACGCACCAGGCACAATATACTGGCCGCTCTCCGGAAACTGCATCCCGGTCCACCGCTCCCACCGGGCAACCGGACCGGTGATCCGCATCGAATTGTGCGCCACCTTCACGATCCGCGCGCCCATCCGCCAATGGGTGCGCAGCCACGGGTCAAAGGGCGCGGCCGGGTCACCAGTTGCCGCGCCCTGCGTCCAACTCACATAGCGGTCAATTGGCGTCAATGGATAGCGCGCCTTCAATGAAGGACGCACCGGCGCCACCAGCACCCCAAAGCCACGAGCACGGGCGATGTTACGCATCTCCTCGATAATACGGCGGCTGACGCCCTGCCCCTGATATGCCGGCGCCACCGACGCTTCGATAGCCGTTAACATGTTCGGCGGGCGTCCGGCGTCCAGCCCCTCAACGGCACGTTCGAAGATCGCATCCCACCCACGGTCAGGCAGATCTTCGATCGTGGCGTCCCATTGAAACGGGAGCGTATGCCCCACGGCAGCGATGGCGCCACCGGCATCCTGATCCCGCAACACAAACTGGTAATCGACAAAATCTGCCTCCAGCCGATGCCAAAGGCGGTTTGCCACTTCATCGTTGAACATAAATTCATATTGCCAGGCCGGCAGTTTGACGGCTGAGAAGAGCAGTGGAATGACCTCAGGCTGCTCCGCGTACGTGTGAAGCGTCAGGTTCATGGGTGTTCACCAGTAATTGCCTGCGCTTGTGGCCAGAGACAAAGCCATAAAGAATCAATACTGGGATCATAACCAGGAAATAGACCAGACCCGAATGCAACCCGGCGTTTGCGCCGCCCCAATAGGCGACGGCTATCGCAATCAAGCCAATCCCCACCTTTAGCGCCTGCGCCACGATGCTTTCACGCGTGTCATAGCGCTCCAAAGCATTCAACTCCAACAGTTCACGCTGCCGATAGGCATAGAGATAGAGCACCAGAAAGGCGCCGGACACGGCCACAAAGCCAACCCCGTAAATGACCATCAACATGCCCACCTGATCGTCGGCAATGATCGGTGGCGCCACGCTGTCGCTCCCCGCCGCCGGCGCAGTCAGCCCGACCACCCCGTCAAGCAGATATCCGGCCAAGAATTTGAGCGGATAAATGTACATCACCACCACAAAAAGCAGGAACGTGTTGCACATCACTACAAATGTGCTCTCCAACGCATAGCGCCGGAAGTAAATATAGTGTTGAAACCATAGGTGTACGAGATAGGCAAAGCAGATGCCAAAGGCGAGGAATCCGCGCATGTCGCGCAACAGGTCGTCGAAATCCAACGGCACGTCGAGCGAAACCACGAGGAGCGTGATGGCAAAGCCAAAAACAGCATCGGACAGGCCTTCCAGGCGCGTAACGTCTTCGCCGCGCCAGCGAAAGCCCGGATCCGGCCGGGTAGCCATAAAAAGCTGTTTGCGCATAGCCCATTATAGCATCGCGCCCCTCGCCGGCGCCGAATCCTTCCGACCACCAGCCATCAACGATCCATAAATGGTCGCTCTGTATCTTATAGGCCGGACCTTGCCGTGGGCGACGGCGCCGTTGGAGCACTGAGAGAGGATAACCACGATGCAGCACGCCATTCAGACCGTCAGGACGCATGTGATCAAGTGGCTGCGCCGCTATGTGCCGGCAGAAGCGCTAGGCCTCTTCACCGCCTTTTGCTGCGCCACGCTGGCGCTGTCGCTGACCCACCACCCTGCGGTCACCGCCACTGCGGCAGCCTGGGGCGAAGCCATCGGCTACTACGGGCTCATGTTCGGCCGGGAGGCGGCAAAGCGACGGCGCCATTTGGAGGAAGTCACCCTCCTGGCCCTGGCACTACTTGCAGTTGTGATCATTCGTGACTTGATCATGGAGTTTGGCATCTCAGAAGTGCTTGACAGCCTCGTCGTCCGCCCATTGGCCATGTACACCAGCCTGCAATGGATCTCGAACCTCGCGCTGGCGCTGATCATGGGCAAACTGGTTGCGGACATCGTATTCTACGTGCCGGCCGTACTGGTTTTTGAACTCCGCTCACGCCGGCGCGCGGCGTGAGCGCACCCATCCGCACTTCTTTCCTGCTTCCTCCGCGCTCTCCGCGTCATCTCCGCTTCTCCGCGTTGATCTTTTCCTCCTGCCCTCCCCTTATTGAAATACTCAATCTCCAAGTTCTTTTCGTGTGCCTCGAATACGGGAATATGTTATACTTCCCGCAAACTGCCCATTCTTTCTGAACATCCGAGCAAAGTGGAGGCGCCTGTGCGGGTATCGGTACTACAAGAAAATCTGGCCAAAGGGCTCGCCATTGTCGGCCGCGCCGTCTCGTCGCGCAGCACCTTGCCCGTGCTCGGCAATATTCTGCTTGATGCCAGCGACAATCAGTTGCGCCTTGCCGCAACCAACCTGGAGATCGGCGTCAACTGCTGGATCGGCGCCAAAGTCGAGGACGAAGGCGCCATCACGGTGCCGGCGCGCCTGTTGACCGACTTCGTCAGCAACCTCCCGCCCGAACGCGTTGACATGGAGTTGTCCGTCCGGACACAAACCCTCCACCTCCGCTCGGCCAAATTCGAAGCCAATATCAAGGGGATCGACGCTGCCGACTTTCCAATCATTCCAACGATTGGCGCCGGCGGTGAAGCAACCGCGGCTTCCATGGAAGGCGTCCACATCGAGCTGGAACCGACTGGGCTACGCCGCATGGTCGACCAGGTAATCTTCGCCGCCTCCACCGACGAAAGCCGGCCGACGCTCACCGGCGTCGAGGTGAGCTTCCGCGACGGCCGCATCAGCATGGCGGCCACCGACGGCTACCGCCTCAGTCTGCGCAGTGCCCCAGTCAACGGTGGCTTGCCACACGACCCCATGACGGTGATCGTTCCGGCCAAGAGCCTGGGAGAATTTGCCCGTATCTCCGCCGATGCCGACGAACTCCGCCCGGTGCAGGTGATCGTGACGCAGGCACGCAACCAGATCCTGTTCCAGATCTGGGGCAAGAACCTCGAAGGCGGCAAGGGAGGGAGTTTCCACCGTGTCGAACTCGCCAGCCAGTTGATCGACGCCAAATTTCCAGACTATCGCGCCATTATCCCCAAGAGCCACAACACCCGCGCCGTCGTGGACACTGCATCCCTGCTGAAAGCAGTGCGCGTGGCCTTTCTCTTTGCCCGCGACAATGCCAATATCGTCCGGCTGCGCATCGATCCCGCCAACGGCGCCGGGCACGGCGCCGTCAGTCTGGCGGCCACGAGCACAGAAATGGGCGACAGCGTCAACGAGATCGACGCGATGGTGGAAGGCGGTGACCTCGAAATCGCCTTCAATGCCCGCTACCTGATCGACGTGCTAAGCCAGATCGATCAGCCCCAGGTCGTCCTGGAAACGACGCAACCGACCCGCCCAGGCACGATTCGCCCGGTCGGCATGGGTGAAGACGAATTTCTGCATGTCGTCATGCCGATGCACCCGCCACGCTAGTTAGGAACCGAGATGCCTCGTGTTTATTTGGTGCGCCACGCCGAAAATGTGGCAAACCTGACCAAAGAATTCTCACATCGGTTGGTTGACTACCCTTTGACCGACAAGGGCCGGCTCCAAGCAGCGCAGACGGCCGAATACTTTCGTAACCGGCCAATTGTAGCCATCTACACTTCACCGTTGCGCCGTACACGGGAAACCGCGGCGATCATAGGCGAGGCGATAGGGCTCGAACCAATCGTCATCGAGCAATTCCGTGAGATTAACGTCGGCACCCTCGAACAGCAGGCGCCAACCCCGGAACTGTGGACCTATCACAATTCAGTCTTGGAAGGTTGGTTCCGCGGCACGAGTGATGAGCGCTTTCCCGACGGCGAGACTTATTCGGAGTTATGGCAACGCGCCCAGACGGGTTTCCGGCAACTCGCCATCGAACAACCCGAAGGTGAGATCGTCCTCGTCGGTCACGGTGGCATTTTTGCGATGACGATCGGCGCACTATGCCCCGACATGGACCGGCGCATCATCTTTCAAGCGCCAAATCACAACTGTGCCATTTCTCAGCTCGATCTGAGCCTGCGTGATGGAAAGCCATCCGGCACATTCGTCGCATGGGCAGACGCCACGCACCTGCATGGCGATGCAGCCGACTTCGTACCAGGATCGCCGCCCAAGGAATACTTTCAGACCCAGGAAGCCAACCGGTCTAGCCCTGCTCGGTTCAACCGCAGGCTAGACCGGTCACCACCACCCCCCGGCTTACGGCAAAACCCCAATTGCTACTCAATCGGCGGAACTTTCAGTTCCATCCCAACGCTCAGCGCATTGGCTGAAGGCAGAATATCCGTGTTGGCGGCAAACAGTTCCTCAACCTGATCGGGATTGCCGTAGATCCGCACAGAAATGCCCCAGAGCGAATCTCCTTCTTGCACCACATAGGTCGCCGGTGGCTTCACCCTGACGTTGGCGATCGTGACACCGTCTATACCAGGACCTTGTCGCCCGGCAAATTCAAGCGCGTCCCGCTGCTCCGCCCACTCGACCGTGCCTTCCAGCACCAGCCGCCCCCCTTCCACGCGCGCGGTTACAGGCAGCGCAGCGAGATCGTCCCGTCCCAATTCTCTGAGAAGTGCCTTGAAATCGAACGGTGACGCCTCCGCTGCTATGGCCACACTCTGAAGATCGATCGTCGTGATTTGGGGTTCCTCCGTCAACGCAGCCACGTTGGCGGGCGGCGTCAGGCTGGGAAAGATCGGCTCACGCGTGGGTTCGGCGGACGGCGTGGGTTCGATCACCACCTGTGGATCGACCGGTGCATCCGCCGGCCCCTCCACCTTGGCGCTGGCTGTGTCTTCACCCATGCGGGTGGTCATCGGCACGGACTCACTCTCAGCCGCCAGGGCCGGCTGCAGGAACGGCAAGAGCGCGGCCATATCTGCCGGCGGATTCTGCCACACCACCCAACTGCCAACAAGCAGCGCACCCAGCAGCACCAACCACATCACGGCCTGGGGCCACGACTTGCCGCGCACCGGTTTCGGATGGTGTCGTGACGGCGCCACTTCGTCTGCCACCAATGGCAATACTTCGTCATCGGTGACGATAGGCAATGACTCGGTGTTTCCGCGCGCTTTGGCGTTTGCAGGCACGCGTTGTCGTGCCTGATTGGAACGCAGTAGCCACTCACCTTCGCCCCGCAGTGCATCATCCACCGGGATGGCGGCGACAAAGTGGCGCATGTCCTCCAAACGACCAAGTCGCTTGCAGAGAATCGCACCTAACAAATTGAGCTCCGACGAGGGTACATACGCGAGGCCGCGCTGCACCTCCTGTAGCGCGGCCAAAACGTTGCCTGCACCGGACATGTCGGCCGCGCGTGAATAGAAATAACCGGAAGCTTGTTCCCGCCCGATCAATTTGCGCAGGTTCGCGCCGCACACAGAACAGCGCTCGGCGTCGGGAGAGATCTGAACACGGTTGCCGCAGTGAAAACAAGTGACTTCGTTCATGGGTTCAGTCCCGAGCGAGTGGATATTCGGTTGGTAAACTCGTAACGATCGTTACGCTGTGTTCGTAGGCGAACTGGCGGCGGATTCCGCGATGGCAGAAAGTTCGAACCACCGTTCGAGGGCCGCATCCAGAGCCATGTGGAGTGTTTCTAGTTCTGCAGTCAACGTCTGCAGACGTAGATAATTATCGCTGCTTTTTTCGATTTCGTAAAGTACCAAATTTCTTCGCGATTCGATCTCAGAAATGCTCTCTTCGAGCGCTTCCAGTTCCCGCTGCTCTTTCCAAGTGAGTTTGCGCAATGCCGTTTTGGGCGCCGTCGCTACGGTTGTCTTGGCGGCTGCTGGCGCCATACTCGCAGCTTGTTGCGCTGCGTCTTGACGTGACCGCACGAAGCTGGCGTACGGCGCTGGATACCGCGGGCCAATCTTGCCATCTTCCATCGAGAGCAAAAAATCAACAGTGCGATCCAGAAAGTAACGATCATGGCTGGCAACGATCAGACATCCGGCGAAATGATCAAGAAACTCTTCCAACACCGCCAGGGTCTGAATATCCAGATCATTGGTCGGCTCATCAAGGAGTAGCACGTTCGGCTGGTGAATCAATGCACGCAGCAGATACAGGCGGCGCCGCTCTCCGCCACTCAGACTGCCAATGCGGGCATACTGCATTGCGCGTGGAAACAAGAACCATTCCAGCATCTGGGCAGCTTCGATGCGGTCGCCATCTTTCGTGCGGATCAGTGGCGCCTCATCCTCAACAAACTCCAAAATGCGCTGTTCATCCTTGAGACCAGCGCTGCGTTGGTCGTAGTAACCGACCTGCACCGTTTCGCCCCAAAAAACGGTGCCGCTGTCGGGAGCAAGCTTGCCGGCCAGGATGTCCAGGAGCGTGCTCTTGCCTGCTCCGTTCGGCCCCACGATCCCGATGCGATCACCGGGCTCCAAATGTAGGTCCACCTGATCAAGCACGCGATGCCTGTCGTATTTCTTGATTAGATTCTTCGCCGTTAGCACCTTTGTCCCCAACCGGCGGCTCGCCATCGCAATGGCCACCCGCGACTCACCACTGTCATACCGGAGTTGTAGCATCTCCTCGACCCGCTGCTTCCGCGCCTTCTGTTTGGTGCCGCGCGCCATGGGCTGGCGCCGCAGCCACTCCAATTCGCGGCGCAGAAGGTTCTGCCGCTTGACCTCCGCCTCCGCCAACTGTATGTGCCGCCGATCGCGTTCCTCCAGATAGCGTGTATAGTTGCCGGCATAGGCCACCAATTGGCGGCGATCCAGTTCAACAATTCGGTTTGCCACGCGGTCGAGGAAGTAGCGATCATGCGTGACCATCAGGAGCGCACCGGGAGTGGTCGCCAGATACTCCTCCAACCAGGCGACGGTGTCCGCATCGATATGGTTCGTGGGTTCGTCCAACAACAGCAGGTCGGCGCGGTCGATCAGGGCGCGCGCCAGCGCAACGCGCTTGCGTTGGCCTCCACTCAGCGTGCCGACCTGCGCATGAAAGTTCGTCACGCCCAATCGAGTCAGAATGGTCTTCGCCTCGGTCTCGGCGGCCCAACCGCCGGTGCGGTCAAGTTCCGCGCTCAGGTCAACCAGCCGCTGCTGGAAAGCCGGATCATCGGGACGTTGCTGGAGCTCGTCAGCGACCGCCTCATAGTCCCGCAACAAACGCATCTGGGGTGATTCGCTGCGAAAAATCGTGTCCAGAACGGTGAGCTCATCGTCGAGCGGAGGTTCTTGCGCCAGATATTCGATGCGGACGCCACCAGGCGACTCTACGCGCCCGGTGTCAGGTGCTTCGGCCCCGGCCACAATCCGCATCAGCGTGCTCTTCCCGCTGCCATTCACCCCAATCAGGCCAATCCGGTCGCCTTCGTTGATCAAGAGATTGGCGCGATCAAAAAAGCTGGCGCTCGCTGTACTGTTTAGAAAGATCGGCGATCGTCAACAGACTCATCTATTGAGAATGCTTCACGGCATCTACTGCGGCAGCGCTTTCCAAACTGGTCAAGTCGCCGAGCGGTTGGCCAAGATAGGCAGCGCGGATGACCCGGTGCATCACCTTGGCGTTGCGCGTCTTGGGCAACGTCGTCACAAAGCGGATGTCACGCGGCTTTAAGGGTTTACCCAACTGCTCCGCTACCAGCCCGATCAATGCTGCCCGTAATTCGTCTGAAGCGCTGTACCCGGTGCGCAGTACGCAAAACGCAACCACCTCCTGATCCTTTACCGGATGAGGGACCCCAATGGCCGCTGACTCGAGCACCGCCGGATACCCGTTTAGGATCGCTTCGACCTCCGCCGGTCCTAAACGCTTCCCCGCCACCTTGATCGTATCGTCGCTACGGCCCAAAATGTACCAAAGCTCTTCCTCGTCGATGGCAGCAAAATCGCCGTGCACCCACATCCCTGGAATTTTACCCCAGTAGGTCGTGAAGTAACGCTCGCGGTCGCCCCAGAATCCACGCGTCATCCCAATCCACGGCTGGCGAATCACTAGTTCACCCACCACGCCGCGCACCGGGTTGCCCTCTTCGTCAACCACATCAGCGTCCATCCCCGGCACCGGTCCGCTGAACGCACAAGGCTTGTTTGGTGTCAGAAAATTGCCGCAGAGAATGCCGCCACTGATCTCCGTGCCACCGGAATAGTTCAAAATCGGCTTCTCTCCGCCCAGCACGGTCTCGAAGGTCCAAAGCCAGCTCTCAGGGTCCCAGGGACTGCCGGTCGAACCAATCGCCCGCAATGAGGCCTGGCTGTGGCGGTGCACCGGCTCATCCCCATGAGCCCGCAACGCACGCATCAACGAAGGCGTGATACCCAGATGGGTCACGCGATGCTGCGCCACCAACGACCAGAGCCGGTCGGGGCCTGGAAAGTCCGGGGCGCCGTCATAGAAAACCATGCTCGCGCCATTCAGAAGTGCCCCAAACACAAGCCACGGCCCCATCATCCACCCCATGTCTGTCAACCAGAACATGGCTTCGCCCATCTTCAGGTCCATACACTGGCGCATGTCCTGCGCCGCCTTGATTGGAAAACCACAATGCGTGTGCACGGCGCCCTTGGGTTTCCCGGTGGTGCCGCTCGTGTAAATGACCATCAGCACGTCTTCGGCGCCGGTCACTTCGGTCGCGGCCTCAGCCGGCTGCCGCGGAATCAGGTCATGCCACCATAGATCACGACCACGCACCATGGGTGTGCTGGCAACGCCCACGCGCTCCACGACGACCACTTGCCGTACACTTGGCGCCCCTGCCAATGCCTCATCGAGGACGCTCTTCATGGGGACCGGCTGGCCGCGCCGCATGATTCCATCCGCGGCAATCACGGCACTTGCCTGTGCATCCACCAGTCGAGCCTCGATTGCCGCGGGGCCATAGCCGCTGAACAGCGGCAGAATGATGCCGCCAATCTTGATAACAGCCAGAAATGCAATGGCCAGTTCCGGAATCATGGGCATGTACAGCCCAACCAAATCGCCCTTGCCCAGGCCAATGCCGCGCAACGCATTTGCACAGCGATTCACTTCGACATACAGTTCGCGGTACGTGAGGGTTCGCGCTGCACCCTCTTCGCCTTCCCAATGAAGGGCAGCCTGCTCGCGCACCGGGGTGCGCTGCCACTTGTCAAGCAGATTATGGACGATATTCATTTCGCCATCCACACACCAGCGTGGAAACGCATTGCCGCTGCTCAGGTCCACAACCTGCGTATATGGCTTGTAAAACTCAATGCTGAGGTCGTCGAGTACGGCGTTCCAGAACCACTCGATATCGTCGCGGGCGCGACGCAACAGGGCCGCATAGTCTTCGATCTGATAGCGTCCCATGAACTGCTGCATATTGGAGGCAGCCGCCCATGTTGGGTTTGGAACCCACACCGTCGGCTGACCAAAGGGAAACACGCGATCTTGGTCTGATGCTGTCATTTTGCTCGCTGCACCAACCACCTAACGGGACCAGACGCTGCGCAGGAATGCAAGTTGCTGCAACGTCTGGAATGTCTGGCCGCCTTCATGGTTGTTGTACGGCCAGATCCGCATCTCTTTGGGACCTTTGTAGTGATTGTAGGCCGCGTAGACGGTGGAGGGTGGGCAGATGTCGTCCATCAGCCCCATGGAAAAGAGGGCATGGGCAGTGGCCCGCGCCGCAAAATTCACGCCGTCAAAATAGGCAAGCGTGCTAAACACGGTTTCCACCTGGTCGCGATGAACCTTGCAGAAATTCACAATTTCCTGGTACGGCATCGTGTCAACCAATTCGGTCGCATGGCGGTAGTGGCACAGAAAAGGTACATCCGGCATACAAACCGAAACGGCATCGTTCAAGAATGCCGGCGCTAATCCGGCCACCGCCAACGTAATGCCGCCCCCCTGGCTGCCGCCAGTCACTGCGACTCTGGTAGGATCAACGGCAGGATGGCTACGCGCAGTTTCGACGGCGCGCACGGCATCGGTAAACACACGGCGGTAGTAATAGGTTGCCGGGTGCAGCACGCCGCGCGTCATAAAACCCGGATGCTGGGGGTTGTCCCCACCCTCCGGATCGGGCGTATCGCCCTTTGACCAGGTTGAGCCTTGCCCGCGTGTGTCCATCACAAAATGCGCATACCCCGCAGCGCTCCACTTGAGCCAGTCGACCGGAAACGCGCGGCCACCGCCATAGCCAATATACTCAACAAGCACGGGGACTGGGCGCTCGATATGCCGTGCAAGCTGGAGCCATGCCTTAATCCGCTGCCCGCCGAATCCGCCGTAGGTGACGTCAAATGTTTCAACGGTCTGTAGCCCTGTGTCAGTGGCAACAAACACGGCGTTCAGGTCAACCCGCCGGCTCTGCGCCAATGTATCCGCCCAAAAGGCATCAAAATCACCTGGTTCATCGCGGCCGGGCAGGTAGCGTTGCAATTCACTCAGTGGCTTATCAAATTGAGCCATAGCTCAGCTTTTTCCCTTCTCCGACCGGCGTGGACCATAGCCGAGCAGCAGGGGTTCGCCCCAGACCGCCCAGTTCCAGCGATTATCCCCCAGACCATCGGTCATAAACTGAATCACCAGGTCTTGACCGGCCAGGCTGGGCAAATCGATGTTGAAACGCTCCCAGGGATTCGTCTGTTTGGTGGTGCTCCAGAGCCTGATCCCGTTGACGACGATGCGGAACGCGACCAGATTGTCACCTTCCATCAAGGCGCCGTCGCGCACGCCAATGGCAAAACGCAGCCGCAAGGCGTTCAGGTCAGGCGGTACGCGCAAGGTGTATTCGCACACTGCTGCCCCGGTGACGGGCGGGTGCTCCCAGATCGCCAGTTGTTGGACCATACCGCACGACGCCATCCCTGTCGTGATCTCCATCAGGTCAGGCGCACGCGTGGCAACCTTGCGTGCTGCAGGGAAAGCCTCGATGAAGTCATATTGCCAGGTCAGGCTCTGATCTGGATCGATGACATCATCGTCTTCAAGCAGGCTGTGCCAGAGCTCTTCCTGCCATTTGAGATAGCTGATGTACTGCGAAAGCTGTGTGAGTGATTGTTCACTTAGGTCGGAGATGCGGCGCACAATGGCGTCGATCGACTCCTGGCGAGCGTCAATTTTGGGCATACGTGTCTTTCATGATTCCCATCAAGCACTCCCACCGAGCCGCCGCAACTGGATTGCTCAACAACACGAGGGCTACGTAGGTTGGCTCAAATGGGCGTCGCAAGGGGGCCATGTTTGCCTCTTCAGGCAACAGGCTACCCTTGCGTTGGTTGCAACGTTTGCACGCCGTCACCAGGTTTGTCCATGTGTGCTCACCACACCGGCTGCGCGGGATCACATGGTCAACAGTCAGGACAAGCTGTCCCGGCTTTTCTCCACAGTATTGGCAGGTGTACGCATCCCGCAACATGATCGCCGCTCGCGTCGGCGGGACGCGGCGATGCGGTAACCGCACATAATGAACAAGGCGAATCACCAATGGCACGGGAATTTCGCGATCTGCGCTGTACAACATCTGCTGCGTCGCCTCAAGCAGCTCTGCTTTCTCACGCAACAGCAGAATCACAGCACGGCGCACCGAGACCAGACTCAACGGCTCATAGCCGGCATTCAGAACCAGGACTTGCTTTGACATATCTGATTCGATTTAAGGTGCAGTCGCCGCGATCCGCAGGGGGATCTACATCGAGCGCGCCGCTCGATCTGGCGCCTATTTTATCAGGGGTAAACGCGAAAATCAAACCAAGATGTTGTAGCCTGGTAGAGGTGAACGCCTGTATATGGAGAGTGCGCTGCCGTTCAGTAGAATACCTCCAGATAGATTACCTGACCGGATCGCTGCAAGATTCCCCATAAAAATGCACACACCACGACCATGGCCAACGTCTGGGCGCGCGGGCTGTCGATCTTACTAAAATAGGTATAGGCCGCGGGCAGCGTGATGATCGCAACCGCACCATACAAAATATGGATCCATGGGCGTGGCCCGGCGCTAAAACCCTGAAAATAGAGCACCCACCCTAAGAGGAATTGCGCTAGCAGCAATACCTCCCCGATGACTGCGGCCCCGAACCAGGAGCCGCCAAGGGGTTGGTTACGGATGAACTGGACCAAAGCCCATCCCGTAAGAATCGCAAGAAAAAGTGAGGCGGCATTTGCCAACCCCTGATGAATGAGATTGATTGCCACGGTGTTTCCGCTTCCCTACCTTGATCGCGCGGGCGCACGGCGAGGTCAAGCCGCAGCGTGCACGCTCAAATATTGCTGGAGGACGGCCGCACATTGGCCGCGGATATCATAGGTGTCCCAGCCCGCTGTCGGCGCTAGCGCAAAGATGGCGCCGCCAATCACATAGTCATTCTCCCGCATTGCGTTGTCGTACCAGACAAGTTGCTCGACATATGCGCCGGGTCCCCAGAGACCATAGCCGTTCTCCGCCCAGAAACTCTGGAATTCCGTCCAGCCGCGCGCATCCGGAGGACCCGGCCGCGGTTCGACCAACCCATCGACGCCGAGTTCGGTCATGACCAACGGGATCACCAAACCGGCGGGCGCCAATATGTCTTGATACACCTTGCGGTAGCGCAATGTCAGCCAGCCGGAGTCCTGGGGCGTCACCCCAGGATAACGGCCATTGTTCTCGACGCTCGTGAGATAATACATGGTCGGCGCCGAGTATTCGTGAAGACCCAGCCAGCCATCATACTGTTGCGCCACCCGAATCGCAGGGAAAAACTCAGGCCACAACTCCAGCGGTGGCTGCCCGGTGCCAAAATTGCCGATCACACTGCGCAACCCGCGGTCACCGAGCAGACGCGTACGCTCTGCCTCATACTCTGCCAGCCGGCGCATCTCCTCCGCATTGACCGCCACCGGCTCATTCACAGACTCCCAGCCGTCGATATACGGGCGCCGGCGCTCATCCTCAGCGTAACCGATGATGCGGTTGAGATATTCCTGTGCCGCTGCAAGCGGGTCAAACGAGGCCAAATCAAGCTGCGGGAAATCGACACGCGCCACGATCTTGGTCTTCGGTGAGGTCTGCTTGATCTGCGCGAGAAAATTCGCGTCCAGTTCCAGTGTTTTGACCACCGCAACACCCTGGGTGGACAACAACTCAAACAACTGCGGATCATTGTAGCCTACAAACACACCCAGTTTGCTCGGTGGCCCAGGTGGAAAGGGCGTCGCTTGCGGGGTCGGCGTTGGCGTCGGTGGCTTGGGCTTTGGCGTTTTGGTCGGCGTCGGCGTGAGGGTCGGCTCGGGCGGCAACATCCCAGGAGAAAGCGTGCTCTCTTTCGAGATCCACGGCAGATAATTCTTGTATTCGGCCGGTGTGCGGGTGGGTGTCTGCAGGGGCGAAGGTGTATTCAAGGGAGAAGGGGTTGGATCGTTTCCCCACCACATGCTGCAGCAACAGCCGCAGCCGCACCTGTGAGCGCGCCCCAAGAAACATCCTGCGGCTCAACCGCCGCGGTTCATCGGTTCGCTTGTCTGTCAAGGACGCCGCTGGCGTGGCTCCTGCGGCTGCGGCGTCAGGGGCGTTTTGCTCGGACGCCTCTGGCAGCCGAGACTCTCCCTGCCGTCTTTTTTCATCCATGGGGTTTACTATATCATTCTCACTATGTTGTCTCAAAGCACCAGTTCAATTAGAATGGAACGCTCCGAGTACGGTGCGGGTTCCTCCTTATAACAAGCCATCAATGAAAGGTTCACAAGATGCGGAAAGTCGCAATCTCGATTGAATTCTGTGTACAGTGAAACTACACCCCACGCGCCGTCAGTTTGGCGGCAGATCTACTCAACAGCTACATTGCGAACATCGAATCCTTGAAATTGATCCCATCCAGCGGTGGGCGTTTTGAAGTCATGGCCGAAGGCGTGACGATCTACAGCAAAAAGGCCATAGGGCGCCATGCACAGCCGGGCGAAGTGATCGCACTGGTTAACGAGAAACTTGGCATCGAACCGGCATCACCGCCGGAGACCGATCATTGATCCGGATTCACATACCGGTGGGCAGGTCGACAAACTCGAAGTCAACGCCAAACTTGTCCTGAAGGTGTTCGCCAAGGGCCTGCACACCAACGGTTTCGCTGGTATAGTGACCGCCATAGATGACGTTGATCCCGGCATTTTGCGCCGCATAGAAGTCGGCATGGCTGGTTTCGCCGGTGATAAACGTATCGCAGCCAAGCGCCGCGGCAGCGGGGATCTCGCGTGAACCGCTGCCACTCAAAATCAGACGCGATGCACCAAACGCGCCCCATGCGCTTGCACCAGTTTGACCGGGCCTACGTTCTGCTCAAAGCGATCAACCAGATAGCTCAGCTTGATGCCGTGGTGCGCGACGCCTATGGCACCCAGTTTAACGCCGTTGATGGGTGCGAACCAATCCTGCACTTCAAGCCCCAGGCGGCGCGCCAGTTCAGCGTTGTTACCGACCTCCGCATGTGCATCCAGGGCAAGATGCGCCGCATAGAGGCTGAGTTCTGCCTGTAGATAGCCCCGCACAAGCCGGCCGTAACTACCGGCAATCGGTTGCGGTGGCCCCCAAAAGATCCCGTGATGGACAAGGAGCAGATCGCCCCCCCTGGCCAGCGCTTCTTCAAGACACGGCATCTGCGCATCGACCGTGCCGACGATCTTGCGAACTTCGTCACGCCCCTCAATCTGCAGCCCCTGCGGCCCGTAGTCTCTGATTTCGGCAATGCGCAAGTAACCATCCAGATAATTCACGAGTTCCGTTCGGTGCATGGATCCATCCTATTGCTGCTGGAACATTACCTACGCTACCCCTGTGGCTGAGCCGGGTCGCTGCCGCGCCGCACAAACTTCGTCACACCCCGCGTAAAATCGCGGCGCGGCAACAGCACCCGCCGGCCGCACGTGCAACAGATGATGCCGATGTCGGCGCCAACCCGCACAACTTCCCAGGTGGCGCCCCCACAGGGGTGCGCTTTTCGCATTTCTACAACGTCACCCACATACAGTTTTGTCGATACCTCGAGCATAGGCGTCGCTAGCGTTCAACCGGGCGCAATCTCCGCCATGACTGGCGCTGGCGCTGGCGCAGTGACTGGCCGGCGCATATGCAGGATAATGGCGCCTGTGCTAAACATCCAGGTCACAATCAGCACCAGCCACCCGACCCAACCACCAACTACCGGGATCCACTCAGCCGCGCGCGCCAACAGCAGGATGATCACGGCGCCCAGGAAAAGTTGTAATAATTTGTTCGCACTGTTGCGCAGCAAAATCATGCCGAAACAGAAGCCGGCAATGATCGGCCCTACCATCCAGAGGATGCCCCATAGACCGACCAGGAAAAACAGAGTCGAAAGCGCCCCAGGGAAGAATCCCCAGAAAAGCCACGCGAGCCCAACAAACACCATCGTAAACGGAATCGCAACCAGTGCCACGATGAAACCAAAGGCAAGCGCCGTCCACGGATTGCGGTTCAATTGTTCGGCCGCACCGTTTGTGAACCGTGGAAACAGAAACAGCATCACTGCACCCAGTGCAAGCACACCTACCAGGACGCGCCAGGCGAATCAACCAGCCAATCATTCGATTCGTCAAAGGTTCTTCAACCGGCGCTGCTGGAGTGCGCACGATCGGGGTCACCTGCGCCGCCACACCGGCCGGCGCCGTTGCAGGCGTTTGAGTCTCGTATTTGAGTTCACCGCTGACTTTGGCCGTGTCGCTGATGTCAACGGTGTTGCCGCTCAGTTCAGCATTTCCTCCCACCGTACCGGAAAACTGGATCGTCCCCATCGCCGCAAACAGGTCGCCCTTCACCGTTCCTGCAAGATCTCCAGTACCACCGACAAGATAGGCATCCCCATTCACCACCGCATCTTTGGTCAAAAACAACCCCTGCTGGATTGACTGGCCGTTGACCACCATTGGATAGCTGAAGCCAGCCCCAACCTGGCCGCCGGCCGCCGCAACCAGGTCATCTCCGACACTACCGTTGATGGTGATGCCGGCGCCGGCCGCGCGCACATCGTCCGCCACCGTGCCATTCACCTCGATGCTGCCACCGGCAGCCATGAGATCACCCCTCACATTACCGTTCACCACGATCGTGCCACCAAACGCGATCAAATCACCTTCAACGTCGCCATCAATCCGAATTTCACCGGCGCTGACATAGAGGTCATCTTGAACCACCTGACCGGCTTTCAATTCATAAACATCGCCCGTACCAAACTCGGCTGCACGCGCAAAACCTACCAACCCGAGGATGAGAACCAAGACACCGGCCAATGCGAACCAAACCGGCCGAAATTGCAATTGCCGTCTGCGCTGCATAGTCTCCTCCCGACTGCACACATCAATTTGGCAAACTAGCAAACATTGAAACAGGGCGCCACCCGCGGCAACGATCTGTCGCACCGGCGCTCGACGACTAGCATAGCATAGGAGATGTTCTGGTTGGTTTGCGAACCTGGACCCTGGCGTGCCAACCTGGGAAAGCGCCCTGGCTGACCGGTGCTTGTGCGCGAAAACAGCGTTCGACGCTAGGCGATACCGGCAAAGAGGTCGGCCTCGACCACGTCCGATGGGATAGGGAAGGCACATGTAAACAGTTCATGGCCGAGCACCCGCCTACGGATCGGGCCCGGCAGCGCACGCGTCCAAGCAGGGCCGCCACTGTACTGGCTGGCGTGAGCCTCGCTGGCAGCCTGCTTTGCGGGCAGGCATGAACATCCACGCGCGCTGTACTGGCGTATGCCATTGGCTGATCTCAACCAGGTTGATATCCTTGTTGCGACCAAAGGTCGTCGGGTCTTTGCCAAACAGCGGCATCGCCCGGATAAAAAACTTGATGATCTGCTTTGGAAACGCCGTGTAATAGAGCTTTTCCGGGCCGTTCCCACGTTTCGCATGGCTCGCCTCCATGCGCGCCAGGTGGAAGGCCGCAGTGGTTGCCTCGCAGACGCGCACATGGTCCGGGTGACCGTAGCCGCCAAAGGGATCATGCGTGATGACGACTTGAGGCAGCAAGCGCTGAAAATAGCCAAGGATTTCCTGGGTTGTCTGCATCGCCGGCTGCCGGATCAGCGCATCGGGGTGATCATTCTCGGGCGTACCGCGCATGCCACTGTCACGGTAAGGCAGCGACCAGACCGTCGTCACACCCAACGCCACCGCGGCGCGCGCCAATTCGGCGGACCTGACCTGCGCCAGCGATTCATGTTCCTGAAGGGTCGTGTTCTCATCGAGCGAACCAGCGATGCCGTCCGTGGCAATCACCACATGCACCTCGGCGCCCTCAGCAGCATAGCGCGCCAGTGTGCCACCAGGGCCAAAAGACTCGTCATCAGGATGTGCCAAAATTGCGAGCAACACGCGGCGTTTCGTCATGACTAGATTGTCGCACTGATCCAGCAGTGACGCAAAGCGTGGTCCGTGTTGCGCATCTCGTGTTGCGTATCCGTGCGCAGACGATCCGGCAAATGTGCGCCAAACACGTTACACGCAATACGAGATACGCAATACTGTACTTTGCTCTACTGACAAACGCCGCGAGATCATGTAAAGTCTATAGTACGCAAATTGCAGTAGACTGGTGCGGCTCATGACGACGGCAGAATTCATTCTTATCTTATCACTTGTGCTTTTCGGCGCCTGGACGCACCGGGAACACAACCCTGCGCGTCGCCGTTTCGCATTTGGCACTCACTACGCTGCAATTCCGCCTTGCACTCATGCTTGTTCTTTATCCAGCACTCATCATCCCTTCGCACTTATAGGAGCGTTCTGTTATGCGCCTCGGTCCTCTATTCCGGATTCTCGGGACCGTCCTCTACGGCTTCATCGGCTGGGAGATCGGGATCACCCTGGTCGGAACCACGCAACTGGATACCGACACCTGGAAAGTCATCGTGCCGGCAACGCTGATTGGCGCCGTCTTTGGGTTTGTATTTGCGCCCTGGTTGGTGATCGCACCGGCACGCGCCGCACGTAATGCCCTGCGCCAAGTTCCAATCAACGACCTGGTCGCGGGCACGATTGGCTTATCAATCGGCCTGCTCATCGCTGCCCTGCTTGCATATCCAATGTCGCGCCTGCCGCCGCCCTTCGGCGGCATCGTGCCGTTTATCCTGGTCTTGCTCTTTGGCTACCTGGGCGCAACGGTCTTCACCCTCAGACAGAACGACATTTATGGCCTGGTGCAGCGGCGTAGCCTGACCACGCCGGTGTCAAATCCGCCTTCGTCCACGGCCTCAGCGGAGGTCGAACACGAGCCGATCCTCTTGCTAGATACCAGCGTGATCATTGACGGCAGAATCGCCGATATTGCCAAGACGGGATTCCTATTGGGCCGGCTGACGGTGCCCCGTTTTGTCTTGAATGAACTGCAATACATTGCCGATTCACCTGATTCACTCCGCCGCAACCGCGGCCGGCGCGGGCTCGAAATCCTGGATCGGCTGCAGAACACTCCCGGCGTGGCGATCGACTTCATCGATAAGGAGCCAGGCAACGCCACCCAGGTCGACGACAAGTTGGTCAGCCTGGCGAAGCAGACCAATTCCATTGTGCTCACCAACGATTACAATTTGAACCGGGTGGCAAAGTTGCAAGGGGTCCGGATTCTGAACATAAACGAGTTAGTGAATGCTGTGAAGTCCGTCTATTTGCCAGGAGAAGGAATTCCCTGAAAATTATCCAGGAAGGGAAAGAAGTCGGCCAGGGGGTTGGCTACCTGGAAGACGGGACGATGGTCGTGGTTGAAAACGGTCGCAAATTCCTCAATCAAGAGGTGCTTGTGCAGGTGACCAAAGTGCTGCAAACCAACGCCGGGCGGTTGATCTTCGCCGTTCCCGAGTAGAATCAACGACAACTCGACAGGATGGAACATGGCTCTCCGCATCTATAATACGCTTTCGCGGCAGGAAGAACCGTTTGAAACGATCGAACCCGGCAGGGTGCGCATGTATGTCTGCGGCCCGACGGTCTACTCCGACGCACACATTGGTCACGCCATGTCCGCAATCATTTTTGACATGGTGCGCCGCTACCTGACCTATACAGGCTACCAGGTGCGCTTCATCTCCAACTTCACGGATGTGGATGACAAAATCATCCGGCGGGCGAACGAGCAGGGACGCGATCCGATGGAGTTGGCCAATCATTATGCCGAGGAGTATCTGCGCCATCTCCGCGAGCTGAACATCCTCCTTGCCGACGAATACCCGCGCGTCAGTCGCGAGATGGATTGGATCCGGCAGATGATCGCCGGTCTTGAAGAGGAAGGCTACGCCTATCGCCTCGACGGCGATGTCTATTTCAAAGTTCAAAAAGATCCGGACTACGGCAAGCTGAGCGGGCGCAGACTCGATGAGGCGGTTACCGGCACCCGGGTCGAAGAGGACGCGCGCAAACAGCATCCCGGTGATTTTGCCCTTTGGAAATCGGCCAAGCCCGGCGAACCGGCATGGGACAGTGAATGGGGTCCCGGCCGGCCGGGTTGGCATATCGAATGCTCGGCCATGTGCCTCCACCACCTGGGTGAAACCATCGATATCCACGGCGGCGGCAATGACCTGATCTTCCCTCACCACGAAAATGAGATTGCGCAGAGCGAAAGCTACACGGGCGAAAGTTTCGCCCGCTACTGGATGCACAATGGCATGCTGGTGCTGGCCGGCGAGAAGATGAGCAAATCGCTGGGCAACTTGATCACTATCGACCAGTTCCTCAAGGATCATGCTGCCGACGCCCTGCGCATGCTGATTTTCGCCGGTCATTACCGCAAACCGGTTGTATTCAATGCCGAGACCGTGGATGCTGCCGACCGGAGCCTGACACGGCTGCGCAGCGCCTTGCGCCCATCCACCGGTCAAATCTCAACCGGCGAGGCCGCGGATACGCTGCGCGAAGCCACCGAGCACGCCCGTATCGCCTTTGAAACGGCGATGGACGCCGACTTCAATACCGCAGGCGCACTGGCTGCGCTCTTTGAACTGGTGAAAGCAATCAACACCGCCCGCACGGCAAACGTGTGTGGCCCCTTCTACCTTGCGGCCCAACACACCATGCGTGAGTTGGCCGGCGTCTTGGGGTTGACCCTCCAGGAGCCTGCCGCCGAGCACCAGGTCGAAGTCGCCGCCGGTCCCTTCATTGACCTGCTCTTGCGCGTGCGCACGGAATTGCGCACTGCGAAGCAGTGGGCGCTGGCCGATTTGATCAGAAATGAGTTAAAGCCGTTGGGCGTCGTCATTGAAGATACGCCGCAAGGACCCCAATGGCGCATCGAGCGGGACGAAGCATGAGCCACGCTTTCCCGGCGCGGTCGTGTGCATACCCGCGCCAACAGAGAACCAGGACACTGATGTGAGCGAACTATTATATGGCCGGCACGCCGTTCAGGAAGCACTCCGCGCAGGACGGCGCCAGTTCTTTCGATTGTGGGTTGAAGGCGATGCAGCGCCCGCTGCCCCATCGCCAGTCGCCGTAATTGTCGCCGACGCCGTGACACGCAACCTGCCGATCCGGTACATTCGTGGCGGCTTGTTTGATAAAATGCGCGCAGAACAGGTGAATGCACAGGGGTGGCGCTGGAAGTTGAGGAGTATCCTTACGTCGACCTCGAGACCTGCCTCACCCTGGCGCGGCGGGCGAGCGAACCGCCACTCTTGTTACTCCTCGACCACCTGCAGGATCCGCAAAACCTGGGCACGTTGATGCGAACCGCTGAGGCAATGGGCGTGCATGGCATCATCCTCCCGGACCGGCGCTCTGCACGGATCACACCCGCTGTCAGCAACGCCAGCGCAGGGGCTGTCGAACACCTCAACATCGTTCAGGTTACCAACTTGAATCGCACCATCGATGAACTCAAGGAAGAAAACATCTGGGTCGCCGGTCTCGATGGGGCGCCAGAGGTGCAGCCGCTGGAAAAAGCCGCACTCGGCGGTGCGCTAGCGATCGTCGTAGGCAGCGAAAGTGAAGGGCTGAGCCGGCTAACCCGCGAAAAATGCGATTTCCTGGTGCGGCTGCCGATGCAGGGGCAAGTCGAAAGCCTGAACGCTGCGATTGCCGGCAGTATTGTCCTCTATGCGGTGCGGCGGGCGCGTGGGTAGATGGAGGTCGACCTTGTCAAGGCTGAAAGCCGCCAATGGGGCGCCGAGCTAGAACGCATCGGCGTTGAACTTGGCGCGGGCGACAACCCTGTCCTTTTTCCGTACCACTTTCTCTATGTCACCCTACCCAAAATCGGTGGGATGTTTGCCATCTTTCGTGAAGGCGAACAGCGCGTGGGGGTGGGCTTTCTCTTTCCACGCGCCCTGCACGCAGTCGGCATTGCGACACAGCGTGTTTACACCCTCCGGTATCACCGTTTGCGCCACTCCTCGGCGCCGAGCGATCTCGTTGCGACCGCATGTGCAGCAAAACTGGGCGCGCCGGTTGTTTTCTATGATCCCACGGGACCACTCAGGTACGTGCCCACCAGTCAGATTACAGGCCCCGTCGATATCGGCCACCCGAGCGAGGCAGAAGCGGCGTCGATGCGCTCCTTACAGCGCGAAGTGTGGGGCAGCCCCGATGAATTTCTCTACCCGACCGATCTTCACAGCCAGGAATTCGGCGCCGGCAGTTCGCTGGTTGCCCGCGTCGATGGGGTCGTGGCAGGATTTCTCTTCGGGTTCTATCGGTTTGACGGCGGCCCGCTCCCCCAAGGGTGGGAGCACCGCCTCAACGGCGCATTCCGGCTTGAATCGCAGACAATGGCGGTCGCACCCGCCTACCGCGGCCTCCGCATCGCCAATTTGCTGAAACGCGCACAGGCAGAGCAAGCGTGGCGGCAAGGGATCGGCATCGTCAATTGGACTGCGGATCCCTTGCAATATCCCAATGCTGCGCTCAACTTTGGGCTGCTGCGTGCCATTGCGTTTGAGTTTACGCCAAATCTTTATCCCTTTCGCAACGACCTGAATCGCGTCCATGCTTCACGGTTCAGTCTTACCTGGACCGTGGGTGCGAAACGCGTGCACGACACCCCGCTGGTCGGCTCCAAAGCAACCATCGTTGACCTCAGTCGCCAACCACAAATCTTGGTCGTCAATGACGGTTGGCGCACGGCACGGTTCGACGGCGAAGCACCCTTGATTGCGATCGAGATTCCCTCCGATTGGACTGCGCTGCAACAGAACGACGTCGGCCTCGCCCAGGCCTGGCGCACCGTCACTGACACCCTCTTCCAGCGCTATGTTGGGCTGGAAGCCGGCCAATATGTGGTCACCGGGGTCGGGACCCATGACGAGCGCCGCTATCTGGTCGCAGAGCGCACCTCAGACGAACTGTGGCGTCGCCTCGGCGCGCCGGTTACGAACTGACGGCTCCCGAGTTCATCCTCCGATTGGCGCCACTGCCTGGCGCTGCAACCGCCGCAGGGGCAACGCCGTCATCCCGACAAAGATGAACATGGCGATGAGCCGGCCAAGACCAGAAAGGACGAAGACCGCTTGGAAGATAACGTTGTCGGCAATATAGCCACCGATCAGTGGACCGATGACTGCGCTGGAAAAGACCGCCGTCTGATAGAGCGCCACTGCGTGCGCCCGCTGGCGATGCGGCGTGAGTTGGAGCAGCAGATTAAAGTTAGCCAGATTGTAGCCTGCCCATAGAAAACCACCGAAGAGATTGTTGATGACGACCTGGTACGGATCCGTATAGAACGCCCACAAGACGGGTAGCACCACAATCGGAAATCCGGTCACAATCACCAGCCAGACGGCCCCCTTACGATCCATCAGGCGCCCAAAAATCAGCAAACCCAGCAAACCCGTCAGGCTGGATGCCGCCGTGGCGATGCCCACCATGGTGGTGTCTGCGCCAAGATGAGTCACCAGGTAGACGTTAAAGAAAGGGGCGGCAATCTGCAGCGCCAAATTCCAGACAAACGCACTCGCCACAAAACCGACAAAGCCAGGGCTCCGCAGGATCGCTGCGAATTTCCCACCCGGTTCTTCGTCTTCGCCCACCTTGAGGGTGCGTGCCTGGGGTTCAATGATCCGGCTGAATGCAAACGTGCTGACCATACCGGTCGCAAACGAAAGCGCAAAAACGATCTGGAAGCCAAGCATGTCGTCAGAGGTGGCCGTATTCCCTGTGTAGACCAACCACCCCGCCACCGCTGACACCAACAACGTGGCGATGCCCATCGTCATGTTGCGCTCGCTGAAATACCGGCCTCGCATGAAGTCCGGCACAATTTCCGCAACGAGCGACGTCCATGCCGGATTGCAGAAGTTGGCCATGAAGGCGCGCAGACCGTTCAACAGAGTGATCGCTGCAATCGCAATTTCGGCCGGCAAACCAAAGATGGGAATGACCGCAAGCAACAACAGTGACACCCGTGCGATCCCGCCACCTGTCCACACGACCAGAGATTTGGGTTTCCCGGTCTTTTCAAGCATCCTGGCGCCGGGAAACAACGCGAGGGCGCCCGCCAGATTGCCGACCGCGGTGATCCAGCCGACCTGTTGATTGGTTGCACCGTAGGCAAGGGCAAATAACGGGATGTAGGCGAGGTAAAATGCTTCGCTAATCGCAGCGAAGATCCCGTCATACCAGAAGTACCGCAGGCTATGGACCTGCTCACCGGTCAGCGGCGCCCGTGCCTGGCGCACCAACGCCCGATCAAATGGTTCCTTGATGTTCCACATAATGTCCAGTTTCGCGCCCCTTACCCATTCGGTGCAAAGTTGGGGGGAGCGCTCAATGCGCGAACCTCGCTAACGGTCGTCAGCAGACGGTCGTCAGGAACACAACATCCGGCGCAGGTCAGCCTTCTGGACTTTCCCCATGGCATTACGTGGCAGATCGTCGACAAACACGATATTGCGGGGCGCCTTGTACGCAACCAATCGTTGGCGACAGTAATCAATGATCTCCGCTTCCGTCACCGTTGCACCGGGTTGCCGCACCACGATTGCGGCCACCCGCTCGCCCCATTCGGTATCCGGGCACCCAATGACGGCGCTGGCGAGAATCGCAGGATGCTCCGCCAGCACCAATTCAACCTCAGGCGGATACACATTGTAGCCCCCGCTGATGATCAGGTCTTTGGAGCGCCCTTTCAGGGTGAAATAGCCGTCAGGCTCACGCAGACCAAGGTCGCCGGTGCGAAACCAACCATCTGGCGTAAACGCTTCGCTGGTTTTTGCCGGCTGCCGCCAGTAACGCGGGAAAACATTGGCGCCGCGCACCTGGACCTCACCAATCTCATTGTCACCTACCGGGGAGCCGTCCTCAGGGTCGACAATCCGCACTTCAACTCCTGGCAAGGGCAGCCCGACTGAACCAACGCGGCGTTCCCCGTGCAGAGGGTTTGAGATCAACATGCTGGTTTCGGACATACCGTAGCGTTCAAGCAGTGTGTAACCAAACTGAACGCGAAACATTTCAAACAAGTCATCCGAGAGTCGATCCGAGCCGGAGGTGATCAAGCGTAGGTGGGAGAGGTCGACATCATCGGCATTGGGCGCGTCCACAAGGCGGCGATGAATCGTGGGCACCGCCATGAAGACCGTGCAACGGCGATTGTCGAGCAGGTCCAGCGTCTTCACTGGATCGAACTTACTGCACATCAACACGCTGGCGCCTGCGTGTAGCGCACCGTGGAGCGCGACCACCAGACCGTGCACATGAAAAATGGGTAGCACATGCAGGAGAAGGTCATCGCGCCGCCAACCCCATGCCACTTCAAGACTATCGAGCGATGCGGTGAGATTGCCGTAGGTGAGTTCGGCGCCTTTCGGTCTGCCTGTTGTACCACTCGTGTAGATCATCAAACACGTGGCGAGGGCGCTGTTGACCGCGAACTGAACGGATCTGAGATCGCGCCCTTCAACCATCTGCATGAAGGCGCCATCTTCGCGGCAATCAAGAAAGACGCACTCCTGCAGTGAGTCGATTTCGGCCACCACAGGCGCGATTTGACCCTGCACGGCTTTGTCGGCAAAAAAGAATCTGGCCTCCGCATCTGCCAGAAAATAGGCCAGCTCACGCGGCGGATACCCAGGATTCAGCGGCAACGAAATTGCCCCGATCCGCATGATGGCCAAATGCAGGTAAATGAAGGGCATGCATTTCGGCAATTGGAGGGCGACGCGGTCGCCTGGCGCGATCCCGTAGCTCCGCAGCATCGCCATGGTTTGCAGCACAACTTCATTCAATTCGCCATAAGTGACGCGGCTTGTCGAAGCAAAACGATCGTCGATGAATTCAATCGCCAGTTTGTCCGGCTGTTCAGCCGCAACCGCACTCAGCCTATCTAGGAAATGCATCATGGATCAGTCCAGGTAGGTCGCAGCGTAGGCGACGATCGCGTCTTCAAAGACCGAGAGCGGGGGACGGGTAAGCCCCGCACCCACCTGGCCAACACCCGCCTCGCGGTGGGCAATTCCGGTGTTGATGCGGGGGGTGACACCAAGTTCTACGACCTTCCGGATATCCACGCCGGTCGGCGTGCCACGGAAGCCGAGCACCGGAATCGTGAACGCAGTGTGTTCAGCGACCGTGATCTCGTACATCTCCAGTGTGGCATTCACCGCATCCTGGGGAGTCCCGCTGATAAAGGTCACAATGGCTGGCGCAGCCGCCATCGCAAAGGCCCCAATGCCCGCGGTCTCCGTGATGGTGCTGTCACCAATATCCAGATTCGCGTCCGCCGCCGTGAACCCTGGGAAGTATAAACCGTCAGGAGCGCCTGCCGGACCGGTGAACCAACGGTCGCCCAGTCCCGAGACCCGGATGCCAAGTTCGGTTCCATTGCGCGCCATCGTGGTCATCACCGTGCTTCCGGCCACCCCATGCCCGGCATCCGCCATCGCCTTACACGCCGCCATGACAGGATTCAGCACACTCAGGGCGTTGTCGGCCAGAAATTTGATGATGCTGGCGGCCGTGTCTGAATCAGGTGCAACCCGCACAATCCACGGGGCCAGTCTGGCAGTATAGAGGAGCGAACCGGCTTTGTTTCGATTGTGCCCCTCGTCGCCCATATGCAACGATTCCGCCAACAAGGCTCGAATATCGATGCCTTCACCACTCACCTCAAGGGCTGCAGCCAGGACTGGCCCCATCACTTCGTTCATCCAACGCAGCTTATTGAGAACCTCCTCGCTGTACGCGCCATAGCGAAGTACCTTGCCATAACCCTCATTGAGGTTTGAGTAGGCAAAGTTGCCATGCGTTGTGTTTTCAACGACGTAGACCATCATCGAAGGCGATATGACGCCAGCCATCGGCCCCACCGCGTAGTGGTGGTGGCACGGCTCCCACGGCACCATCCCGGATGCGAGCAGCTTTTCGGCGGCGGCGGCATCGGTCGCCCAACCCTCATAGATACAGGCGCCCATCAGCGCACCCCGCAGGGGTCCTGACGCCTGCTCCCAGGTAATGGGGGGGCCAGCATGCAATAGACGACGCTCGGCAAGACCCGGAATGACGTCCGCGGCACGCACAACTCGACGCAAAATCGGCCGTGCGGACATCATCCGCTCCACCGCAGTCTGATTGGCCTGATCGATATCTATCATTGCGCATCGTTCTCCGTCGCTGAGCATGTGGTCGTTCCCGCAGGCGGTACGCATTATCAAACAAGGCGCCTATTTGAGCAATCCGGCGTTTGATGGGCAAAACAATCGATCACGCCCAGCGCACAAGTTATCGTCGATCCATGAAAATGTGGTAGATTAGCAAGTTGTATGGTCAAAATTCCAAGTGCAGCGCTTTACGCGATCATCCTCGCCGGCGTCACGATCTTAGTTGGGCTTGCCTGGCGTGCATACCCCGCTACTGTCACGACACAACTTGCCTGTCAGCCGCATTGCCGGCAGGCGATGCTGGAGGGCAGAGTTTTGCAAGGCGGACTTGAATCGTGTGGATCTGGCCTTTGCCAACCTGAATCACGCCAATCTGCAACGGACAACGTTGCTGTTGGCATTGCTCACGGGCGCAATGCTGCGTGACGCCAATCTGGTCGACGCCGATCTCTCGAATGCACGACTTGATATGGCCGATTTGCGGGGCACAAACCTGACCGGCGCCGTGATGAGGTCGACTGATCTGCGCTACGCAGATCTACGCGACACAATTCTGGTGAAAGCAGATCTTCGGGCAGCCCAATTAGGTTGGGCGCGCCTGGATCGCGCCGATCTTCGCAATGCGTTGATGGCAGACGCCCAAATGGAGGGCGCCGTGTTGCGGCGTGCTGACTTGCGTGGCGCCGATTTGCGCAAAGCCAACCTGCGCCAGGCGGATCTACGTCTAGCCGATCTGACCGGCGCCAATCTGGCAGGTGCAGACTTGATGGGAACGCTGCTCCCCCATGATTTCATCCCTGACCCGGCAGTGATTTTCCCTTGATCCCGGCGCCGTTAACAAACGTGGTGAGTTGCTGGATGGAACCAAACGTTGCGCAAATACACGCGATCACAATGCGTGCGGCGCCGATCACTCTGCCTGAACTAGCGCCGATTGCCCTCCTCGATCGGATGGATACAAAGTTCATTGCCGCAGAAGACGCGCTTTGCGAAGCATTGGCGGACACGATCCAGGAATACCGTGTGCTAGAGATTAACGGTGTCCGACCTGGTCGATATCATACCGTGTACTTTGACACCGAACGTTTTGACATGTATCACGCCCACCACAATGGCGAGAGGATGCGTTACAAACTGCGGTGCAGGGAATACCTCGATAGCAAGATGACGTTTCTTGAAGTGAAACAGAAGAACAACAAGGAACGCACTACCAAGTTTCGGATTCGGATCGAGGATCCCATTACCGACACCTCTGGAGTCGACCGCAGTTGGCTGCCTCCAGACTTTCCATACGATCTGAATTCAGTCAAGCCCGCCGTCTGGAATCGCTTTCGGCGCATAACGCTTGCAAGTCTTGATCGCCGCGAACGAATTACCATTGATGTTGATATCCACTTCGGATGCGGCAACCAGACGGTACACTATCCGGGCCTCGCCGTGGTGGAGGTCAAGCAGACGAAGTTTTCATTGTTTCAATCACCCTTAGCGTTCGCACTGCACCGGCGACATATCAACCCAACTGGAATCAGCAAATTCGTGGTTGCGGCAGCCAACTTTCATCCCGGATTCAAGGCCAACGAATTCAAACCGCTCCTGCTGCGGCTGCAGCGCCACTTTCCAAACGTCAGCACGAGGTCGTTGTGACCATCATTAACGAGATCTGGCCGGGTCTGGCGCTCACCTTTGCCACGGCACTCGCCATATTTGTGCTTGTCTACTTTCTTTCGCCCCGCAGCCGGCCCGAATTCCTCTTCACATACCTCGTCTTCAGTGTCATGTCCTATCTGGTGACGAGCATCTTGCGCGATGTGCAGATTACGCTGGGTTTCAGCTTTGGCCTCCTGGCAGTCTTCACCCTCCTCCGCTATCGGACAGAGATGATTCCGATTCGGGAAATGACCTATTTGTACGTCAGCATCACACTGCCGTTTATCAACTCACTATTTCTGGCAACGCGGATCAGCTTCTCGGAACTGGTGGCACTCAATCTTGGCATCTTCTTGTTGTTACTGGTGCTGGATCGCACCTTGTTCCGCTTCTATGGCATTGCGCAGACGGTCCTCTATGAACGCATCGAGTTGATCAAATCTAACAACCAACGTGAGTTGGCCGCAGATTTGCGCGAGCGGCTCGGCTTTGACGTGAAGCGTTTCGTGATCGAAGAAGTCGACTTCCTGACCGACACTGCCCGCCTGACTGTCTATCTTGATTCCCACCCTCGAAAGCCGGCGGAAAGGGAATCAGATGAGCACAACACGATGAAACCGTAATTTTCAGAATCTCACAGCATATGAATTCCACACTGAACCACCACACCAGCCGCAGCGCAAAGATCATGCTGCTTACACTGGCGGTCTTTGCAAGCGGATCGTGTGCAACAACGCCGTCTGCAGCAGTAGCCCGCGCAACTGCGCAGGCCATCGTCATTAACGAAGTGCTGGCCCACACCGACCCGCCGGATGTTGACTCTATCGAGCTTTTTAACCCTGGCGCAACGCCTGTGGATATTTCCGGCTGGTATCTAAGCGACGACAAGAAGGAACCCGAGCGATTTAGAATTCCTTCCGGCACCATCGTCGCCGCGGGTGGATATCACGTATTCAAAGTGGGCAACGGCAGCGGCGAACTACCTTTTGCGCTCAGTGAGTTTGGCGAACCCGTCCTGCTGCATGCACCTGGAGCAAGCGGTGACCTCCAGTTGGTGGATGCAATTGAGTTTGGCGCATCGCCCAATGGTGTTGCGTTGGGTCGCTACACCACCAGCACCGGCGCGGTCCACTTCCCGTTACTTGCCAACGTAACACTCGGCGCCGCCAACGCCCTGCCCAGGGTTGGTCCGGTCGTCATCAATGAACTCATGTATGCACCCTCCACCGGCCCCGAATACCTGGTCCTGACCAATATCACGGATTACCCCGTGCAGCTCTTTGACCCCGCCCATCCGGAGAACACCTGGCAGGTACGCGGCATCGGCGACAAGAACGAAGACTATGCGCTTCCTCAGGACTTCACCCTGGGCGCCCGCGCAAGCGTCATCCTGACCGCCGACCCGGACGCCTATCGAGCAATCCATGATGGGCTGGGGGTACCTGTGGTTGGCCCGTTTCCAGGGAAACTAAGCAACGAGGGCGAACGGATCGCGCTGCTCGCACCTCAGCCGCCCGAATCCGACAAGAACTACGTTTCGTACTATGTTGTGGACGAGGTGAGTTATGGCGTTGCCCTCCCCTGGCCGCCGGCGGCGGCTGACCAGGGTGACGCGCTGCAGCGGATTAGGTTGGACGCCTACGGTGATGATCCCATCAATTGGCGAGCAGGGGTGGGTAGCTATTACGCGACAGACCTTGCGCTACTCCCTCAATTGCTGCGTCCGGCTTCACAGTAGACAATAAAGATGCCCGTGAAGTGACTGAGTCACTTCACGGGCATCTACCACTCTCGGAAAGCCGTACAGGCTAACTGATGTTGCTTACTTGATGCTCACGTCGAGCACGTCACCGCTGTCGCCATCGACTACGACGGTCGCAGCCTGATCAGCCGTGGTGAGTTCGACCACCCACACCGACTTGCCGTCACGCTCTTCCGGTGTTGCCACCTTCTCCGTGATGTCGCCCTTCAAACCCTGCTCCTTCGCCGCATCCTCGGCGATGGCAATGGCGGCGCGTGCATTCAGCTTGCCCGATTCGCTGTCCGCCGGCACAGTCACGACGGTCTGCGTTGGGCGAGCACCAAGTTCAACCTCGATGGATTGCTCGCCGCCGTCGCGAATGACCTTCAGCGCTACCGTCTGGCCCGGCGCAGCTTTCGTGATCAGATAGCTGATCAAATCTTCAAAGCGGCGCACCGGCTGGTCATCGATCGCAGTGATGATGTCACCACCCTTCTGAAATTCCAGACCGCCGTTAACCGTAACCGTCTCATCCCCACCCTGGACACCGGCCTCTTCTGCCGGGCCTCCAGGGATCACCGACGACACGTAGACACCCAACTGGTTATCCTTCAGGTCAATTGCATTAGCCAGATCTGCTGTAATCGTGTTGCCCTGCAGTCCCAGGTAGGCATAGTCGAACTTGCCATCTTTGATCAACTCTGGCACCACGCGCTTGACAATCGAAACCGGGATGACGAAACCAACGCCGGAATTCTGGCGCGAGTCGGACTCAATCGCAAAATTGACGCCCACCAGGTTACCGGCCAGATTGAAGAGGGGCCACCCGAGTTCCCTGGGTTGATCGCCGCATCCGTCTGGATCACGTCAGGCAGTGAATATCGATTGGAGCCAAAGCTGCCCACAGGGAAACTGCGGCCCAGGGCGCTCACAATCCCGGTGGTCATCGTATTCTCAAGACCAAACGGATTTCCAATCGCGATAACATGGTAGCCGACCTTCAGCGCATTGTCCTCTTCCAGGTTCACCGGGCGCCAGTCAAAACCCTCCGGCGGCGTCACCTTGACCACAGCCAGGTCAGCCTGGGGATCGGTTGCCACGACTTTTGCCTCGGCCCACATGCCGTTGCTAAACGTGACACGCACCTGTTCGGCGTCCTCTACGACATGATTATTGGTCACGATGTGACCGTCATTGTCGTAGATGAAGCCAGAACCTTCACCCAGCGTCTGCTGATCCGGCATGCCTTCGGGAAGTTCGAACCCAGGGATATCGGGCAGCGCTGCCGTAGTGGCCGTGCCAATCACCTGGATGTTGACGACAGAAGGCGAAAGTTGTTCGTACAGCGCCGCAAGGGACATCTGATCTTCATCGAGCGAAGAGTCAACCTGGGCGATCGGGACCGAAATCTGACTGGCCGCGGGTTGTTGAGCCGCAACCGGGGTCGATTGCAGGAGCAGCGGGGCATAGAGCGCCCCCATGACAAGCAACGCCGCGCCACCGGTGATCATGGCGGCCTTACCCAGCCATGCGCGCGAGGCCGGCTTCGATTCCTTTTCAGGGGTCAACTCAAAATTGGGGTCTTGCATAGGTGCTAACATCCTTTCCAGTGCCAATTCGTTTTTTCGTCGCGATATCACCTGCGACCCTTGTACGATAGGCTGCTACCTTTAAGCTGGCGTGAACGGCAGTTAAGAATCTCCTGAAAACGATTACGGTTCGGGTGTAGCGGCAGGCGTCGGCGCCGGCGTGGCCTCTAGCCTCACGCCAGTGACTTCGACCAACTGCTCCAGCACGGCCCGTAGGGCATCCATCTCCTGACCATAACTCGCCCAATCGCCGTCCCGAATATGATCTTGTGCACGTATAATGCTGGTTTGCGGCCAGAATCAGTTGTTCAAGTGACGCAGCCTGGAGGTCACCGGCTGTGGCACTGAGCCCTGGCTGCACATTCGTGGGCGGCGCACCACCCGGCAAATTCGCCGAGGCGGCGACCACCAGATCGGCCAATCCAGCTCTGCTGACAGTGTCATTCCCAAACAGGCGAACCAACGCTTGCCCAAGGTTTTCTCCCATGACGACCCGGTCCGCCGTAGCAAGGATGACGCGTTTCAGCTCCGGGATCTTGCCGTTTTCTGCCTGTAAATACAGCGGTTCAACGTAGAGCAAACTATCGCCAATCGGTAACACAAGCAGATTACCGCGGACGACGCTGCTGCCCTGCTGATTCCAGAGACTCAACTGCGCGCTGATCACGGGGTCCTGATCGATCCGCGCCTCAATCTGCTGCGGACCGAAAAAGAGCGAGTCAGTCCCAAACTCATAGACCACGATCTCACCGTACTTGTCCAGGGTGCTCTGCGCTGCCATCCACGCCACCATATTGTCCCGATTTGCCGGCGTGAACGGCAAGATCTGAACGTAGTCAATACGGTCGCTGCCGGGCAACTGCATTAACACATAATAGGGCTGGACCGGCTGCGGTTCGTTATAGAACATCTCCTGCGGCCACGCCCAGACATCATCCTTATTGTAAAAGTTGTTGGGATTGGTCATGTGATAGGTGCGGTACATTTCAGCCTGCACCGAGTATAAATCCGTCGGATACCGGATGTGCCCCGGCCAGAAATACCGGCAACTCTGAAATCGGCTTGAAGAGGCTAGGAAAGATGCGCCGATAGGTCGCCGTAATAGGCTCTTCTTCGTCCACGACATAGAAGGTTGTCTGGCCGGTGTAGGCATCGACGATGATCTTGACCGAGTTCCGGATATAGTTGAATTGATTACGGAACGGTTCGCTGTAGGGAAAGCGACCGTCCATGACATAGGCGTCGAGATACCAATACAGTTTCCCGTCGTCGCCCACAGCAATGTAAGGGTCACTGTCGAGTTGAAGGAAAGGAGCAATCTCCTGCACTCGTTCGGTGATGTTGCGGCGCCATAGCAACTGGCTGTCCGGCTGAATGTCGGAACTCAGCAGCAGGTTGATATCGGCAAAACGGATGGCGAACAACAGCCTGTGCCACCAACTCATCGCAATGCCGGTGTCGGCGTCAAAGCGGGTTCTCGCATACCCGCTCCCCTGACCTGGCCGTCAATCACATATCGGTCGACATCGACGTCATAGAACTCGTAGTATTGCAGCAGTGCCTGGATCTGATTGTAGGTCTGCAGCAGCGGCCGGTAGTCCCAAAGCCGCACATTGCGCACGGTCTCAGGCCCTTCGAGCAACGTGGCAGGCGTCATCTCGCGATTGGCGTCGTAGGAACTCACTTGGAACTCATCAAGGCCATAGGCATCGCGCGTATACGCAATGTTGTCTTCGATGTAGGGGCGTTCGCGGTTCAGTTCATTCGGATCGACCTGAAAGCGCTGCACAATGGCGGGGTAGATGGCGCCCGCCACCACGGCCACCGCGACCCAAACGACCAGGACGCCGACAATGGCCCGCCACCCGCGACGCAATGCAGCCACGACGACGAGCAGGATCGCAGCAATACCTGTCACGATGGCAAGCAGGTTATAGACCGGCAGCCGCGCGTGCACGTCCGTGTAGCCGGCGCCAAACACCACGCCGTGACCCTTGTAGACAAGCTCATATGCGTCAAGCCGATACTCCCAGGCAATCAGGAGCAGCATGACGGCGCCGAGCACCGCCATGTGCACGAGGATGGAACGCTTCACATCCCAGCCGCGCCAGCCAACGCCGGCCGTCACCGCGACCGCCACGAGTGCAGCACCGGCGACGAGGAACAGCCAGCCACGTAGCAGTTCCCAGGCGGGCAAAGTGAAGACGTAAAACGCAACATTCTGACCAAACAGCGGATCGTTGATCGCAAACGGAGTCTGGTTTAGAAATAACAGTACCTGCTGCCAATCGGCGGCCAGGACAAGCCCCATGAATGCGGCAAATCCAAACCAGGTCATCAGCACAGACTGATAACCGACGCTGCTGAACCATGCCCAATCAGTGGCAAAACCCAGCAGAAAATTGAAGAGGAGCAGAAATAGGATCGGAATGATCAACCACCAGAGCCGGCCAGGTCGCCCTTGCGGAATCGGGCGCGGTTCCTCTTGCTCAGGCGGAACCCAGCCACCATTACGTTCCAGGTTCTCTTCAATCGAACGGATCAAATCAGAAAAGGGGTCGTTGTTTCGCATGTTGCCATTGTAGCAGACAACCAGCCTGTCAGCCCACCGGTCGCTGTCGTATACTCGCCCAGCGAAGTTCGCGTGCATCCGCGCATCACCGCTATAATCTGCCCATGGCAAGCCACACCTGGCCGGATCATCTCCAGCCACCCGATCCAAGCCGTATCGAAACACAATTAGCGCGCTTCTGGGCTGAGTTATTGGCGTTGGGCACACTGATCGATGCCGGTGAACAACTCCTGTGCAGCGAGCAGACGGCAACGCTGCGCGCCATCATTCTCGAATTGATGGTAGGCCTGAACGGAATTGCCTATCCAACCGGGACCCACCATCTCAATACCTATCTCGGACCAAGCCAACGCGCAGCAATCGAGAAAACTCTGGTGGCGCCCAGCGTAAGTGCCGAAGCCTGGATTGGCCAGGCCGTCAGTCTGGTCGTGATCTATCGCTGGTATGCACCGCAGTTGGTTGAACGCTTTGGGCTGCACTACCCCGCGGACGCGGAAACTGAAGCGCTTGGCCGCATGCGGACGCTGCTGCCCGATTGGCCCCAGTCGATCACAACCGGCTAAGCCGGCGGAAACCAAACTGGGTACGTCAACTTGAGGCAAACCTGATGCATATTTGTTTTGTTGCCCCATTTGGCTTGGGACAGAAGACCACAGTCTGGGCTCGCACGCTGCCACTCGCACAGGCGCTGGTGGCACACGGCGTGCAAGTATCGATCGTGCTTCCACCGTGGGACACGCCGGCCGACGCTGGTCGACGCTGGCAGGAATCGGGCGTCACGCTCATCAACGTTGCGACTGCGGGCGGCGTTGCCCCAACCACAGCCCGAATGTTACACGAAATCGACCGGCTCCACCCCAGTTTGGTGCACATTGTAAAGCCGCGCGCCCACGCCGGACTCGTCCAATGGTGGCTTTGGCAACGACGCAAGTGCCGCCATCAACGCCCCCTGCTCCTCGACGTCGATGACTGGGAACAAGCCTGGGCGCCCATCAACCGCTACCCACGGCTGACAGCGTACTTCCTGGCATGGCAAGAAGAATGGGGATTGCGCCACGCCGACGGCGTGACTGCCGCCAGCCAATGGCTCCGCTCCCGAACCGAGGCTTACAACCCGGGCGTACCCGTGCTCTACCTGCCAAACGGCGTCGATGCAGAGCCAGGCCAACTCATCTGGCAGCCACCCGGGCTGGGTGACGTGCTCTTCTTCACGCGCTTTGTTGAAGTTGAACCGGCGTGGTTGGCAGCATTTGCTCGCACTCTCTATGCGAAACGCCCCCAAACGCACTTACTGATCGGGGGGAGCCCGGTGCAGTCCGGACTCGATGCACCCTTTCGACGCGCTCTGGCGACGCTGGAGCAGATCCATTGGCTCGGCTACCTACCGGCATCCGTCATGCCCGCGCTCTATGCGCGCATCAGTTGCGCGATCTTCCCCGCTGCGGACGTCCCCTTGCAGCAGGCCAAGTGCTCGGTGCGCATGGCAACCATGTCACTCTCAGGGGTTCCGATTGTGGCCAGCGCCGTCGGTGAACAGAGGACTTATGGTGAAGCCACCGGCACGGTATTGGTGCCTGCCGGTGCATCACCCGCACTCTTTGCGGATCATGTCATTGCGGTGCTTGAAAACGAAACGCGCCCGCCAGCACCGCGCCGCCGCACGCCCGCGCCATTGCTAAACCGGTATGGATGGTCACAACTAGGCGCCAGACTCTTCGATTTCTATACGAAATTCAACCCTTCGTAGCCCCGCTTGGCGGTTTCAGCCGGGTGATCGGCCCATCATGGTAGTGGTAGCCGGGGATAGCGCTTGCCCGTCTCTTCCCGATCAGCGGCGCGGCGGGCAGCCTCCGCTTCATTTTCGACCTGGCTCTTGATCCGCGCCTCGTAGCGCAAACGTTCCCGCTTTTGCCAACGCATGACGTCTTCCTCATCGGAGATGCAACGGGCAAAGATCAGGAAGCCGGTGTGTGCAATCAATGCATCGTCCGGACGGAACCGCTCGGCGGACGGCTTGTAGGGGCGCAACAGCAGTTCCTCCACGGTGACGTCGGCAAACTTGTGGGCATCAAAACCGCGCAAGAGTTCGATTGCCTGGTTTGCGGTCGGCACGAGACTTGCGAAGAAGCCACCCGGTCGCAATGCCACCCGCACATGGGCAAGATATTGCCACGGCTCACGCACATCCAAAAAGACCGCGTCGACATCGCTGGCTTTGAACCCCGCCTCAATATCGATTTGATACATCCGTACAAAGGGAAGCAGCCCCGTGCGCTCCAAATTGTCGCGCGCAACCTTGAAGACGTCAGGCCGCGTCTCGTGCGTATAGACCACGCCGGTAGGCGCCACCGCCCAGGCAAGCGCCGTTGTAAGCCCGGCGCTCCCGGTGCCTGCCTCAATAACGCGGCTGCCTGCCCGCAAACTCAAACGGTGGACGATGTACGCGGCGTCCTTGGGGTAGATAATCTGCGTCCCGCGCTTGAGTTGGCGCATCAGGTCCGCAAGCCCGGGTTCAAGCAGCAGCGCTCGATAGCCGGATGTTGTCTCAATCGAAGAACCCCACGTCCGCCCGATCAGGTCGTCATGCACAAACGCCCCCAGGTGCGTAAAGGTGCGCCGGCCCGGTTCCAGTCGAATGATAAACCGTTTCTGGTCGAAGGAGAGTAGCAAGACAAGGTTGCCAGGCTGCGCCGTTGAATGCGCGCTGCTTGTGGCCGCAGGATGAACTGGGAACGCTTCGCTGGTAGTCATGCCGTTCAGTATACCTGTCCCCCCTGCGACCGGCAATTGACAGCGCCAAAGCCGGCACTGTAGAATCGCGCGAGTACAAGTCCGATGCTGCCGTTCTACCTGGGAGGAGTCGCTTTGATGCGTCGCATGTTACAAGTTGGACTCTGGTTCGGAGCGTTCTGCGCGATTGCGTGGACGCTCACCGGGTGCGCAGCGCGCGCAGGCGGCGGTGAGACGGCAGCAGGAAGGGCAGGCAGCATGGTCGTTGATCTGCCATCCTTAGTGGTCGATTATGATTCAGGTGGCCAGCCAACGACAGGCGGTGTCCCCCTGCGTGATTTGGGGGGCATGCTGCCGCAGGCGGCAATCGTACAGACAGTGTTGCCTTCAGAAACCGTGCAAATGCTGGCAGCGGCCGGCATCCAGCACGTGCAATTCAGCAATACCCCATCCGGTGTGCGCATCCACGTCAACGGCGAACCGTTGCCGACGTTCGTCTGGGATGACACGTCCCTGGCCAACCTGATTGCCCTGGTTGACCAGATTGGCGCGGGCGGCGTCGTGGATCTACTGCCGCTTACCACCAACGTAGGCATCGGGCTCGCCCTGCGCATGCCGGTCACCACCGGCGTCACGCCGATTCCCTTGCGGCCAATTCCCGACGATACCGCCCAAACCGTGACTGATTACCTTGACACGGCCGGCTCTACGCCCGTTATCCACATTCCTGTCAAGTACGAAAGCGACGGGACCTGGACGGTCCAGGGCATCACGGATACGGAGTGGCAGGCGCTGACCGGGCTGCCATTTGGCGCGCTTCGCCTGAACGCCGATTTTGTGCAGAACGCCCTGAAGTACGGCATCCGCACGGCGACACTCCAGACTGACGCGAATGGCATCCACCTGGCGATCAACGACCAACCCTTGCCCTACCTTGCCTGGTCGGGTCAGGGACTGGTGCACCTCTTGGGCCTCTTGCAGGACCTGCAGGTACTCGGAGATCCATCGCTCGACCTGGACGGTGTTGCGGCGCTGCTGTCACAATGGTTGCCGGCGATGCAATCTAGCGAACTCCGGATCGATGTGACCTTCCCGGACGCATTGTAGCTAACTACGCTGCGACGCGCGCCCAAGGCCACGGATACTGGTCACCAGCGCGGGCATCTCCTGTGGGTTGACCCCCGACGCCTGAAGCACCACCCTGACTTCAGGTTCGGCATCTGCTTGCACCTGGATCACGCGGAGCAAGGGATGAAAGCGGGCCTGTAAATCGACGAACACGTGCTCGATCGCGCGTGTATTGGCGCCACGCACCACATAGTCGGCATCCACGATGTCCAGATGACGGCGCACCCAAAGCGATGTATGATTCCGGCGCCCAATCGCCTGACCAGGGATCCCGCCCGCCTCCCACAGGATTTCGGCCACCGGCCGTGCAGGCAGCCGCGCAAGAAATACTAGTTCGTTACCGCCGCCGCGCACCGTCCGGACCACCATCCCGGGCAGGTCCAACGCCGAGGCGGTGGCATAGGTAACGGCGAATTGGACGAACGGTTCGGGGGCCGGCGCGATCGCCGCCTCAAAACCACGCGCATCGGGGCCGCGCTTCAGTGCGAGCCGGCCGTAGGTGCTTTCGCCGAGCCGCTCCAGAACCTGACGGCTGCGCTTCGCCATCTGCTCCCGCGCGGCGAGCCAGGCAATCAAAATGATCATTGCCACGGCGATCAGCGTTGTCAGCAAAAATCGGCTTGTAAGGAATTCCGGCATTATCATCGTTGCATTACCATGTCACCAATAGTGTGGATTGAGCACACCGAATTGTCAATGATGGATTTGACCAGCCATGACCGACTTCAAAAACAATGTGACACGCTTTCTCGACGGCCAGAAGGTGCGCTATGAGGTCCGCACCTATGATTATGACGCAGGGGTGCATTCTGCGATCGAGGTCGCCGCAGCGGTCGGCCTGCCGCAAGCGCAAGTCTTTAAGACGCTGGTTGCGCTGGCTGACGACCCGAAAAGGAAACCAATGCTGATCATCATGCCCGGACCGGAAACGCTTGATTTGAAGGTGCTCGCCAGGGCCATCAATGTCAAGAAGGCAAAGATGGCTACACACGATGAGGCAGAACGGCTGACCGGGTTGCTCACCGGCGGGATCAGCGCCCTCGCCCTCATCAACAAGGGATTCGAGATTCTGCTGGACGACCGCGCACTTTTGTTCGAGACCATTGCCGTCAGTGCCGGCCAACGGGGCGCACAGGTCCTGCTGCCGGTCAAGGACCTGGTGCGACTCACCCGCACGAACGATTCACCTGGGCGCCTGAGCACCTTCACCCAACCGATGCCCGCCGGCAGGCGAACACGTCCGCAACAAGTACGGAATACGACTTCGCTTGAATGATCACAGGCATTCGCCTCACGCCGGCCGCTCCAGCCGGCATTTTGAGCTAGCAGACAATGAGTCGCTGTTCCAGTAAAGGATCACTACCATGTTAGCCACCCAGGCCGACAATAAATCTGGCTTGCAGCTTGAACTTTCCGAAGACCTGCAGATGTTGCAGAACCTGGCGCGAGACTTTGCCCGCAAGGAGATTATCCCAAAGGCCGAGCACTATGATCGCAGTGGCGAATGGCCATGGGATATCTTCAACAAGGCGCGCAAAGTCGTGCTGGTCAATCTGAACATCCCCGAAGAATATGGCGGGGTTGGCGCAAGTGTGCTTGAAGAGTGTATCGTCGGCGAAGAGCTGGCCTACGGCTGTTCGGGCATCCAGACCGCGCTGATGCTCAATCAATTGGCCGCGCTGCCGATTAACATTGCTGGCAGCGAGGCCCAAAAAGAGAGATATTACAACCGCATCACGAGCGAAGGAAAGATCATCGCCTACTGTCTTACGGAGCCAGACGCCGGTTCCGATGTCGCAGGAATTAAGACGACCGCCATCCGCAAAGGCGATAAGTACATCTTGAATGGCTCAAAGACCTGGATCACCGACGGTCCCGTTGCCAGTTTCTTCACCGTCTTTGCCAAGACGGACCCCACGGGCCGCCACAAAGGCATGAGTTGCTTCATTGTTGAGCGAGACTGGCCGGGCGTCAGCACCAGCAAGCCGCTCGAGAAGCTGGGACAGCATGCGGCGCAGGCAAGCCAGGTATTCTTCGAAAATGTCGAAGTGCCCGCCGAAAATCTACTGGGCCGCGAAGGCGACGGCTTCATGATCGCGATGAAGGTCTTCGACAAGAGCCGCCCACCGGTTGCCGCCGCCGCGACCGGCGTCGCGCGCCGCGCCCTCGATGAAGCGGTGAAATACGCGGGCGAACGCACGGCTTTCGGCCAGGCGATTCACCACTTCCAGGCGGTTGGCTTCATGCTCGCCGATATGAAGATTCGCGTGGAGGCAGCTCGCGCCTTGACCTGGCGGTCGGCATGGTTGATTGACAACCACATGCGCAACACCATTGAAGCTGCCGCCGCGAAGTCATTCTCCGCCGACGCCGCCATGCAAAACGCCATTGACGCCGTCCAGGTCTTTGGCGGCAACGGCTATAGTAGAGAATACCCAGTCGAGAAACTGATGCGTGATGCCAAGATCTATCAGATCTACGAAGGCACCACCCAGATCCAGAAGGGGATCATCCTGCGGGAACTATACAAGGGCTGATCAGGGTTTTCTGGCACGGAGATAGAACATCCGCTGCTCAAAGACCAGTTTGTCACCACGCCGCCGGGCACTGATCCCGGCGGCGTCTGTTTCCAGCCCGGCTTCAATCATCTCGCGCGTCATTGTCCGCACGGCCGGCTCCACTTGCATCTCATTGAGCCAGTCCTCAAATTCACGTTCGAATGTCACCGTCTGTTCCGTCTCGATAATGAGCCCGGCGCCTACAACCAGTTTCCGGTATTGATCGGCACTACGCGCTGCGACATGGCTTGGGTTGCGCTTCTCTTCGATCGCGTTCAGCGTGGCACGCTTGACTGGATCATCCGCACTGAGCAGATCCGCCAGTACATAGACACCACCGTGCATCAAGAGGCGCGTCACTTCGGCGACAAGATCCTGTGGCCGATGACTATGGTGTAACAGTAGCCGGGTAATCACGGCATCAAATCGTTCGTCCCGAAACGGCATGGCGTGGGCCGGCGCCAACCGAAAACTCACCCTGGATGCATCAGGAAGACCGCTGCGCAGGCGCATATATTCCGCAACTTCGAGCATGACTGGGCTGACGTCCACCCCGACGACTTCCTTGGCGCCTTCCTCGGCAACCATGAGCGCTAACTGCCCGGCGCCGGTCCCAACATCCAACACGGCCATTTCTGGGCGCAACTGCGCAAATTTGAGCAGGTGCCGTATGCGCTGAAGCCGCTCCAGATCTTTCAGATCTCTCAATTCAACTTCAGAAGGGGACAATCGAGCATAGGTGCGGCCAACAGCCGCCAGGTCGGCAGCATGATCGTCCGGCGCCGCTGCCATCGTCACGTTCACTCTCACGCCGGGTTGGGTGAGCGGCGGCGCCGGCAGGTGCTCGCGCCGGTTCACATACATCAAATACCAGGCGCCATCCAAGCGGCGGAACTCGGTGATCCCGGTGTGACAGACGGCAACCGGCGTGCTGTGGGCGCCGCAGAAGTGGCGCACCGCCGAGGCGACGCCATTCCCGCTTACCACGAGAATAAACGTCTTGCCATAATTCTCAAGTACGATTTCATCCAGCGCTTGCACGAGTTGGCGGAGATAAACGGCATACGGCGATGCTGGATCGACGTCCACATCCATTTGCTGCAGGATCGAACGATTGAGCGGATCCCAGCTTTCCGGCAGCGGCACGCCGGCGGGGATTCGGCCCGGCAACCCCTCATACACCGTCACCGGCAGGTTGAGGGCCTGCCCCAACCTTTGCGCCGTAAGCCGGCTGCGCAGCAGCGGCGCACAGTAGATCGCATCAATGCGCTCATGCCCTTGCAGCCATTGCGCAAGCAGGTTCGCCTGCTCCCACCCAGCCGCGGTAAGCCCGCCGTCAGTCGCCACGCGATCGGTCTGGATCAGGTCACTATAACGGTTCTGAAGTCCCTCCGCCTGACAAACCAACAAAAGGCGCGCCTCGGCCGGTTGGGAGGGCGCATGGTCAACGGAGATAGAAGCGGAGCGTGCCGGTGAAGATATGGCCACAAGTGAGCAATCTATTGAATCAAGATACTTCGGTCATCATACCCAATTTCAGGCGCGCTCACAAATTAGCCGATTCACAAGGCATCACCCCGGCGCCCTTGCCTCGCAGTATCAAATCCCCGCATTCACCGTGTTTGGCAAAATTCGGCACGCGCGCCGACAATAGGAACACCCAACCCATCGCTTGTCAACACATTCGGGAGGAGAACGCTATGCCGCGCACCGTACGTGCCCCGCGCGGGACAACCCTGACCTGCAAAAACTGGTTGATCGAAGCCCCCTATCGGATGCTGCAGAACAACCTCGACCCGGAAGTTGCCTTTGACCCAGAAAACCTGATCGTCTATGGCGGACGCGGGAAGGCGCGCGCAACTGGGCCGCCTTCGATGCGATCCTGCGGAGCCTGGAACAACTCAATGCCGACGAGACGCTGCTCGTGCAATCCGGGAAACCCGTCGCCGTCTTTCGCACCCACGAAGATGCCCCGCGCGCCTTACTTGCCAACAGCAATATCGTGCCCGCATGGGCGACGCAGGAAAACTTCGAGAAGTGGGAGCAGGCGGGCTTGATCATGTATGGCCAGATGACCGCCGGCAGTTGGATCTACATCGGCACCCAGGGCATCTTGCAAGGCACCTACGAGACGCTCGGATCGCTGGCGCGGCAGCATGGCTGGGATAGTCTACGTGGCAAACTGGTCGTAACCGCCGGCCTTGGCGAGATGGGGGGCGCCCAGCCACTGGCCATCACCATGAACGAAGGCGTCGGGTTGATCGTCGAGGTTGATCGGTGGCGCGCCGAACGCCGGCTGCGCCTGGGTCAACTGGACGCGATCAGCGACAACATGGAAGAGGCGATGACGTGGGTCGAAGAAGCCCGCGCAGCCGGCCGGCCGCTGTCTGTGGGTCTCATCGGGAATGCCGCAGAAGTATTGCCCGAGTTGATTGCACGCGGCGTCCGCCCCGACGTCGTCACAGATCAGACTTCGGCCCATGACCCGCTCTATGGGTACATTCCCGCGGGGATGAGCCTTACAGAAGCCGCGGCGCTGCGCCAGGCCGCGCCTGCCGAATATGTGCAACGTTCGGTTGACGCCATGACGCGCCATGTGCAGGCGCTGTTGGACTGGCAGGCACATGGCGCCATTGTCTTTGACTACGGCAACAACCTACGCCAACGCGCCCTTGAAAATGGGCTGACCACCGCATTCAACTATCCCGGCTTTGTTCCCGCCTACATCCGCCCGCTCTTTTGCGAAGGCAAAGGCCCCTTCCGCTGGGTGGCGCTCTCCGGTGACCCGGAAGACATCTACACCACCGATCAGGCGATCCTTGAACTCTTCCCAGAAGATGAACACCTCGCGCGTTGGCTGCGTATGGCCCGTGAGCAGATCCAGTTCCAGGGGCTCCCCGCTCGGATCTGTTGGCTCGGCTACGGCGAACGCGCGCGCGCCGGGCTGCGCTTCAACGAACTCGTTGCCAGTGGCGCGGTCAAGGCGCCCATTGTGATCGGTCGGGACCACCTGGACAGCGGCTCGGTAGCAAGCCCCAATCGGGAGACAGAGGGCATGCGCGATGGCTCCGATGCCATTGCCGACTGGCCGCTGCTCAACGCCCTTGTCAATGCCGTCAACGGCGCCACCTGGGTCAGCATCCATCACGGCGGGGGTGTCGGCATCGGCTACAGCATCCACGCCGGTCAGGTCATTGTCGCTGACGGGACCCCGGAAGCTGCGCGCCGCCTGGCACGCGCCCTGACGTCCGATCCAGGCATGGGCGTAGTCCGGCACGCAGACGCCGGCTACCCAGAAGCCATCGACTTTGCCCAGACGCATGGCGTCAAAATCCCAATGTTGGACCACTGAACCGATGGATACTGTCTTCGGAGCCGGCCAAAACCAGCGAAGTGGGACCCAAAATACGCAACATAACGACGAGGTTCTCCAGCATTGCGTCAAGGCGGCCATGCTCCTTGACGGCGACTTCCTGCTTTCTCAATTGAACCACCTTGGCAATATCGGGCTTGAACCGGGCCGCGGTCTCCATCGCCTGGCCTTTAGCCCCGATGAGTTGCGCGCGCCGCTGGATTGCGGAACAAATGATGGATTTGGGGCTTGCACGACCGTCGACGCTGCCGGAAATGTGATTGGCCACCGCCCCGGCGCGACCCGCTGCCTGCGCTTGTGGTTGGGTCTCCACACCGACAGTGTGCCCGGTGGCGGTAAGTACGACGGGGGTCTCGGCGTGCTTGCCGCCCTGGCATGTGTGCGCACATTGCGTGAGGAAGGCATTGAACTGCGTCATCCGTTGCTGGTGATCGACTTCGCAGCCGAAGAAGCAACGATTGGACCGAGCCCGATGGGCAGCCTCTCCATGGCCGGACTGCTTACCGAGGAGATGTTCGAACAGCCTGCATGGAACGGAACTTCAACACGCACTCTGATTGAGTCGGCGGCACTCAATGTGTCCGAAATCGTCTCCAATCGCCCGCCATGCGATTTGGCTGCATTCCTGGAATTGCATATTGAGCAGGGCGATCATCTGGACACTGAGGGCATCGAAATTGGCGTCGTTAGCGGGATTGTGGGCATCCGCCGGTATTTCGTCACCTTCACGGGACAGGCAAATCATGCCGGAACCACCAGCATGGCGCGCCGCCGCGACGCGTTAGTCGCTGCTGCACCATTTATTACCGCTGTGCACGATGTGGCATCTGCCCACGGTATCGTCGGTACAATTGGCTATCTACAGGTTTATCCTGGCGCCTCCAATGTCATTCCAGGCCGAGTTGAAATTGATCTCGAAACTCGCGCACTGGATAGTGAGGTCCTGGACCTGGTGGAAGAAGAACTGGCCCGGCTGGCAACTGCGGGCGGGGCGTCTTTTGTGCCAGGGGTAGCCATTGCGCCGTGTCCTGCGGATCCTGAGATCATGGCAACCATTACAACTGTAGGTCAGGCGCTCGGGCTCTCCCTGTGCACCATGCCAAGCGGTGCCGGTCACGATGCCATGAACATGGCAACACTTTGCCCATACGGCATGATCTTTGTACCCTCCATTGGTGGCGTCAGCCACTCACCGGATGAACGAACTGCGGATGGAGACTGCGTTAACGGTGCGCGCATGTTGCTGGCCACCCTGCTAAAACTGGATCATGATCTGGACGCCGTCGCACTGTGACCGGCGCCGAGATACATCGGTGCTGACATTGCGATGACACTGAATCGTTACCACCTGAATCGAATCGAAGCACCGGCCTATGCAAGTCGATCTGATCATTCATAGTACATCGCAGGTTGTCACCTGTCACCACAGCCGTGCACCCAAGCGAGGCGCCACGATGCAAGACGCAGGGGTGATCGAAGGTGGCGCCATCGCGATTGCAGATGGGATTATCGTCGATGTCGGACCGAGCGCGGCCATCCGCGCCAACTATACGGCAGGTCGTGAAGTGGATGCGACCGGTCTGGCCGTCTGCCCCGGTTTCGTAGACCCGCATACGCACCTGGTGTATGCCGGCGACCGTGTGGCTGAATTCGAACGAAAGATGCAGGGCGTCCCATATCTGGATATCCTTCGGTCTGGTGGCGGGATCCTTAGCACAATGCGCGCCACCCGCGCCGCGACCGTGGAAGAACTGACCGTCACGGCACAGCACCGCCTACGCCAGATGGAACAATTGGGGACGACGACCGTCGAAATCAAGACGGGCTACGGTCTCGACACCCGCACCGAATGCAACCTCCTTGCCGCTATTGATGCGTTGGCAGGCCGCGAACCGGCGGACATCGTCCCCACTTTTCTGGGCGCACACGCCGTCCCGCCGGAATTCGCGGGCAACGCAGATGGCTATGTAGCACTGATCGAGGATGAAATGCTGCCCGCCGCCGCCGAGTGGCACGCTGCGTCCAGACTGGCCGGCAAGCCATTCTATTGTGACGCCTTCTGTGAAGCGAATGTCTTCGACGCCGCGCAGACTCGGACCGTGCTCGAGGCCGCGCGCACACTGGATTTTCCCCTCAAGCTTCACGCCGACGAATTCGTGAGCCTGGGCGGGGTATCACTCGCCGTAGCGCTTGGCGCCACCTCGGTCGACCATCTGGATGTTACGCCCGATTTTGATCGTGCAGTGCTGGCGGCATCGCCAACAATGGCCGTTGTGCTGCCCGCCGTCAACTTCCATCTTGGCAGCACCCACTTTGCGGACGCAAGGCGGCTGATCGACGAAGGCGCAGCGCTGGCGATCGCAACCGACGCCAATCCAGGCTCGGCGCCCTGTCTTTCTATGCCGTTCATCATGGCGCTCGCTTGCCGGTATCAGAAGTTGACGCCGGCCGAAGCGCTAAACGCCGCCACGATCAATGCCGCCTATGCCATCGGCCTGGGCGACCAGGTGGGTTCATTGGCGCCGGGCAAACAGGCGGATCTCCTGATCTTGGACGCGCCTGATTTTCGGCACCTGGTCTATTGGTTTGGGCACAATCTTGTGCGCAACGTCATCAAGCGGGGCCAATTCATCGTTTAGGCGCCCTGTCACACTTGGAAACGAAAGTCACATCCCATGGTCCAGCCAGATCTTACAGCACCTGCCACGGTCACCATCGACGGCCAACATCTCACCCTCGATCAGGTCATCATCGTCGCACGGGGGCGACCGGGTGAACCGGCCATCGTGCTCGATCCCGCGGGACGCGTGAACGTGGTGCGTGCGGCTGCCGCCGTCCAGCGGCTGATCGATGAAGGCGTAGTTGCTTACGGCATCACCACCGGCTTTGGCGCCTTCAAAAACCACATCATCGCCCCGGAACAGGTGACCGAACTTCAGCGCAACATCGTGATGAGCCATGCCGTGGGCGTGGGTGACCCCTTTGACCAGGCAACCGTGCGCGCCATCATGTTGATCCGCGCCAACACCCTCGCCCGCGGCCACTCCGGCATCCGCCCCGAAACGCTAGAACTCCTTTTGGCGCTGCTCAATCATGGCATCCACCCGGTGATCCCGCGCAAGGGTTCCCTGGGCGCAAGCGGCGACCTTGCGCCCCTCGCCCACATGGCGTTGGTATTGATTGGGATGGGCGAGGCTGACGTCACCGGGACGAGGTTGGATGGGGAGGCCGCCCTCGCCGCCGCCGGACTGGCGCCAGTGACGTTGGCCGCCAAGGAGGGTCTCGCGCTCACAAACGGCACGGCCGTGATGACCGCATTGGGTTCGCTCGAATCCTGGCGGGCGCGGCTGCTGAGCCGGGTCGCCGATATTGCCGGTTGCCTCAGCCTGGAGGCGCTGCACGGCACCCCGATGGCATTCGATGAGCGCATCCACCAGTTGCGCCCCTTCCCGCGCCAGATGCATTGCGCCGCCTATTTGCGTGAGATCCTGGCCGGCAGCACCTTTACCCGGCATCACGACCCGTACAACGTGCAGGATGCCTACACCCTCCGCTGCATTCCGCAGGTGCATGGCGCCGTGCGCGACGCCATCGCCTACGCGCGTTGGGTGATGGAAATCGAACTGAACGCGGTCACCGACAACCCATTGCTCTTTATCGACCCCGAGACCGAGGCCACCACCGTGCTCTCCGGCGGCAATTTCCACGGCGAACCGTTGGCCATTGCCATGGACTATCTGGGCGTTGCCATGACGGACCTGGGCAACATCTCCGAACGCAGATTGACCCGGCTGACCGATGAAGCCAGCAATGCCCACGCGTTGCCGGCATTTCTGACTGAGCACGGCGGGCTCAATTCGGGCTTCATGATCACGCAGTACACCGCAGCAGCATTGGCAAGCGAGAACAAAGTGCTGGCGCACCCGGCCAGCGTGGACACCATCCCGACCTCGGCGAACGTCGAGGACCATGTCAGCATGGGGTTGACCGCGGGTCTCAAGTTGCGGCAGATCAACGACAACGTCGAGCGAATTCTGGCCTTGGAACTCCTGGCGGCGGCGCAGGGTATTGACTTCCGGCGGCGCCAGCTCGGGCAGGATGCCGTCCTCGGCAAAGGCACCCGCCACGCCTACGCGCTCATTCGTGAACACACCACCTTCATCGAAAGAGACGCGGTCCTCTACCCTGCGATCGAAGCCGTCCGCCAACTCGTCGCCAGCGGCGCCCTGGTGGCCGCCGTGAACGATCACGTGACGGACCACTGGCACCCGTAAGGACCGCCGTCCGCGCATCGCAGCGTCTGCCGTGCGTCGCACCGACCAGAAGAGACGAGGTCGACAGCGCCCTGTGCCATTATTTCGTTTTTAGCACACCTTGACAAGGTGTGCTAAGATCAAAGCATAGTGGTCGGGTGGCTGCTGCTGACTGCTGTAAAAGCGGACTGCTTAGGCACAGCGTTTATGCTCCTGGTGAGCTTCCCCGACCCTTTTCTATGCGGCGAATAGCCCTTCAATTTGCTGCATGGTCAGCACGAAATCGGGGGACATTTGCCCCCGAAACG
>JADJPH010000048.1 GCA_016713335.1 Candidatus Fredericiella danica | reverse complement strand
CCGCAAACCGCGCCCTCATCTCCGGCGACGATTCCAGCACCCCACCCACCCCACACACCTCGACGACGCCAGCCACCATGCCGAGCCGCCGCGCCACCGCATAGACGCACTCGGCGACTTCACGCGCTCCGTCCTCCAGGATCGTTTGCGCCTTGCGATCACCGGCCTGGGCCACCTCCATCACCAGCGGCCCAAGCGCAGCGATCTCGGTGCGCGTCATGTTGCGCACATAGAGCCGATACAACAAGTCATCGATCGACCCAATTTCAAGCCGCGCCAACAGCGCGGGCAGCAACGCCGTGTCAGGGTCGCGCCCATCATAGGTGCGCACCGCAGCCCGCATCGCCTGGATCCCCAGCCAGTAACCGCTGCCCTCATCCGCAATCAGATGCCCGCGGCCGCCGGCCAGCCAGCTCTCGCCGGCGGCATTGCGCCCATAGGTCGATGAACCGGTGCCCATGATCTGCACGATGCCGGGCCGCCCTTCCAACCCACCGGCAAGCGCCGCGCGACAATCATGGTCCACGCCAATGCGATGCGCAGGCGCCAGCCGCAGATTGAGCGCAATGTCGCGGATATGCGCACGGTCCACCTCAGACGTCACGCCTGCCATCCCCAAAAAGACAGCCTGGCTGTCGCCCAGGTCAACGCCGGCAGCCGCAATGGCTTCCTGCACTGCAATGCCGATGCTGCGCTGCGCAACCTCCACGCCCACATCGTCATAGTTGGAGACGCCACCAATGCCGATGCCCAATACACGGCCCGTCGTATCGACGGCGGCAACCCGCGTCCGCGTGCCGCCGCCGTCGACCCCAAGCACAAAGTTCACCATCGTCTACTCCCTATGTCAGTGCGGCGACTCAAGCCGGACCACGGCGATGACGCGCGGCGGGATGGGGAGCTGTACGGCACCGTTACTAAAACTCAATGCGTCCGTCGCATGCTCCAGCAGATCGCTAAGCGCGGCATCTTTGATCCGCAACTGGGCTGAACCAATCCGCGCAACCTGCGCCTCATCGCTTGCATTCTGCATCCGGATGACCATTGCCCCCCCCGCCACCGCCAGGCCGTGCAGCACGACCACGGGCGGCTCCGGCAAGTCCAGCAGACTGGCTGCCGCGGGCCACAACGCAGCGCCTTCGGCTCGCCGAGCTGTTGCACGATCGGCGCATCATATTGCGCCTCGATCCCCAAGCGGTGAGCGCGCGCCTCATCAAAGCCACCATCGTGGGGCTGGATGCGATAGCGCCGTAACCTCGCCCGGTTGATGCGCCCTGAAATTAGTCTCCCAGTAGTTGTTGGTGACCCATCCAAGCAGCATCGGTCGCTCAAGGTTGAATTCAACCTGATTATCGCCAAAGTGGAAATCGCCCAACTGGATCATCGGGTTGTCAGGTGTCGCCACGGTGACTCCGAGTTGATCGTTCGAGAAGTCTACCCAGTTCTGCACGGTGAAGTAATCGAAGCAGACGCCAGGGATCTGATCCACTTCAGGCTGCAACGCCTGTGGTCCCAGGTCAAACCGGACCACGGCATCCGGCACCGCAAACGGGAACACCAGGTACGTTGCCTCCGGGTGGCTGTCAAGCCCCATATGCCACGTGGCCCGGAACTCAACCCAGCCCGCATAGTTGGGAAGGAATACGCTTTGAACGAGAGACCCGACAATGCCCGGTGCATCCAGCACCTGAATCACCTCGATCCCGTGCGGGGTCGTGAACACATGGTGGCTGCGGACCGCGGTTGGCGTGCGCCGCCGAAAGTTCCAGCCCGGTTTCCAGCCACGCGGGCGCTCCACCAGATCCGAGTCCCAATTCATGTGGAACATCAGGTGCCGCGCAAATGGGTGGTCACGGTTGGCCACCTCCTCGTGCACGAAACTGCCAAACCGGTAGTCTGCGCTCTTGTCAACCCACTCGCGCTTCGTCTCCAGATCGTACCAGGAGAGGACGCCGCCGCGTTCCCGATCAAACACAAGCCGGTGACGACCATTGTCCACCACGGCCTCTTCGCTCATCTGCGTTGGACTCTCAGCACGCTGGTTTCGGGGCAGTGCAGACGTTGGTGGGCTCCACTCTGCCACGCCTGGGGCATATGCCCACTCCACAAGCTGATCACGCGAAACAACCTTATAGCCATACGCGGGCAGTTCGACGCCCGGGAGCGCCAGACGCTTCGTGCGCAAGCCGGCATAGGTTGTACGCAGCCCTTCGACGCCCAGGTGCTGCGGCAGCGGCGCCGCCAGCGGCTGGGCATGATGATCCTGGAATTGGCGCCCGGCCGTGGAGTCATCTGGCGTGCCACGGGGGGCCGTAACCCACGAGGGGACATCCACACTGACAGTGCGCGGCCACGGCAACGGATTCACCAGTAACAGATCTTCGGGAGCAGCGTCCACCTGACGCGCCAGCGCCGCCACGGCATCACGTTGTAACATCAGGCTGAGGCTGCGCGCTTGATAGGCAAAGTGGGCTTTGTGGTTCCACTGCGCAGCCACCTCTTGTACATCCGGCTCACGCACCGCGTGATCGGCGCCCCACGTGTGTTCGTCCCACAGGTGCAGATTGTGCCATGCCGTCTCGCGATAAAGCGCCAGCGTGCGGGCAAGCCAGGGATCGGGATCGTCCTGCACTTGCGCCATCATCGGTGCGGCAATGGCGTCAGCCGCACGCAATCGCGCACGGCTCTGGCGATTGGTTGCCTGCTCGCGCGCACTGCTGACAGAGCCAAAGTTCCAGAAGTCGGTCCAGTCCCCCCGATAGGTGGGCAGCTTGTCCAAATGCTCTTTCACCGCTGACCACCACATGCGCGGTGTGGCAAACTTGATGTGCGGCAGTTTGCCGGCCGCATTCCACGCGTCGATCCAGGTGGTGAAGCCTTCATACGCGGAACCGTTATCGCCAAATGGATGAAAGCTCTGGGCCATGACCACAGGCAGCGGATAGTTGATTTCGGCCAGACGGCGTTCGACGCGTGGCCACCACACTTCTTCAAATTGCTCGACACTGCGGCCGATGCCATAGCGGTAGCCCTGGTCATAGGGCCAGCCGCTGTACGCAAGCACGCTCCGCCCGCTTGGCCCTTTCCATTTGAACACATCCGGACGGGCGAGCGGCGCACCGCCGAAATGTGTGTTGATGGCCATCGTGAAACCCTCGATGCCCAGGTCCGCGAACAGATCGACCAGCGGCCAATTTTCGCCGTTCACATCACAATTCATCGCAGAGGTAATGGTGAAGCCATGCCGATCCCTCAGTTCACGAAGCAGTTGAAAGCTCTCAATCAACTGGTCGGTGTCGAGCAGCGGCGTCAGGTTGGCAAACATCGCTGTAACTTCGATCCGTCCCGCCCGCTCAAGCGTTTGAAACCGGCGGATCTGTTCGGCGCTGGCGTGCTCAAGCCAGCGCGAAAGCACATACGTGTTTTCCACGGTCCACCGGAAGGCGCCGTCACTCTCAGAATTCGCGTACTTTTCCGCCAGGTCGAGCGCCGTGGTGATAAAGCGTTCGTGCAGGTCGAACAGTGTCGGCTGATCGTGGGTGTAGCCGATGTCGGTATGGCTATGATGAATAAAATAAAGGGTGTCGATGGGCATCCAGTCATCCTCGTCGATTGTGGCCTTGATTGAATTTCGAACAGCGGGGAAGCAGTATACCACGCAACTTTTGACGAACCCACCGTCCGGCTAGATAATACCCTTATGCCCGCGCCTGAAACTCCCAACCCACCATCGCCAGACCAAACAGATCGTCAGATCAGACGCTATTGGCTGGCAGCCATTGCGTTCAGCCTCCTCTGCACCTTGCTGATCATCGTCCTGATTGCGCGCAGCATGCTGGGTGCACCACTTTCCCGGAGCAACCAGACGATCATCAACTCGCCCGAGGAGCTAACCGAGTATGAGGCTGCCTACCAGCGGTTTGCCGATGCAGAGGGCTGGGGCAAACTGCAATACGTCCCTACCGGGGTCTACGTCAAATCCCTAGAATTCACCGGCCCCTACAATGTGCGCGCGACCGGTTATGTCTGGCAGCGCTATGGTAAGGACATCCCACCGGATGTACGCCGGGGAGTCGTGTTTCCAGAAGCAGAAAAACCAGAACTCACCGAGGCCTACCGCATCAAGCAGGGTGAAGAGGAACTCATCGGCTGGTACTTCGTGCTCAACTTGCGCGAGCAGTTCGACTACTCGCGTTACCCATTTGACCAACAAGATGTCTGGTTCCGGCTATGGCATCCGGACTTCGTATCCAACGTCGTACTTGTCCCGGATCTCAAAGCATATCCGTCGCTCAACCATGCAGACCTGCCTGGCGTGGAACAGGGGATTGTACTCGAAGGATGGGATCTCACTGAGTCATTTTTCTCCTACAGGCCGATCACCTACACGACCAACTTCGGTTTTTACGAGACGGGGGTAACCGCTTCGCCTGACCTCTACTTCAATGTGGGCGTGCAGCGTGAGATCCTGACCCCGCTGCTGACACAAGGAGTCTCACCGCTCGTCGTGCTCATGCTGGTCTTTGTCACATTCCTTTTCTTCACGCGGGATCATGAACGCCGAGGCGCCTTTGGCTTGAGTTGGAGTGGTGTGATCGGGGTTTGGTCTGGCTTGTTCTTTGCCACATTGGTCGCCCAAAGCGGTCTGCGCAATCAGGTTAAATCAGAATCTTTCGTATATCTGGAATCCCTTCACATCCTGCTGTATCCGCTGATTCTTGTCGTGGCAACCGTCACCACCATCGTCGTGGTGTATCCTGGCTTCAAGATTCTGAAATATCATGACAACGTCGTGCCGAAACTACTTTACTGGCCGATTGTCACGAGCATCCTCTTGATTGCCACGATCATCTTGTTCCGCTGAACCCGTGACAGCAGGACGCTTTGGATCACAGCTCTTGTGCGTGCAAGCCTGCCGGGTTGGACGAAGCGCGTGCTCAAGGGTATGATAGACGCTCTGAAATCTATAGTAGACACATCTACGGCGCAGGGTTACTTGCGCCGTTAGCAAGCATACGATGGGAACTTCGCGCATGAGCGAATCAGGATCACAAGTTATTTTCATGCCCTCCGGCCGCCGCGGCCGCTTTGCCGAAGGCACAACAGTGCTCGAAGCGGCGCGTGAACTCGGTCTGGGGATCGAAAGCATCTGTGGTGGGCGCCTCACCTGTGGCAAGTGCAAGGTGAAGGTGGAGGATGGCGAATTTGTCAAACATGGGATCATTTCCCACTCCTCCCACCTGACTGCACCCAGCGACGCGGAACGCGATCTACTGGAAAGCAGCCACGCCACGGACGGCCGCATGTCCTGCACCGCACAGATCACGGGTGATCTGTTGGTCTACGTGCCCGAAGAAAGCCGTGCCCAGAAACAGGTGATCCGCAAGACCGCTGGGGAGCGCGTGATCGATATCGACCCCGCCATTCGCCAGTTGTACGTCCAGGTGGACAGGGCGGAGTTGGGCGAACATCGCGGCGATTGGGGCCGCCTGCAAGATGCATTGGCCGCAGAGTGGGGTCTCACCAACCTTGCGATCGATCTGAGCGCCCTCCGGAAACTACAAAGCGTGCTGCGCCAGAAGAATTGGGGCGTCACCGTGATCCTGTGGCAGGAACGCGAGGTCCTTGACGTCCGGCCAGGCTACAGCGAAGGCATCTACGGTCTTGCGGTCGACATCGGCAGCACCACCGTGGCGGCGTTCCTGTGCGACCTGCGCACCGGCGCCATCCTGGCCACCGAATCGACCATGAACCCACAGATCTCCTATGGCGAAGATCTCATGAGCCGTGTCTCGTATGCGATGGTCAACGAGGACGGCACCGAGAAGATGCACGACGCCATCATCAAGACGTTGAACAAACTGGCCGGGCAGGCGGCGGTCGCCGCCGGCTTGCGTGCGCGCGACATCCATGAAATGGTTGTGGTGGGCAACACCACGATGATTCACCTCTTCCTCGGCATCAACCCAATTGAGTTGGGCGGCGCGCCCTTTGCGCTGGCCAACCGTGATGCGATGGATCTCAAGGCGCACGAGCTTAGTTTGAAACTGCATCCCGCCGCCTATGTGCATGTGCTGCCCGCCGAAGCCGGCCACGTCGGCGCCGACAACGTGGGTGTCCTGATTGCAGAAGAGCCGCACAAGCAGCAACAAATCGAGCTGATTGTCGACGTCGGCACGAATGCCGAAATCGTGCTGGGCAACAGTGAATGGCTGATGAGTGCCTCCAGTCCCACCGGGCCGGCCTTTGAAGGCGCCCAAATCTCATCAGGCATGCGCGCCGCACCCGGCGCCATCGAACGGGTGCGCATCGACAAGGAAACCGGCGTCGCCAACTTCCGCGTCATTGGCGAGCACCGGTGGTCGCAGGATTGGAACCTGGCGCCCGATGCCGGCGAGGGGGATCGCCCGGAACACAAGGCGACTGGCATCTGTGGTTCGGGCATCATCGAAGCCATTGCCGAGCTCTATCTGGCCGGAATTCTACAGCCCGATGGCCGGTTCAATCCGAATTACGCGGGTGACAAGCTCACATGGAACGGCCGGCGCGCTGCCTATCTGCTGGCAACGCCGGTACAGACTTCGAGCGGCAATCCGATCTATATTACCCAAGAAGATGTGCGCGCCATTCAATTGGCCAAAGCCGCGCTTTATGCAGGGGCAAAGCTACTCATGAAGCGTGCCGGGGTGGAGACAGTGGACCGCATCAAACTTGCCGGCGCTTTTGGCAGTTACATCGACCCGCTCTACGCCTTGATCCTGGGGCTGATTCCTGACTGTGAACCGCAGCATGTCATTGCCGTGGGCAACGCGGCCGGTGACGGCGCCCGTATCGCCCTGCTCAATCGTGGCAAACGGATCGAAGCCCAGAGCCTGTCGCGCCGCGCCCAATACATCGAGACGGCCGTTGCCGAAGATTTCCAAGATGAGTTTGTGGCTGCCATCCATATCCCCCATGCGAGCGACCCCTACCCGCACTTGGAGGGCATCCTGCCGGCAGCGACAACGACTACCCCTGGCGCACCTGACGCCCGCCCCCGCCGCCGCATGCGCCAGGGATAACGAATGTCGTATTGTGTATTGCGTATCTCGTATCACCTGTCACGCAATACGCAACACGAGATACGCAATACGAGATACACAACACGAGACACGCAACACGCAATCCTACCGAGGTAACCAATGAGCGAATCTGAAGAAATCATCCTGTCCGAGCTGAGTCTGGAAGATCTCTACGAACTGATGAAAGAGGACCTCTACGATGGCCTCGCGGAGGAGATCGTAGAAGAGGTGAATGAAGCGCTCTCCCGTGGCGAAATTCCCTACGATGTCCTCACCAACGGCCTCGTCGCCGGCATGCAGATCGTCGGCAATGACTTCCGCGACGGCATCTTGTTTGTGCCGGAAGTGCTGATGGCCGCCAAGGCCATGAAGTCAGGGATGACGATTCTGCGCCCACTGCTGGCCGACACCGGCGCGCCGAAGATCGGGAGCATGGTGATCGGCACGGTCAAGGGGCGACATCCATGACATCGGCAAGAACCTGGTGGTCATGATGATGGAAGGCGCCGGCTTTGAGGTCTTCGACCTGGGCATCAACAACTCAGTCGAAAGTTACCTGGCGGCCATTGAAAAGCACAACCCCGATATCCTGGGGATGAGCGCCCTGCTCACGACCACCATGCCCTACATGAAGGTGGTCATCGACACGCTCAAAGAAAAGGGCATCCGGAAAGACATCGTCGTGCTCGTCGGCGGCGCCCCCCTCAACGAGGCATTCGCCGAACACGTCGAAGCCGATGCCTACTGCCGCGACGCCGCAGTGGCGGTCGCGACAGCGAAGAAGTTTATGCAAATCAGAAAGAAATAGACAAAGAGACAAAGGAGACCGGGAGACCGGGAGACAGGAGACCGGGAGACTGGGAGACCGGGAAACGATTGAACCGGCTATTGTCTCTTTGTCTCCCGGTCTCTTTGTCTCTTTGTCTCCTTGTCTCCCGGTCTCTCTGGTCTCAATACTCCCCAAACTCCCTCGCCGCGTCGAACAGTCGAAACAGATTCCCCGGCGGCACGTCGGCTTGGAGATGATTCGCCGGCGCAAGGATATAGCCGCCACCTGGCGCCAGTTGCGCAATGCGCAATTTGACTTCCTCTACCACACGTTCCTCACTGCCCTGCATGGCCTGCCGGATGTCGATGCCCCCCATGAAGGTCAAGCGATCCCCGAACGCCTGCTTCACCGCCACCGTGTCGGTCGCCGGCAACGGCTCTAGCGGATGGAAGATGTCGGCGCCGATCTCAATGATCCGCGGCAGGAACGGCGTCACCGCACCGTCGGAGTGATAGACAACCTTGATGTGCGGATAGCAATCCTTCACCCGCCGGATGAGCTTTGTATACGGCTCTTTGAAGTACTGGTCGAAATACTTCGGTGCGATGATCGGTCCCTGATTGCCCGCATAATCATCGCCGGGCAACTCAAGGATGTCGAGTTGCGCGCCCACGATTTCGAGGAATCGGTCGGTCAACGCCGCATAGCAGTCGAAGAGCCGGCTTACCAACGCATGCACGACCTCAGGCTCCAGGATCAAGTCCATCATCAACTGCTCGTGCTTCCGCAACGACTGCGCCATCTCAAAAAAACCATACGACGCCACCGCGCGGCCCGAGATTGCATACTCATCATCGAAGCGCTGGATGGCCTGCAGCCGCGCCTGCAGCGGCTCTTCCAGGATCACATCCTCGGCTCTTGGCAGCGGATACGCAAGAATCTCTTCCACCGTTGCATTGGCGAGCGGATAATGATTGGCCACACGATAGAGCCCGCTGCGCTCATATTTCAAGCCATAGCCATCGGCGCCATCGGGCCGCACGCGCGAGGTGACGGTGACCGACCCCGGGTCGATGTAGCGCACATCTACACCCAATCGCGCCAGTAACCGGTCGTCATAGTAGTTCACCGAGTGCAGAAAATCCGGTCGAAATGGCGGCTCCGGCTCCCACCCCAATGTGCGCAGCGCACCCAAATAGAGCTTGTCTGTCACGCCGTACCAACTGCCCCAGAGGGCCAAAGGCACACGGTCCGGTACCTGATGGTCAATCGCGCGCAATACACGTACACGAGGTGTCAGGTTCATAGCAATAGATCTTCTATGGCGCCGGCTGGTCTTCCGCCAGGCTGCTTGTATCGAGCGAACTGATGTCGCGCCCCGTCCACTCGAGTCGATAAATGCCACGATAGAGGCCATGCTCTAGTGAAATCGCGCGGCCTGACGCATCATACGTCACACGGCTCCGCATCAGCACCGCGCTATGCACCGGGGATCCGCAGCAGTCGCGCCGCCTCGGCGTCGAGCGTCACCGCACGAAAGGTTTCAGAGGCACGCACCGGACGGATGTGGTGAAGATGCTCCAAAACATAGTAACTGGACTGCTGCATTCCCGTCTCGGCAAAATCGGTCTCACGCAAGTTGGGCGCTACGTCAACCGGAATGTGTGACGAAAGAATGCCAACGGGGTCATCATTGATAAAGCGTAGCCGGCGAAAACGATAGATCAGCGCGGACTTCGCCAGGTTCAATAAACGGATATCCTCTGCATCCGCAGGTCCAATCTGGAACTCGAGCATGCGCGAACCCGGCGTCAGCCCCTTGCGCTGCACCTCTTCGGTAAAGGCCGTCAACGAACGTAGGTTTTCCTCAAAAGGTTTGGGAAGGACGACCGTTCCCTGCGAACGCCGGCGGTCAATCAGGCCATCGGCGGCGAGTCTTGCCAGGGCCTGACGAATGGGTGTCCGGCTGAGCTGGAAGTAATCCTGGAGTTCCTGTTCAGTCGGCAGGGTATCATGTGGCCCAAACAGACCACTCTCAATCCCGCGCCGTAGAAAGAGCTCCAACTGGTGATGAAGCGGCACGGGGCTGCTTTTGTCGATGACCGATTCGGGTGGCACGCTTGCCAATGCCGGGTGCACACCTTTACCAGGCGGCTTCGAAGGCGCCAGCCTGGGATCTACAAATGATTCCTGTGACATGATTAACCATAGGTCCGATAGTCACGAACTGCCTCATACAGTGCCACGAGATTGTCCACTGGAATGAGCGGTTGCACATTGTGGATCGTATTGAACACGTAACCGCCCCCTTTGCCAAAGATGCGGATGTTGTGTTGCACTTCTGCACGCACTTCAGCCGGCGTGCCGTGCGGCAGGCTGCCCTGTGTGTTGACCCCGGCGCCCCAGAAGACGAGCCTCTCACCAAAGCGATCCTTGAGGGTCTGCGGATCCATCCCCTCAGCCGTCCATTGAACAGGGTTCAACACGTCGAACCCTGCATCGATAAATTCCGGAATCAACGGCATGAGCGCACCATCTGAATGCATGAAGGTCTTCCAGGTGGTGTTGGCATGGATCCAATCGTTTAGCGCCTTGTGATACGGCCGGAACAGCTCACGGTAAGCCGCCACAGAAATAAACGGCGCCCGCTGCGTGCCGAAATCCGTTCCCGTCATGTAGACCACGTCGACACGATTTCCCAACACATTGTACAACTTATTCAGGTTCTCCAGGGCAATCTCACACTGCAGTTCAAACACCCGGGCGATGTATTCCTTGCGAGCAGCCAGGCTGACGTACCACTCCTGTACGTCCCGGATAGCAATGTCGCCAAACGCTGTCCCCCCAAAGTTTACCAAAACCGCCTTGTCCGTCTGTGTATAGGCGAGATCAACCTCACGGGCGAAATGCGCCAGGGCTTCCTCGCTGATTGGGCTGAATTCCTCGACGTTCTCAAAAGGATCGAGATGATCTTCGTCAAAGGGCGGTTGGCGAACGATCGTGTCGAAATAGAAGCCGCCTTTGGGCAGATGGCCGCTCGGCGGCGCCGTCCGATCACCGGCAGGATACATCAGATAGCTGCCATCCGGCTCAGGATCCGTATTAAAAGCGTCCGGCACAAGGACAGGGGTCCCATCGGGTAGAGACCACGGCTTCCAGCCTTCATTTTTGAAGCCAAAGAGACCTTCAATTGGCCAGACACCGACAACGTCGACGCCAAGCGCTGCCTGGAGATCAGGTTTGATCTCGCCAAGCAACTGATAAGGCTCGATGATCTTGACGGGCGTTCCTGGCGGATCCAGGCGGAGAGCCTGGCGCAGCAGATAGACGGAGCTGGCATGCATCCCCGTCGTGGGCGCCGCACCAAGGTCAAGCGGCACACGGTCCGGCTGCTGGTGGTTCAAAGTCGTCTGTACACGTTCGCGAGAGGTAACCATGAGCCGAGTCCTTTTTGCCGATCGCCCATCGGCGACCCAGGAAATTTCAAGCGCTCAATGCCGGGGCTGGGGACGCGCCCACCGCCCCATCGGCGCCTGTGGCCATCCGCATCACGACTTCGTGATCGATCTGTTCGCGGCCAAGCTCGCCACGGACACGACCTCGATACATCGTGATCACGCGATCACTCATCGCAAGCACTTCTGGTAACTCCGAGGACACCAGAATCACGCCGCATCCCGCAGCCGTCAACTCGTTCAAGATGTGGTGAATTTCGGCCTTGGCGCCGACGTCGATCCCGCGCGTCGGGTCGTCCAGCAGGACGATCAAAGGCCCGGTGGAGAGTGAGCGCGCAATGACAACCTTCTGCTGGTTGCCACCGGAAAGACTGCCAATAGAAGCCGAAATCGATGAAGTGCGAATGCTAAATCGTTGCACGGCCGCGCGCATTTGGCGGTCAAGTTCATGAAGCGGCACCAGGCCCAATGCGCGTGCGAGCCGGCGCACGAGCAAGAGTGCACCGTTGTCACGAACCGATAGGGTCGAGAAGAGACCTTCTGCCTGCCGATTGGCAGGCACATAGGCGATGCCGCTGGCAATTGCGTCCAGCGAACTCCGAAAGTGCGCCGGTTTTCCATTGACTTCAATCTCGCCACTCGAGACCGGAGTTTTGCCAAAGAGCGAGCGCAATACATCGCTTGTGCCCGATCCCTGTAGGCCAACCAGCCCCAGCACTTCACCGCCAAACAAATCAAATGAGACGTCCGAAAAGAGACCTTGAGCCGCCAGATTGCGCACGCGCAGGAGGGGCGCCGGCGTAAAATCACTGACGACCTTGGGGAATAGGTTGGTGACCTCGCGCCCCACCATCATCCGCACAATCTGATCAGGCGTCGCCCCCGCCTTTGGCACGGTCCCAATATAGTGACCATCCCGTAAGGACGAAATGCTGTCGGCAATCTCGAAGACTTCTTCCAGACGATGGGAGACATAGACGATCGTGATCCCGCGATCACGCAACTGGCGCAAGATCGCAAAGAGGTTCGAAGTCTCTTCCTGGTTGAGCGCCGAAGTCGGTTCGTCCATGATCAGGAGATCCGATTCAAGCGATAATGCCTGGGCAATGACCACAAGTTGCTGTTGGGCAATCGTGAGGCTGGCGGCCTGCGCCCTGGGATCGATCCGGACCCCAAGCTGGGCAAAGAGCGCGGTCGTGCGCCGGTTGACCTCACGCCAATCGATCAAGCCACCCTGTTTAGGCAGTGCTCGCCCCAGGAAGATATTCTCTGCGGCAGTCAAATCCGGGCAGATTGGAATTTCCTGGTGCACGATGCTGATCCCGGCATTGCGGGACTCATGAACGGTTCGAAAGACGTGTTCCTTACCTTTGAAGCGAATCGACCCGGCGTCTGGCCGGTAGACGCCACCGCAGATCCGGATCAACGTTGACTTGCCGGCGCCGTTTTCGCCGACCAATGCGTGAATCTCTCCACGAGGGATCGCAAAGCTGACGTCTTCGAGCGCCTGGACGCCACCGAAACGCTTGCTGATCCCTTCAAATTCGAGGATAGGAACCGCTGATTCCATGATTCACGCCTTTTCCGCTGAACGTCTGTAAACTGACCGTTATCGGTTCGGCCGGTGCGAGTGGGAACAGGGGCATCCAAGACCCGTTCCCACTCACACCGGCGGGAGAAGAACTACCGGTAATCCGGGTTAAACTCGGCGATATTCGCCGGCGTGACAACGTCAGTGCCGGTGTCAATCGTATTCGGGCGGACGCCGAAGGCTAGCAACTGGTGCATCATCATAACCGGCATATACCCCTGCCAGTAGGGGTTCTGGCCAAGACCAAAGGAGGTGTAGCCGTTCTGAAGCCCATCGACATTGCCTGGGGCCAGGTCCGAACCGCCGGTCTTGAGCTTGCCCTGCAGATTGTTCTTCTTGATAAACTCGGAGATGATGCCACTGTAGTAATCGACGCCATAAATGCCCTTGACGTCTGGGTTGGCCTGATAATAGGCTTCGATCGCCGAGTAGATTTTGTCCGGATCCGCCGTCGTGTTGATGATGTCGCGCACGACCCACTTTCCTGCGCCTTCGTTTTCCAGCGTCTCCTGGAAGGAACGGTTGCGTTCCTCCAGGGCGAAGTGGCCAAAGCAGCAATCGGTGATCGCAATATCGCCGCCGTCGGGCAGATCTTTCATGACCTCGCGTGCCCACACCTTGCCATAATTGGTGAAGTCCTGCCCGACATGGGGCGCCGGCACGGCCTTGGACGCATCTGGATCCGTCGTATTGTAGGTGGCAAGCGCAATCCCGGCGTCGACCGCCTTCTGCAGCACTTCGTTGAAGGCCGACGGGTCGGTGCGCGTCGTCACGATCGCATCCGGCTTCTTGGAGATGGTTGCCTCCAGAATCGCCACCTGATCCGTCGTGTTGAATGTCTGCGGCCCGAGGAATTCACAATCGGCATTGATCTGCTTGCAGGCGTCTTCCATCCCGCGGCGGACTGGGGCAAAGACACCCGCACCCAGGTCATGCGTGACAAAGGTAATCTTCATCTTGTGATCCATGCCGTAGGTAACGTCCGCAGCGGCCGCTTGCGGTGCACCACCTGCGGCTGGGGCGGCGGGTACTGCCGTACATCCGGCAAACAGCATGGCGCCAGTGACGAGGCTTGCTGCTACCAACAGGGTTTTCGCCTTCATGTCGATCATCTCCTCCCTGGATTCGTCAGGGTTGAACTTGAACGGAATTTGGGAAAGCAAAGACACACACTGAGACTTGCACGCGGCATGGATGGCGGGAGACGCCCGACTTGCATCACCCGCCTGGAGTAGGTTACTTGTCGGCGGCACCTCCTGGCGTTCGACGCAAATAGGTGTGGATTAAGACGGCAATGATGATGATCGCACCCAGGAACGCCTCTTGGAGACGACCCTCACCGCCCAGTTGCACCAGCCCATTGCGTATGACCGTCAACAGCGCCGCACCCAGAAAAGTGCCGATGATGGTGCCGTCACCCCCAAAGAGCGCAGTGCCGCCGATTACAACCGCGGCAATGACCGTCAACTCCGCACCCGCACCCGCCGTCGGGTTGACAGAGCCGAGGTGAGCAAACTGGATCCCACCCGCAAACGCCGCCGCGACTGCAGTTAAGACGAAGCAAAGCACTTTGATGCGGTTGACGGGGATGCCGGAAAGGATCGCCGCAGATTTGTTGCTGCCCGTGGCGCGTACGTAGTAGCCAAACCGCGTGCGTGTCATCGCAATGTGCCCGACAATCACGATCCCCAGCATCCACAGCACCTGCGTGGGAATCGGCCCGACATACCCCGCAAAGACATCATAGAAGAGCGGCGCGTCGATCTGGGACACAGGCCATGGCGACATCAACAGGGTGAAGCCGCGGATGATATATAAGGTGCCGAGTGTGGTGATGAAGGCCGGAATGCGCCCCCTGGTGGTGATCACACCGTTGAGGACACCGAGCAGGACCGCCGCCAGGATGGAGAGTGCAAAACTGATCCAGAGATCGACACCAAACATCTTGGTAAGCAACGCCATGCCCATGGAGCAGAAGCCGAGAATGGACCCGACGGACAAGTCGAGTTCCTGAGCTGTAATCAGGAACGTCATGGCAACAGCCATGATGCAGGTGACGGCCATCTGGCGCCCCATGTTTAGGATGTTGTCCGTCGTCAAGAAGGTGGGGCGCAACAGACCGATCAGGAGCGAGCAGATCAGCAGGAACGCCAATATGCCGAATTCGCGCGTCGTCACGATATTGCGCAACATCTTCATGGCGCCATGCGACTGTGGCGATTCTTCCATCGCTGATTGACCGGGCGGATGATTGGCAACGGACATCTTCGACCTCTTTCAGACTATGAAGGTTCGGGGCGCACGTTTGCGGTCATGAGACGCCGGCGTTCGACATATGCCGGCAGGATTTCAGCGCCCGAACCATCGGCAAACCAGGCAAACGGGTCGGTGCTGGCGGCAATTGCGATATTGGCCCACGGGTTGAACGAACCTGAGCGCACGATGAACTTCGCCTGATGCGCCACCACGTTGACCAGGTGTTCATGGGTCGTGAGCTTGAACGCGGCGCCAGAACCGGTGAAAATCTCCTGCAGCGCCGTGTAGAGCGGAATGTTGCGCGTTAAAATGTCGCCCGCAAAGTGGATTTCTTCAGCAAATACTTCTTGACGCATCACACGGAGGACGTCCAGCACATCCGGGATGCCCTCGTAGAACCCCAGGTCGATGCGCCAGGCGCTTGCTGGGATCGGAAAGCCTGCGTCGACGACCATGAGAATGTCCATGTGGCCCAATGAAGCAACGGCTTTGGCTAATTCGGGGTGGATGATGCGACCTGAACGCATACACTTTCTCCTAGATTTGTGGGGAGCGGTCAGCCAAAATTGGAAAGATACGCATCGACTTCAGCGCGTGTATGATAGGACGGCACCGTGTCCCAACGCGTGCAACAGAGCCCCCGCAACCGCATTGGCAAAACGCACTGCGGACTCAAGCGTCTGACCCTCGATCATCGCGGTTGCCAGCGCCGCATTAAATGAATCGCCGGCGCCATTGCTGTCGACTGCGTTGGGAAAAGAATAGGCGGGTACGGCCAGTGTGCGCGCAGCATCGACGATCAGACAGCCTCGCTCGCCTAGCGTCATGAGGACGGTGCGGCAGCCCAGGGCGAGTAGGCCGCGGGCAATCTCAATGTCAGGGGTAGGGTCATCCGGCGCCAGCCCCAAACAGACCCGCGCCTCCGTCTCATTCGGCGTAAGATAATCGACTCCCGTCAGGTCATACGGGCGCAAGTCATGCGCCGGCGCCGGATTCAGGATGACCGTGCTCCCGGCCATCCGGCCCTGGCTTGCAGCATGCAAGGCGGTCTCCAGCGGAATCTCTAGTTGGATCAGCACGACTGACCCTTCGTTCATCCGTGCACGCGCACGGTCAACATCTGCCGGCGCAAAGAGCTGATTCGCACCGATGTCGATGGTGATGACGTTGCGCCCCTGCTTGTCCTTGATGATGAAGCCTGCACCGGTGGCGAGTTCGTCGCGCACGTTGAGCAATTCGGTATTGACGCCTTCGTCGTGCATCAGTTTGATGAACGCGCGGCCAAAATCGTCATTGCCTATACAGCCGGCAAAGTGCACGGGCGCACCCAGGCGTCCCGCCTGCACGGCCATGTCGGAGCCTTTGCCACCGTACGCCTCGCGAAAATTGCGGGCAAGCACCGTTTCGCCGGGGATGGGAATGCGATCCACATCCATGACGAGTGCCACCAGATAGCTGCCAATTACGACTATGGATCCCTGCGCATCGGATTTCGTCATGCCGTTACCCCGTTGCCATTGTGCCTTCAAACCCTATGCCGGATAGCCGTCCATGACGGGCTTGCCGGTGCTCGTACCCAACATCTCGGCGCCGGCATTGATCAGCGTCACCGTTTTTTCGTAGCTGTTGACTTTGCCCGAAGCCTTGACACGGCTCTTCGTCCCGGTCGTAACTTCACGCAGCAACTGGATGTCCTCTACCGTCGCCGCAATGCCGCCCTCGCCCCAGCCGCTGGAATTCTTGATCCAGGGCACCTCGCCTTCACAGAGCAATTGCACGGCATGGCGTTTGTCGGCTTCCGTCTTCAGATAGCCAAACTCCAACATGGCCTTGATGGGCCGACCGGCCGCCGCTTCGACCAACGCCCTGCCCTCCTCGCGAAATGCGTCATACATCCCAGAGAGATAGAGCGCCATGTTTGGCTCGTAGTCGATCTCATCTGCGCCCAGCGCCAAGCACTCCCGCATCAGGGCCAGTTTGCCGTGCAGACTCTCCTGTCCGAAGCCGAGTCCAATACAGGTGGCCACTTTGACCCCCGTGCCACGCAACACCTCGCGTGCCAGGGGCACCCAACAGTTGGCGATCATCGCCCCATCAAAACCGTATTCAGCGCACACTTGCAGATGGGCCACAATGTCATCGCGCGTGGCATAGGGGCGAACGTTGGTAAATTGGATCATCTTGGCCAATTGCGCCTTTGACAGATGACGCGCGTCGATAGTGGCAACAGCGCCCATGATGCAGACTCCTACAGGAATATGTGATTGGCGGACAGAAATTGGGAATAGGACTATGTAACAATGTAGTTACAAAACTACAATGAGGAGTTTACTTTACCCCAGGCGCTTTGTCAATACCCAAAATTAAGACGTCTTACAGGTACCCTACCCCGCCGCCGCACCCTGCCAGCGGTAAGCCGGCCTATGCTATAATTCCGGTCGAATGTATACACGTCCTTCCTCCCTGTTGCTCACGAAACTCAACCGACCGCCGGTGACGGGTGACCGGGTTGATCGCCCGCGCCTGATCGAAATGCTGGATCGCGGCTTGCGAGGACCGCTCACCCTGGTCAGCGCGGCGGCTGGCTTTGGCAAGACCACGCTGGTCAGCGCGTGGATCGAGGAATTGACTGTTCGCACACACACGCCCATACCGACAGCGTGGCTGTCGCTCGATGAAAATGACAGCGACCTGGAAGGCTTTCTACGCTATTTCGTTGCCGCGATCCGGACGGTCTTCCCAACAGCGTGCGCCGAGGTCAGCGCATTGCTCGAAGCACCACAACCGGTTTCACAGACGCCCTTTGTCGTCGCACTGAGCAACGATATGGAGTCCTTGCCGGCGCGCTGCGTGTTGGTGTTGGATGACTATCATGCCATTCATGGGGTGGCAGTACACGACTTTCTGGGCGAACTGCTCCGCCATTGGCCGCAACGCCTGCACCTGGTTTTGCTCACACGGAACAGCCCGCCCTTGCCCCTTGCGAACCTACGCGCCGCGGGCCGAGTTGTTGAGATCCGCACGCGCGATCTGCGCTTCACTCCAGAGGAATCGGCTGCGTTCTTGGCCAAGGTGCTGAAGGCTCCGCTCAGCCAATCTGCAGTGACATTGCTCGATCAGCGCATCGAAGGTTGGATCGCCGGGCTGCGCCTGGCGACCGTGTCACTGCGCACTGCGGTCGACGCAGAGACGGCCGTAGCGAGCCTGGCGGTCAGCGACAGCGACATTACTGACTTTTTGATGGACCAGGTGATATCCCACCAGCCGCCCGAGATCTTTAGATTCCTATTGGTAACCTCGATTCTGGACCGATTCTGCGTGCCGCTGTGCGAGTGCGTCGTTGACGTCATCGCCGGCAGCGATGACCCTTCCTGCGATGTACGCTCATGCATCGAGCGGCTAGAGCGCGCCAACCTCTTTGTAATCCCATTGAGTGACAACAGGGAATGGTATCGGTATCATCACCTTTTCCAGGAATTGCTACAACAAAGGTTGGCAGTGGAGATGGGATCAGAGCAGGTGACTGCACTCCACCGCGCAGTCGCGGACTGGTTCGCTGGGCAGGGTTTGATCGAAGAGGCCCTGCACCATGCACTGGCGGTCGATGACCGCGACCTCGCCGCGCGCTTGATGCAGGCGGGCCTCTGTGATGTGCTCAACCGGGAGGATCGCGCCACATTGATCCGCTGGCTGCGCCTGCTACCGGACGATTTCATCCAGCACCGTCCCTGGCTCTTGATGATCAAGGCCGTTGCCCTGCAGTTCTCAGCGCAACTTCCCGTCGTGTGGAAACTGCTTGGGCAGATCGAGGCGATGATCGATACGGACGGCGAAGCCGCACTCGACGCGGGCGAAGCGCTCGCTCTGCGGGAACTGCGCGGGTTGGTCGCCGCCCTACGCAGCCAGGAGGCATTTTCACACGGTCAGGCAGCCCGCGCGATTGCGTACAGCGAGGAAGCGCTTACGCTGCTGCCTCAAAAGTGGCGATATGCGCGCGGGGGCGCTCTAATGTTCTGGGGGATGAGTATGCGCGCCATTGGCCAGGGCGAGATTGTCCACCGGAGACTGATGGATGAATACGAATCTTTGCTTGGGAAACCGGACGCCTATACGCTGCGCATCCTCTTTCCGGTCTGCGTCAACGCACTTGAGGCTGGCGATCTTGACCAGGTCCGCCAGACGGCCCAGGCGCTGCTTGAACAAGCGACGCTGGCCCAGCTAGCGATACTTCAGGGCTGGGCACACTACTTTCTCGGCGTCGTGCACTATCACTGGAACGAACTGGACGCTGCCGCATACCATTTCGAGCAGATTATCCACAGACGCTACGCTGTGCATAGTGAAGCTGCCCGCAACAGTTTGAACGGCCTGACGTTGGTCCATCTTGCCAGGTCCGAGCTCGCTGCAGCCTGGCAGAGTTCAGACCTACTCTACCAACTTGATATGGAACGCACGGGACAGGTGCGCGAGGATGCGCTTTCCCTGCGCGCCCGGTTGGAGGTAGCCCAAGGAAACACCGCAAGAGCCTTGCGCTGGGTGGAGGCGTACCCGGCGCCGGCGCCGGATCGACTCATTAACTGGGTGCAAGACCCGCACCTGGCAAAGGCCCAAATCCTTCTGACGCTAGACACAGAGACCCATGTGCAGGCGGCGCTTGAGATCTTGCAACGCCTGGAAGAGTATGCCCTGCGCGCTTGTAGTCCTGCCTTTCGGCTCAAGATCCTGGCCCTGCGTGCAGTGGCGCTTGAAGTGCAAGGGCAAGCGCTGCTGCGTTGGCCGTAGTAAAGCAGGCCGTGGATCTTGCACGACCCGGCGGCTTTGTCCGGGTCTTTGTCGATCTAGGGTCCCACATGCAGAGGCTGCTGCTCCGTCTTGCCGAGCAGGGCTATGCCGTAGAGACCGTCCGTGCTGTCCTGGCAGCATTTCCTGAACCCCGCAGCGAGAGCGAGACCAGTCAAGCCGTATTCGGCATTCGTCCGGCCCGCGTCGGACTACTTGAACCGCTCACCAGCCGTGAACTGGAGATCTTGACCCTGTTGCAGGAGCATCTCAGCAACAAGGAGATCGCCTACCGGTTAGGTCTGGCCCCTACGACCGTGAAACGTCATACTGTCAACCTATATGGCAAGCTCGGCGTCAACAAGCGTTGGGACGCAGTACTCAAGGCCGAAGCGCTTGGCATCCTTCGACGCCCCTGATATTCCTTTGATTTGTTCTCCCTTCTCGTCAGTCTGCACCCTTATCACACCCTTTGGTGGTATCGCTACTCGGCAATACGCGCTAGAGTGCTGGTATGAGAGCAAACGCGTCAGCGATCTGTTCTGAGTTCGATGAACCGGCCCAATACCGGATTACCGTACTGGGCCGCATCCCCGCAAGGTGGCGTGATCGGCTGGAAGGTATGACGATCATGGAACACGCACCGGAAGCTGAGCCATCCTCGACCACATTATTGGGCGAACTTCCCGATCAGGCTGCCCTGGTCGGGGTGCTTACCACGCTCTATGAATTGCATCTGTCGGTGCTCTTGGTGGAACGCGTGCCCTAAGTGTCAATCACATCTACCCCTTCAGGATAGATGGCACATTTAGATTCTGTCTGCAGAAAGGCATCCCCAAGGGCACGATACAGGTCACTGCTTGAGCGTTGCTCACTCGCCCGCTCCCCGGGGACGGGCGGAACTAATATACTAAGGGGTTTGGGCGGTGCTTTGCACCGCCCAAACCCCTGGAAAAGATGCAAGGAGTGTAAGGCTATGACAGCAACGACATCCACGCCGTCCAAAAGAAAATTCACTTTTCCAACCGCTTTTACCATTTTGTTCATTCTGCTGATTCTGATCGCGCTTGCCACCTGGCTGATCCCAGCCGGCTCCTACCAACTTGATGCGGATGGCGCGCCGATTCCCGGCACCTATCAACAGGTGCCGTCCAATCCGCAGAAACTGCTCATCAGCGCACTGATGGGGCCGATCAACGGCATGTACGGCATCAAAGACGCGGCGGGGAATGTCAACGTCTGGAACTCCGGCGAGCTGTTCGGCGCCATCGACGTCGCGCTCTTCGTGCTCATCATCGGCGGGTTCCTGGGGGTGACCATGAAGACCGGCGCGATCAACGCCGGCATTGCCTGGGTGGTCACAAAACTCAAGGGCAAAGAGAAGTGGATGTTCCCAGCCCTGATGACGATCTTCGCCATCGGGGGCACTTCCTACGGCATGGCCGAAGAGACGCTGGCCTTCTACGCCCTGATCATCACAGTGATGCTGGCCGCCGGCTACGATGGGCTGGCCGCCGGTGCACTGATCTTGCTCGGCGCCGGGATCGGCGTGATTGGCTCCACCGTCAACCCCTTTGCCACCGGCATTGCTTCGGGCTTTGCCGGCACGACTATCAGTGAAGGGTTGATTGGACGCGTGGTCATCCTAATCGTCGGCACGGTGTTTGGCATCTTGTTTGTCATGCGCTACGCCGAAAAGGTAAGGAAAGACCCGTCCAAATCGCTGATTTACACAGCCAAAGCTGAGAACGAGGCGCAGTTCCTGGCTCCCGGCGGGGACGGTGAGGAGTACGGCAAGTTCACCGGCCGGCACAAGGTCATCCTCGGCCTGTTTTTCCTGGCCTTTGTGGTGATGGTCTATGGCGTGATTCCGTGGGCCGATCTAGGCATTTCGCTTCCCACCTTGTGGTGGTGGTTCCCGGAGATGACAGCAGATTTCCTCTTCTTCGGCATCGTGATCGGCATCGTTGGCCGGCTGCCCGAAAAGACGCTGGTTGACACCTTTGTGGACGGCGCCCGGGACATGTTGGGCGTCGCGCTGATTATCGGCATTGCACGCGGCGTCACCGTGATCATGAATAACGGCCTGATCACCGACACGGTGCTCTATTGGGCCGAACAGGCAGTCTCCGGGCTTGGAGGCATCGGCTTCATCCTGGTCACCTACCTGCTCTACCTGCCGCTCTCGTTCTTGATTCCATCCAGTTCAGGGCTGGCCACCGTCTCAATGCCGATCATGGCTCCGCTGTCGGACTTTGCCGGCGTACCAAGCTATTTGGTTGTTACCGCCTACCAGACGGCGAACGGCCTGATCAACCTGGTCACCCCCACCTCGGCGGTTGTGATGGGTGGTCTGGCCATTGCGCGCGTTGGGTACGGCACCTGGTGGCGCTTTGTGTGGCCGCTGCTCCTGCTGCTGATGGTGCTTAGCATGCTTATTTTGGCGGTGGGTGTCTACTTCGGTTAGGAACCCCAGGCGATCAGCCAGGGCGGCTCCTAACATTTTCGTCGATCCTGAAAGAGGAATACTATGGCCTACAATCTACGCAACCGCAGTTTTGTCAAGGAATTGGACTTCACCCCTGAGGAACTCAAGTTTCTCCTCAAGCTCTCGGCCGATCTGAAGGCTGCCAAGTATGGTGGCTTTGAGCAACAGCGGCTTAAGGGCAAAAATATCGCCTTGATCTTCGAGAAGACCTCGACGCGCACCCGTTGCGCCTTCGAGGTGGCAGCCTATGACCAGGGAGCGCATGTCACCTATTTGGGGCCATCTGGCACGCAGATCGGCCACAAGGAATCCATGAAGGACACGGCCCGTGTGCTGGGACGCATGTACGACGGGATCGAGTACCGCGGCTTCGGTCAGGAGTTGGTGGAAATTCTTGCTCAATACGCGGGCGTACCGGTTTGGAACGGCCTGACCGACCAGTTCCATCCCACCCAGATGATCTGCGACATCCTCACGATGATCGAGCACAGCCCGAAGCACCTTAACGAGATCGCCTATTGCTACCTGGGGGATGCGCGCAACAACATGGGTAATTCGCTCATGGTCACCGGCTGCAAACTGGGTATGGACGTGCGCCTGTGTGCGCCCCAGGCGTTGTGGCCCGAAAAAGCCTGGTGGCAACCTGCCGGGCCGTCGCCGCTGAAACAGGCGCTCGCCTGACCCTGACCGAAAGCGTGGAAGAGGGCGTCAGGGCGTGGACTATCTCTACACCGACGTGTGGGTCTCCATGGGCGAAGCCAAAGAGGTGTGGGATGAGCGTATCAAGTTGCTCAAGCCCTACCAGATCAACATGGATGTAGTGAAGAAGACCGGCAACCCAAAGGTGAAATTCATGCATTGCCTGCCGGCTTTCCACAACCGCGAGACCAAGGTGGGCGAGGAGATGTTCCAGCACACCGGCATGGAGAGCCTGGAAGTCACCGACGAAGTCTTCGAATCCGAACTGTCGATCGTCTTCGACCAGGCTGAGAACCGCATGCACACCATCAAGGCGATCATGGTGGCGACGCTGGGTGACTGAGAGCGAGTCGTTGCGGACCGGCAGTGCTGTTTGCCGTGGTTGATCTCTGTTTCATGACCGGAAAAGTGCTGTGAAAGCCGACGCAAAGACAATCCGTGCACCATCACTGCTAGATGCATTGATCCCGCTGGTCTTCATGATCATCATGCTGACCTGGTCGGTCATCCTGTTTGGGATCGACGCAGCGGCCGGCCCATTGCAGGTGGCGCTGCTGATGAGCGCGGTGGTCGCCGGCGTCGTTGCGCACAAGAATGGTCATTCCTGGGAGCGACTGGGCGAGGAGATCGTCAAGGGCATTTCGCTCGCCATGAGTGCGATCATGATTCTGCTCATGGTCGGCGCGCTGATCGGCGTCTGGAACATGTCCGGCACGATTGCCACAGTTGTTTACTACGGCATCAAATACATCAATCCGACCTGGTTCTACTTCGCCGCTGCGCTGATGACGGGGATCATCGGGATTGTCACGGGCAGTTCGTGGACGACGGCAGCCACGCTAGGCGTTGCCTTCGTTGGCATGGCCGGCGCCATGGGCGTATCGACCGCAATCACGGCGGGCGCGGTCATCTCAGGCGCCTACTTCGGTGACAAGATGACCCCGCTCTCAGAGACGACGATCCTGACGCCACAGATCGTGGGCAGCAACGTCTACGCGCACATTCGCAGCATGTCGAAGGCGAGTATCCTGCCTATTTGATCGCGCTTGTGCTCTTCTTTCTGATTGGCATACTGGGAGAGGTCTCGCCACCGCCCATGAATACCGACGAGGTGTTGGCAGCCTTGGCGAGTGTTTACAACATCAGTCTCTGGAATCTGCTGCCAATTGTGGTGTTGCTGCTCCTGGGTTTTCGCCGCTATCCGGCGTTTCTGTCGATCCTGATTGGGACGTTGGCCGGAGCATTGGTTGCGATCATCTTCCAACAGACAGTTCTGATCGCCTTTGCCGCCGATGCCGACCTCAGCGCCCCCTTTGCTGCGGTGAAAAGCATCTGGGTGGCGATGGCCAACGGTTTTACGCTGACCAGCCCCTATCCGGAACTCAACGAACTCTTCTCGGGCGGTGGCATGAGTAGTATGTTGACGACCGTCTGGCTGATCCTGGGCGCCATGTCTTTTGGCGCCATGATGGATTATGGTGGCTTCAACGAGCGGCTGATCACACCGATCATCCAGCGCGTCAAGTCCGACGGCGGGACGATCGCGACGGTGATGCTCACCTCGATCGGTTTCAACATCGTCGCCGGCGACCAGTACATCGCCATCGTGCTGCCGGCGCGCATGTTTATGATGACCTTCCGTCAGCGCGGCTTGCATCCTGAAACGTTAGCTACTGCTGTCGAGAATTCGGGCACGGTCACATCGCCCCTGATACCCTGGAACTCGTGCGGCGCGTACATGTCGGCGGCGCTGGGTGTATCGACCTTTGTCTATTTTCCATACTGCTTTTTCAACCTGCTTAACCCGATCTTGGGGTTGGCGTATGGTTTTGCCGGCATCAATGTGCAACATCTGCCGCCGGAGGATCAGCCGGCGTTGGCCGATCTGCGCGAGGCGCCGCTGGTCGATCAGATGAAATAAGGATTAGGAGATCACGAAATGAGAATTGTCGTCGCACTTGGCGGCAACGCCCTGCTCAAGCGGGGTGAGCCGATGACCCGAGGTACAGGGTGCGAACATCCGCTGGGCTGGGCTGGGTGTTTGCATGTGCCAATCCGGGCAGCGTGCCCATGCCGCGCCGTCGCCGGCCTCGGCGACGCCTACTGTCGATCCGGCCATATACAACCAGGTGCCAGAGACGACGATTTTCGAACCCGGAGAATGCACGGCAACGCTCACTGCGCCGGCGCCGGCCTACACTTCAAACACCCTGGGCGGCCAACCCAGTGGCGAAATCCCAGCCGGAGAGTATGAAGTGGGTGTGGTCGCCGACTACGGCAATAGCCGCTGGTACGGGCTGAACAACGTAGGTGCAGCAAATTACATCCATAGCACTGGTGTGGCGGCGTTGGCTGGCGTTTGCGCCACCAGTCTCAAGTAGTGAGAGAAGGGGATTTATCATGGAAAAGTTTGGTGTCTACTCTGAAGTTGGCAAGCTGCGCAAGGTCATCGTGCATCGCCCGGAGCTCAGCCTGAAACGGCTGACGCCTTCCAATCACGACGACCTGTTGTTTGACGATGTGCTCTGGGTGGAACGCCCAGTGGGAACACGACGAGTTTGTGAACGCCATGCGCGAACGTGGCGTGCAAGTGTTCATCCTCCTCGATTTGCTCGGCGAGGCACTGGCCGCCAGCGACGAAGGCCGGCGCAAAGTGATCGAGCAGGTGGCCTCTGAATACACCGTCGGCTGGTCGCTGGTGGACGAAGTGCGTGAGTTCCTGTGGCAGATGAAGCCCGAATTGCTGGCGAAGCACTTGATTGGCGGGTTGACCGTTGGCGAGACGGACCTGGATTTCGGGCGGCTCAAAGCGGTTTCTCTGGGCGCAGCCGCTCTGGATGATCCGGGCTATTTCGTGCTGCCGCCGGTTCCCAACTCCCTCTTCACCCGTGACTCGTCGTGCTGGATCTTCAATGGCGTCTCAGTCAATCCCATGTACTGGCCGGCGCGCCGCCGGGAGTCACTCAACCTGTTAGCGATCTACCGCTACCACCCGATGTTCCAGGATGCCGGCTTCGAATTCTGGTACCCGGAACTGGGTGACGACGGCCGCTTCAAAGCCCAGGACTTCGGCCAGGCTTCGCTGGAGGGAGGCGACGTGATGCCCATCGGTAACGGCACAGTCCTCATCGGCATGAGCGAGCGTACGCAGGCATGGATGATCGAGCAGATCGCCAAGAACCTCTTCGACAAGGGTGCCGCCGAGCGCGTGATTGCTGCAGTCATGACCAAGGACCGCGCACATATGCACCTGGATACGGTTTTCACCTTCCTGGATCGAGACACCGTGACCGCCTTTCCAAAGGTCGTGAGCCAGATTCGCGGGATCAGCTTGCGACCAGGCGCTAAGGCCGGCGACTTCCACGTTACCATCGAGAAGGATTTTCTTTCCGCTGTGGCCGATGCACTCAAGATCAAGAAGCTGAACGTGGTCGAAACTGGTGGTGATCAGTACCAGGCCGAGCGCGAGCAATGGGACGACGCCAACAATACGGTTGCACTGGAGCCGGGGGTAGTCGTGTCCTATGAACGCAATACCTATACCATCAGCAAGATGCGCGAGGCAGGCATCGAAGTGATCGCCATCGCCGGCTTTGAGCTCGGCAAGGGGCGCGGCGGCGGTCACTGCATGACCTGTCCGATTTTGCGCGACGGCATCTGATCGGTAGTGCTATTACCCCATTCCGCCGGATTCCCGAGAAATACTGACCAATTCCAGAGACATAGAGAAGGAGAGAGACCCGATGGCCGAACCGACAGGGGAACAACCCCAATGGTATGCGATGACGCCGGAAGCAGTTGCGCAGCAACTGAAAGTCGATCTGGCGAAAGGGCTGAGCGTAACTGATGCACAGCAGCGCCTGCAGCAGTACGGCCCCAACCAGCTGGCCGCCAAGAAGAAAGAGTCAGGGCTGCAAGCCTTCCTGCGCCAGTACAAGGATTTTATGCAGATCCTCCCTGGTTGGCGCTGCCATCGTCAACCAACTCTTCACGGGCGAGTGGGGCACGACGCTCGTATTGCTTGGTCTGACGATTTTCAACGCCGTCTTGGGCCGGAGCCAGGAATCCAAGGCCGAGGCCAGCCTGGCGGCGCTCGAGAAGATGATGAAGAACATCGCCCGCGTGCTGCGACGGCCAGGCCATTGAGGTCGACGCCGAGCAACTGGTGCCGGGCGATATTGTGTTGATGGAGGCGGGCAACCGCGTCCCGGCCGATGGCCGGCTGTTCGTCACGGCAACGCTGGAGATCGAGGAGGCCGCGCTCACCGGCGAAAGCGTCGCCTCGTCCAAAGACGCTGAGGTCATCGACAAGGCGGAAGTGCCCCTGGGTGACCGCCACTGCATGGCTTACATGAACACCGCTGTGACCCGCGGACGCGGCGAGATGATCGTCACCACGACTGGTATGGGCACCGAAATGGGCCACATTGCCGACCTGCTCAACAAGACCGAGGCGGACAAGACGCCCTTGCAGAAGCAGCTCGACCGGTTGGTGATCGTCATCGCTGGGATCGCCGGCATCACCTTCCTGATCATGATTGTCCTTGGCCTGCGCCAGGGTCAGGACTTCGACGTCATCTTCCTGGCTGGCATCGCCCTGGCGATCTCAGCCATTCCTACTGGCATGCCGGCAGTCATCACCACGCTCTACTCCATGGGTACGCGCGTGCTGGCGGAACAGGGTGCGATCGTCAAGCGTCTGCCCTCGGTCGAAACGTTAGGCTCTGTCTCGGCAATTTGCTCCGACAAGACCGGCACGCTGACGCTCAACAAGATGACGGCCGTGGAATTCTCGATCCCCGGCCAGAATCGCTACCGGGTGACCGGCGAAGGGTACGGCACGGCGGGCGAGTTGCAACTGACCCAGGGCGTGGCAGCCGGCCAACCCTGGCAGAAGGGCACGACGCCTTACACTACCGATGGCCAGATCAAGAGCGCGGGCGGCGCCAAAATCGACCTGGAACAGGTCATGCTAGGCATGGCGCTGTGCGCTGACGCCCGGTTGGACGGTGAAACGCTCATCGGCGACCCCACCGAGGGTGCACTGATCGTGCTGGCGGAGAAGGGTGGCATCAGTGTGGACGACGCCCGTGCGTTGCACCCACGCGTTGCAGAACTGCCCTTCGACTCCGATTACAAGTTCATGGCCACCTTCCACAACATGACTGACGAGCAAGGCAAGGCTGTGGTGCGGGCCTTTGTCAAGGGAGCGCCCGACGTGCTCATCAATCGCGCCGGCTACTTCTGGATGCCTGAAGGACCGGATGTGAGCGTCACCGACGAGAACCGCGCCCTGGCGTTGCAGGAGAACGAACGCATGGCCAAGGCCGGCGAACGCGTCATGGTGGTGGCCCGCCGTGATTTTGACGCCGCAACCTTCAACCCCAAGGCGAACCTGATTGATCTAGTCACCGACCTGACGCTCATGGCAATGGTCGGCATCGTCGATCCACCGCGTGCAGAAGCCCGCGACGCCATTGCCAGGTGCCACAGCGCCGGCATCCAGGTGCGTATGATCACCGGCGACCACGCCGTGACTGCGGCCGCCATCGGCCACCAGTTGGGCATCGAAGGGACGGCCCTCACCGGCGCCCAATTTAAGGCCAAAAGCGACGACGAACTGATGAAAGAACTGCCTGAAATTGGCGTGGTGGCGCGCGTCGCGCCAGAAGACAAGATTCGCCTGGTGGATCTCTTGCAGCGCCAACAGCACATCGTAGCCATGACGGGCGACGGCGTCAATGACGCGCCGGCCCTCAAGAAGGCCGACATCGGTGTCGCCATGGGCATCACCGGCACCGAAGTCTCAAAGGGCGCGGCCGTGATGATCCTCACCGACGACAACTTCGCCACCATCGTCAAGGCGGTGGAGTATGGGCGGGGAATCTACGACAATCTGGCCAAGTACGTGCGCTTCCAGATTACCGCTGGTGGCCTTCATCACATCCTACCTGGACGTCGTTCTTCATTCTCTCGGCGGCGTGCCGTTTTCGCCGCTGGTCGTGCTATATCAACTTCCTGGTGCAGGTGCCCATCGCCATCGCCCTGGGCTTCGACAAGCCGCTGCCGCTGATGGATCGAAACGCGGCCGTTGAGCGAGCCAGTGCTGTCGCGCGTCCAGTGGGCGCGCCTGATCTTCATCGGGCTGTTGGTCGCAGTGGCAACGCTGACCCTGGAAACGGTCTACACTGCGACAAGCACCGCGGCGGCCGCCACGATGGGGTTTGCGGTTTTCTCGCTTTTCAACATCGCCATGGGCCTCAGCTCGCGCTCCGAGACCGCAACCTTGTTCCAAATGAGCACGGTCACGGATCGGCGGCAGTTGGGTCTTTATGGCCTTGCGTTGCTGCTGACCTTTCTGCCCACGGAACTGGGCTTGACACAGCGCATTCTGGGTCTCGTCCCGCTCGACTTGAATCAGTGGCTGGTAGCCATCGGCCTGGCCATTGCGCTGGTGTTGGTTTATGAAGTCATGAAGTTCTTCCTGCGTCGAAGCCGGAGCCGGAGCCACGAGGCAGCTGCGCTGCCAACGCTGCGCCCTCACAGGCGTAAGCGCTTGCCGTGTGTCCGTGCTCGGCCATGCGTGCATTGCTAAAGCCGAGCACGGACCGCAGAAGCGGGGCGTTCCGCAAAGCGGGAAGGCGCGCCTGCCCCGAACACACAACCGGCATGACGTTCACAAACGCACGAAAGGAGCCCCCCCCCGCCCGCCTCCCGCCCCGCCCCCCGTGGCCGGGCCCGCTCCGCTTTCGCTGTTTCCGGGTGGTGGGTGCGCGTCCTCCCCCCCCCCGCCCCCAGCGTTCGTTCGCTGTATTCACGAAAGGATGATAGACCATGTGTTGTGGATTTCTCGCACTTGTACTTTTCGGGCCGCGCGTCTTTGGCGCCTTGTGGTGGTTGTTCCAGCCGGCGCGCTGGCAACTCGCCTTTACCGACGGGTTCGGCGGTAGCGGCGGTAGCCTCTGGTGGCTCTGGGCGGCGTTGGGCATCGTGTTCATTCCCTGGACGACGATTATGTTTGTCATCGTTGCCCCGGGTGGCATCGCCGGCTGGGATTGGCTGTGGCTTGGCTTCATGCTGTTTTTCGATCTTGCCTCCTACGGTGGCGGCATCGGGCGCAAGCGGATCCCCAATTATCAGGGGTATTGAGTCACGCGGATCCACCAAACAAGCACGCTCTGCGTGCCGCCGCATGTGCGGCGGCACGCAGAGCGTGGTAACATCCAATGGCAATTCTCCCAATTCCAGCGTATATCAATCCTAAAGTAGCCATCCAGGGACTGATCATCCCGTTCATTGACCAAAGGCAATCACCGATGACAGCAAATAAGCAAGAAACAAAGGCGGGCTGGGGCGTCATCGGCATGTTGGCGGCGGCGCAGTTCATCATGGTGCTCGACACAACGGTGATGAACGTGTCGATCACGCAGGTCGCAGCCGACCTGAACACGACCGTAGTCGGCTTGCAGACAGCCATCACAATGTACACGCTGGTCATGGCGGCGTTTATGCTGCTGGGCGGCAAGCTCGGCGACAAGTGGGGCGCCAAGCGCGCCTTTGTCATCGGCCTGCTGGTCTACGGTCTTGGCTCGTTAACCACGGCGCTTTCGCCCACGCTCGGCGTGCTGCTCGTCGGGTGGTCGTTCATTGAGGGGTTTGGCGCGGTGTTGGTCATCCCAGCAATCGCTGCGCTCACTGCCGCTACCTACAGCGGCCGCCAACGCGCTGGCATACGGCATCCTGGGCGGCGTCAGCGGCGCTTGCCGCACTCGGCCCCTGATCGGCGGCTGGGTGACCACCTTCTATAGCTGGCGCCTTGTTTTTGCCGGTGAGACTGTGGTCGTGCTGGCGCTGATGTTGTTCTTGCGCTTGATCCCCAAGACAACGGGACGCCAGAGCAAACTGGACCTCGTGGGCGCATTTCTTTCTGCCGCCGGTCTGGGGCTGGCCGTCTTCGGTATCCTCAGATCGAGCCAATGGGGCTGGATTGCCCCTAGCCCGGCGGCGCCCTTCACGCTTTTGGGGTTGTCGCCTGTGTTCTGGCTCATTGTCGCCGGTCTAGTTTTGCTGGGACTCTTTGCGCGCTACGAGCGGCGCATGATTGCGGCGGCCAAGGAACCGTTGCTCGATATCCGGTTGCTGGAGATTCCGCCCATGCGAGCTGGACTCATCACCTACCTGTGCCAGCAGTTCATCATCATGGGCACTTTCTTTGTGCTCCCGCTCTACCTGCAAACCGTCCTCGGCTACAACGCCATGGAGACCGGGATCATTTTGCTGCCCCTGTCGATGGCATTGCTGGTCTTTGCCCTCGGCGGCGCGCGGCTGGCCGGACGCTACTCGCCCAAGCGGATTGCCGTTGCAGGCCTGGTCGGCATGCTCAGCGGCGAGGTCTTGCTCATCGCGTTCACTGGCCCGGACCTGCGGACCATCGGCTTTGGGCTCGCGTTGGCGCTCGTCGGCGCCGGGAACGGCCTGCTGGTGTCACAACTGGGCAATGTCATCATGTCGTCCGTATCATCAGAGCGGGGCAGTGAAGCCGGCGGACTGCAGGGTACTGCGATGAACCTGGGCGCCTCGTTGGGCGTGGCACTGGTCGGCTCGATCTTGATCGCATCGCTGGTCGGCAACTTCCAGCAAGCGGTGCTGGCCGACCCGGCGCTGGCTGCCGTTGCGCCGGAGCTGACCGCCCAGGCGGAGCAGAACGCCAACTTTGCAAGCGTCGAGCAGGTCACAGTAGCGGCAGAGCAGGCAGGGCTGACCGATGAGGAGGTCGCTGCCGTGACTGCGCAATACGCGGATGCCCAGATCATGGCGCTCAAGGTTGCCTTTGCGTCGATTGCGCTCTTCTCGCTTCTGGCGCTTTGGTACGTGAATTCACTGCCGAAACGCGCCGATGGCGAAAGCCTGCCGAAGCAGCGGCGCCTGGAGACACTGGCATTGCGGTGTCCGGGGTTCCTCACGTATGATCTCGAAGGGACATCGGCATCGCCGTATCCCATAGGCATCAAGCTAAGAACCGCAGCCACCCGCCAAGGGGAAGATGGGAGGAAACGATCAACGCGGAGGCGCGGAGTTAGCGCGGAGAGCGCGGAGAGGAGAAGGATGAAGTCCACTGATGGCAAATACTTACCGCTTACCCTGCCACCCTGTCATCTTCCCATCCTCCTCTGCGCTCTCCGCGCCCCTCCGCATCTCCGCGTTGATCGTTTCCCCCAGTCCTCCCCTGCGGCTTGGCCTCCCAGCGGGAGATTTTTCGTTACCTACGGTCAGCCAACTGGCGATGGTCACCCATCGGTGCAAAAACGGCGGATTTAGCTTCGTCTAAACCTTAGCTTGATGCGTATGGGACACGGCGATGCCGATGTCCCTACGGTTCGTCCTGGATGGATTCCCAAAACCTGGAACGCACCTATCCCCCAAAACGCTTGACAATCAGTCAACTTTCTAGTACTATACCTTTGTGTACCTCCATAGCTCTCTATAGACCTTATTGCTTGCCATGTCACCATATCCTGAGCTCGACCGCACCGGTCCGGCGCCGATCTACCTGCAGATCGAGGCCTGGATCCGGGAACAGATCGCTACAGGCGCCTGGCCCGCACGCTTCAAGCTCAAGGCCGAAGTCGACCTGGCCAAAGAGCTTGATGTCAGCCGCGGCACAGTTCGCAAGGCCATCTCAGAATTGATGGCGGAAGGCTTGCTGACCCAAACACATGGACGCGGCACCTTTGTGACACCACAGGTCGTAGAGCAGCCGTTGGCCGATCGCTTTGTCACCTTTTCCGAAGACCTGATCAGCAAGGGTATCCCCTTTGAAACCAGGGTCCTCGAACAGGCAGGGTTTGCCGCCAGGGGACGCGTCGCCGCCCTGCTCGAAATCCCCCCCGGCGAGCGTGGCTTTTTCTTGCGTCGCGTGCGGCTCGTTAGTGGCGAGCCCCTGATTCTGCTCAACAACTATGTCGTTTACCGCCGCTGTCCTGGCGTTGAGGAGGCTGATTTCACCACCGAGCGCCTGTTTCAGGTGCTGGAAGAACAGTACGCCCTGGAAACTGGAGCGTGGGCGCCGCACCTTTCAGGCGCAGTCCGCAGAAGGCGACGTGGCGCAGTTGCTCGAAATGGATCCCGGCGATCCTACGATGCACGTCGAGCAGCTCGCCTATCTTGACGATGGCAGCGTGATCGAATGCTCTGATCTATGGCTGCGCGGCGATTGCTTCCGTCTGATCGCGGCCGTCAATCGGACGGGCAAGGGCAACCTTGACTTCTCAATGTCGGTGATCCCGGCGGCGCTACCCGGGACCATTTCAAAGTAGGAGCGGAATTCGCCATCATGCAGCAAATCTACCTACCGGGCGACAACGAACGCGGACGCTGGATGCGCCTCGACGCCGCCCGCATCTTAAAGCGCTACTTCTTTTGTGAACGCGCGCTGATCCTAAGCCAATCTGGCTGGTTGGCAGCCATTGACTCATTCGACGTCAAGACGCTGCTGCCGGCCTTCTCATGGCAGGATGCCATGATCGCCAACGCACTCCGCGAGCGCGTCTTTGAATTGCGCTTTCCGAACCGGATGATGGAAATCGGCGACGATTCGCCGCTGATCGAGGTCTTTGACGCTGCCCGTCACGCCCCCAATGCCGGCGCCTTTGTGCTGTCACTGGCCCGCGTCTTCAAACCGGCGCTGCTTGCTGCGTATCGCGAGTACGAACAACTCGCCGACCCACTCGCCGATGGTCCCATCCTCCGGGAAATCCGCATGGCCATCTCCGAAAAATCCGAACAGATTGCCGCGCTCACCAGCATGGCGCAGGCATTGCTCCGGTCCGCGCCTGACCAGGCGGCCGAGGCTGCAGCCTGGGTAGCCGAGCTCGGTCTCCGCCTCTTGCAAACCGGGGGCGTCGCGGTGGAGCCGCCGCACCCTGCCCTCAATTCCGGACCGGTCCCCGGTCAGAAGTCTTTCAAGCTTGCGGAAGTTACGGCGCGCGACGCACGTTTTCACCGGTGCCGCTACTATTGGCCCGACGTCACCGATCCGGCGTTTCCATACGGCGATGGCATCCGGCTGCAACTGCGTAGCGCAGTCAGTCACTTCAATGAGGTATGGGCAGTTGAAACCGGTGGGGCCATCCTGGACGCCTTTGGCGAGGAACTTGGTTGGGAGTTCATCTACGATGCCGCCCGCTGGACCTATGACGAAAGTCGCCACACGCGCATGGGTTATGAGCGGCTGCAATCCTGGGGCTATCAACCGGAGGAGATCCCGCTCGGCAGCTATATCTATGATAGTGCGCTCGGCCAGGAACCCTACATCCGGCTTGGCATGCTCCACTATTTCGAGACCAAGAACATTGGCAAGAAGACCAAGCGCGCCGAAGCGTTTGCGTCCTATCAAGACAAAGTCAGCCAGCATGATATGGATTTTGACTGGGCGGACGAGACGATCCATGCGGCCTACGGGCATCGCTGGCTCGACGCGTTGCGCGCCCTCTATCCGGAGCGCGTCCCCGACATTGACACGATTCGCCAGCGCTGTGACGAACTCGTGGCACACGAAGTAAAGAGCGCGACGCCCGCCGATCAGGCGGAGATCAACGCAATCGCACAGGCGATGATCGACAAGGCGGAACGGCTGCAATAAAGCATCCACCGGCAGCGCGCGGCTGCGTGAGGCAGGTCCAAAGTCCGAGGAGAAAGTTATGCAAGAGCAGGCACCCGCCGTGACCAACCCGCGCCCCGCCGGCGCGACTTTGGGAGACAGGGTACGAAAGCTGCTGCGCGCACGCGACTGGCGTGTTGATCGCTTTGCTGATCATGTGCATCTTCCTCTGGCAAGCCACCCCGGCGTTTATGTCGGTGCGGAACCTGCTCAACATTGGCCGGCAGGTATCCATGATCGGCATCATGGCCATCGGCATGACCTTTGTCTTGATCAGCCGGGAGGTCGACTTGTCCGTCGGCTCGATCTACGCGCTGGCGGGTCTGGTGTGTGGCATCCTGATCCTGGCGAACTGGCCGCTTTGGGCAGCCGTCATGGTCGGGTTGCTGATTGGCATGGCCGCCGGCACGGTAAACGGGTTACTCTCAACCTACGGTCTCCTACCCTCTTTTATCGCCACCCTGGGCATGATGAGCGTCCTGCGTGGCATCGCACTCCTGATCACCGACGGACAACCGGTCACCATCAATGAATCCCAGGGCGCCAATGCACAGACATTGGATACCTTCTACTTCCTGGGCCAAGGCCGGCTGTTCGACGTCGTGCCGATGCAACTTGTCTTCTTTGTGATTGTGGCGATCGTGGGCTGGCTCGTCTTGTCGAAAACCGTCTTTGGTTTTCGGGTGTATGCCGTTGGCGGCAGCGATAAGGCGGCGCGTGTCTCCGGCATCAAGGTCTACAACACCAAGATCATGGCCTTTATGATCATGGGATTCCTGGCCGGTCTGTCCGGCATGCTGAGTCTCGCCTTTCTGCCCAGCGGCCAGGCGGGCCGCACCGGGGTCGGCGTCGAGTTGGATGTCATCGCGGCGGCAATCGTCGGTGGCGCATCGCTCTCCGGCGGTGAAGGCACAATCCTTGGCACCATCCTTGGCGTGCTCATCATTGGCGTCCTGCGCAACGGTCTCGTCCTGATGGGCATCTCGCCCTTCTGGCAAGAGACGATCATCGGCCTCGTGATCATCCTGGCGGTCGGTCTCGACAAATGGACTTCCAGCCGCCGCAAGGCCGTTGCTCGATAGCTCGAGTACCATCTTTTTCAATCAACCATCCGGCCGGTCTCCCGTCCGCTCCAGGCAGGGCGCCAAAGGAGGTGAAGCCTGTCACGATTCAGGGCAACGATATGAAGAAGATCCAAGAAACAAACGTTGTATTGTGTGCCGAAGCATTCCCCAATGGGAGGAGAATTCAGTGAAACGCATCCAGTTTTTACTACCTCTGCTCGTGGTCATTTCGCTACTCTTTGCCGCCTGTGCGCCGGCCCCAGCACCGGCTGAACCGGCTGCCGCACCAACCGAAGCCGCTGCGACCGAAGCAGCAGCACCCGCCGCTGATGCCGGAGCCGCCGCTGCCGGCTTCACGCTTGCGCCGGCCATTGCCGAACGCGTGGCGAGCGGCGAACCGCTCAAAATCTACGTCTCCTACCACGACGTCTCCAATGAGTTCGCACCCTTCCTTAAGAAGGGCGTCGAACAGGCTGCATCTGAGCTTGGCGTCGATGCGCAATTTGTCGGCCCAGTCGGCGCCGATGCCGAGAAGCAGATCGCCGAGTTGGAGAACCTGGTCGAATCCGGCGTCGACGGCTTCGCCATCTCGTCTGTCAGTTCAGATGCCCTGGCGCCTGTGATCAACCGCCTGCTCGAACAGGGCATCCCGGTCGTCACCTACAACACCGACAACCCGGAGAGCAACCGTCTCGCCTTCGCCGGCCAGGATCTCGAACAATCCGGCTACGAAGCCGCCAAGGTCCTCGCCGACCTGCTCAGCGGCAAGGGTGAAGTCATCATCACCACCCTCGACGCCGCGGCCCAGTGGTCCATCGACCGCGAGACCGGCGCCAAGCGCGCCTTCGCCGAGTACCCGGACATCAAGGTGCTCACCACCGTCAACACCGGCACCGAACCGCAGCAGATCTACTCGGCCGTCGAGAACGCCATGCTGGCCAACCCCACCGTCACCGGCGTCCTCTCGCTCGAATGCTGCTCCACCCCGGCCGATGGCGAATACGTCAAGCGCAACGGCCTCCAGGGTCAGGTCACCGTCGTCGGCTTCGACGAACTACCGGCCACCCTTGAACTGATCAAGGACGGCTACGTCGCCGCCAGCATCAGCCAGGCCCCAGAAAAGCAGGGCTATGCCGCCGTCTCCATGCTCGTCGACTTCCTCGGGGGCACGCCCATTGCAGATGTCGACACCGGCGTCGGGATCATCAACCAGGACAACGTCGAGCAATACCTGAGCGGTGAACCGGCCGCCGCGGCGCCGGCCGCCGATGCCGCTGCCGGCTTCACGCTTGCGCCGGCCATTGCCGAACGCGTAGCGAGCGGCGAACCACTCAAGATCTACGTCTCCTACCACGACGTCTCCAATGAGTTCGCACCCTTCCTCAAGAAGGGCGTCGAGCAAGCCGCAGGTGAACTCGGCGTTGATGCCAAGTTCGTCGGTCCGGTGGGCGCAGACGCCGAGAAGCAGATCGCCGAACTGGAGAACCTGGTCGAGTCGGGTGTTGACGGCTTCGCCATCTCGTCTGTCAGTTCCGACGCGCTCGCGCCTGTGATCAACCGCCTGCTCGAACAGGGCATCCCGGTCGTCACCTACAACACCGACAATCCGGAGAGCAATCGCCTCGCCTTCGCCGGCCAGGATCTCGAACAGTCCGGTTACGAAGCCGCCAAGGTCCTCGCCGACCTGCTCAACGGCAAGGGTGAAGTCATCATCACCACCCTCGACGCCGCGGCCCAGTGGTCCATCGACCGCGAGACCGGCGCCAAGCGCGCCTTCGCCGAGTACCCGGACATCAAGGTGCTCACCACTGTCAACACCGGCACCGAACCGCAGCAGATCTATTCGGCCGTCGAGAATGCCATGCTCGCCAACCCCACCGTCACCGGCGTCCTCTCGCTCGAATGCTGCTCCACCCCGGCCGATGGTGAATACGTCAAGCGCAACGGTCTCCAGGGTCAGGTCACCGTCGTCGGCTTCGACGAACTGCCGGCCACCCTTGAACTGATCAAGGATGGCTATGTCGCCGCCAGCATCAGCCAGGCCCCAGAAAAGCAGGGCTATGCCGCCGTCTCCATGCTCGTCGACTTCCTCGGGGGCAAGGCCCTCGCCGATGTTGACACCGGCGTCGGGATCATCAACCAGGACAACGTCGCTGATTACCTGAAGTAGTCTCCTTCTTGGGTTGAGGGACGCTGGTGTGGGAGGCATCCGCACCAGCGTCCCGTTCTTCGCCAGAGCCAACAGATAGGAAGTTGTCATGGACACCGAGGCCGCGCCGATTGTAGAACTAAAAAACATTAGCAAACGCTTTCCTGGCGTGCAGGCGTTGGACAACGTCAGCCTGACCGTTTTCCCAGGTGAGATTCACGCGTTGATCGGTGAGAATGGCGCCGGCAAGTCCACACTCATGAACATCCTTGCGGGCGAACTCCAACCGGATGGTGGCGAGATCGCTTTCGCAGGCAAGCCCTGCACGATCCAAAATCCGTTTGTTTCGCAACAAATGGGGATCAGTGTCGTGTACCAAGAACTTGCCCTATGTCCCAACCTGACTATCGCCGAAAATGTCTCCTTGAACCGGGCGGCGACTACGCCGGGGATTGCACTGCTGAATCGGCGCAAATTCTCCGAGCGTGCGCGCAGCGTTCTGGCAACACTTGGCCTGGATGATGTCGACACCGCGACACCCGTGAGCATGCTCAGTGTCGCGCAACAGCAACTGGTCGAAATCGCCAAGGCCATCTCCGGTAAGGTGAAGGTGTTGGTGTTGGATGAACCAAACTCTGCGCTGACGCCGGACGAGACAAGCCATCTCTTTGAAGTGCTCCGGCGCCTACGCGACGCGGGTGTTGGCATCATTTATGTCTCACACCGGCTCGAAGAGGTGCTCCAGCTTTCGGATCGCATCACGGTTCTGCGCGATGGAAAGTACATCGATACGGTCCCCGCGGCCGCTGCAACGGTGGATGGGCTTATTGCACGCATGGTCGGACGTGCGGTGGAGACCCTGTATCATCGCAGCGGTGCACTTACCGCCGGCGACGAAACCGTCTTGCGCATCTCGACTCTCACCAGCACAAAGGCGGTGCTCGGGGTATCGTTTGCGGTGCGTAGTGGTGAGGTTGTTGGAATCGCCGGGTTGCCCGACTCAGGCAAGGACGAGTTGGTTGAAGCCTGTTTTGGCCTTCGCCCTTATTCCGGCGACATTGAGGTGATGGGCAAGCCGGCCAAATTGCATTCGCCAGACGCGGCCATCGAACGCGGCATCGCTTTCATCCCCGCCGACCGGCGGCGGGTTGGCGCACTCCTGGTGATGAGCGTCCGTGACAATGTGGTCGCCGCCAGCCTGGACGAAGTGAGCACAGCCGGGCTGTTGCGCCCAAACGCCATGCGTGCGCTCAGTCAAGATTATGTCAACAAACTAGACGTGCGCATCGCGAGCCTTGGCCAGGAAATGGCCACCCTGAGCGGTGGCAACCAACAGAAGGTAATTCTGGCGCGCGGTATGGCGACGCAACCCCACGTCCTCATCCTGCACGAACCCACCCGCGGCATCGATGTCGGCGCGAAGGCGGAGATCTACCGCATCTTGCAGGACCTTGCCACCGGCGGCGTCGGGGTCTTGATTGCATCGTCTGAACTACCTGAGTTGATCGGCCAATGTGACCGCATTTTGGTCATGCACCAGGGACGTCTCACCGGTGAGTTCACGCGCAGCGATGCTGCGGAAGAACCGATCCTGGCCTGTGCCATGGGTCAGGCGACACACTTTTGGCGGATCGCACTGAGTATTCAAATCAGCCGGCGCCTACGCCGCAAGTAGCGTCAAGGAGATTGCAGTGACAAAACCAATCATCACGGTCGTTGGCAGTTTTGCAGTCGGCATGACGCTGCGCACTGCCCGCATGCCGCATTTTGGTGAAACCCTGGTCGGCGCCGACTTCGACATGGGCCCCGGCGGCAAGGGATCCAATCAGGCGGTCGCCACGGCAAAACTCGGCGCAGATGCCTACTTCGCCGGGATCATCGGCGACGACAAACTCGGCGAGATTGCCACCGACCTGTATGCGCGCGAAGGCGTCAACACGACCTATCTCAAGAAGACCCGCACAATGGCGACGGGCGTCGGCTTCATTATCCTGAACGAAGCCGGCGAAAACGGTATCATTCTGGATATGGCCGCCAACAAACTAATGGATCCCGCCTTTGTCGACACGGTGGAAGACCAGATCGCACGCAGCGCAGTGGTGATGACGGTGCTCGAACTGCCCGTGCCTGCGGCTGCTCATGCGATGGTGCTTGGCCGGAGACACGGCGTGCGAACAGTCCTGAACCCAGCGCCCGCCACCAGGCTGGATGATAGTGTGTTGGCAAATGTGGACTACCTGACTCCCAATGAGACCGAACTGCGTATCCTGATGGGACTTGCGCCCAACGACCCCACGCCAACGGTCGAACTGGCGCGCCGGTTGCGCCAGCGCTTTGCAGGCGTCTTGATCGTGACCGAAGGTGAAAAGGGCGCTTCCGTGTTTGCTGAGGACGGCGAAGTTCAGATCCCGGCCGCAAGGGTCGATGTGGTCGATACCACCGGCGCCGGCGACGCGTTTAATGCAGCGCTGGCCGTCGCGCTGGCCGAAGGACGCGCCCTCCTCGACGCTGTTCAGTTCGCAAATTGTTCAGGTGCGCTCGCCTGCACGCATCTGGGTGTCATTCCGGCGCTTGCCGAGCGCGCCGCAGTGGATGCACTCTGGCGCAAGACCTATGCATGACACCCACATGAAGGCATCGAACTTTTGCGTGGGTTTGCTAACCAATATTCAACGATAATCGCGAGGAGAATCATGAAACGCGGACACATTCTAAATGCCGATCTCAACTATGCCATCGCTTCCATGGGGCACCTCGATCTCATGATCGTCTGCGATGCCGGCTTCCCAATTCCGGAGAGTGCGTGGCGCATCGATCTGGCCTTGACGCAAGACGTACCGGATCTGGAAACGGTGCTGACCGCGATCAGCACGGATCTATTGCCGAACAGGTTCTATGCCGCAGAGAGATGGCGGAGAACAACGCACCGCTGCTAGCCAAAGTGCAGCGCTTCGCCGACAGCACGTGACCCGATCCCCACGCCCAGATCCTGGGGAAATGGCGGCACGGGCGAAGGTGATCGTGCGCACCGGCGCCTTTGACCCCTGGGGCAACATTCTGCTCTATGGTGGCGTCGACGCCCCCGTCTGGTTCTCGAAGCCCGGTCTCAAAGTGCCCGAGGTCTATCGCCAACGCGTCGAACAAATGCAGCGCGGGAAATAACATGCCATCTTCTGCGTCTGAACCAATCACGGCCCGCCAACGCGTGCTGACCGCGCTCGCCCACCCACCAGCCAGACCGGCAGCCGGTGGACTTTCTCGCGACGCCCGAAATCTGGCACAAGTTGCAAGAACACTTCGGCGTGGCGAGCCGTCCACTGACCGACGACGACTTCTACGATCCTGCGTGGGAAACCATCCTGCAGCACTTTGACGTGGACTGCCGCGTGATCTCCTATGACCAGTTCTGCGCGCCCCCCGCATCCGTCCTGGATGCGGGCGCAAAAGTCGACTGGTGGAATGCCCTCAGCCGCTCTACGCCGAATCGCATGTGGCGGCAAGAATTGCCAGACGGCGCCTCAAAGGACATCTGGGGGCACGTCATTCGCGTGGTCAACAACCCGACAGGCGCCTATGAGGAATTTGCGGTCTGGCCGCTCGCCCAGGCTGCCTCCGTTGAGGACCTGAAGCGCTACCCCTGGCCCGAACCGGATTGGTGGGACTTCAGCGCGCTGCCAAAATTGATTGCCCAACTCGACGCCAAGGGACCCTTCCATCTGCGCTTTCGCATCGGTTCGGTCTTCGAACTGGCCTGGCAACTGCGCGGGATGCAGGAGATGTTGATGGATCTGGTCAATCAACCTGAGATTCCGCAATACATCATGGAACGCCTGACCGATGTCTACGTCGAGAACACCCGCCGCGTGCTGGAACTGGCCGGCGATCGCCTCGATATGGTCTATTTCTACGACGACGTCGCCACCCAGCAGAATCTGATGATGTCGGCCCGCATGTGGCGAAGGCTGATCAAACCGCTCCACGCGCGGATCATCGGCGTTGCCAAACAGCACAACATCCCCGTCATGTATCACTGCGACGGCGCGATCTATCCGCTGATTGGCGAACTGATCGAGATGGGCGTCGACGTCCTCAACCCGGTGCAGGCAGACGCCGCAGGCATGGAGCCGCAGCGACTCAAGGAGGAGTTTGGCGATAAGCTCAGCTTCCACGGCGGTATCGACATCATCAAAACGCTCCCAAAGGGCACGCCGGCGCAGGTGCAGGCAGAAGTCAAGGAGCGAATACGGGTGCTTGGCAATGACGGTGGCTACGTGCTCGCAAGTTCCCACCACATCCAGTCTGATACCCCCCTTGCCAATGTCTTTGCCATGTATGATCTAGCGATTCGATAAGAAGATAGGAGAAGACGTCGATGGCTGATTTCGAAGCTGTGCTCGACGCATTGTACAACGCCGTATTGGATGGCAATGCGCCGGCAGCCAAAAAACTGACGCAGGAGTTGATCGACGGCGGCGCGGCAGTGGAGACAATCCTGTACGACGCAATGATCCCTGGCATGAATGAAGTGGGCCGCCTATTCGAGCAGGGCGAATACTTTGTCCCGGAGATGCTGGTTTCCGCCAATGCCATGAAGGGGGGCATGGAGTTACTCCAACCGCTGCTGGAGTTATCAGACGTAAAACCCATTGCAAAAGTTGTGATGGGCACGGTGCGCGGCGACGTCCACGATATCGGGAAAAACCTGGCCATCATGATGATGAAAGGCGCCGGTTTCCAGGTAATCGACCTGGGGGTCAACGTGCCGCCGGAGAAGTTCATCGAAGCCGCCTCGGACGGCGCCGCCATCGTTGGGATGTCGGCCCTGCTGACGACCACCATGCCCAACATGAAGGTCACGATCGATGCATTCACCGCCGCAGGGCTCAGAGATCGCGTGAAAATCATTGTCGGCGGAGCGCCGGTAACCGAGGAATTTGCAATCGAGATTGGCGCCGACGGCTACGGCGCCAATGCCAATCAGGCCGTGACCGTCGCAAAGACCCTGCTCGGAGTGCCAGTTTGAAACAAACAGCTATTTTCAACTCTGCACCGGGCATTGTGCTGCCGCAACTCGGCGTGGCGCCGGGCATTCACACCGTCACCGTCCATGACCCCGGCCCGGACGAAGTACTGGTCCGCATTGTCGCTGCCGGTATCTGTCATACCGACTATGGCTACATGCAATACGCCCGCGCAACACCGGTGCTGCTCGGCCATGAAGCCGCCGGCGTCGTCGAAAAGGTCGGGGCGCCGCGATCTTTGTGAAGAGATCCAGACCACTGCTGCGCCACGCATCTTCTGGCGTGGCGCCCCGCTCCATGTCATGCTAAATGCGGGCGCGTTCTGCCCGTTTGTTGTCGTGCCCGCCGGAGGCGCCATCCCGATCCGCCGCGACATGCCTCTGGAAAAAGCGGCTTTGCTGGGCTGTGCCGTCGCCACTGGCGTGGGCGCGGCACTCTACACCGCGGAGTCCAGGCTGGTGAAGCGGTGGTCGTCTATGGCGCCGGCGGGTCGGTCTCAGTGTAGTGCAAGGGCGCGCCTCGCCAATGCAGGCCGAATTATCGTCGTCGATCTGGACGACGCAAAGTTGCAACTCGCCAAAACCATGGGCGCCACCGACCTCGTGAACCCGTCCCGATCAACAGTGCAGGATGTCGTCCAGCGTGACGCTGGGCCGCGGCGTCGAGTATGTTTTCGAGGCAGTCGGGCTACCTACACTCATGCAGGAAGGGATCGACCTGCTGGCCCGCGGCGGTGCGTTGGTGCTCATTGGCGCCACGGATCGTGACGCCTCGTTGGCATTTGCGCCGCCGTTTCATGAGTATGCAGCAGCGCATTCTCGGCTGCATCTTCGGCAACATTCGACCTGAAATCGACCTGCCACTCTTTGCCAACTGGTATATGGATGGCCATCTCAAGCTAGACGAAATGCATACGGCAACGGTGGGTTTGAGTGACGTTCCTATGCTTTTCGCCGATGCAGCGCGCCGACAAGGGATTCGAACGGTCGTACAACTCGACAGTGCGGTATAATACAGGTATGGGGCTTTCGATGGGCCCGAGCATTCGACGCCGGCGCGACCGGCGCAATCCGCGAAGCGAGACGACATGAACAAACTGGCTGAAACGCTCAATCAAGTGGACGTGCTGGTGCTTGACGGCGCCATGGGGACGCAACTCTTTGCCCGTGGGTTGATTTCTGGCGGGAGCCCTGAAGAGTGGAACGTGCTCTATCCCGAACGCGTCCAGGATGTGCACAAGGCGTACGTGGACGCCGGCTCGCATGTGATTCTGACCAACTCGTTTGGCGGCACCCGCTACCGCTTGAAACTCCACGACCTGCAAGATCGCGCCGTCGAGTTGAACCGGGCCGCGGCGCAAAATGCCCGCATCGTGGCCGACGCCGCCGATCATCCTGTATTGGTGGGAGGCTCGATAGGACCCACCGGTGAACTGCTGATCCCAATGGGCAACATGTCCTACGAGGACGCCGTCGCCGCCTTTGCCGAGCAGGCGCGTGGCCTGGTCGAGGGTGGGGTCGATATCCTGTGGATCGAGACGATGAGCGATCTCAATGAGGTCAAGGCGGCTATTGAAGGCGCCCGTGCCGTCTCCACCGAGATCCCCATTTGCGCAACGATGAGCTTTGACACGCGTGGTCGCACCATGATGGGCGTGACCGGCGCGGCCATGGTCGCCGAACTCTCGGATCTCGGTCTGACCGCCATCGGCGCCAACTGCGGCAACAATCTGATCGACACGGAAGCCGCTCTGGCCGAGATGCACGCCGCCGCACCGGAGATGATTCTGATCGCCAAAGCAAATGCCGGCATGCCCCGCTATGAAGGCGACAAACTGATCTATGACGGCACGCCCGAAGTCATGGGCGCCTACGCGGATCGCGTCCGCAAGAACGGGGTGCGCATGGTCGGTGGGTGCTGCGGCAGTGCGCCGGCGCACATCGAGGTCATGCGACAGGTGATCGACGGCGTGATTCCACCGCCGGAAGTAGAGTTGGTGGTCACAGCGCCACCTGCCGCGCCGGCCCCCAACCCGGAGCGAACGCGGCGCATGCGCAACGGATAATCCGTGCGCCATGCGCGACACAACAGAATAGGTAGAATTGCTGCGCCATGACGCGCCAGCATCGCACCTCACCAGCGCAGCCGGTGTTCATCGTTTCAACTGGTCTTTCCCGAGGGAGGCAGTGTATGCGAAAACGGCTATCGGTGACGTTGGTGGCGACGGTGCTCTGCTTGTTGGCGACGATTCTGGGGGCAAGCGCCCAGGATGTAGAACCGTTGGCAACGGATACAGTGGATGCGGCAACCAGTTATGCGTTTAGTTATCAGGGCAGACTGGCAAACAACGGGACGCCGGTCAACGGGATCTTTGATTTCAAGTTTCGGCTACTGAATAGGAACGACGCCCAGGTGGGTTCCGTAGTGACCTTCGATGACGTCACCGTCGAAAACGGGCTCTTTACGGTCTACCCGAACTTTGGCAATGTTTTCAACGGTGCGGATCTCTACATCGAGACTGCAGTGCGGCTTGGATCTAGCACGGGCACCTACACGAAGTTGTCGCCCGCGATCTGGCTCAGTCCGGCGCCCTATGCCCGCACCGCCTACAAGGCGCTCTCCGTGACCGTACCGCTTGACCTGCAGGGGAGCGGTGCGCATGTCGCCCGGGCTCGTTGGGGCGCCGGATCAGGGCTCAGTTGGGAGACGTTGCCCAACAGCGGCTTCTGGGGTGATGCGCATGAGTGGGCAGGTGTGCTGGGCACGTCCGACACCGGGTTTGGCGTCTCGGGCTATGCGCCGAAGGGAATCGGCGTCTCGGGCGTCGGCGTGGTTGGCGTGAGCGCCAGCGCTCAGAAGACAACTGATACCGCGTTACAGATTGGAATGGGTGCGGTGCGCGTACAGGGTGCAGGGATCGGCACTTCGACGGCGGTGTTTATCCACCAGTCAACAGCAGGCAATACGTCGGCCAACCATACGATCATCGACCACCCAATGACCAATGGAGATCCAAACGCGATCCTATTGGTGACCCAGAATTACAGTCCTGGCGGCGTACCCAGTGTCTACAATCCGCACGCCACCGGGGTTTGGTACGATGGCGCAAAGTGGGTCATCGTCAACCTCTACTATGAGACGATGCCCGTGGGTGCGGCCTTCAACGTCATGGTGGTGAAACCATGAACAGGAAGAAATGCTCACCCATCAGACAGATGGCGCCACTGCTGACGGCGCTGGCCATCGTCGTAGCGGCAACGCTGCTCGTGGCGTGGCAGGCGCAGAGTGCGGATGACGCGGCCTGGCGGATGCAGTGGCAGAACGCCGGTTCCACTGCCATCTACGGCGCCGGGGGCAACTATACGCTGGATGCCACGGCCGGCCAGGCCGGCGCCGGAACCGCAGCAGGCGGCGGTTTCAGCGTTTCAACGGGCTTCACGGCGGGAGCATCCGGGCGTGGCACGGATGGACATGGGCCAATGCGGGTGAATATGCCCGCTGTAGAGAAATAGGAAAGTCTGAGGCAAGCATGGGATTGGATTTCTTACGCAATCGCCCCCACTTAATCGAGCAGGTCTATGCGCTGGCGGAGAAGACCGCCTGGTCTCTGAATCCGTTGGCAAAGAAGATCGGCTATGCGCGCGTCGAACGGCTGATCAAGGTTCCGGAAGACATCGCCAAAGAGGTGTTCTTTGACTGCCAGCGTTGTGGTCAATGCGTCCTCCATTCCACCGGGATGACCTGCCCGATGACCTGCCCAAAGAACCTGCGCAACGGCCCCTGTGGCGGCGTCCGCGCCAACGGCCACTGCGAGGTCAAGCCGGAGATGCGCTGCGTCTGGAACGTCGCCTATGAGCGATCGCTGCAGATGCCCGTCTACGGTCATGAATTGATCGACATCCAGCCGCCGGTCAACCGTCGCCTGGAAGACACCTCCGCGTGGGTGAATATGCTGACGGGGGTGGACAAAGAAGTGCCACCAGGGTGGATACCAATTAGTGAGGTTAAGTAAGACCAAGGCGCAGAGTGGGTAGAGTGATGCGGCTCTCTCTCCCTTTTCTCTCCTCCTCTGCGCTCACTGCGCCTCCGCGTTGAAAGGGATTTTCTCTTGTCAGACAACCATACCCATGAAAGCACAGCCCCCCACAGCCGCCTTGAGCGTGTCCTGCGTTCGGGACGCTTTGCCGTCACCGCGGAGTTGAACCCGCCCGACTCCGCCGACCCACAGGAGGTCTACGACGCAGCCGTTGTCCTCTCCAGCGTCTGCGACGGGATCAACGCGGTCGACGCGTCCGGCGCCAATTGCCACATGTCCAGTGTCGCCATCTGCGCACTGCTCACACGCGCAGGCTATGAACCGGTCTATCAGGTCTCGTGCCGCGACCGCAACCGCATCGCCATTCAGGGCGATCTGTTAGGCGCCGCCGCGATGGGGGTGCGCAACGTACTCTGCATCACGGGCGATGATGTGACCGCCGGTGATCAACCCCAGGCGAAACGCGTCTTTGATCTCGATTCGATCCAACTGCTGCACATGGCGCGCATCATGCGCGACCACGGCGTCTTTCTGAGTGGGCGCAAACTGACCGTACCGCCACCCATGTTCCTCGGTTGTGCCGAGAACCCCTTTGCCCCACCCTATGACTGGCGGCCGCAGCGGCTGGCTAGAAAGCCGCCGCCGGCGCTGAATTCGTCCAAACCCAGTATTGCTACGATATCCCGCGCATGCGGACTTTCATGCAGCGCGTTTGCGACATGGGCTTGGACAAGCAGATCTTCATCCTTGCCGGCGTTGGCCCGCTTCGCTCAGCAGGCGCCGCAGAATTCATGCGCACCAAGGTGCCCGGCGTCCATATTCCGGACGAGATCATGGAGCGGCTCAAAGCGGTTCCCAAGAACAAGCAACGCGCCGAAGGGAAGAAGATCTGCGTTGAGATCATCCAGCAGGTGCGCGAACTGCCCGGCATCGCCGGTGTCCACATCATGGCCTATCGTCAGGAAGAACTGGTGGCCGAAATCGTGGAAGAGGCTGGGCTGCTCCCACGCCCCTGGCGCGCGGACGTGCCACATGCCGCGCGGGAACGCCACATCCCGCGCACGCATGGCACACATTAACCGTAAACCTGTTACCATTCGATGGCTCGCTGTCGAGCCATCCTCATTTCATTTGAACTCTGGAGGAAGTGATGACCGAAACAATTCTTAGCTCCAAGACGCAGGAAGTGCGCATAAGTCCGATCTACCGTTCACCATTATTGGTGAACGCATCAACCCGACCGGGCGCAAGAAACTGGCCGCCGAGATGGCGGTAGGCGATTTCTCACGCGTTATCGCCGATGTACATGCCCAGGTCGCAGCGGGCGCCCACATGCTCGATGTCAACGCCGGCATTCCACTTGCTGACGAGCCGGCAATCATGGCCGAAACGATCAAGTTGGTGCAGTCAATCACCGACCTTCCCCTCTCGATCGATTCCTCGGTCGTCAAGGCGCTAGAAAGCGGCCTCGCCGCCTACCAGGGCAAGGCGCTCGTCAATTCCGTGACGGGCGAAGACGAACGCCTGGAGGCGGTGCTCCCGCTCGTCAAAAAGTACGGCGCCGCGGTCATTGCGATCTCCAACGATGAGTCCGGCATCTCCGAAGATCCCGAAGTCCGTCTGGCGGTCGCCAGGAAGATCATCGAGCGCGCCCAGGACCACGGCATCAAGAAGGAAGATATCCTCATCGATCCGTTGGTCATGCCGATCGGCGCCGTCCGCTATGCCGGACGCCAGGTCTTTGAGATCGTGCGGCGCTGTCGCGATGAACTGGGTGTCAATACCTGCTGCGGCGCGAGCAACGTCTCATTTGGCCTGCCCAATCGCCCGCCGCTCAACGGCACCTTCCTGGCCATGGCCATCGGCGCAGGGCTGACGTCGGCCATCACCAACCCGCTGGAGGAACACATCAAGACGGCGATCCTGGTGGCCGACGTGATGACCGGCAACGACGAAAACTGTATGAACTGGATCATCGCCTCGCGCAAGGCGGCGGCTGCTGCCGCAGCAGCAGCCGAGGTGGCGAATCAGCAGGGTCATCATCCGACCGCCGCGAGCGCCGCGTTCGCAAATAGGTGTAAACTGTGGTAGTACCAACGTGGTAATAGTTGGGTTTGCTGAGATGGGAGTCGCAAACATGATACGAACAAGGATCGAGGACGGCTTCAGGATCTCGCTTCCCGAATCCGTTCGAAAGCAATTCCAAGTCGGGGAGACCGTGCTCATTGAAACTGATGACCACGGACGTATTGGGATTGTACCTGCGGAGACAGTCCTCGCCATCCTCAGCGATACATTTGGCATGCGGCAAGATTCTAACACCATAGATGAAGTGGGAATACACTATATGGATCGAATTCGCCAGGGGAGTAGGATCGATGAAGTTGATTGACACAGACATCTTGATCGATCACTTTCATGGCAATTCATCGGCACAGAACTACATCGCAGAGAGTCTGCTCAATGGCGAACAACTTGCAATCTCGGTCGTGACATTGACTGAACTCCTTGCTGGCATGCGAGCAGGCGAAGAGGTGCGTACTGAAAGCCTCATCTCGCTATTTAGACTCTGTGACGTTACGCCAGACATCGCCCGGAGAGCTGGCGCCTATCTCAATCAATACCGGAAGAGCAATCGTCTTGAGTTGGGCGATGCGTACATTGCGGCGACTGCAGCTATCCACGGTGCTGAAGTTGTAACGCGCAATGTGAAGCACTATCCGATGGCTGATATTGCGGTTACCGAACCGTATCAGCGCGGTGCGGGAAAGGGCAACTAGGGCGACAGCGTCATCGACGAAGGTAGGCCTTATTATCTGCGGGGCGCTGGCACGTGAGGTGCTGGCGCTCATCGACAAACACGGCTGGGATGCGGAGGTGGCGGCGGTGCCGGCCACCTTTCACCTGTTTCCCGACCGCATCGCGCCCGCGGTCGAAAAGCGCATCGAAGAACTGCGCGAAAAATACGACCGCCTGATCTGCGTCTATGGCGACTGCGGCACCGGCGGCGCACTCGACGCTACACTGGCGCGCCTGGGCATCGAACGGATTGATGGTCCCCATTGCTATGAATGGTACGGTGGCGACACCTTCAACGACCTGATGGCCGAGGAACCGGGCACCTACTTCATCACCGATTTCATGGTGCGCCAGTTCCGCACCGTGATCATGAAAGGGATGGGTCTCGACCGCTTTCCGCAACTCAAGGACGACTACTTCGTCAACTACAAACGTGTCGTCTATCTGGTCCAGAAACCCGATCCAGCGCTGATTGAACAGGCCAAAGCGGTGGCCACCTATCTTGGATTACCCCTCGAGATCCGCGCGACAGGCTATCATCTCCTCGAAGCGCGGCTCGTGGAAAAACTTGGTTCAAACACAACAAACGACAGCTCCCTCTAAACTTCACAAACACAAGGACGTGTCTCAATGGCTCACAAGTTGACCAACCGCAAGAATCCGGTGCCTAGCGACCTGGTGATTGCACAAGCAGCGACCCCGCGGCCGATCATGGAGATTGCCCAGGAAATCGGGCTGCTCCCCGATGAACTGGAACCCCACGGGAAGTACAAGGCAAAAGTCTCGTTGGATGTGCGGGAGCGGCTCAAGGATCGCCCCAACGGCAAGTATATTGTCGTCACCGCCATCACCCCCACGCCCCTCGGCGAGGGCAAGACCACCACGACGGTCGGTCTGAGCCAGGCGCTGGGCGCATATCTGGGCAAGACGGTCTTCACCAACATTCGCCAGCCGAGCCAGGGACCGACCTTTGGCATCAAGGGTGGCGCAGCCGGCGGTGGCTATAGCCAGGTAATCCCGATGGAAGAGTTCAACCTCCATTTGACCGGCGACATCCACGCCATCACCGCAGCCAACAATCTGCTGGCCGCTGCGATCGACGCGCGCATGTTCCACGAAGCCGATATGGACGATGCCACGCTCTACAAGCGGCTCGTGCCCGGAACAGGCGCCAAGCGCAAATTTACCGGTACCATGCTGCGTCGCCTCAGGAAACTGGGCATCGACAAGACCGTTCCCGACGACCTGACCCCGGAAGAGGCCAGTCGCTTTGTCCGTCTCGACATCGACCCCGACACCATCACCTGGCGCCGCGTGGTCGACACCAATGACCGGATGCTGCGCGAGATCACCATCGGCGAAGGTCCCCAGGAGAAAGGCCGCACTCGCCGCACCGGCTATGACATCACGGTCGCCAGCGAGATCATGGCCATCCTGGCGCTCACCACCAGCCTGAACGATATGCGCGAGCGTCTGGGCCGCATGGTCGTGGCGCTCGACAAGCAGGGTAACCCGGTCACGGCGGAAGACATCGGCTGCGCCGGCGCCTTGACCGTGCTGATGAAGGATGCCATCCAGCCGACCCTCATGCAGACGCTGGAAGGAACCCCTGCACTCGTCCATGCCGGTCCGTTTGCCAACATTGCCCACGGCAACTCCTCGATCGTCGCCGACCAGATTGCGCTCAAGCTCGTGGGCGAGGATGGCTACGTGCTGACCGAGGCCGGCTTTGGCGCCGACATCGGCATGGAGAAGTTCTTTGACATCAAGTGCCGCTACAGCGGGTTGGTTCCCAATGCCGTCGTCCTGGTGGCGACCGTGCGGGCACTCAAGATGCACGGCGGTGGCCCCAAGGTTGTCGCAGGCAAGGTGCTGGACGCCGCCTATATCCAGGAAAACCTGGAATTGCTCGAAAAGGGCATCGAGAACCTGCTTGTCCATATCCGCAACGCCCGGCGCTTTGGCGTCCCGGTCGTGGTCGCCGTCAATCGCTTCCATACCGATACCCCGGCGGAGATCGAATTGATCCGCAAGCGGGCGCTCGAAGCCGGCGCCGCCGATGCGGTGGCGTCCAACCACTGGGCAGACGGTGGTGAGGGTGCGGTTGACCTGGGCAAAGCCGTCATCAACGCCTGCGAGCAACCCTCGAACTTCCAGTTCCTTTACCCGCTCGATAAGAGCATCAAGGAAAAGATCACCACGATCGTCAAAGACATCTACGGCGGCGACGGCGTGGAATTCTCCGAGAAGGCCGAAGCACAGATTGCAGCGTACACCCGCAACGGCTTTGACAACCTGCCGATCTGTATGGCGAAGACCCACCTGAGCATCAGCCATAACCCGGAATTGAAGGGTGCACCCAAGGGCTTCATCGTGCCCGTGCGTGAGATCCGCGCCAGTGTGGGCGCCGGCTTCCTCTACCCACTCCTGGGTGACATGAGCACCATGCCCGGACTCTCCGCCCGTCCTGCCTTCTTCGACATTGACATCGACCCGGTGACGGGAGCAATCGTGGGGCTGTCGTAAACAGCATTGCGTATCTCGTATCTCGTATCCAGTATCACGAGATACGAGATACGCAATAGGTAGGTGCCCCGCCGCCTGCGACGAATGCACCCACCACCCGTAGGTGCGGTTTTCAACCCATACGCATCAAGCTAAGGACCAAACCCTCCCGCCAAGCCGCAAAGACGCAAAGGAATGACGAAAGAAAATCTCCCGCAGGGACGCAGTGAAGAGCATCATTGACCACAAAGAGCGCAAAGACCACAAAGAAAATGCGCGCCGATCGTTCCTTTCTTTGTGCTCTCTGTGTTCTTTGTGGCTATTTTCGAGGTTCCAGCGCGCATTTCCCTGCGGCTCAGCGTCTTTGTGGGAGATTTTTCGTTACCCAAGGTCAGCCAACTGGCGCGATGCTCACCCATCGGTGCAAGAGTGGCAGGTTTATCAGTTGGCCTTCAGCCACTCCATCTCCCCAGCGATGAATTGCCTGGACATGTTGAAGATTTCATCGGTGTCGTAGTTCCGATAGAAGCATTCTGTAGCCATCACCAGCGCAAGGTGCAGCGTGTAGAGATGGTTGCGCTGCTCCTCCGCAGCAGTGAAGGGGAGGTCTTCCCATAACCGCGCATACTGTTGGTCACGGTTTCACCGCCAAAGGTACGGAATTGCGCCTCCATCAGCGGCTCCGCCCACAGCGCCCGTTCAAAGTCAATCAGCCCCGTAATCTTGCCCCTCCTTGACAAAGAAATTGAGGTTCCAGGCATCCCAGTGAACCAGACAGGGCGTAGTCACTTCCGCCAGTGCAGGGGCATGGCGCCGGATGATGGCGCGTAACTCGTCGTAGGAGAAATCATACACAACATTCTTGCGGGCGCCGTCTGCCAGCAGAGCCTCCATGATCTTGACAAACGCCGCTTGCCAGGTGTCCGCACGCAGGTCGGGTTCCCATCATAGCCAAAATAGACGCCGGGAAAGTCGTTGACCGCCCGGATGATCGTGCCAATTGCGGAGATCAACCGACTCCTGGATTTCAGGCGACAGATCAGCTCTGACATGCTCCAGATTGTCGCCACGGAGCTTTTCCATAAAGAAATAGTCCGCGTCGCAGAGATCATGTGTATCGTCGAAGAAATAGATCTCGGGCACAGGAATGGCCGGATTCTGCCGGACCAACTGCATGGCAGCAACCTCGGTCGCCATGATGTTTTTTTCGTACAGCATGACTTCCGCATCTTGTGGCGGCGCGATTTTTAGAATGACTTCCCTGCCGTCGGCCAACCGGATGCAATAGGCGGCGTTAAACCACCCCTCTTTCAGTTCAAGCACGGCCTCGTCGCCGGCGGCAAGGCCTGTACCCGCAAAGGCCCGGCGCGCCATTCGCTCGATCTGTTCGCGCGACTGCTTGTTCTTTGTTCTGCTTTCCATTTCATTCCCCAATCTATGTGTGCAAATGGCTTTTTGTCGTCATGCGGTGATTTCCACTCGGTTGCCGTCTGGATCCAGGCACGACACTCTCATAGTATCCATCACCCGTCAGGCGCGGCCCATCGATGACCTGAACGCCCGCGCGTCGCAATGTTTCAGTTAGTTCGTCCACGCGTTGCACCGAACCCACCGAGATTGCCAGGTGTGCATAGCCCACCAGGTGAGTGTGCCGTCCCCCGGGCTGAGGCTCCACATCTGGGACGCGCATGATTTCCAGGCGCGCACCGCCGGACGGAAAGCTCAGGAAATAGGATTCAAACTGCTTTCGAGGGTTGAAATACTTGGCGCCGGCTGCCTGCGCCGAAAAATAGGTTTCGTAGAATTCCTTGAGCGCCTCAAGTTGCGTCGTCCATAGGGCAATGTGCTCAATTTGCATGGTTTCCTCGCCGCCTTATCTCGTCATATACGAACCACGGTGATGCCCACGCACTCATCGGTCGATACTGATACGTGTTTCTGCCCGTGTTCCACCCACCCAATAGACTGAAGGCACGTTTATTCTTTACTATACTGGTTAGAAGGTTGGGCAGAAAGTTGCCCATCGCATTTGCCGCCTATGGAGCTGGTTGCGTTGTGCACGCATCGACCGGTGTGCAATCAACCACCGGTGATATCGCATTGCTGACTGTGGCGCTGGTGTTGTGCGCACTGCTTGCTGAGGATGCAATCGATGACTGGAGAGCAATCTACCGCTGCGAGGGGCTGGGAAGTGCAGCCGGCATGGCTGCCTATGACTATGCCATTTTCGCATTGGTGATCCTACTGCTTGAGACGCGTGTCAAAAGCGAAACCCTCGCGCCGGCGGTTCTGATTGTCACGTGCGTGACTCTGCTTGCTACATCAGAGCACCATCCCGTCAGGGTCCCTCAGGGTGGTGATTCCCCCGTCCCCCGTCTGTCAGAGCACCATCCCGTCAGGGTGGTGATCCCCCCGTCCCCCCGTCCCACCGTCTGTCAGAGCACCATCCCGTCAGGGTGGTGATCCCCCCGTCCCCGGCCTGTCAGCGCACCATCCCGTCAGGGTGGTGAGGGATGGGCTAGCGCAAAGCCCATCAGGCCGATCATGCTCACCGGCTCTGTTGGTCACGCTAGCGCGCCATTTGTCAGCGCGCCCAACGTGTTGCAGACCGCAAGGCCGTGGCATTCCACTCATTTCGGAATTCTGGCTGCTATTCTGAAGGGGCATGACCTGCAGACGGCGGTCGAATGGGGCGCCGCTCACGGCATCCTCGTCCAAGAAACACCGGGCGACACAACCACGATCGACGAGCGCGCCGTCCTCAGCGAGGTCAAACGGGTCCACGCCAATGAGGGGGTCAAGGCGCAGCGGTAGTCATAATTGTGTGGCGTACTACTGATACGCCAACACTTCCCGCACCGTCAACCGCGACGCATTCCACGCCGGGAGGAAACTGGCCACCGTCGCCAGTACCACCACAATGATGAACCACGTGATCAGTCCGTTTGCCGAGAACACGTACGGCAGTGCCGACTGGAACAACACGGTGCCGACCGTGTTTGCCAGTAGCAGCCCGACGGGGAACGCCAGGGCCGCCCCAAACACCCAACTGATCAGGCCGATAAAAAATGCCCTCGACGATGACGATGCGCAACACCGAACCGTCAGAGGCACCGATTGCACGCATGACACCTATCTCACGCGTGCGCTCCAGTACGTTGGTGCTCATGGTGCCTGCCAGCCCCAACGCCCCTACCGACGCAATCAACACACCCATCGCCAGCAACAGATAGACGATGATGTCGAAGAATGCGCCTGTAAATCGTCGGAACGTATCGATCGTAAAGTCGACGCCACCTGATAGCCGCCCCTGCTCATGCCGCTCGTTCAGGATCGTGGCCGCATCGTCCATCGTCAGCCCACTGGCCGGATCCAACTGATCTAGGGCTGGACGCCCGATTCACGTCCGCTGTCAGCCGCGAGAAGTAGGAATAGTCCACATAGACCGGAATCTACATTCGGCGGACCACCAAGCACCTGCGCAACGCCGACCACAGTCCAGGGATAATCCTTTTCGCCGATTTCCAGCATCAGCGTATCGCCCACACCCAACCCAGGCTCGGCACTCAACACATTCTGGCTGATCACGATTGAATTCTTGTCATCCGGCTGCAGCCAGCGCCCCTCCATCAGGGTCGGCTTCACCATCACACTGTCCGCCTGCAATGCCGTCAGCGTGAGGGTGTCGCCCTCCATCCCATCGGACCGCTGGATGGTGGTCTGAGCGCCGAGCCAGCCTTCAACAACAGCAACGCCGGGCAGGCTGCGCGCCACTTCCTCGACGCGAGCCGTGCGATAGGGACGCTCGAACTGAATCTGAACATCGAACTGGTAGTAATCCAGGGCAGTCTCAATCAACCCGTCAAGCGACGAGCGTACGCTCCCGACCGTCATAAACAGCATCCCACCCAGCACCAGGGTGATGAGTGTCAAGGCGAGCCTGCCGCGCCGGCGGAAGGTGTTGCGCAGCGACAACTGCATGGGGCGCGACAGACCACGAACGCTGTTGATCGCGCGGGTTAACCAACCGTCGCGCACCTGTTCGGCGTTTGTCCCAAAGTCGCTAACCGCCTCACGGACTGTAATCGATGTGCCTTTTGCAACCGGAACCAACGCCGCGAGCAGTGGCACCAACAGACCGACAACCAATTGAATGGCGAGCACATTGGTGGATAGCGTCCACCGTGGAAACTCCACGTTGATAAAGCCACCCAGGAAACCGGCAATGCCGCCTGCTGCCAGCACTGTAAGCGGGACTGCGACGGCCAGCGCCGCAACGCTATAGATCAGCACCGCACCGATGTAAATACCTGCCACCTGATAGCGCCGCGCACCAATCGCCTTCATCACGCCAATCTGGCGCACCTGCTGCGCCATCAACGCAGAAATGGTGTTAATCACCAGAAAACCGCTCAGGAGCAATGCCAGCAAACCCAACGGCGTCAACAACAAACCAAGCGCATCAAAGAGATCTTGGAGCGGCAGCTTACCCGGTTCAGGCACCTGTACGCGGCGCACGGTGTACCCGGCGCGTTCCACCTTGTCCGCAGCATCGTTGGCAATGCGCGTAATGTACTCTAGATCGAGTTGCTGTTCGGGGGAACCAGCAACTCGCAGCAGGATTTGATCATAGTTGCGACTTCCACCTAAGTGATCCAGCGTTTCCAGGGTCACATAGCCAGTCGCCTGCCCGGTGAAAGTGGATGGGAATCCGGATGGATCGTAGACCACACCGCTCAAAGCCACATTGCGTAGACGATCTTCGGCATCCTTGAGGGTCAAGGCATCGCCGACCTTCAGCCCCTGTGGCAGCGCCTTCGCGGAACTAAAACCACTGCGTTCAATGACGATCTGATCATCTGTTGGCCACGCCGTCTGCTCGGCGCGGAGTCCGGCCTTACCGGAAACCGAATAGACCGGATCAATATGGTTGATCCGGATGTCTTCAAAGTCGTCGAGCGCAACCAGCGCAAGGTTTTCCCACTGATCAGGCCCAGTCTGCACCTTGACCGCGAGCGAACTGCGCCCCTGTGCATCCGCAAGTTCAGGCATGCGGCGCAGTGCGTCGATCTGCGCCTCATCCACTTCGCTCACAAATAAGGTCGCCTGGCTTGCATTGCTGGCAGCATAGATTGTCTCAAGTTCGGTCAGAATCACGCTGCGCAGCAACTGCACCGTGCCGACGGCAAAGATGCCGACGGCAATCGATAAAATCACCAGCACCGTGCGGGCACGGTTTGACCAGAGTTCGCGCACAACCTTGCGCCAGCGGATGCCAATCATGGAGTTCTCGTTTCTATCAGCTTAGTCGCCGGATGCAGCGCCAAACGCCAAATCCTTGGGGAAACGCAGCGCATGAGACTCGCCGTGGTGCGTGGGTGCTGCGTGCCGGCCGTGTGCGGCGTGTTCCACGTGCGCCGGGATGATCGCCGGCGCACGGACAATCTGCCTGTCGCCAGCAATCTGACCATCCGCAATTGTGACGGCACGGGTTACCCGCTGCGCCAGGTCATCGTCATGGGTGACCATCAGAATCGTCTTGCCGCCGTCCACCAGCGTCTCAAAAAGATGGAAGACCGCATCCGCCGTGCGTGAATCCAGATTTCCCGTCGGCTCGTCCGCAACCACGATGGCCGGGTCATTGGAGAGGGCACGGGCGATCGCAACGCGCTGTTGCTGACCACCGGAGAGTGCCGTGGGCAGTTTGTCGGCATGCTCGGCCATCTCGACCTGCTCCAGCAGGTGCATTGCCCGCTCTTTGCGTTCACGCTTGCTGTAGAGGTTGCAGAAATCCATGGGCAGCATCACATTTTCGACCACGGTGAGCGTCGGCAGCAGTTGGAAGAACTGGAAGACGACGCCGATATTGCGCCCGCGCCAGCCGGCGATCTGTCCCTCGCGCAGCTTATGCACCGCCGTGCCGGCCACGTCGACTTCGCCCTGGGAGGGCCGGTCGATGCCGGTGATCATGTTGCTCAGGGTGGATTTACCGCTGCCGGATTTGCCGATCACCGCCACGAACTCGCCGGCATTGATGCTCAGGTCAATCCCCTTGAGCGCCTTGAATTCGCCCGCCGGGGTAGCGTAACTCTTCGTGACCCCCCGCAGGTTGATCAAGCTGCCGTCCAAATTGCCGTCAACACCACGAGCCCCGCCATTGGCGCCCTTATTTTGAAATGGTAAGCGAAACATTGTCTCGGTTCCTCTCTCTGCGGCCACGGTCTCTCAACCGTGGCACTTGCACATAAGTTATACAATAGTTGTGCATAACCCGTTCAGAGTAGAGAGTATAGTGGAGTCAGAGATAATAACTGGTAGGCGGGATTACAAAGTGAGTTGTCACGTCAAGAGATTGCAATGGAATGCTACTGCGAAAACCATTGATCTCAGCAGTACATTATGTTATCATTATTGATATAATTACATCACTTGGATTTGCTTACTTGAGGAAACGAGATGATACGAACTCAAATACAGATTACCGATCATCAGGCAGTAGAGCTAAAAGAAATCGCAAATGACGAAGGGGTGTCGGTGGCAGAATTGATTCGGCGCAGCATTGACCAGTATCTGCGTTTACGCGTCAATTTAGACGCAGAGACTCGCCGTCGGCGTGCCCAATCTGTGATAGGCAAATACGCATCGTCACAGAGTGATGTGAGTTACGACCACGATCGTTATCTCACGCAGATTTATGCTGAGGTTAATAAGTGAGAGTCTTTGTGGACACTTCGGCCTTCTATAGCCTTCTCGACCGCGATGACGCAAATCACGGTCAGGCCAGCCTCACGTGGCAACAGCTAATGGTCGATGAGGTGGAGTTGATTACATCCAACTACGTTCTTCTGGAAACAACCACCTTATTACAGAACCGTCTCGGCATTGAAGCGGCGCGCGATTTCAACGAAAATATGGCATGCCTCACAACGGTGTGTTGGGTCGACAACAGCCTGCATGAGAATGCATTGGCGGCAGTGCTCGTCGCAAATCGCCGGCGATTGAGCCTCGTCGATTGTGTCAGCTTCGTACTTTGCCGGCGACTGGGAATAGATCGCGCTTTTTCCTTCGATAACCATTTCGACGAACAGGGGTTGTTACCACCCTACAAATGATGGCAGCAGGCACAGGATCGGCGAGGAAATCAACTATGGCTAAGCGCAATATCGGGCAGGAAATCCTGGATGGAATTCAGGAAATCAAGGCATTCAAAGCCGGACAAGTTCAGCTTCAGGTCAAGGAATTGAAGCCGACCGACTCTCCCAACTCATCCCCGGATAATCGCGATAGAAACCCACCGCCTCCAGCAGCGGCTGGCCCGGGCCGTTAAGCACCGGCGCACCGTTCCAATGCGTCACCTGCACGCGCGACGCAAAGGTTCCCACATGCGCCACCCAACTCCTGAGTGCACGGACGACGCTGCCCTCAATCCCACCCTGCATAGTGGTCAAACGCGCCCCGTTGTCCTCGATCAACAACGATGGCAGCCCACGTTCCAAGGTCAACCACGTGGACGGCAGCCGCGCAAAGGCCAACGCCTCACCTGCCGCCGTGATGGGACCATTCTCCACACTCGCGCCGTACAGGCACGCCGGATCACAGCCATTCATGAGCACAGCCGCCTCGCCCTCCGCCGTGCTCCCACCGCCTGACTCGCGCAGCCGCTCCACTACCTCAGGCAACGCAAACTGCACCCCGGCCAACCCTTCCACAAAATAGCCCCGGCGCACTTCCCCCCGCATCTCCAGTCGCTGCAACTCAGGGTAGATCACCCCCCAATCCCAGGCGCCAACCTCGCCGTCGAGACTGGCATGCGTCACCACCCCATGCCGCGCCAGCAGTTCGCGCGCCTGCACCGCCGCCCACTCGGCCGCCGGCAGCACTTTGCCCATGACACCAAAACGATGCACCAGGGTCCAGCGGCCAATCTGCGCGGCAGGGACGTTGCGCGCCGGCTCAACTTCCATCCGCTCCCGCACGCGACGTTTGGCCGCCCGCACCTCACTCTGGCTCGGCCTGCGCACGCCGCCCAGCCGCGCCTGCCTGGACCCAAGCCGCGGCCAGTTCATCTTCCAGGCTGCTGCGCTGGGCCTGAGGTTGCGAGCGCGGGCCTGCCTGCTGCACCATGCGCTGCAACACCGCCAGACTGTCATTGGTCACCAACCCGGCCATCACCAATTCGAGCAGCGCTGCCTCCAACGCGCTCTCCGCCAGCCCGGCGCCCTGCTGCAACTCGCTCTGGAACAACGCCCCTTCGTTCTGCAAAAACGCGTAAACCCGCTGCGCATCGTCGCTGTAAACAGACAAGTCCTTTGGCGCCACTTCGAGGAAGTTGCTCCCTTCCCCACGGAATAGGAAACGAATCCGCGCCCGCCGCGGATCAACGCCCCCGGCCCCCACCCACACCACTTCACCGCTCTGTGCCAGAGCGGCCAATTCGTGCCCATCGTACCGCGCCATCCGCAGCGGAAAGACGTCGCGCCCCCAGATACGCCCCACGACCGGCGCCGCTCTCAACTGCTGAAGCACCTGGCGCAAAGCCCTTCGCCATGCAGATGCGTGGCCGAGTGCAGATGTTGCCAATGGCAGTAAAGTCGGCAAAGGCGCTGAATGGAACCGGCCGCACCTCATGCCGCAAAATGGTCAGCGTGCGCCGGTGCATCTGCTCCAGCGTGTGCCGGTCGACATACTCGGACGCCGCTTCACTGGTGGCACCCAGTTCACCAGGTGAACCTCCCATGCGCCAGATCTCTTCCCGCAACCAGCCCATCAAGCTCCGCCTGCAGCCACTCTACCGGGAAGGCATAACGCGCCAGCACCGCCTCCCGCGTGACCGGCCCAGCCTGCCCCAGGAAACGCAGCAGGATCCGGCGCCGGGCTTCCTCCACTGAAATCGCCGGCGTCGCCGCCGTGGCAAGTCCAAAGGCGGCACCATACTCTGCGGCGTACTCACCGGCAATCCAACGCGGCGCCGGGCCATACGCCGTGGGCAGCGTCACCCCGACAATCCGCTGTGCGCCTGCCAGTTGGCCGATCCAGCCTGAGGGATCCACCAGGCAGCGTTCGGCAATCTCAACGGTTGAGAGGTCGCCCAGATTCTGAAATAGCAGGGCGAGTTCCTCCATTGACCGGGCGGCGGCGCCAGGCGCGGGGTGCTTCAGCCGGCCGCGCACTTCATCTACCGCCTCCGGTCGCAGCAGATCGGACAGGTCGACGTCCTGCAGCAGTTCCTGGAGCAGGTCACGGCTGGCGTTCAGCGTCTGCAACTGCCGCTCGGCCTTCGGCGCATCCCACTCATACATATAGAAGCTGATGAAGTCATACAGCAGGCTCTGCGCCACCGGCGACGGCGCCAGCGACTCCACCACCGTGACCTGGATTTCCCCTGCTGGATGCGTGTCAAGGCGCGCTCCAGATTCGGCCAGTCCATCACTTCTTCCAGACAGTCACGATAGGTTTCCGCCACGATCGGAAAATCTTCAAGCCGCCGCACGATCTGCAGCAGATCCTGGCGCGCAACCGTTGCAGCCAGAAGGAGTACGTTTGCCACGTTGCCCAGGCAGCAGCACGCGTGCGGCGTTCTGCCGGAACTGCGCGCCAAAGACAGCGGAATCAGGCAGTTCGTTCAGGATACGCTCGCGTGCTTCAACCGACCGACTTCCGTGATGAGGTCGATAGGGATGTCAACCTCCGCTTCCGGAAAGCGGAAGAGGATCCCGTCGTCGTTGCTCTCCACCTCGACGTCAACCCCCGTGCGCTCGCGCAATGCACCCGCCAGCGCCAATGCCCACAGCCCGTTGACCTTGCCGCCAAAAGGCGCCTGGATCACAAGTCGGGGATCGCCCAACGCATCGTCAAATAACTCAACAAGCACGCTGCGGTCCGACGAGATCGCGCCGGCGTGGTCGAGTTGGCCGCCCACATAGGCCACAACTTGCCAGGCAGAGTTTATGTCAAGTGCATAGTCATTC
>JADJPH010000047.1 GCA_016713335.1 Candidatus Fredericiella danica | reverse complement strand
CCGGGTTGGCCAGCAGGTTGGCATCCGCGAGCAGCACATGGATGACCAGTTGGTCGCTGCCCGTGCAGCCATATTGGGCGCGGGCGGCTCAGCGTGGCCGATGTAGATGCCAGGCGTGTTGTCCGGATGTGTGAAGGTGGTGGCCAGCTGGTAGGGCGCACAGGACTGCCGTCACCATGGTCGAGTGAGAGGGGTGTGCGTCCCCTGATTACGTCGTCGACTGCAAACGATCACGGTTTGGCCTGCAACGACGGTTGATGGCGCCGAGACGAAGGGACGTAAGCCCGTGCAGGTCGCACCCAGGTTGAAGAGCAGACCGCTGTGGTCATAGCCATCCAGGGCGGCATGGCCACCGTGACGGTGTTGAGCGGTTGCACGCTCAAAGGGTTGATGCCGACTGGATGCCGCTGGCGCCGGCAAACGTGTCTGCTGCGCCTGCGCCAATCTCCGCCAGGTAGACGCATTCAGGTGGATGTCGGTGACGTCATCGCCCGCGGCTTCCACGCTGGCGTTCAGGCCCGTTGCGTTGAGTGGCATACAGGAGAACGCCTGGCGGGAAGAAGGTAGGTTGCCAACGGCGTCTCGGAGACGGTATGCATCGCTACCAGTCGGCCGCCAGGTCGGCGGGTTGAACCCAGTAGCGTATTCGGCGGTGCGGAGGCAAGCGGCTGCGTCCAGCTACTGTCGTTAAATACTGTCAGCCGTGGATTGTCGTTCCAGCCCGTGGGCGGCAGGCCGTTTGCAACTTTCGAAATCGCACCATGGCCGGCTACCCAGGGGCGGCGCGGACGTGCTGCTGGTTACCGTTAAGGTTCCGGTGACGGTCTCGGTGGAGAGCGTGGGCACCGTCTGGGTGGCGCCGCCGGCACTCACACCTGGGATGACGGAGAAACTCAGCGCCCCGGTGATGCCCGGCGCCTTGTCGCCCAGATGCCAGGTGATGACACCGTCCTTCTCAGTGCCGCCTCCCGTGATGCTACCCGGCACAAGGGTTGTGCCTGCCGGCAAGGTGTCTGTGACGATCACGTCATAGGCGGTTGCGGTCTGCGAGTTGTATCCCTCGATGATGTAGGTGATCGGTTGGCCGATGTAGCCCGGGCTGGCTGCACGCTTCTCTGATACGCCCAATATGGGGGGCAATCACCAGATCGCTGTCGGTGAAGGTATTTCCCGCCGGATTGATGTCGGTTCCATTGGCACCAGCATCCCCGATTGTGACCCGGTTGGCCACCACCGATCCGGGCAGCGCGCTGGCTTTGACCTGGGCTGTGACCGTCAGGGTGTGCACTTCGTTCACCGGCAGTGCACCGAGGTTCCACGTCACAACCCGCCGGCGTATTCGCCGGCCGGCGTCGATCCCAGATAGTCGATCCCCGCGAGCAATGTATCGGTGATCTGCACGCCCGTAGCTGCCTGATTCCCCGTGTTTGAGTAGGCAATCGTATAGGTCAGCCGATCGCCTGTCAGCACCTGGGTCCGGCCATCGGTCTTGGCGATCGTCAGATCGGGTGCGGCCGTCACCGGTGTGTTGGCGCTGAAGGTGTTATTGTCTGGCAGCGCATCGGTGAGCGACGTCGCAATCGTGATCGTTGCCGTGTTGGCAATTGTTTCGACGCCTGCCGGCAGCCGCCTCTGATGCTGCCAGCCACCAGGCTCGTGTTCATGGGCAAAGTATCCGTGAGCACGACATCTGTCGCCGGGTCGGCGCCATTGTTTCCATAGACCAGCGTGTACTGGATCTGCGTGCCGGGTACGGCCGGATCGGCGGCGGCGACCGCCGATTTGATCACGTAGACGTCAATGTTGCGTGTAGTCGGCAGAAGACGCTCGCCGAGTTGTTGGCGAAATTGATATCCGGTCTGGGATTCACTGATCACCGCCGTGTTCTGCAAGGGGTCGCATCTCCGATCGCACCGACTTGGTATCGTAGGTGAAGGTAGGTATCACCCGGCGCCAGGGAAGGAAGGGCAACCGTTAGCTGGTTCGTGACAGTGACTGGCGTGACCGCTGCCGGCGCCCCCCCGTTGAACGCGAGCCTGGCAGTCCCGCTAATATACTGCGCCCGTAAATCAAGGGTGTCGGAGATGATGACCGCGGTGGCCGTGGCGTGCCCGATATTGCGCCCGCTCGGTTCAGGTAGGTGACGGTCGAACCGGTGCCGGCCGGCAGGGTGGTCGCAAAGGTCTTGGCCAGGGTGAGGTCGGGATGCGTCGTTACGGTATCGACATCTGAGACTTCATTGTTGGTGCGATCCCGATCCGGGCTGGTCGCCCATAAGTTGGCATAATTAGCCAAGGCGGTCACACCATCGGGCAGCGCCGCTGCGACCTGCGCTCGTAGCGTGAACGACAGCGAAGCACCGGCCGCCAGATCACCGAGCGCCCAGACATAGACCGCTGCTGTAGGATGCGACGGCGTAACCGTTTCATCGCTCATCGACATAGGTCAGGTAGCTTGAGAACGTATCCGTGACAGTGATGCCGGTTGCGAGGATGCTGCCCTGGTTCACCACGGTCAAAACGTAATCAGGGGTTTCTCCCGGCTGTGCTTCGGTTTTGCCGTCGCTCTTCGCGATCACTAAATCGGCTGTCCCCAGCGTCAGGTTCTGTGTTGTGGGTCCTGTCTCCACAGATCACGGGTGTCGCCGTTGCGTCTGGTAACCTGTCACACCGCCGTCACGGTGGCGCTGCCCGTCGTCAGGGTCACAGACAGGCGAACCGGCGCCAGACAAAGCGATAGGCGCCGCCGGCCCTGGGTCGCGGTGCAACTTACCCCTCCTCTCAGTCAGATGCCGTGGCGCCCACCGGCGGCACGCCACTGCCCAGGTCGGTCACACGCCGCTCAGGCTGGGGAGCACCAGGGTCAAGTTTCCAGTATTGACGACCGCCAGCCGTAATCGTCGGGGTGGTTGACCGCAACTAGATAGCCGGTGGGCGCGCCGCCCGTTGCCGCCACCGTTGCCACGCCCGGCGCCAGCGGGCTGGCCGTTCTGACCACTGGTCACCGCATAAACGCCATCTGCCCCGTGGTCGCCGTGCAGTGGTTGCCCAGGCTGTCGGTGGTCTCGAATCGTCACGCCCACCAACGGCGCACCCGTCTCGACGTCAGTCACCGTGCCTTGAAGCGACGTCGTTTTGACCACGAGGCCAATGCTGGCCGTGTTGTCGGCCGGCTGAAGGTCGTAGGCCGCCGTCGGCACGCGTGCGTGTTGGTGATTGTAGTGCCGCCCTGCCCCAGGTTGGCGGTGGCGCTGATCGTCAAGTGGCGCTGGCGCCCCGGCCAGTCCCCACCGACCAGGTCGGATTTACATAGGCACCCTGCGTGGCACTGGACGTTGCAAGCGTCAAGCCGACGGGTAGCGCATCGGCCACCGTGACGCTCGTCGCGGCGTTCGACTGCGATTGGTGACAACCCACCGTGTAGGCAACGGCGCCGGTCTCAGCCGGATTGTTGTCAGCCACCGTCTTGGTGACGGCCAGGTCTGTATGCGCGATCGCGGTGATGGTGGGTTGCTGCCCCGCAGTAGTGGGATCGCCGTCTGTCGCGAAGCGTGGTGTTGTTCGCCCGCTCTGGTTCGCGTCCCAACCGGCTACGCCCTGGTTGCTGATCTGCGTGACGCCGACCAACGGGCTGTTAAGCGCTACGGTCAACTGGATGGTCGCCGTGGCGCCACTGGTCAGGTTGATCCCGGCGACGCTCAACGCCGGCGCCGAATAGGTAGCCGTACCCGAACTGGCGCCGGAGGAGACATACGTTGTGTTGGCCGGCAGCGTATCGACAAAGGTGGCCCCGGTGATCGCGTAGCTGCCAGTGTTGGACAGCACGATGGTGCAGCGCACCTGACCGCCTGGCTGCAAGACCCCGCCTCCAACCACGGCCGCGGTTTTCATTGCGGCCAGGTGTCGCTGCCGCCCACCAGGAGTTGGGTTGGCGCTGCTTGCCCGGGGTCGCCAGGTCGGCGTCCGTGAGCACACTGGTGGTGCCAGAAGTGGCTGTCCCCTGGTTGGAAATGACGTCACGAATCTGCACGCCGCTGTTGACCGTGACTTTGAAGTCAAGGGTGGCCTGGCTGCCGGCGTTGACGCTAACCGCCCAGGTCAGGCTCTTCGTCGTGCTGTTGTAGCTGACTGTCCCGCCCGAAGGCGTTGCGCTTGCCGCCACATAGGTTGTGTTGGTGGGCAGCACATCGACAAACGATGTCGTTGGCGAGTTTTGGTTGCCGGTGTTGGGCAAAACCACGTGATAGGTGAGACGGTCACCAGGCGATACCGCGCCGCTGAGGTCCAATCCTCGTAGGTGACCGTTTTGGTGGACGTGTCAAAGTTGGGGCCAGCCGTCACCCCGATCACCGTCGCCTGGTAACCGCTGGTTACTGCGTCGCCGTCGGTGGGGGCGGTGTTGCGCCGTAGGTATAGCCGCCCTGGTTGCTGATTTGCGTGATCCCAGCGGGGATGGGATTGTCCACCTGCCCTTGAAGGTTACCGTTGCCTGGCCGTTGGCCGGAACCGTGATCCCCGTCACGTCCAGCGTTGGGCTGGTGGTATTCAGGGTGCTGCCGCTGGGCTGATGGCGCTGTTGGCCACATAGGTCGTGTTGGCCGGGAGCGTGTCCGTGAAGTGAACGCCGCCGATCACGGTGCTGGTGTTGTTCGAGCACCACGGTATAAGAGCAGTTCGTCACCTGGTGCAACGCTGCCGCCGCCGGTGGTGGCGTTCTGCACCGCCTTGGTCGCCGTCAAGTCTGGCACTTGTTGGTTGGCGACCAGGTTGCGGATTTCGTGGTAATTATTGCCGCCGGTGGAAGCTGCAAAACCCATTTTGAGTGTGCCGGGCGCCGCCGTGGGCATGGTGTAGGGGCCAAGCAATGTGCGGAAGGTGTCCGACGGGCCGAATTTCGTGGCAATCGTGACCTGATAGGCCGAGCCTACCGGCGTAAGGGTGATCTGCACCTGCCGATAGTAAGTAGCCGCCGCGGGCGCGTCACGCCGCTGCTGCCGCAGACGCCGTTTGTAACCCCGATGTTTGTAAACCCAGTGTAGTTTTGGGGCAATCGATCCTGGGTAAAGAATAGGGGCTTAGGGTCAACCTGGTTGTCCCTACCAGATAGTGGTAATTAGTCGTTCCAGTACCGGGACCCGCACCACCACCGCCTGCGGAATTGCGCCCGGCCCGCCAATGCGACCTTCGTTTGGATTAGAGTAGTTGCCGAACTCATCCAGCCCCAATCCCAGGTAGCCGCCACTAAGCCCGTTGATACCCGTTTTCTGCGCGCAACGAACCACCGTTTGCACCCACATTGAACGTGGGAGTGGCGCCGTCAAATAGGAAGAAACTGAGCCCATCGGCGCCGGTGCCACCCCATGACCCATAGTCGAAGGTGATCACCAGGCCGCGGCCGGTGGGAACGGGTTGATTGTAGTAGGCGTAGCCGGCCAGGTAGGTGGCGTTGCTGGTGAGGCGCAGCCAGCCGTTGCCGGCGGGATCGGCGCCGTTGCTGGTGAGGATGGCGCTGCCACCAGCACCCAGTTGGTGGCGGATGATTGCATGAAAGATTCGCTGAGGGAAAGGTGAAGCCTCCTTGTGCGTGCGCAGGTGCGGGGGCGAGATCCACCGATCAGCCAGCAAAAGCCATAAAGGAATGAACAACGTCCGCACCCGGTGGGACGCTATTAGCCAGGTTTCTCGCCATCTGAGTGCTTCATTTGGCCACCTGTACATGCGTGTAGATATTGTAGGCCATGCAATTGTGCTGCATGCCAGGTCTCAGTGAGTCTGGACTTCAGCCAAGCACGCCGCAATGTCTGTTGGCGGCGAAAAGATCTTGTTTGATCGTACGCTTTCCGGCGCAAAGCCTGCGACGACAAATGACGCAACTATTATTTGTACAGTAAGTGTACACTTACATTCAGCTTACATTTGGTTTGTGTTCAGGCTTCTATCTCAACAGCCGGAGATTGTGCCGTTAAAGCAACCACAGTTTTTTGTAGGATTGACATTAGAACATTTGTTCTATACAATCAAAGCTAGTTGTTGTCTCCATCGTTGCCTCAACCTGCCGCCGACTTGGACGCAAGCGCAAAAGCATCTATGACCGATCGTAAACGTCGTCGTCTTGACAACGCCGTGGCCGCCGTTCAGCAGCGCTATGGGCCGCAAGCTTTGCATTACGGTGATCTGTTCAACCCAATTCAGGAAATTCCGCATATTTCCACCGGCTTTCCTGCCCTGGATGCGATGACCGGCTGCTTTGGCATCCCGGCAGGGGCGGTGACGCTCCTTAGTGGGCGCACGACTTCGGGCAAGGTGACGGTCGCCTACAAACTGTTGGCCAACGCCCAGCGCACCGTCTATGGCCAAATCGCCTACACCGTAGCGTTGATCGACCTGAGCCGCACTGCGGATCCTGATTACCTGGCGCGCTGCGGCGTCGATCTGCACTATCTGCTGGTGGCGGCCGGAACGCCCTGAACAGGCTATTGCGGTGCTGGGCGACTTGCTGCAGGTGCAACGGCCGCGGGCGGTGGTGCTCGATGGGCTGCCGCAACTCGTCGCAGATCGTACGGCCCTGAGTCGTTTGAATGAGATGCTGGGCAAGTTGGTGCAACTGGCGCGCAGCACCGGGTGTGCACTGGTCTTTCTCGATGATCCAAAACCGCCCTGGCAGCGCTGGTTCAACCTGGACGGCAGCCGGACCGTGCGGTGGCGCGCAGCCCTGCATATCGAGCTGCAGCGCGAACGCTGGTTGCGCCGTGACAATGAAATGACCGGCTACCATGCCCAGGCCCGGCTGCTCAAAAGCCGGTGGGTGCATGCGCTCCGGAGCGCAGAGGTTGAGATTGTGTTTAATGGGACAGTCCGCGCAAGAGAGACCTGGTGAGTGTCCTCTGTCTTCACCTCCCTCACTTCCTGATCACCCTTGCCCACCGGCAGGAGCCTGCTTTGGCGGGGCAGCCGCTGGCGCTGGTGGGGCCGGATGAACGGGTGTGGGCCGTGGCGCCGCCGGCTGCACAGGGGTGCAGGTGCAGATGCGCCCACAGGAAGCGCAGTTCGCCTGTCCCGCAGTGATCCTACGTCCCATCGACGTGGCCGCGGCGCAGGAGATACAGGACGCCTTTCTGGCCCAGGCGGCGACCTGGCAGTTGCCGGTGGAGCCGCAGGCATGGGGAATGGCCTATCTTGATCTCCACACCGTCGCTAAAAACCGTGCGGCAGTGCAGCCGCTCGCAGCCGAGATGGGACGGCTGGTGCGGCGTATTGGGGTGTCACTACAGCCCGCCATCGGTTGGGATTCAGGCAAGTTCACGGCACGTGTCGCCGCATTACAGGTTCCACCGGGCCGGATGCGGTTGGTCGATCAGGCGGACGAGGTGCGATTCTTGCGCCCGCAGCCGATTTCGTTGCTCCCACTGCCGCGCCAACACTTGCAGCAGTTACATTGGCTGGGCGTGCGTACGTTGGGGCAGTTTGCAACATTGCCCGTGGCGGCGGTCTGGCAGCGCTTTGGCGCCATGGGCAAAGTGGCGCAGCGGTGGGCGCAGGGCCGCGACGATCGCCCGGTGCGGGCCTGTGTTGCCCATGCGCCCGCCGCTATGGTGTTGGCTTTTGACCCGCCGGAAGCGCGCCTGCAGCCTGTGGTGGAAGCACTCCTTGCGGCATTGCAGCCGGGGTTGGGGGGATGGTAGCCAACCTGGAAGGGCTGCGCCGGCTGCGGTTGGTGCTTGGTTTTGGTTATGCCGGCGAGCGTGTCTGTACGGTGACCTTTGCCGAACCGGCCAGCCAGTTGAGCCGGGTGCGCGCCGCATTGGTGCAGCAACTTTCCGCCGTGCGTTGGCCGGCTTCGCTCGAACAGATCGCCTGGACTGTGCTGGAGACCGGCGAACTTTCGGCGCCGCAACTCACCCTCTTTGTCGATCCGCCGCAACAGTTGCTGGCTTTGGATGCTGCCGGCCGCCAACTGGCGGAACGATATGGCTCCTGCTTTTTCAGGTAAGCACGCCGGAAGAACAGCATCCCCCTCTCGGAGCGACGAAGCCATTTTGTAGCATTTGGTCCCGTTTCTTTATGACAGATGGCACATCCGTTGAAGCCGCCTACGCCGAACTGCACTGCCATAGCTACTTTTCGCTGCTCGACGGCGTCTCGTCGCCTGAAGCCCTGGTGGCGCGTGCTGTGGAACTGGGGCTGACGGCATTGGCGCTCACCGACCATGACAGCCTCGCCGGGGCCGTGCGGTTTTGGCTGGCCGCCCGGCGCGCCGGGCTGCACGCGATCTGCGGGGCGGAAGTGCCGCTCGCAGATGGCCGGCATTTGACGCTGCTGGCGGAAAATCAGCCTGGGTACGCCAACCTCTGCAAGTTGATCACGGTGTCACGCCTTGACACTCTGCTGGCGCAGTGGCAGCCGGACGCACCGGACGCTGCTGCACCGGCAAACAGTGCGGCGTTGGCTGTGCACTGGCCTGGTAAGACTGACCCTGCCTTGCGTTGGGAACGGCTGGCTGAGCATGAAGCCGGTTTGATCGTCCTGACCGGCTGCCGGCGGGGGGTGGTGGCGGCGCCGCTGCTGCGTGGCGATATCGTCGCCGCACGGCAAGCGCTGGGCCAACTGCAGGAGATCTTTGGCGGTGACCGGCTCTTGATCGAATTGCAGCATCACAACCTACCGGATGACGACCGGTTGTTGCGGGGGCTATTGGGGCTGGCGCGGGAGACGGGGCTGCCGGTGGTTGCCACCCACAACGTCCATTACGCCACGGTTGCACATAGTCAACTGCGCGATGTGTTGTCTGCCGTCCGGCACAACCTGAGCCTGGTCGACGCGCCGCGGCGGTCACCTGCCATTGAACGACACTTATGCCCTGCCGGCGCCGGCGGCGATGGCGCAGCGCTTTGCGCAACGACCCGATGCGTTGGTTAATGCCGTCGCGCTGGCAGCCCGCTGCCAGGTCTCGCTGGATTTTTCCAACCGCCGGCTGCCGGTCTTTGAATTGCCAACGCAAGAGACCCCTTCGTTTTCTCTATGAGTTGTGCCATCGCCGGCTGCCGGAATGCTATCCCGCGTTGCAGCCGGTGGTGCTCAAGCAACTCGCCCACGAGTTGGAAGTGATCGAGCAGGCGGGGTTGGCGGGATACTTTCTCATTGTCTGGGACATTGTGCGGTTTGCGCGTGCGCAAGGCATTCGCTGCCAGGGCCGCGGGTCGGCTGCCAACTCGATCGTCGCCTATCTGCTGGGTATCACCAGCGTGGATCCGCTGGCGCACAACCTCCTGTTCGAGCGTTTCCTGAGCAGCGACAAGTTCACCATGCCCGACATCGACATCGATTTTGCGGCGGACCGGCGTGAGGAGGTGATCCAATACGTCTACGGCAAGTATGGCCGGGCGCATACGGCTATGGTCTGCAACGTCGTCACCTATCAAGCTCATCACCGGACCGCCCCTGGACGAAGTCGTACCCCTGGAACCGGCGACGATGCCGGGGCGCTTTGTCTGCCAGTGGGACAAGGACAGTGTGGAGGATGCCGGATTGATCAAGATCGATCTGCTGGCGCTGCGCACGCTGGGCATGGTCAGTGAGGCGTTAGGGTATGTAGCGCAGATGAAGGGGAACTCCGCAAGCGCTGCACTTGCCCAGGATGAGACGCCTGTGGACCGTCTGGCGTTGGACGATCCGGGAGATCTATCGCATGTTGCAGCGGGCGGACGATCGGGACCTTTCAGGTGGAGAGCCGCGCAGCAGCAGATGTTACCGCGGCTCAAACCGGCGCGTTTTGAGGATATCGTGATCGAGGTGGCCATCGTACGGCCGGGACCGATCCCAGGGTGGGGCGGTGCATCCCTATCTCCGCCGCCGCGCCGGGCTGGAGCCGGTGCGTTATTTGCATCCCAGCCTGGAGGCGGTGTTGGCGGAGACGCTGGGCGTGCTGCTCTTTCAGGAGCAGGCGATCCGCGTGGCGGTGGCCGCGGCTGGGTTTACGCCCGGCGAGGCGGATCTGTTGCGGCGGGCGCTCTCGCGCGCACGCTCGCAGGAAGCGATGGAAGGGCTGCGCGCCCGTTTTGTGCGAGGTGCGGAGGAACGGGGGATCGCGCCGGCTACGGCTACGGCGATCTTCACCCAATTGGCAGGGTTTGCCGGGTATGGTTTTTGTAAGTCGCATGCGGCCAGTTTTGCCCTGATCGCCTACCAGACGCTCTGGCTCAAGCGCTATCATGCGCCGGCCTTTTACTGTGCGCTGTTAAACCAGCAGCCGATGGGGTTTTACCCGGCGGAGGTGATCCTGGGCGACGCACGGCGGCATGGGGTGGAGACGCTGCCGCCTGACATCAACCACAGCGACTGGCGGTATGCGTTGGTGCGCGTCGACAACCGCCACTGGGCGTTGCGGACGGGGTTTCGGACGATTGCGGATTGCGGTGAGCACGCCTGGGCGCGGCTTGCCGCGGCGCGTGAAGCGGGATCTTTTGCCGATCTGGAGGACCTTGCCGCCGCACCCGGCTGCCGCGCGATACGGTCACCAGCCTGATCCGCGCCGGCGCCTGCGATGGCTTTGGGGCCCGGCGAACTGCTCTGGCGGCTGGGTGAGCTGGATTTCCGGCCGGATGAACTGGAGATTCCACCGGCCGCCATTCCGGTGGCGTTGCCGGTGCTGCCGGCCTTGGAGCAGACGCTTTGGGAATACGAACTGATGGGGTTGTCGCCGGCGCAGCAACTGATGAAGCACTATCGGGCGGGGCTGCGGGCGCGTGGCGTGCGGAGCAACGGGGAGATCAAACAACTGGAGGCAGGGCAGCGGGCGTGGCGCCGGTTTTGTCGTGGTGCGCCAGCGACCTGCGACGGCACGCGGCATTTTGTTTATGTCGCTGGAGGATGAGAGCGGGCTATTGGACGTGGTGGTGAAACCTGAGGTCTATCAGGAACTGCGCACGGTGATCCGAGGGCATGTGTTGTTGCTGGTCGAGGGGATTGTGCAACGCAACGGCCGCGCTGCCAGCCTGCTATTGCACCGGGCGGAAGCACTGGAGAAAATTGCGAATGACGAATGACGAAGATGTCTATTCACCGTCTGTGGGCTCGGTCAAGGATTGAATCAGTGTTTCAATTTCCGCGATCAACTTTGGTAGATTTGGCTCCTGGAAACTCATGCCCGGCGCCGGCACGCGGTTGTGTTTGATATCCGGCGGCACGTGTTTGTGATGCGGATGCGTCGTTTGCAAGGCTGGTTCATTCGGGTGGGGCTGGGAATCGTACCAATACAACTTCTGCGTGTCACGCCAGATCTCGTAGCCATACCAGTCTATGGTAGCAGGTAATCGATCGTAGACGATTCGTTCACGGACGATCATTCGGATGCCACACCCAAAGTGTAGTTCGCCGGCAACGCGCGCGAGCGAAGTGCCAAGCCGTACAAAAGAGACGGTGGAGCGCTGGACGGACGGAAACAAATCGACAAGCGAATAGAGGTAGAACTCATAGTCGGAGTCTGTGCGCAGCGGATTGGTCATGCAGCAGCTACTTGCACGAGGCCCTTGAGGCTGTTTTGTCGCTCCTGGCGGCGCTGGATTTCGTTGCGGTAGTCTGACTGCCGCGCAAGCCAGGTTTTATAGACGCTTGCCCACTCACCAAAGTCGAGCATCCATTCGTCGTTCTCCGGCTCTTCACCGCTAATATAGGCAGCATAGAGCGTCTCAGAACGAATTCCGTATTGGCGTTCAAACACCAACAATTCCTGTTCGAGCGCATGGATGTCACTCAGAATTTCATGCAGACCCATAGGCGTTCTTTCCCTCGTTCCGCAGCATGTTTAGCTAATCTGTGATACCCGTAGCTTACCCTACACACACTATTCTAACACAGCTCTTCCTTCCTAACCGTGTTGCTGTATAATGTCCGACTATCAACACCCGGCGCAATCTAGGTTCATCTACAAGGAATCAACCCATGCCACGCCCCCGTTTACGTGACCTTGGCATCATCATCGGTGAGATGCCGACCGGGCGTTACAACGCCATTACCGACGTTGCTGATGTACTCGTCGGCCATACGACCCTCATCTATGACGAACCGCGCGTAGCGCGCACCGGTGTAACGGTGATCTCACCGCGCCGGGGTGACGTCTTTCGTGACCAGTGCTTTGCGGCCTATCACTCTTTTAACGGCAACGGCGAGATGACCGGCGTTCACTGGCTAGAAGAGTCGGGGCTGATCGGCTCACCGATTGCCATCACCAACACGCACCAGGTGGGCATCGTGCGCGATGCGCTGGTGGCATATGAGATCGCACGCCATCCCGAGTCGGAATGGCTGCTGCCGATTGTTGCCGAGACCTATGATGGCTGGCTCAATGACATCAACGGCTTCCATCTTACGGCCGAACACGTTCATGCGGCACTGGATAGTGCGGCCGGTGGTGCGGTGGCGGAAGGCAACGTTGGCGGTGGCACGGGGATGATCTGTCACGGGTTCAAGGGTGGGATTGGCACCGCCTCGCGGCTTGCCGAGATCGAGGGGAGCACCTATACGACCGGGGTGTTGGTGCAGGCCAACTATGGCAGCCGTCGCGACTTGCGAATCAACGGCGTGCCAATCGGCCAGATGATCCCGGAGGAAGTGGCACCCATCCCCTGGCGCCGGCCGCCTGCGGGCAGTTCGATCATCATGATTATTGCGACCGATGCCCCGCTGCTGCCGCAGCAATGCCGGCGGCTTGCCCAGCGCGCCACGGTTGGGTTGGGCCGGGTGGGCGGTCTTGGGCACAATGGCAGCGGCGACATCTTCCTCTGCTTTGCCACCGGCAACCACGTCCCAGTCGATGCTATTGCGCCGGTTGATGTGCAGATGCTACCCAATCACCAACTGGATTGGCTCTTCCGGGCGACGGTCGAGGCGGTCGAAGAGGCGATCCTCAATGCATTGACCGGCGGAGACCATGGTGGGGCAGGCGGGGCGGGTGGTGCACGCATTGCCCATTGACTATCTGGAGGAATTGTAAAATGTCTGCAAGTCCAGACTTGGGGCAGTCCCTGCGTTTTTGGATGACCTCAGCCAGAACAACAACAAGGCCTGGTTCGACCAGAACCGCAGCGCCTATGAGACGGCACGCGGCAACTTTCTGCAGTTTATTGAAGGAATCATCCTGGCGTTGAGCGTGACGGAGGAACTGGAAGGGTTGACCGCCAAGGCGTGCATGGCGCGGATCAACCGTGACGTCCGCTTCTCAAAGGATAAGTCGCCGTACAAGACAAATTTTGGCGCGTTGGTCGCTCCCGGCGGGTGGGCCGGCAAGGCGTACGGCTATTACATCGGGCTTGAGCCTCATGGGAACACGATGGTGGCGGGCGGTCTCTATAGCCCGACGCCGGAGCAACTGGAGCGCTTCCGGCAGGTGATCGATGAGGATGCCACTGAGTTCAAGGAGTTGACGCAAGCCGGGGAGTTCGTCGAGGTCTTTGGCGCACCGAGGGTGAACGGCTCAAGACCGCACCAAAAGGGTATGAAAAGACGCATCCGGAGATTGAATTACTCCAACTAAAGCAGGTCACGGTGATCCATCGCTTTTCGGATCAAGAAGTCACCGCACCGGAATTCGCAAGGCAGGTGCTTGTGGCCTGCGGTGTGATGAAACCGTTTAATGAGTGGCTGGGGCGGGAGATTGCCAATTAGAGCCACGCACGTGAAAACCAGAGCCACGCATGCCAATCAGAGCCACGCACGTGAGTAAGTGGTTGGATGCCAATCAGAGCCACGCACGTGAGTAAGTGGTTGGATGCCAATCAGAGCCACGCACGTGGTAATGGTTAGCCGTCTGCGGCAAGGGCATTCGCTGTCTGAAGCACGGATTGACCTGATGACACGGATTGCACGGAGGGCTTTGGCTTTGGCTGGGGCTCCGTAGGTTGAAACCTCGGCTAGGGCTTAAGTCGGCCTACGCCGACTGGGGTTGGGGTGGGGAGGCTTTGGCTTTGGCTCCGTAGGTTGAAACCTCGGCTAGCAGCTCAAGTCGGCCTCCGCCGACTGCAGAATTGGCGGGGGTGGGGGTGGGGAGGCTTTGGCTTTGGCTCCGTAGGTTGAAACCTCGGCTAGCGGCTTAAGTCGGCCTGCGCCGACTGCAGAATTGGAGTTTCAGCGCGAGACGCGGTGCACGATCATGACAAAGAAAGCCGACATCAGCAGCAAACGTCTCATCGGCATCGCTCCTACGCCCTGGGCTTGCTGGCTTACCGGCGACGCCACCGGTGTAGCCGGCGACTTGCTGGCAAACGAACTCCAGTTCATCGGCCGCGCCACCGACGTCGTCATCAAGGTGCGTTCACTGCGCTATGGCGACTATCTCATCGCCAATGAGATCCAGTTCCGGGTTGACGCCGAGATGCCACGCCGCATGCGATCCTATGCCGGTCTGGTCGAAGAGCGCCACCGGCTCCCTGTCTATCCCGTCGTCATCAACATCATGGAAGCCGCGACCCCGTCGCCCAGTGAATATCGAAGCGCATTCATGGGGTTTGAAGCCGTGCAGCAGTATCGCGTCATCAACCTCTGGGAACTCGACGCTGCCGCCGTCCTCGCCGGCAACCTGCCCGCCCTGCTCCCCTTTATCCCCATCATGCGTGGCGGTGACAACATTGACATTGTCAAGCAGGCATTATACGCTTTGCGGAGTGATCCGGAACTGGCTGATTTTGAGGAGTTCATGGCCTTCATCGCAGGCAACGTCCTGCCGATCGAAACAGTGCGTTCTATCATGAGGTGGATATGGCGATCTTACGCGAAGCCCCTGGTACAACGAGATCCTCCAGGAAGGCGTTGACATCGGCGTTGAAAGGGGATTGGCATCGGTGTCGAAAAGGGCATTGGCATCGGCTTTGAAAATGCCATGTTTTCGACAACCATTGATGCCCTGCAACGCCGCTTCGGCCAACCAAACCCGGCACTCGTTGCCCAACTCAAACAACTGACCCCAACCAACTACAGGACGTCATCGAGGTGATCTCATACCGCCCGGTCCCAGCAGGTCGTCATCACGTATGTCGATCGTTTGCAATCCATGACCGGTGAACGCGTCTACGGCGCCGGCGGTTCCCGCGGGCCCGCAGAAAATCAGAAAAACCCAGACCGCCCAGTCGCACTGTTGTAGAGGCTACTCGCCCAGCTTCTCCTGGGGCTTCGCGTCTCCCTGGGGCGCCGGCTCGGTGTCTGGCGGGTTCGGTGGGTTGTTGTTCGAATCCCCTTGTGGCTTTTGGAAGAGCGGCGCCAGCAGCCCCAGCGCAGTCGACACCACCAGCACGGCAAGCCCCGCCAATGCCGACGAATACCACGGAAAGATCGCGAACGGTGAGTTGGGGAGCGCAAAGGCCCACGCTGCATAGGCTAGCATTGCCGCGACCATCTCCCAGATCGGCCATTGTTTCGGCTTGAATGGGAGCGGGATCTGGAGACCCTTCAATTTCGCACTGTAAACCAGCCAGACCACCACCGGTGTCGCCACCAGGAAGAGCCAAAAGACGAGCCAATCACTCGTCGTGACCTTGCCCGCCTGGTGGATGGCGGCAAGCACCGCCACATAGAGCGTGATCACCTCAATCGGAATATATCCAAAGAGGACGTTATAGGTGGTGTCGCCCTGATTGCTACGGCCGGGCTGGCACTCTCGGCGCCTGTTGCGCCTGTCGCCGGCGCGACGTCGGCAGCCGCCGAATTTCGTTGAGCGTCTTGGGCACCTTGTTGAGCGGGGCAACATCAAGACGGCGAGCAGCGGCGACGTTGGTCATGGAGTTGATGCTCATTATTCACCTTTTCTGTTTTACGTTTGCCTCTCCATCATAGGAGCATCGGCGCAAACCGTCAATCACCTGATTTGGGCTGCCGGCGAACTGGGTGTGCAGTTTTCATCGAAAATTGTGTATGATGGTAATGAACAGTCGCGCAGTTCTCTTCTGTTCTTCGGCAGTTCACCTAAACGCTTCGGCATCCAAGGGGTGAAGCATGAGAAGCTCCCGCTTGATAACCCTCGTGCGATTCTTGATCGTCACTATCGCCGCCGGTTTGTGTTTGGCTGCGATGACCTCTGCGGCGAACGCGGCGCCTCTGCAGCAGAGCACGCAGCCGGTCGCCATTGCCATTTATGACCAGGTCAATATCCGGACTGGGCCAAGCACCACCTATCCCGTCTCCGGTGTGCTGCTTTACGGCGAGAGCTGTCCGGTCGTGGGCCGCGACACCGCCACCGGTTGGTGGATGCTGCGCTGCCCGGTGGGACGGAGGGCTGGGGTTTCCTAGAAGTGTTGAATGTGGTCGGAGACACCTCGGGCGTGCCGCTCCATTCGGTCGGTGGCTCCGGTCGTGGGCGCCCCAGAACAGCAGGCGCCGCAACAACCGCGGACCTTGCCGGCTGGAAGGCGTCCTATTACGCCAACAAAGATCTCAGGGCGTACCGGTGCCGGTGCGGGATGTGCCAGAGATCAACTTCAACTGGGGATACGGGCCACGCCCAATGTCCCGCCGATTTCTTCTCGGCGCGGTATGAGCGCACGTTGAATCTGGCAGCCGGCAATTATCTGTTGACGTTGTGCATGGACGATGGCGCGCGCGTCTTTATCGATGATCAACCGGTCATGGACGACTGGCGCACCGGCGGTTTACGTGAGATGACACAGGTGCGTACGCTCGGCGGCCAGCCCCGCTTCCGTGTCGAGTATTTCGAAGATAGTGGGCAGGCTGTCATCTACTTTTCCGTTGCTCCGTTTAATGATGTCCCGGCGCCGCCACCTGGCCCCCCGGCGCCCGCGCCGGTGCCCGATCTCGCGATTCCACAAGACCAATGGCGTCCCAGTATTTCAACAATACCGATCTGCGCGGGCGGCCTGCCGCCGCCAGCTACGCGTCGCGCGGCGCGCCCCCGCTTGATAAGAACTGGGCAGCGGTTCGCCTGTTGCAGGTGTTGGCGCAGATTACTGGTCGGCGCTTTGAGGGTAATTTCTACTTTACACCCGCTGACTATGACTTTTTTGCCCAGTCTGATGACGGGGTCCGGGCCTATATCGACAATATTTTGATCATCGACGCCTGGTATGACGGGTACAAGCAGGCGTCGAATAAATTCGACCGGATTGGCGATGGGTACCATCTGATGCGCGTCGACTACTACGAACGCGCCGGCGATGGTTATGTCAGGGTCTGGTGGGCCTACCGCGGCTCCTCGAATCCGGTGCAACCCTCGGGCAATACGTCGAACGATATCCCACCTCCACCGCCTCCGCCCGGACCGCCATTGATGGCGCCAACGCCGGAATGCACTTACCAACTTTTGATTGCCTTGTCCATATCCCTCGGGCGGCCTTGCGCCGCCCTTCTGTCTGATTGAGGCCGTTCATGTCCCCTCCGCTCTTGCTTCTGCCTCCGCCAACTGGCGCTTGAAGATGGCGTCTTTGTCCTTCCCAAGCAGCGGCTGCTGGTCGTGGACGCACCGGATGTACAGACCGTGCTGCACACCGCCAACCTGCTATCTCGGGCGCTTCGTGCCCATGCCGAGGTAACGTGGAAATGGCGGCCGGAAATGGCGCCCCCGATGACCTGGTGGGCGCCGTGCTCCGCGTGACGCCGGGCGTGGTGGGGCATGCACAAGGCTATTCGTTGACGGTTGCCGCCGATCATATTGAACTGATCGTCGACGCCCGCCGGTCTGTTCTATGGCGTCCAGACGCTGGTGCAGATTTTGAGCCAGGTGGGTGGCAACCTGCCCAGATTGCGGTGCGGATTGGCCGATTATGCCCAGCGCGGTGTGATGCTGGACATTAGCCGGAACAAGGTGCCGACGCTTCTGACGTTCAAACACCTGATCGATCCCTGGCGAGTTGGAAGGCGAATCAGGCAGTCTACCGAACACACCTTTGCGCTTCGACTCCCATCCTGCCGTCTCGGCCGATGCCTCACCGCTTACCGTGGGGAGGAGATCCCGGCGCTGGATCGGTACTGTTGCGTGAGCGGTTCATTGAATTGACGCCGAATCAGAGTTCGCTCACTCATGGGCGATGGTTCGCACTTGAGTGCTATCGGGCGCTGGCAGAGGCGCCAGACGGCTGTGACATGCCCTGGGGACGTGAGGGTGACGCCTTTCAGCCTGAATCCTACCGATCCTGCCAGCCTGGAGTTTCTGAGTTCACTCTATGATGAACTGTTGCCCCACTTCAGCAGCCGCCAAATCAACGTCGGTTGTGACGAAGCCTTTGACCTTGGCAGGGACGGAGCCAGGCGCGCGTGGCGGAGGTTGGCGCCTCGCCGGGTCTATCTGGAGTTTCTGCTGAAGATCTACCGCATGGTGAAGCGGCGCGGGCATACCATGCAGTTCTGGGCGGACATCATCCTCACCCATCCTGAGCTTGTGCCGGAGATTCCACACGATGCGATCGCACTGGTGTGGGGCTACTCCGCTGACTATCCATTTGATGAGCGAGTGCGGAGCGGCGCATTCGGGCATCCCCTTTACGCGTGTCCCCGGCACGTCATGGAACAGCGTTGGCGGACGTACAGAGAACGCTATCAATAACATCCGTAACGCTGCCGAAAACGGGATCCGGTACGGTGCGGTCGGTCTGCTCAACACCGAGGGGTGACAACGGTCACTGGCAACCCTTGCCGGTCAGCTACCCAGCCTTTCTATGGTGCGGGCGTAAGTTGGTGTTCGTAAGCGGTCCAGGACATGGACCTGCCGGCGATGTGAATCGCTTTGCGTTTCAAGATAGTTCGAAATCATGGGCCCGCCGCGGTCGATTTGGGGAATGTCCATTTATCGACGCGAATGCGGGTGCCCAACGGCAGCGTGCTTTTCGAATTGTTGCAACGCCGGCCGGAACAGACATCGCCAGTTGGGTAGGAAGCCAAGTGATCACGGATCCGATGAACGGTTTGCGGGCGGCGCTGATGGCCGTTGAGTAGGCGGCCTATCCCTTGAGCGAGTCGAGATTCCTACCACAGAGGGGGCGCAGGAGGTGCGGGAACCAAGCGGGGTGGCGAAAATGTTCGGCCACAGCTTCGCTGGCGCGGCAGTACGTGGGCGCTGGACGCGCAAGTCTGCGGGGTGGAGCACACGAATCTGCGGCAGGAACTGGATTGTCGAGGCGGATGACCCGATAGCGGAGTTCCAGGAAATCTGGCACTCGCGCAATCGACCGGGCGGATACCAGGAGAGCGCCGCCATGATGCAACAAATGCGCCCGACTACGCCCTGTAGAGCATCAGGAAAACGAATAGTTGACGAAGAGGAAGATCGTAAAGAGCGCTTCCAGAGATCGGACCTGCGATCGAGATAGGGTTTCCCTGATATGATTCTTTAGCCACGGCTGCCTGTCACATTTTCCGGCATTCCTGCCAATCCCGCGCAGCCATCAGCCACACGGAAAAATCAGGATTTGATCACGCGCCTTTCGGCACCAGAAACAGCATTTCCATCCTGCCGCCGGGCCCGCCAGCTTCCGGTACAGTCACACCGGCTAATTTGAGCCGCTCAGCGTGGCCGTGAAGTCAGCGTTGGAATCCGGGTGAGGTCATCCGCCTCCGCTGGGGCTGGCTCTGGTTTGCGCTGAAATAGCCGTGGCGGATTTCCATAGGTGAGCCCTCGACTGTTGCATGAGGCGCACAAC
>JADJPH010000046.1 GCA_016713335.1 Candidatus Fredericiella danica | reverse complement strand
GGTTTGGTGAGCAAGGTGGTGATGTTCCGCGCCTCTGGCCCGGCACCCTGGGTGCTTATCGCCACAGCGGAAACCATCTCACTCAACCGAGTTCCCCCAAGAACTCCGTGCGGATCAGGGGCTTCTTGAATACGGCCCGGCGTTTCAGGGCATCGGCCAGATCTGGTGTTCTGGCGGGGAGGTTTTGGCGCAAGTGGATCTCCCGGAGCGGGTAAGATCCGAACTGTCAGGCTACCAACTTCACCCTGTTCTGCTTGATGTGGCTTTTCAGAGTGTTGCGGCTGCCTTGCGTGGCAGGCGGTCGGAGACGAGCACCGTCGCCTATTTGCCGGTGGCGCTCGAGTCGCTCAGGGTCTACCGGTCCCCTGAACAAGCCGTCTACGCCCATGCCGTCCTGCATCCGCCACAAGGTGGCACGCCTGGTCGCCTGTCTGCCGACGTCGTGCTGTTGGACAGGGATGGACAAATCCTGGTGGACGCGGCGGGGCTTTCCCTTGCAGCGAGTGGTCGGGCAGCGGAACTGGCTGTCAGCGACCGTCGAGTCCTGTCTCTACCGGGCCGGCTGGCAATCACAACCATTGACCGTGGCTGCCAACCCTACGCCCATAGCGAACGTTGGCTGATTATCGACGGCGCCGGCGTGCTGGGCGAGAGGTCGGGCGACAGTTGCGCGCCGAGGGGGCGTGCGTGCATTGTCATTCATGCGCCTGACGCACCGGACGGGCGGTCCCAATCTTCAAGACAGTGTAGCAGTGGAGCACCTTCCTTGACACGCTGGATGCGTCCAGACCAACCGTTTCGTTTGACGGCGTTTCTACCTTTGCGCCGCCTGCATCTCCCGAATCCGGGGCGGGTGCGGCGGCGGCCACAGTGACCGGCGCTCTGCATCTGGTGCAGGCTTTGCTCGCACATGCTGAGGTGTGTGCGCCGCGCCTCTGGTTCGTGACGCGCGGCGCCCAGCCGGTGGTGGATGTAGACGGAGTCGCGCTTGCACAAGCGCCGCTGTGGGGATTTGCCCGCTCGGTCGCCCTTGAACTTGCCAGGGTGAAATGCTCGATCATCGATCTGAGCGAAAATGCAGTAGCGGGCGAAGTCGATTTCCTTTGTCAGGAACTGCTGGCCGATGGGCCAGAGAACCAGATCGCGTTCCGTGCGGGGCAGCGCTGGGTCGCCCGGCTGGTGCGTGGGTCCGTGCAGCCTGTCCAAGCCCTGCGGTCCGCCAGGCCAGGTGAGGCATACCGGCTGGGCATGGCGCAACCGGGCATCCTCGATGACCTGACCCTGATCGCAGTGGAACGCGTGCCGCCTGCACCGGACCAGGTGGAAATTCGCGTGCACAGCGCCGGTCTCAACTTCCTGGGATGTGCTCACGGCGTTGGGTATGCGGCCGGATCAGCGCGGCAAGGAGCTGGTCCTGGGCATGGAATGTGCGGGGACAGTCGTGCGCGTGGGCAGTCATGTGGCGACTATTCAAGTCGGCGACGAAGTACTCGCGGTTGCTCCTCACAGCATGGGTGCGTATGTGCTCACGTTGGCGGACCTTGTGGTGGCAAAGCCGGCGACGCTCAGTTTCGAAGCGGCGGCGACGGTGCCGATTGCCTACCTGACGGCCTACTATGCGCTCCACACGCTGGGGCGCATCCGGCAGGGCGAGCGTGTACTCATCCATGCCGCTGCCGGTGGCGTGGGACTCGCCGCCGTACATCTGGCGTTGCGGGCCGGCGCGGTCATCTTTGCCACGGCGGAGACATTTACGGGGAGAGCCTGCTGAACATGGGGCTGCTCAAGAAGAACATCGCCTTCTTTGCGATCGACCTCATTCCCCTATTGTCGGAGCAACCCGCAATCTGTCGGGAATTACTCGGCGAGTTGACACGACAACTGGAGGCAGGTGCGCTGCAGCCACTGCCGTACGTCGCCTTTCCAATGACACAGGCAGAGCAGGCGTTTCGGACCATGGCGCAGGCAAAGCACCTTGGCAAAATCGTCCTGGTCGCCGGGGACGAAGTAGGCGGGGAACCGGTGCAAATTGCACCACGACCACGCAATACCGTGCGCCAGTACGGGACCTATCTCATCACGGGCGGGCTGGGAGGCTTGGGGTTACTCCTTGCCGGCTGGCTTGTGGAGCGTGGTGCGCGCCACATCGTGTTGCTGGGCCGGTCAGCGCCATCGCACAGGGCACTTGAAGAGGTCGCGTCGCTAGAAATCAGGGGCGCAGCAGTGCACATCGTGCAGGCCGATGTCGCCGTCGCGGCGGACATGCGGGGTGTGTTTGATCGGGTTGCCGCGGAGTTACCGCCCCTCGCCGGTGTCTTTCATGCCGCCGGCATCCTGGACGATGGTCTGCTGCCGGATCTGAACACTGATCGCGTCTGTCGCGTGCTGGCGCCTAAAGTCGAGGGGGCCTGGATGCTACATTGCCTTACGCGCCAGTTGGATTTGGACTTGTTTGTGCTGTTTTCATCGGTGGCTTCCGTGTTAGGCTCGCCGGGCCAGGCCAACTATGCGGCGGCCAATGCCTTCCTCGATGGCCTGGCGCACTACCGCCACAGTCAAGGGTTACCGGCGCTGGCGATCAACTGGGGTGCCTGGGCTGAGGCAGGTATGGCCGCGCACGGGCGCCAAAGCGACCACCTCGCCGCGCTCGGCATGCTGCCATTTTCACCGTCTTTTGGCTTGCAGTTGCTGGAGCAAGTCCTGGCTGAGTCGGATCCCCAAGTGGCAGCAATGCAGGCAGATTGGTCACGTCTGGTGCAACATTTCAAATTGCCCCTGCTTGCGGAGTTAGCGACAGAACTGGATGGGGAGATCGATGCGACGCAGACTGGACCGGGACTGGCGTTGCAGGCACAGTTGCGCATTCTCAACGAAGCGGAGCGGCGCGCGGCCATCATGGAACTGCTTCAGAAACAGTTGGCAAACGTGTTGCGCACGCCCATTAACACCATCCATCCGGAGCAGCCATTGAGCGAACTTGGCATCGACTCGCTGATGACTGTCGAACTGGTGAAACCGGATTGAGATGGAACTGGCCGTCAGCGTTCCGATCGCAACGCTGTTGCAAGGTCCGACGCTTGCCAGCCTTACGGAGCAACTGGCCCAGTTGGTGGGTGAACCAACACCGCCGGCAACCAGGCATCTGCCTGTGGGTGATGGCAACGTTGTGCTGGACGATTCGATTGCGTGCCGCGTGACCGATCTGGCCAGGGAGGCGAAACTTGACCCCACCATCGAAATAGGGCGGAGCAGTGTGTCTGGCCCGCAAGCGGTTGGCCATCTGTTGCTGACTGGAGTGACAGGAGCCCTAGGTGCTTTTCTCCTGCGCGATCTGCTGAACGAAACCGAGGCACAGCTTTACTGCCTGGTGCGGGCGTCTGATCCTGAACACGGTTTGGCGCGGCTGCTCGCCGCCTGGGAGCGCACCTTTCCGGGCAGGCCTTTGGCGATGGCGCGGATCGTCGCCGTACCCGGCGATCTGGCGCAGCCCAATCTTGGGCTCACCGTCCCGGACTTTGAACGGTTGGCCGGCCAGATCGACGCCATTGTCCACAGTGGTGCCGAGGTCAATTGGCTGGCGCCCTATGCGCAGTTGAAGCCAGCGAATGTGATAGGTGTTGAAACGATCATCCGGTTGGCGGCACGGCGCCAGTGCCCACTCCACTATGTCTCGACCCTCGCCGTTTTTCCGGTGGTTGGGCGTGCGAGCAGCGAGATCATCGATGAAGCTACGCCACTGGAGCATGAGGGTTTGCTCTTCGGCGGCTACACCCAAAAGCAAGTGGGTGGCGGAGCAGCTAGTTGAGGCGGCCTCGGCGCGGCCTGCAAGTCATGACCTATCGGCCAAGCTTGATCGCCGGCGACAGCGTGACCGGGGTGTGGCAGGAAGATAACATTGTTGCCAAAATGCTGCGGAGCTGGGTTGCGCTTGGCATGGCGCCGTCGATCGACGCTGCCATTGATCTGGTGCCGGTGGACTACGTCAGCCAGGCCATCGTGCGCGGCGTCGTGCAGGGTATGCCTGAGGGTGTCCACGTTGCGCACTTGAATAACCCGCGCCCCGTAGCTGTACGGGAAATGATCGACTGGATGAATGAGTGCGGCTATCGTATTGACACTGCACCGTACCCTGCCTGGCGCGCGGCGATGGTGAGTCGAAGTGTTCTCGACCCTCAGATGATTCTCACCGCGTTAGGCCCCTTGTTTGCGTTGCAACTCTCGGAAGAGATTGATTGGTTGGCGCACATTCCACGTTTTGCGTGCGAGACGACGCGGCATGCGCTTGGTGGCGTCGCCTGCCCGCCCATCGATGCAGCGCTGTTTCGCACCTATGTTGCACACTTGCAGCAGGTAGACTGTCTGCCCGGTATTGCGCCGCAGCCGATGATGACATAGCAGCACCGGCCAACACCAGTATCTGCCGGCCCTCGGGCGCCAGTGAGGCGTGCGTGGGGAATAGCCGGTGTGCGGGTTATGCGGTGTCCTGCCGGAACATGGCCACGCCTTTGAAGATCAGGCTGAGCTGGCCGGCGCCCATCAACACGGCCAACAGTGAGATAACAACGCTTGTCAGGTCAATGACGCCCGGCGCTGCGTTGCCAACCGCCCCGATCTGAGCGCTACCTGTGGTGAGTTGCTCGGTCATCTGGCTGAGTGTAGTCTGCACATCAGCGAGTTGATCGGAGGTCAAAGCAAGCGTTGACTCTAATTTGCTGCCGTCGACCGACACATCGGCCGCGGCAGTCACCAGGGAATCCAGGCTTTCGCTAATGGCGCCCAACTTTTGATCCGCAGTCTGGAGTTGGTCGGTAAAGGTTGGTACCGATACGCCGGGAAGGCGATTGGCGCTTTCCAGCGAGCGATTCAGGGCAACCAGGCTGGTCGTCACCGCAGATAAGGTGATGCGCAGTGTCTTGATGGTGGGGCCGAGTTGAGATTGGACCGTGTCTTTGATGCGGCCGGCGATAGCGGCGCGATCTTCGGCGGTCATGCTGGCGACATTTGTTTCCAGCGCATCGACCTGGGCGCGTATGGCATCCACCTGGGCGCCGGTCGTTGTGGTGCGCTGCCGGCCAGACCCAGATAGCCCTCGACAGTCGCCGTAAGCGACGTCGTCGCCTCGGTGGCGGGTGTGTTGGCGACCCATGCGCCGATCAACCCGGCGACACATAGAAGTAGTCCAAAGCCGGCGCAGATCACCAGTAGGACGGCGAGAATTTTGCGCATCATGAGTTCACTCCTCGCATCAAAATTGACTGTGGCTGCACGAATCGTACTGCATTGTTCAGGAATTGTCACCCGCGAATAGGCAAGAAACCGAGAGTAGCGGCATCCCGAGCATGTGGGTGAGGTTGAGCACACCCGCCAGTGCCGCTTGATCAGTCACTTCACCGGTTAGCAGCGTGATCGCGGCGCCATCTTTGCGCAGATGGTGCTCAATGTGAAGGTCGCCAAACGTATCGGCCCAACTCGGGTCAAGCGTGCCTTGAACGACGATCTGGTACGTCGCCGGTTGATCAACGTATATCATTCTCTGGGTCTCTTCGCTCATGGTTCACCATTTTGAATCGGCGCCGGACTACTGTCGCCGCCTGGCATGCTGAGAAACCGCCACCGCGCCGTGTCCGGTGCAAGTGCGCGTCAAAGCGTCGTTATAGATCAGAGGACATTAAATGCCATCATCGCGCCCTGTGGCACGGTTTGGGAATGACCAAATGGGAGTAAAAATGGACCCATCGGTGTGAATATTTGTGGTTGCGGAGGAAGAGGAAATGGCTAGAGGGCCGGCAAAAGTCCTTTGGCGCGCGCGGCATTCACTGCTGCGCGCCGATTGTCAACATGGAGTTTTTGGTAAATGTTGATCGTGTGCTTCTTCACGGTTCGAGGGGTAAGAGTAAGGATGGTGGCGATCTCCTTGTTCGTCAAGCGCTCGCTGAGGAGTAGCAAAACATCCATTTCGCGGTTGGTGAGCAGTACTTCTACAGGAACGAGGGCGTGGGTCATCGGGGCGTGACTTGATGCCGCACGCAATAAGACTTCGTCTACGGGATAGGCCGCAAGCAGGCGTCCAATGAATGCCGGCGCCACATTGCGCACCAGCAGTTCCTGTAGCAGTGGGCGCAAACCAATGCCCACATCCAGTAGGATGCGGAGCGCGCCGCCGCTTTCGGCACGGGTCACACTGCCGGTCAATAGGGCGAGCGCCTCCTCAATTTGGCCCATTTCGGCGCAACGGATGGCATCCAGGGCATCGATTTCAATCAACCTGCCCCGAAAATTCCGCGCTGACGCAGCCGTTCGGCATCTAGCCAAGATGGCTTCGGCCTTGGCTAGATCGCCCGGATATGTGTTTTGCAACCATACCCGTGCCTGTACCAGCGCGGCATGACCCATAGTTCAAGGCTTGACGCAATTAATCCTTCCGCCAGTGGGATGGAGCGCGACTGCGATGCGTCATGCGATGCCAGGTCGATCCAAATGGCAAGGGCGTCGGCGAATTGATACAGGCCGGCGAGTTGATGTTCGGCCAGCCACGCCGCGAGTTCATTGGCCGCGGCATGCGCCTGGTCCCATTGGGTCTTGGCACACTGCGTGAGCACAATTCCAGCATAGGCTTCAAGCACGGCGCGGATGTGTGCGCCACCGGGTGCATTGACGACACTGCTGAAATACCTTCCGGCAGCCGCCAGATCGTTGCGTTGATAATGCACCCATCCCAACAGCGAGTTTGCCCACGCAATACTCACCGGTCTTTGGCTGCGCTCTGCGGCCCGACGAAACATCACAGCCGCGCCCTCGAGCGCGGCTGGATCGCCGTAGTCATAATACATGGCGCACAGTCCCAGGAGCACGCGAAGGTTGCGAGAATCCGATTGGTCACCCTGGGTGATCAACCCAGTTGGCGCCACGCTTCGCGATTCAGCAACGCGCTGACGTGCTGCTCAACCAGCCGCGCGGTGTGCAAGGCATCGCCGGCGGCGAGATTATACCGTATCGCTTCGTCCACGTTGCCCTGCACTTCAAACCATCCGCCGGCGGGCATGCAGCGCGGCGATCCGCGGCCTTTGTATGGGTCATCTCCAGATGGTGCCGGAGCAGGCTGTGGAACAGATGGTGGAAACGGTACCATTGCCCCTGGCCGTCGAGGGCGATCAGAAACAGGTTGCGCTTCCAGAACATCTCAAGGAATTGCTGGGCACGGGGCATCGCGACGTTTCCGCTCAAAACTGCGTCGCAGAGTTGTCCGCATACACGATCAAGAATGGAGCACTCCAGCAGAAAGTTCTTCTGCGCCTCAGGCATCTCGTGCAGCACTTCTTGGACAAGGTACTCGGCAACCTGGTGATCGGTGCTCCGTGCAAAGGCAGTGGCAAAGGCAATCTGATCTGCCTGGTCGCGTAGCGAGATCGCAGCCAATTGTAAGCCTACCGGCCAGCCCTCGGTTCGTTCCGTGAGCAGGCGCAGCACCTCTGGCGCAACGGGCGCACCGAGCACTTGATTGACAAAGGCCCCCGCCTCTTCCTCTGAAAATCGCAGTTGGACACCGCGCAATTCGGCCAATTGGTTACGCCCGCGCAGGCGCGCAAGGTGCAGCGGCGGATCCGCACGCGTGATCAAAATGAGGTGTATATCACGCGGGGCGCGCCCCACGACGCGCTCCATAAATTGGTGGATCTGTGGGGACTGCAGGGCATGGTAGTCGTCTAGTACGATATAGAACTCGTGGTCGATTGGGGCAAGATCCTGGAGGAAGACGCCAGCGAGGCGCTCCGGGCCTTGCGGTGCGGACGCTTCAATCAGTGATAGCGCATCGTGCCCAATGCCGGGCGCAACCAAGCCTACTGCCGCGAATAGGTAAGCCAGAAAATCTGGCAGGCTGTCATCGTATTCGTCGAGCGAGAGCCAGGCGCAATCAGCCGCAATGGTGGTTAGCCAGAGATTGACGAGCGTGGTCTTGCCATAGCCGGCAGGTGCAGACACCAGGATCACCGGGCGATCCCGGCCGGCTTGTAGACGCTCCAGCAGGCGTTCACGAAGGAGTGTATCTTTGGGCAGCCGGGGCCGGTTGAGCTTGGCGCTCACCGGCAGTGATTTAGCGGTCATGATTGGGCGAGTTCCTGTGGCCGGTGCGCTGCGCACGTAGCGCGAGCTTTATCTTACCAGCCTGACTGAGGTTTGACCAATGGATTCGAAATCCCAAAGGTGTCCATTTCAGCACCTTTTTGGACACTGCGGGGCAGACGAAAGGAGAGTACCGTTTGCGTTTACGGGGACGATTGACAAGATTCAGGTCCAGTATGTCAGCACTTTGGAGCAGTAGCACCTACGATTGCCGGCAGTAATGGTAGGGGTGAACGGAGCCTGTCGTGATATCAACCTGTAACAATTGCCGATGACAAGGTTGCGACCTGAGGAGATTCAAATGGCAACGGGAAAAGACCCATCAATCAAGAAGGACGCGAAGACGGCCGCCGCCGCCGCCCTGGTCGAGTATGAGTCGGGCGCAGCATTCCCCGGCGTCATCGGGCGTACTGCGGAGGTGTCGTCACCTGCCTGGCCAAAGCCCAATCGGGCGAAGGATGGCGCACCAAACGTGCTCTTTATCGTGCTGGACGACACCGGCTTTGGCCACCTCGGCTGTTATGGCAGCCCGATCAAGACGCCAAATATCGACGCATTGGCAGCCGATGGCGTGCTCTACAACAACATGCACACGACCGCGCTCTGCTCGCCCTCGCGGTCATGTATCCTCACGGGGCGCAATCACCATTCGAATCACCTGGCATGCCTCTCCAATGGGTCGACTGGTTATCCCGGCTCCGACGGCTATATTCCCTTTGAGAACGGCTTCCTATCTGAGATCTTGAAGGCAAATGGTTACAACACCTACTGCGTTGGTAAATGGCACGTTGCGCCGGAGGAGACGATGTCAGCCGCCGGTCCCTATGACTGGTGGCCGTTAGGGCGGGGTTTCGAGCGCTTCTATGGTTTCCTGGGCGGCGACACCCACAACTGGTATCCGGAGCTGTGGCGAGACAACACCCAGACCCATCCCGAGAAGTCGCCGGAAGAAGGGTATCACCTGAATATCGATCTGGCCGAGCAGGCCAAATCGATGATTGCCGACGCCAAACAGGTGGCGCCCAATAAGCCTTTCTTCCTATACTTTGCACCGGGTGCGATGCATTCGCCGCATCATGTGCCCAAAGAATGGGCAGATGCCTATGCGGGGCTGTTTGATGGCGGTTGGGATGCGTACCGCACCAAGGTCTTTGCTCGTCAAATTGAACTTGGGATCGTGCCGCCAGAAACGGTGCTCTCGCGCCATGATCCGGACGTGCAGGATTGGGAGACACTATCCGCGGATGAGAAACGCCTCTATGCGCGGATGATGGAAGTCTTTGCCGGCTTCCTGACGCACGCCGATCACTATATCGGTGAGTTGATTCAATTTCTGAAGGACATCGGCGAGTATGAAAACACGCTCATCATGCTCATCTCCGACAACGGCTCCAGCGCGGAAGGTGGCCCGACCGGGTCGGTGAACGAGTGCAAGTTCTTCAATAATGTCGCCGACACCGTGGAGGAGAATCTGGCCATGATCGACCAGATCGGTGGTCCCGAGACCTTCAACCACTTCCCATGGGGTTGGACGCATGCCGGCAACACGCCATTCCGCCGCTGGAAACGGGAGACCTACCGCGGTGGTATCAGCGACCCCTTCCTTATCTGCTGGCCCGCAGGCATCAAGAGCCGCGGCGAACTGCGCACCCAGTACACCCATGCAATCGACATGGTGCCGACCGTGCTGGATGCGCTGGGAATAGAGCCGCCCAAGACGATTCGTGGCGTCACGCAGGCACCCTTTGAGGGTGTGAGCCTGGTTACGACCTTTGACGACGCTCTGGCTGAGAGCAAGCACCGGACGCAGTACTTCGAAATGATGGGGCACCGGTCAATTTATCACGACGGCTGGCGGGCAATCTGCCCCTGGCCGGGGCCATCGTTCGTGGAGTCTGGGCGTGGTTTTGGGGAGGTCATTACCAATGAGATGTTGACCGAACTGGACGCAAATGGATGGGAGCTATATCACGTCGCCGTAGACTATGCTGAAACGAAGAACCTGGCGGAACAAGAGCGCGCCCGCCTGATCGAATTGATCGGGCGGTGGTATGCCGAAGCCGGCAAATACAACGTATTCCCGATCGACAGCCGGGGCACCGCGCGTATCGCCGAACAACGCCCGCGGATTGCCGTCACACGCAATCGTTATACGCTTTACCCGCACACCCAGGCCGTGCCGGCAGGTGCGGCGCCGAAGATACTTAACCGCCCTTATTCGATCAACGCCGAAGTGACAATTCCGCAGGATGGCGCTGAAGGCGTACTGCTAAGCATGGGCGGTAACGACGGCGGCATCTCATTCTACATCCACGATGGGAGGCTCTGCTTTGTTCATAACTACCTGGCCAAGGAACGCTACTACGTCGAATCAGACAAACAGGTGCCCGCGGGTAGGCACTTCCTGAGTGTGGAGTTTGCGCCGACCGGACCGGCCGATATCGCGCATGGCAAGGGCGTTCCCGGAACGGCGAAACTGCTGGTGGACGGTAAGGAAGTCGGTCGTGGCGACATACCGGTGACGGCGCCGCTGCGTCTGGGTCAGGGCGCAGATGCAGGTTGGCGTAGATGCCGGCGCACCCGTGACGCCGGAATACAAACCTCCGTTCCGCTTCACCGGTGAAATTAAGCGCGTCATTATCGACGTCAGCGGTGAGCTGGTTTCGGATCACAAAGCAGAGATGAGAATTGCCCTGGCAAAGCAGTAGTTTTCCGTGTAACGAAACACAAAAGGAGAGAATGATGCCATTAGGAGCAAGGGGTAAGGACCGCGACGACAGCCCAGGCGCTTTGGGCAGGGGCGATGCCAAGCAAGAAGGTAAACTTGGGGCGAAGGCCGAGGATCGCACGCCGGATCGCTACAAGATGAAGGAAAAGATCTTCGATATCGGCGACGATTACTGGATCGAAACCGAAAAGGGTCGCCGGGCATACAAGGTGGATGGCAAGGCATTGCACTTGCGCAATACCCTGATCCTTGAAGATCCGCGCGGTCAGGCACTCTATGAGATTCAGTCCAAGGTCATTGCGGTCAAAGACAAGATGGCCGTCACAAACCCGCGCGGCGCGACGCAGCCGTCATCAAACACGCTGGTTTCGCCGCTGCGTGACCGCATGACCGCGAACATGGCAGACGGGGCGGATATTGACATTCGCGGCAATCTGCTGAACCACGAGTACACCATGGAGCGACGCGGCAAGCGTGGTGCTGAAGTGTCGAAGCGGTGGATCACACTCCGGGATACGTATACGATCGAGGTGTCACCTGGTGAGGATGATGCCTTGATCCTTGCGTTGACGGTCGTCGTCGAGCAGATGTGTATGGACTAGAAGCTGGGTGCGTATGACGGCGATCAAGGTTCATCGGAACCCACTTTTTGCACAACAGGAGAAATGACTTATGCGACGTGGACCCACTGTACAGGTAGGACGCCAGGGACCCGGCCTGGTCGGGACGATGGCTAAGACCGCGGTAATTGCCGGCACGGCCACGGTAGCGGTGGGTGCGACCAAGGCGGTCATGAGTGGCGGGTCAAACAAGCAAGCAGCCGCCAGCCAGGATGCTGCGCAGCAGCAGCAGATCGCGGATTTGGAAGCGCAACAGGCGCAGCTTGCTGCACAGCAACAGGCGCTGGCAGCGCAGCAGGCTGCGGCGCCGGTAGCTCCCGCAGGACCGGTCCCTGGTAGCTTGGATGCTCAGGCTCAGCAGATTCAGCAGTTGAACGTGATGAAGGCGCAGGGCTTGCTGACGGATGAAGAGTATCAGGCCAAGAAGAAGCAGATTTTGGGCATCTAGTCGACATTCCTACCGGTCGCGAGCCCCGGCAGGGATAGCACCGATAGTGCTATCCCTGCTTTTCCGTGATGGTGGATGCAATGCCAGGAACTTGCTTGTAGTGCTAATTGGACGCTGCAGCAGGAACTGGCGCAGGCTGTACTGTGGCGCGGTCGCAGCCTGACTTGGAAGCGGCGCCGGTTCGGCGGTCTGAGAAGCTATTTCGGTCACTGAGTTGCTCCGACAGAAAAGCGTTTGATGTCGCTAGAATCCTTCATACAGGAGTGCGTGTGCATATTAAAGGCATGAACGCGTGCGAACAAATCGCTCGATTGCGTCCAGTACCGCCTGCGGGCATTCCTCATGGGGTAGGTGGCCACAGTTGGGGACTACGACCAGTTCGGCATTTGGTAATTCCGCAGCGAGCCGGATGCTTTGGGCCGTGGGCACGATGCGGTCATTGTCGCCCGTGATGACGAGCACCGGCAGTGTAAAGGCAGAAAGGCGCTGGGGCAGGTCTGCTGGCGCGTTGGCGGCGGTCAGTTCCCAGAGGGCCCGATCCCAGTCCTGGGCACGGAGTGGTTTCAAGTAGCCCTCCCAAACTGTCTCAGTGATGCGTGCCGGGTCATGCCAGGCGGACCGGGCGAAATTACGCCCCCAGCCCTGGATCCTCCGCGCGATCAACGGCCCGATGTGACGCATCTGCGGGGTATTGAACAGCCGGCGCAAGAAGGAAGACGGGTTGCCACCCTGGTAGACCGCCGGGTCGATCAGCACCAACGCCTGCACGCGCTCCGGATACGCAAGCGCTGCGAGCATGGCGACGGCGCCGCCGGCCGAGTTGCCGACGAGAATCGCCTGGTTGATGTCGAGCCGGTCCATCAGCGCCACGGTGAGTTCGGCCTGTGCGGTGACCGAGTACGGATTGTGCGTCATCCAATTGCCGCGCCAGTCCTCAGGCATGGGCCGCCCGGTCAGACCAAAAGCGGGGCGATCAAAGGCGACGGTGCGTCCCCATCTGGCAAATGCAGGCAGCACTTCGCGCCAGGAGAAGGTGCTGGCGGCAAAGCCGTGCAGCAGGAGGAAGGTCGGCGCACCCTGGCCTGCCTCCTCGTAGTGGACCGACAGCGTGTCGCCGGCATAGGTCACATCGATGAAGCGACTGCCGGCCCCAGCCAATGTTTGTGGCGGGACGCACCCTCGCAGTGGCGGAATTGGCACGAGGAGCGGGCCAACGATCGCTGCGCCCGCAAGGGAAGCCATAGCAACGCCAGAAGTTAGCGCCAATCGGCGGTAGTTAATTGACATAAAGTAGGACCACGATGTGTGATGGTGAAAGTACTTTAGCGGGTTTATGATATAATAAACTTCACCTGCAGACGAACGCGCCATCCCCACCCGCTTGGACAGCTGTGCCCGGCTTCCACAAAAAACTTCAAACAGAGCAAAATCGGGGTGATGTATGAGTTGCGACCTGCGATGTCGTCAAACGGTGCGTGGCGTTGTTTTGGCCTGTTGTGCGGGATTGATCGTCACCGTGCTGGCTGGGTGCACGGCTGTGGCTGCGCCATCGGCGCTCGCGGCTACCACCACGGCACATGGCCTTCAGCCACCATCCGCGCTGCACAGTGAAGCCGGATTCATCGAGATCGAGCCAATCACCTTTACGCTGCAAGGGGAGGGTCCCCGGCTTGAACTTACTTCCTCGCCGGGCCGCATTTTTTACTCGTTTCACCCAGCCGATCGCCAACCGGATAAGAAACCGCTCTTCGTGTTTTTTAATGGTGGCCCGGGCTGCCCGACATCTGACATGCTCATGAGCATGAACACCGGACCGTACAGTGCCGACCTGCAACGCACGGGTGGTAAGCCGCTGGCGCCAAATCCACTGAGTTGGACGCAATTGGGGAACCTGCTCTATCTCGACGCCCCTGACACGGGATTTTCTTATTTGCTTGGCGACCAACCGGAGAACCCTGAAGCGAGGGCGACAGTCTTCGATGCCCGCAACTTCAATCCGTTTATTGATGCCGCGCAAATGGGACGTGCCCTCCTGCGCATCTTAGCCGCCCATCCCGAGATTCAGGCCAACCCAGTGGTGCTGGTGGCTGAAAGCTACGGCGGCGTGCGCGCGTCGACGCTGCTCAACGAATTGCTCTTCTATCCTCGCTTTGGCGACGGTACGCGCATCTACCAGGATCTCATGTTGGTAGCGGAAATCCAACGTCACCTCGACACCATCCACCCTAACGACAAGGGCGTGCACACGCCTGAAGACGTCGCACAGCAGTTTGGCCGGCAGATCTTGATCGAACCGGAACTGACGGGCGAATATGCGTCGGTCTTGAGTGGTGAAATGTATGAGGCGCCTGGATCACTGGTCCACAAGGTGGCTGAAGAGGAGCGCGTGCCCTTTGTGACTTGTGAAATGCAGGCAGCTTTGGGGATCCCCTTCCCTTGTGATCCCTATTGGAATGCGCAAGTTTGGGTCACGTTCTTTGGCAATCGGGACATCTACAACGTCTCGAAGCCAGGGGCATGGAGCACAGAACTCGATGACTTTGCCGGGCGCACCATCACGCGGATCGCCACCCTCTCGCAGATGCTTGGCGCGGATGCCACGGCTATCCCGGGGTTTGCTGCTGAAGATCGTACCGGCGCATTCCGTTATCGCACCGAACGCGAATCTGATCTGACCTTTTCGAAACGGATTCCGATCGGCGGCGATCTTCCTGTCGTTGGACCCGCCATCCAACTGCTGGAGACGGCAGGAATCACGCTGCCGGCCGCCATTGATGTCCCACTGGTGACGCCCGACCCGAAGCGTCGGGTTGAAGCGGGTAGCCTAGAACAAGTCCTGGGTGTGCTCCCACCCTGGGACGAATACCAGGTGGATTGCAACATGGCGATCTATGATGCCTTCTTTGACAATCAGGCGACGGCAGCGGGCTATCGCATCGATCCGGAGTCCCCGCTCTACGGCGAACTTTTCCTGCAAAATCTGCCGTTGGTGGAGACGATGATCACAGATGCAGACTACGACATGGCGATCTTTCCACCTGCGCTGCCGCCCTCATTGCTGCGCTACACTGACCTGGTGTCGAACGTCGAAGCGATCAACGCCGCAGATGCTACAACAGGCAGTGCCAGCCGGGACGACTTTATCATCGTTGAGTACGTGCCTGGGGCGCTGCAGGATCTGGCGACACCCGTCAGGCGCAGTATCTATTTCCCACACTACCCGGAATCCGGTCACTCGATCAGTTCGGCGCAGCCACGGGAGTTCTTTGAGGATGTACGCGAATGGCTTTCGTGGGTGAAGCAGTAGCTGTCCCTAAAACGTAATCCAACTTCCACCTCTTGCCATCCTGGAACTTGTCGGACTGGCCCTTTTGTGCGAAATTCGAATTAGGATGAACGGGCGCACCACGTTCAGGAGAGGGATCGGATGCAAAAAGAGGATGGGCACGTTCAATTGCGCCAACCCGAGACCGAAAAAAGTTTTACGCGATCGTGAAGACGGTGTTTCGGGTCCTATTGGGCGCTTTTCTCTTCTTTGCAGGCGTCACCCACCTGACTGTCGCCCGGACAGAGTTTCTCGCCCAGGTGCCGACCTGGCTGCCGGTCAATGGCGATTTCGTGGTCGTGGTGTCCGGGATCGTGGAGATCGCGTTGGGACTGGCGCTGATCTTCTGGGTCAAGCAGCGCAAGCTGGTCGGGCTGGCGGTCGCCGTGTTCTTTATTTTGATCTTTCCGGGCAATATTTCGCAGTATGTCAATCGGATCGATGCCTTTGGGCTGGATACCGATCAGGCCCGCTTCACCCGCCTGTTTTTCCAGCCGGTGCTGGTGATCTGGGCGTTGTGGTCCACCGATGGCTGGCGCGTGTTCTTCCCCAGGCGCGCAAATTCATAGAATCAGTGATACAGGAGTAAAAATGGCTCGCGTTTCCCTCAACCACAACGCTCCCGACTTTAGCCTGGCCGACTACCAGGGTAAGCTGGTCAATCTGGCGGACTTCCGTGGCCAGAAGAACGTGCTGCTGGTCTTCAACAGGACCTTTGCCTGACCGTTCTGCCGCGCGCATATGGCGCAGTTGCGCCAAGACTATTCCCAGTTCGTGGCCCGCGACATTGAGGTCGTGGTGGTCGGTCCCGAAGACGCCAAGGCGTTTGCCAATTATTTTGCGAAAGAGTCGTTGCCTTTCATCGGTTTGCCCGATCCTAAGGCGAGTGTTTTGAAGCTCTATGGGCAGGAAGTGAATTTGTTCAAGCTGGGGCGGATGCCGGCGCAGGTGCTGATCGACAAGGCCGGTGTTGCTCGGTATGTTCACTACGGGCACAGTATGAGCGATATCCCGCCGAATGAAGAGTTGTTGGCATTGGGTGATGAGATCAACATGGAGGGTATGGGTCGATAACCCCGGACACGGCAGCGCCGGTTTCACGATGGCACCCGCGCGATAGTGGCATCCTCGCCGAGATTGGTTGACCAAGATCCCGACCTGGGCGGCGATCCCCTGCCGGGTTGAGGTGGGGGGCTTCCTCCGCCCAGGCCGGGATCTTTTCCTGCATCGTCATGTGTTGTCGCCCTCGCAAAATCCCAAATAGCCCCCCGTCCTGATCACTGTTGCGATTTGGCCAATTAAACGTTACAATCTTCCTTACGCTTGTGTTTTGTGGCGCTACCTTGGCCTGACACTCGCGTAAGTGAAAAAAGGCCCCGCCGGCTGTGATTCGAACTCATCTCGCTTGGACTCCCTATGGTGGAACGGAGCGATCCCATGCGCCGCCTTGTTGGTCTGGTCATGCTTGTCGTCATTCTCCTCGCCGGCATTCCGGTAAGCGCCGCCGCCGTTGTGGTTGCTCCGTTGGCACAGGATCCGGTGGCGCCAGCGCCACCAACTGCTGACGCCGCGTCGTTGGAAGTTCAAGAAGTGTTGGCCATCGCCACTGCGGTTGCAGCCGGCGGTGCGCACACCTGCGCATTGACGACCGTGGGCGGCGTGCTGTGTTGGGGTGAGAATGGCGCCGGCCAGTTAGGAGACAGCACCACTGTCGATCGCTGGACACCGGTCGCTGTTACTGGACTTGCGAGTGGCGTCCAGTCCATCGCGGCAGGCGCCAATCACAGCTGCGCAGTGACAGCAACGGGTGGCGTGAAGTGCTGGGGGGACAACGCATTTGGCCAACTGGGCGATGGCTCGAAGACCGATCGGCGGGCGCCGGTGGATGTGGTCGGTCTGACCGGCGGCGTCCGGTCTGTTGCCGCTGGTGGCGGTGCTGTGGGAGAACATACCTGCGCAGTGACGTCGGCGAACGGCATGAAGTGCTGGGGCGACAACGCATACGGCCAATTGGGTGACAGCACCAGGACTGACCGCTTGACGCCGGTCGATGTCAGCGGTCTGGCCAGCGGCGTGCGGAATGTGGCCATGGGTGAGTTGCACACGTGTGCTGTGACCACAACCGGTCGCGCGGTGCTGGGGCGCCAATGATCACGGTCAATTGGGCGATGGCACGAATGCTGACCGCCTGGTGCCGGTTCAAGTCAGCGGTCTTGCCAGTGGTGCACAGGCAATTGCTGCCGGAGGCAAGCACACCTGCGCCCTGACAACCGCCGGCGCCGTGCTATGTTGGGGCTACAACGTCTACGGCCAACTGGGCGACGGTACGCAAACGGACCATTGGACGCCGGTGGCCGTGACCGGGATCACAAGCGGCATTCAAGTCATTACTGCCGGATCCGGCGACACCTGTGCAGTGAATTCGACCGGCGGCGTCAAATGCTGGGGGATGAACCTTTACGGCCAACTGGGTGACGGGACGACAGTCAATCGGCTGACGCCTACGAACGTGGTTGGCCTGGCTGGCTCGATGCAAGCAATCTCAGCCGGCAACTACCACACGTGCGCTTTGACAGCGTCGGGCGGCGTGAAGTGCTGGGGCTTCAACCAACAGGGACAACTCGGTACCTGTACCGCAGATTTTGTCACGACGCCGGTGTCCGTCAGCACGCTCACAAGTGGTGTCCAATTCATTTCCGCCGGGAGCGCAAGCACCTGTGCTGTGACGGGCACAGAGGGTGCGAAGTGTTGGGGAAACAACTTCTGGGGGCAATTGGGGGCTGGCACGACGGCCGATCGCTGGAAGCCGCAGGATGTCTCCGGGCTTACCGCCGAGATACGCAGCGTTGCGGCCGGCGGCGACCATACCTGTGCATTGGCCGAGGCGGGTGGCGTGACGTGTTGGGGGTACAACGGCTACGGCCAACTGGGTGACGGTACCACAACTGACCACTGGACGCCGGTGGATGTGATTGGCCTGACGGGTGGCGCCCAATCTGTGGCCACCGGGCTCTCGCATACCTGCGCAGTCACGGCAGCCGGCGGTGTGAAGTGCTGGGGCTGGAACGAGTATGGCCAGTTGGGCGACGGCACCAAGATCAATCGCGCAACGCCGGTCGACGTGACGGGTCTTGCGAGCGGCGTAAAAGCCATCGCTGCCGGGTGGTATCACACGTGTGCGCTGACCGAGGCCGGCGCCGTCAAGTGTTGGGGGTGGAACGCCACCGGCCAATTGGGGAATGGCACGACCACTGATCACACGACGCCGGTAGCCGTGATTGGTCTCGCAAGCGGTGTCGAGTCCATCGCGGCGGGAGAATCCCATTCTTGCGCCAGAGTTGCCGGGGGCATCAAGTGCTGGGGATGGAATCTGTACGGCCAACTGGGCAACGGCACGACGACTGATTACTGGAAACCGGTAGCGGTCATCAATCTCACCGACGGCGTCGAGGCAATTGCTGCCGGCCGGTACCATACGTGCGCGCTGGTTGATGAAGGTGGGGGGGTGCAGTGCTGGGGGACAATAACTCCGGTCAACTGGGTGACGGCACTGTGACCGGCCGCCTGGCGCCGGTGGCGGTGACCGGTCTTGCGACCGGCGTTGAATCGATTTCTGCCGGTTCTAACCATAGCTGTGCGGTGACCGAAGCCGGGGCCGCCAGGTGCTGGGGCTTGAATGCCTACGGCCAACTGGGCATCAATCCTGGCTGGAATCCGGTGGACGTGGTCTGGCGCATCGCACCGCGAATCACGACGAGTCCAGGGACTTCCGCGGTCGTTGGCCGATCATACAGCTACGACGTTGCCGCCTTCGGCGCTCCTGCGCCGACCTTTGCCCTGGTGGCGAAGCCCGCGGGGATGACCATCAATGGCACAACCGGGCTGATCCAATGGACGCCGAGCGCGGCCGGGCGTGCCGGCGTCACGGTTGAAGCTGCCAATGGCATCGATCCACCGGCACGGCAGACGTACACCATTACCGTACAGGCGACGGCGCAGGCGCCGCAGATTACGTCGACGCCGCCCACCGACGCCGTGGCCGGCCAACTGTACACCTATGATGCCAATGCCATCGGCGCGCCCTCGCCGGTCTACTTACTACTGGTCAAGCCGCCCGGCATGGTAATCGACCCTGTAAGCGGTGTGATCCAATGGACCCCGGGGGCTACCGGTGACTTTGCCGTCACGGTCGGCGCCAGCAATGGAGTCAACCCGGCCGCGCAACAGCCGTTCGTGCTCACCGTGCACAGTGCGCCAGTTGCGCCGCAGATCACATCGACCCCAATGACGACGACCGTCGCGGGTCAGCCATACACCTACGATGTCAATGCCTCGGGCGTACCTTCGCCTGTGTATTCGTTGCTGGTGAAACCCGCAGGCATGGTGATCAACGGCGCGAGCGGCGTCATTCAGTGGACCCCTAACGTGGTAGGTCTCCACACCGTCACTGTGCAGGCGACCAACGGCGTCACGCCGCTGGCCAAACAATCATTCAAAGTGAAGGTCACCAGCGCCAACATCTTCTTACCGTTTGTTGAACGGTAGCGTCAGACCTGCGGAGCAACCCTGAACAACAAACGCCGAGATCGCTAGCGATCCCGGCGTTTGTCAGTTGGCGTCGACCATTTCGACGACCATCGGCATATGGCCAACGGCATGCGTCGAGCAACTCAGGCAGGGGTCGTAGAGCCGGATGCCATGCTCGATCCGGTTGAGTACGCCCTCGTCCAGTTTCTTGCCGTTGATGTGGAACTGGGCAATCTGTTTCACGGTGCGATTCATCGCCAGGTTGTTGTTGCCGGTGGCGATGATCAGGTTCACCTTTTGCAGGATGCCGTCCTCGTTTACGTGGTATTCGTGGAAAAGCGTCCCGCGCGGCGCTTCGCTGACGCCGACACCAACGAGATTGTTGACTGCGGCGTGGCTGCGCACGCGATCGTTGGTAATGCTGGGGTCTTCCACCGTTTCGGCGATGCGCTCGAGACAGAAGAGGATCTCGATGAGGCGTGCGTAGTGATAGTGGAAGCTGTTGTTGACAAGCTTACTGCGCGGCGCCAGGCGCCGGAAGACGCGCAGTTCAGCATCGGCGCGGGGTGTGCCGGCGAAGTCGCAAACATTGAGCCGCGCCAGCGGCCCAACGCGATACATGCCGGCATGATACCAGTTGGGATGTGGCGATTCGCCCGTCAATCCACGCAGCGCCATGGGTTTGTAGTACGGGAACTTGAGATAGGTCCACGGCTCAACTGCCTCGCCGATCACCTCGCGGTAGCGCGCCGGCGTCAACCCTGGCTCCAACACATTGCCGTCTGCATCCACGATGCGTAGCAACCCGTCGTAATGTTCAAGCCCGCCATCCGGCGTCACCAACCCCATGAAGAGGCTGGGGAAGTTGCCGTACATCGCCTCTTCATCGCGATAGCTGTCCAGCGCATCCTTGAGCATGTCGAGCGCCAACCCGGTGATGTCCAGGGCCTCGGGCAGCATGCGCCGGATCACGCTGCGGTTCTCGTCTGAGAGGGGATCACGCACGCCGCCGGGGACAGTCCAGGCGGGATGGATGCTCTGGCCACCCAGCAAGGCGATTACTTTCTGGCCAAAGCGGCGGAGGCGGATGCCATTGCGCGCGACATCGGGGTATTTGTCGATCAACCCCATCACGTTGCGCGTGGCCGGGTCGGAATCCATCCCCAAGAGCAGGTCTGGGCCACTTAGGTGGAAGAAACTGAGGGCGTGGCTCTGCACCGTTTGCGCCCAGTTCATCAGCCGGCGCAACTTTGCGGCGGTCGGTGGAATATTCACCCCCAGGATGGCATCGCCTGCCTTGGCCGACGCCATCAGATGGCTGATGGGGCAGATCCCGCAAATGCGCGCCGTGATGCCGGGCATCTCCCAGAAACTGCGCCCTTCGCAGAACTTTTCAAAGCCGCGAAACTCCACGACGTGAAAGCGGGTGTCGGCGACCTGCCCATCGTCGTCGAGGAGGATTGTTATCTTGGCGTGACCCTCGATCCGGGTGACTGGGTCGATGGTGATGGTCTTTGTCATTGGTCTAGACCTCCAAAATGGTCAACTGTATTTCATCCAAATCTGCGCATTTCAGGTTTTAGGACCACCTGTTCGCCCGCGAGCAAGGAACTCACTGCCGTCCAGATGCGATCGGCGCTGGGTGGGCAGCCCGGTAGGAAGGCGTCCACCGCAATGACCTGGTGCAGCGGCAGCACCTTCGGCAGCAGTTCGGGCATCACGCCAATGGGTTCATCGCCGCGTGGGAATTGGCCGGGACCCTCATGATAGACAGCGGTAAGGAGGTCTTCGACGCCAAGCGTATTGCGCAACGTCGGTACATTGCCGGTGACTGCGCAATCACCGAAGCTAACCACCAGTTTTGAACGCTCGCGCACCTCGAGGGGCAAGTCGCAGGTTATCCATGTTGGCGACGGCGCCTTCGACCAGCGTCACATCGACATCCTTTGGAAACTCCTTAATGTCGGCGATTGGGCTGTAGACCAGTTCCACGAGCGCCGCTAAATCGATTAGCTTCTCGTCGAGGTCGAGGAAACTCATATGGCAGCCGGAGCAGCCACCGAGCCAGACTGTTGCGAGTCGTATTTTTCGTTTGCTCATCGGTGTCTCTTCCTATTTGCCGTTCCCGTGCGCCCACACCTTCTTCTCGCGGCCGTCAAGGATCCAGCGCAAGAAGTCGTGCTGTTTTTCCATTTCCGCCACCGTTGCACCCTTGGTGAAGAGGGCGCCGGTCGGGCAGACCTGAACGCATTTGCCGCAGGAGGTGCAGCTGAGGCTGGTTCCCCAGGGCTGGTTCAGATCCGTGATCACCCTGCTGTTTGCGCCACGCCCCATGACATCCCAGACGTGCGCGCCCTCGATCTCGTCGCAGACGCGTACGCACCGTGAACAAAGGATGCAGCGGTTGTGGTCGACCGCATAGCGCTCGTGGCTGGCATCCATCGGTAAGGCGGGGTTGAGATAATCGTAGCGGACGTGGTCCATGCCGATCTTCGCCGCTTCATACTGCAATTCGCAGTTGCCGTTCATCACGCACACTGCGCAGACATGATTGCGTTCACTGAAGAGCAGTTCGAGGATCATCATCCGGTACTTGACCAGACGTTCGGAGTGGGTGTGCACCATCATACCTTCCGCTGCGGGCGTGACACAGGCAGCCTGGAGGCGCGCGTTGCCCTCCAACTCCACCATGCAGAGCCGGCACCCGCCGCGCTCGCTCAGCCCGTCCAGATGGCACAAGGTTGGCATCTCGATGCCGTGCTCGCGCAGCACCGAGAGGAGTGACTGGCCTTCCTGGGCGCTGACCATTTCATCATTGATCGTAAGCGTTACAACTGCCATCGCATGGTCTCCTTATTCAGCCAGCACCCATTCGGCGACCGGCTTCTCATCGAGTTCACAGACGCCCGCAGGGCGGTGACGATCCAGAATGTGGGACCGGTACTCATCCATGAAGTAGCGCATGGTGCTGAGTACGGGGTTGAGGCCGACTGGCCGAGTCCACAGAGGCTGGTATCCTTCACCATAATGCAGAGTTCCTGCAGCGTATCGATGTCAGCCATCGTTGCCCGACCCTGCGTGATCTTGTCGAGCAGGTTGTACATCTGAACGGTGCCGACGCGACAAGGCACGCACTTGCCGCAACTCTCATCCGTGCAAAACTCCATGAAGAATTTGGCGACATCGACCATGCATGAGCGCTCGTCCATGATGATCAGACCGCCCGACCCCATGATGGATCCGAGCGCCTTCAGGCTTTCGTAGTCCATAGGCGTGTCGAGATGCGCTGCTGGAATACAGCCACCGGAGGGGCCACCGGTCTGGGCGGCTTTGAATTCCAATCCATCCGGGATGCCGCCGCCGATGTCAAAGACGATTTCGCGCAGGCTGATTCCCATCGGCACCTCGATCAGACCTGTGTTTTTGACTTTGCCGGCCAAGGCAAAGATTTTGGTGCCCTTGCTCTTGGCGGCGCCGATCGTGGCGTACCAGGCAGCGCCATGATTGACGATCGGGGCAATCGTGCCGAAGGTTTCCACGTTGTTGATCAGCGTGGGTTTACCCCACAGTCCGCTTTGCGCCGGATAGGGTGGACGCGTGATGGGCTGGCCGCGCCGGCCCATAATGGAGGCCATCAGCGCGGTTTCCTCGCCGCACACAAAGGCGCCGGCGCCGATGCGCAGGTCCACGCGGAAGTTGAAGCCGGAATCCAAGATGCGGCTGCCAAGCAGCCCGCGGCGTTCTGCCGCGCGAATCGCGCGTTCGAGGCGTTTTGCTGCGACGGGGTATTCACCGCGGACGTAGATGAAACCCTGGTCGGCGCCCACTGCATAACCGGCGATGGCCATGCCTTCGAGCACGCGGTGGGGGTCGGACTCCATCAGGGTGCGGTCCATATAGGCGCCGGGGTCGCCTTCGTCGCCATTTGCGACGACGTACTTCTTTTCGGCCTTCTCTTTGCGGACCATGTCCCACTTGAGACCGGAGGGGAAGCCGGCGCCACCGCGGCCGCGCAGCCCGCTGGCCATCACTTCCTTACAGACGTCCTCGGGTGTCATTTCGCGCAGGGCGTAGCCAAGCGCCATATAGCCACCACGCGCCACATAGTCTTCCAGTTTTTCCGGATCGATGAGACCGCTGTTCGCAAGGACGACTTTTTGCTGCTTTGCAAAGAACGGGATGTCGGAGGGTAGGATATGCTGCTGTACGGGCGCCTGCTGAGCCACGTGTTCGGTCACGATTCTCTGTGCGATCCCGGGCGTCACCTGTTCATAGATGACGTCAGGTTTGCCTAGCTCTTGCACGGTCACCATCGGACCGCGACTGCAAGGCCCCATACAGCCAGTGGCAACAGACTGGACATCCGCGTCAAGTTTGTGTTCGGCGATGGCGGCGTTGATCGTATCAAAGACCGTTTGGCCGCCCGACGAAAGACAGGGTGTGCTGGCGCAGCAGAGAATCCGGCAGCGAAAGGCTTGCTGTTTCTGCTGCTCACGTTGCGCCAGGCTTTCAAGATCAGCTCGGTTCATGGTGCATCATTCCCTTCTCACGCGGTGACCTTTGCGGGATCAACCAACCCCAAACGTGCGCGGATTTGTTCCAGCGTGGTTTCCGGTGTTTCGCGGGAGGACCATGCCATCCAACACGAGCACCGGCGCCAGTCCGCAACTGCCAAGGCAGCGGGCCGTCGCCACACTCAACCGGCCGTCGGTGGTTGTCTCACCTGGCGCTACCCCAAACTCCTTCTGCAGCGCAGCCACGATCTCAGCCGCGCGCTTGACATAACACGCGGTGCCCATGCAGACAATGCAGTTGTGATCGCCCTGCGGCTTGAGCGTGAAGAAGTGGTAGAACGTGGCGACGCCGTACACCCAACTGGTGGCAATTTGAGTTGATAGGCCACGTAAATCAGCAGATCGTCGCTCAAGAAGCCAAAAGCCTCCTGGGCGGTATGGAGCACTTCGATCAGCGCATCTTGTTGGTATTGGAACCTCTTTAGAGTCCGGTCAAGCAGGGCAAAACGCGGATCGCCTGACGGGTGTTCTTCGTCAGGGCGCCGTTTGGTGCGAACCGGTGCGGACGCAGGTACGGCCATAGGAAGCCTCGCTTGTGAATAATTGAACAAAAGATCTTGTCAAGCATACGCCACGCGCGCCGCGAGATCTATAGGGTATTGAGACAGTTCAAAGATCGGAGAGATGGGGAGGACAAAACCTGGTCAGTTGGGGGAGACGCGCGCGTAAGGAAGAGAAAGTTCTGCTTGCCCCGCAAGTTGCACCAATTCCTCCTGCGAGAGGAGCCCGTCTGCCCCGCCATTGCCGCCGATCTTCCAGGAGGCAAAAACGATGGCGGTCTGCAGGCTACGGTAAGGGTCGTGTGTCCGCAGGTAAGTGTGGACAAAACATGAAAACAAGGCGTCGCCAGCGCCGACGGTGTTAACGATCGCGCGGGTGCGAACTGCGGGAAGGCGTCCGACAAATCTGTCATCGCGGACTGCCAGGAGCGCACCTTCGTGACCGAGGCCGATGACGACAATCGGGGTGTTGTAGCGGTTGATGACGGCCTGCGCCCAGTCCTCAGGGGACAAGGGCAGCCGTTCGTTGCTCATAAAGAGTATGTTGGCCAGCGCCATGAAATCCCGATTGAAGTCGTCATCCAGATTGGCGATGGTGTGTATATCTGTTGCAACGAGTAGCCCGGCTGCTTTGGCGGCAAATAGGAGCGGGCGCGAAATGTTGGCGTTGCAGCCAACAAACGCGGATGCACCCACTGCGAGCTGCTGGAAGCGATCTTCAGGATAGCGTTGTTCCTGAATGTCCTTGAGATCTGTAAAGCATTCCCGCCGGGCGCCTGGCTCGTACAAGATGACCGATTGCGGTGTTTGTTCGAGTTGCGCAAGCACGTTGTCGCCAGCGAGTCCGATTCTCGCAATTTCAGACTGCACCTGAAGACCATTCAGATCACTGCCAATCAGGGAGAGCAGGGCGACCTCATTGCCGAGCGCGTGCAGCGCTGTCGCAACGTTGTAACCGACACCCGACACAGAAGTGCGGATGCCGAAGAAAGGGAATTGTTGCGGCTGATATTCGATGGGAAAGCGGTCGATGCGGAGGGTTGTCTCGACGTTGATCAACCCTGAGACAAGGATTTTTGCCATTGATTCCACCATTGCCGGGTTAACTGGATGTGGCCGCTGTGTTGGGCGGTATGCTCGAGCGCGTGCCAGAGCGCCCAAGCTGCGTCAACCGGGCGACTACTAGCAGGGCGCGTGAGATCGTCTGGTGCAAGCCGCTCCAGCGTGGCCTGGGCAAGGGCGGTGCTTTCATCCAGCAGCGCCAACAAGGTGGGGAGAGCCGCTCCCTCGACGCTGAACTCGGCGCTGCGGTCACGGTTTACGGTATCGCCGCCTGCCTGTTCGACGATCCAGAAGCGTTCTGCGCCGGCGGTGTGGGCGATCAAGACTGCGATTGAGTTGATTTCGGCGCCGGGTGACCAGTCAAGTGCCGCTTGCGGCAAGCCATCCACTGCTTGTTTAATGTCAGTGTGCATCTGTTCCAGACGGTCCAGATAGGCGGTGAAGATGGGGTGCATAGTGATGCGATCCTCAAGGATGGTGGCGGAACTCAGAACCAAAGAAGCCGGATAATGGTCAATTGTCAATAGTCAATGGTCAATTGTCAAGTGCAATTAGAGGGACGGGTACGCAGCATGCGAAGGTCAAGAACTCGACTGATGAGCGCCATGTTATGCGGGATGCTGGTGCTGGTTGTTTTCGCACCCTATCAGAAGGGGCGGCATCCGGTGAGACGTCGGTCTGGCTGCCGGTGGTCTTGAAGGCCAACACGAACCCGATCCATCAGGGGCTCGCCACCTACTATGGTGCAACAGGCGCGGGTGCGTGTTCGTTTCCACCGTCGCCAAAAGATCTCATGGTGGCGGCCATGAATGCTGTTGAGTATGACCATGCCGCAGTCTGTGGTGAATATGTGCACGTGACGGGTCCGAAAGGGGCGGTGACCGTTCGTATCGTTGATCTGTGTCCTGAGTGCAAGGCAGGGCATCTTGATCTAAGCCAGGAGGCATTTGCCCGCATCGCCAACCTGGTGGAAGGCCGTGTGGCGATCACCTGGCAAGTGGTGAGCCCTGCTATGCAGGGGCCGATTGCCTACCATTTCAAGGACGGCAGCAATCAGTGGTGGACGGCAGTCCAGGTGCGCAACCATCGCAACCCAATTGCCAAACTCGAGTATCTTGCAGGCGGCAAGGTCTGGGTGAATGTCCCGCGCACCGACTACAATTATTTCGTTCAGACGAACCCGGGGATGGGGCCTGGTCCGTATTCGTTCCGAGTGACCGACAGCTATGGGAACGTCCTCGTCGATAAGGAGATCCCGCATCGCGAAAATGGTACGGTTGACGGTGCGAAGCAGTTTCCAATCGGACCATAGCAACTCGGGCTCAGTAACGTGTTTCACTTTACGACTTCCGGCAGACCGAGTGTCATGCTGCCCGGGTCCGGTTCTGGCCAGAGCACGGCTATCGGCGTCCATCCTGGGTTGACACCCAATTGGCCAAACTGCTCACCGCCCCAGCACAGGACTGCATCGGCGTCTGTCGTGGCACATGTATGATACGAGCCGGCTGCAATTGCCTTCACGCCGCTGGTGAGGCCGATTACATCAACTGGCAGATGACGAGCGTTCAACGTACCGTCGCCAAGCTGCCCATACTGGTTTGACCCCCAGCATTTAACCCCGCCAGCGATCGTCAGTGCGCAGGTGTGAGCAGAGCCGCCACCGATCTGCTGGATTTCGCCCGCCAGTGCTTCCACAGGGACAGGCGACCAGTGATCGGTTGTCGTGCCGTCGCCGAGTTGGCCGGCCTCATTGTCACCCCAGCACAGCGCATCTCCGTTGCTGAGCACGGCGCACGAGTGGTAGCCGCCTACACCGAGACGTTGAACCTCTTCGGGCAGCCCCGTCACGGAGACAGGGGTCCACCGGTTCGTGTTCGTGCCGTCGCCCAACTGTCCTTCGCTGTTGGCGCCCCAGCACTTGACGCCGCCGTCCTGGGTGATGGCGCAGATGTGGTGGGCGCCGGCGCAGATGTTCACGGTATCACTGTCGAGATCGGCAGCACCCACCGGAGTAAAGCTTGGATTTGTGGTGCCGTCGCCCAATGTCCCTGGGAGTTGCTTCCCCAGCATTTTACGCCATCCGTTACCAACGCATGTAGACACTGCGGCTGCAGCAACAGCCCTCACGCCCGTGACAAGCCCACTGACGGTTACCGGCACAGAACTTGAAATCACGGTGCCATCACCCAGTTCCCCTTCGGCGTTGCGCCCCCAGCACCTGGCGCTGTCCTCTGCGGTGATTGCGCATGTATGCGTGGACCCGGTGATAATGGCTTGAACGCCGCTGATGAGGTCGCGGACCGTAACCGGCTGCCAATGATTTGACCACGCACTATCGCCGGTCTGGCCGGAAAGGTTGTTTCCCCAACACTTGATCTCGCCAGCGCCGGCCAGGGCGCAGGTATGCCCCCAACCGGCGGCAACAGTGCGAATATCTGCGGGAAGGTCGATGACCTGCAACGGGGTCGTGCGTCGATCGGTCGCTCCAATGCCCAGTTGGCCGGAGTCGTCGGCGCCCCAGCACCTGGCCAACCCCTCTGCAGTTAGAGCGCACGTATGGTTGCCACCCGCGGTGATCTGCTGGATGCTATTGGCCATGCCCGTTACGGCGACCGGTGTCCACCGGTCGTCCTGGGTGTTGTCGCCAAGTTGGCCTGCCTGATTGCTGCCCCAACACAGGAGGCTACCCGTGGTCGTGAGCGCACAAGTGTGGTCGGCGCCGGCGGAAATTGCCTGAACACCATTACCCAGCCCCGCGACATCGATCGGCGTCCAATGGTCAGTTGGTGTCCCGTCGCCTAGTTGGCCGTGTGTGTTTGCGCCCCAGCATTTGACGCCGCCACCGGTCGTCAAGCCGCAGGTATGCGACGTCCCGCCGCCGACGGCATCTACGCCGCTGCTCAGATCGAAGACGTCGCTGGGGACCGAACTATCGTTGGTTGTTCCGTTGCCCAGTTGCCCGCGGTCGTTGAAGCCCCAACACTTTAGTGCGCCATCAAACGTAACCGCGCAAGTGTGCATGGCGCCGGCGGCGATTGTCTTGACGCCGGTAGTGAGGCCAACAACGTCGACGGGCGTTTCTCGGCGTTCGTGGGTGCCGTCCCCGAGTTGCCCTGTCGCGTTGTTGCCCCAGCACTTGACGCCGTTTTCGCTGGTCAGGGCGCACGTGTGCGCCGAGCCGGTGACCAGCATCTGTGCGCCACTGATCAAGCCGGTGACCGCGAGCGGTGCGGTGCTGCCCGTGCGCGTGCCGTTGCCTAACTGGCCATACCAATTGTCGCCCCAGCATTGCGCGCTACCGTCCGCCAACAAAGCGCAGGAATGGGACCCGCCTGACGCAATGGCTTCAACACCGGTTATCAGGACACTAACCTGGATGGGCATTGTGCGTTGTGAGTATGTGCCGTCCCCCAGTTGCCCTGAGTAGTTGTTGCCCCAACAGTGCACGCTGCCTGCCACCGTCAACGCACAGGTATGCGCATAGCCGGCTGAGACGGTGGTGAGCGTTGGCGTAACATCCTGGCCTGCGAAGAGGGTAATCAGAAGGAAAAGAGTGCAATGGGATGCATGTGAGGTCTCCTATCCCGAAGCAACGGGCCGATCCTGGGGTCTCGAGCAGTCGGGTGAGTCCGGAGAGGAGCAGTGTTGGGGGCAGCGCCGGAGCGCGGACTGCGTTTCGATCATTATTATAGAGATCATTCTGGGGCGTGCCAATGGTCCAACGGGTAGTTTGTACTAGGAGACGTCACAGCTTCTTTTCTTTTTATCTCACTTTGATGCTCGTTTTTTGTGCGCTCGATGTGCGTTTTCGATACAAATGGGCAACGCCTGACTGGGTGTGGCTGGATCTAGTGCTAGAATAGTGGCGCTGCCCGTCCCAGGTATGGCAGGGACGGTCTGCACCCTTTGGTTTCATCATCTAGCAACCGTGTATGTTCCGTGGATCAAAAGGAGACACTACCTTGACGCTGCACCATCCTACCCCTCCCCTTCGTTCTGCCGTTGGACAAAACCCACGGCGGTGGCCACAGGTCCTTGGGCTACTGCTTGCGGTCACCCTGCTGATTTCAGGCGTCATTGCGCCGGCGCGCGCCTTTGCCCAAGACGCAACTGCCACTGCTACAGCCACTGGCGTTGAAGCTGCGGCTGTGGCGAGTCCGACCGGTGAAGCTGCCGCCATCGCCGCAAGCGACGTAGTATCCTCCACCACCGTCCGGATGCCGGATGGCACACTCAATACCACGATCACATTCGTTGCCTCGCAAGACGCGTACCTTTCGTCCGCGTTTCCGAACACGAATTTTGGTGGCACCCAGAATCTGAACGTTGGGTGGCAGCAAGGTGGACAGGAGGCCATGCGGATGCTGATGCAGTGGGACGTCAATTCGATTCCGCGCAACGCGGTCATCAATTGGGCGAACTACCAGATATTTCAGACGCAGTGGTTCCCGACGAACGATGGCAACATGGATTTCCGTGCGCAGTACATGCGGCAAGCCTGGAATGAAAGTGGTGTGACGTGGAACAACGCCAACTTCCTGGGCGGCGATGCATTGCCACTGGGTTCGATCCCACCCACGTTTGGATGGCAGCAAGGGAGCGCCACTACGGTCGTGAGCGCCTGGGTCAGCGGGCAGATGCCGAATTTTGGCCTGCTGATTACCGGCGACGAGACGCCAAGCCGGGGTCGCTGGCGCATCTTTAGCTCGCGCGAGACCAGCAACAGCCCGCGTTTGCAGGTGAACTACACAGTCAACTGCGACAACGTACCGCCGACCGCATCGATCATTCCCCTGCCGAATTTCTCGCCGGGGTCATTCGAGGTTTCCTGGACCGGGCAGGATTTCGCCCCATCCGGCTGTGCGCCAACCGGGATCGCCAATTTTGATGTTGACTACAGCATCAATGGCGGCTCCTGGGTGAGTTGGCAAAGTCGCACGACGCGCACCTCCGCTACCTTCAATGGGTTTGCACCGAATGGCGCCAATGTGCAATTCCGCGTCCGGGCGACGGATCGCGCCGGCAACCGCGGCAATTTGTCGCCCACGGTGAGCACGGTTGTTGACACGGTGCCGCCTACAGCGACCATGAATCCACTGGCACTGGTCCAGGGTACGTCGTCGTTCCTGGTAACCTGGACTGGTTCAGACAACCTCTCTGGGATTCGGAGCTACGATGTTGAATTCCGGATCGACGAAGGTAGCTGGGAGGCACTCGTCAGCAACACGCAGGCGACGGCATTCACGGTAACCGGCGCCACATCTGGACAGAAATGGGAGTTCCGCGCTCGCGCAACGGACAATGTCGGGAATGTGGGACCCTGGCCGTCGGACCCGCAGGCGTTCACCTACGTGCTGACCGTGCCGGTCGTCGTCATGGATCCGATTGTGCCGAGCGTAATCAATTCCACCTCGCCGGTTACGGATTCGATCGCGTTGAGTTGGCGGAGTTTCACCCCTCCCGGCACCACGATCACCGAGTTCAGGGTGTTCTACAATTACAACAACCAGGGGCGGGTGCAATGGCAGACCTTTGGCGGCAGCGTGTCGAGTGTCCTCTTCCCGTGGAAGCAACTGGGGCTTGGCGACGGGATCTACGAGTTTGACGTGATCGCCAGGAACAGTGCCGGCAACGAGACGCCGATCGACACCCCGATCGGAGATTTGGGCCGAGCGAGTGCCATCGTAGACCTCGCCGACACGATTGCACCGCGCGAGTTCCTGCCGGCGGTTTACGAAATGTATCAGCAGAAGTAGGGATTGAAACGTATTGCGTGTCTCGTGTCACATTTCACGAGACACGCAATACGAGACACGTTTTACATTTTCGGGGCCACAAACCCTGTGCGGACGAGTTCATCGCGGAGGGCGCAGCGTGCGCGACTGAGGCGGGACTTCACGGTGCCCAACGGCAGCCCGAGGAGTTCCGCCGCTTCACTGTAGTCGTAGCCCTGGACATCGACGAGCAGGACGACGCTCCGATGCCAGACGGGCAAAGCATCGATTGCCGTCAGCAGTGTCTGCATGCTTTCGTTCTTCAACACCACCGACTCCGGGTCATCGCTCATCAATTCGGGTGTCACCACATAGTCAAGACCCGCTTGCTCGGTCAGTTCGTCGAGGCTATACGCGGCCCGGCGCTTCTGCCGGCGCAGGTGGTCATAGCAAGTGTTCGTTACGATCCGTAGGAACCACGAGCGGAAATTGCCGTCCTGAAAGCGCGCCATGGCGCGATGTGCTTTGATCAACGCTTCTTGCACAGCGTCGGCGGCTGCCTCCTCAGTGTGCAGGATCTGCTGCGCGAGCCGTTCGGCGGTGGTGCGATAGGATTCCACCAACCAGGCAAAGGCGCGGTCATCCCCTTGCCGAGCAGCCTCCACCATTGCGTCAAGTTGATTGCTCAGGTGAGCGTTGTGGTGGCTTGACTCCCACACCCATTCCGGGTTGTAGGTGTTGAGTACAGAAGTTGAAGCATAAGTCATGGTCGTCACCGTTTCTTGGGTATGAGGTGCTCATGGACGCGCAGGCACATCATCTATCGACCATCTTAGTGTAAGAAGATGAGAAGAATCGGAAAGAATTGCGACGCGATTCGGACTGTTAACCTACGTTGGCTGCGTCAATCTGTGACGGAAACAATACGCGGTGGGGAATGCTCCGGGGAACGGACCGGTCAAGGGTAGCGGAATGAAGGTCTGCAAGGCGGTCAAACGCGCCTGATCATGCATCCAATTGATAACCGTAGGCACGGATGGTCTGGATGAAGCGAGGTTCATCTTCGCTGTTTGGTTCGATGCGGCTGCGGACGCGGCTCACCATGCGATCGATGTTCGCATCGTAGACGTCACCCTGTGCTTCTGGCCAGACCGCTTGCGCGATCTCATCCTTGCTGACGACCCGACCCCGATTCTGGTATAGATACCACAGCAACTCGAATTGTTTCACGCTGAGAGGTGGGTTGAGTGGCTCCCCATCGACAAAGACCTGGCGCGTGGTGATATCCACCCGCAGCCCGGGCTCACGCACCGCAATCAGCGATGGGGCTGTTACAGTCGCCGATGGGTCGTAGAAGCGAAAACGTGTGGATGCAAATTGAAGTTCCATACCGTCGGCGAGCCACGCATTGCCGCCGCCGGGTAGCCGGCGACCATCCACAAAGACGCCGTTCTTGCTCTGCAGGTCATGCACCTGGTAGGTATTGTCGAGATGGCGAATTTCTGCGTGTTGGCGCGACGCAAACTGATCTTCGAGCCGGATCGTGCTCTCGGCGCCACGACCAACTGAGATGATATCTGAACTCAGATCATACTCATGGCCCGTCAGTGGGCCATTTAAGCAGACAAGCTTTCCAAACCTGCTCACAGTGGTTTTCCAGGTTTCCTTTAGGGTGAAACTGGTCGCTATGCTATACTCGCAGAGTGTTCGCCAGGCGCCAGCGTGGAACGGCACGCGACATCCGCTAACTATAGCAGTTTCGCTGCGAACAGGCAAAGCTGCATCGATTATTGCTGCGTATAGATTATGGAGTCAGTCGGTCCGGAGCGTCCTGAATTGAACCATGCTGTTGGTAACGAATCAGCATGGTCTGCTGTTGCTGGCGATGGACTTAGCAGCACGGCGCGGCTGACGACGTTGTTGGGACAGCAGGTTGGTCCTTACCAGGTCATGGCGCGTTTGGGTGGCGGGTCGATGGCATCCGTGTTTCGCGCGATTGACACCCGCACCAACCGGCCTGTCGCCATTAAGGTGCTTCTCCCCGAGGCAGATGCAGTCATGCGGGAACGTTTCCGCCATGAGGCACGAACACACAGCAACCTGATCCACCATAACGTTGTGCCGATTCTGGAGGTTGGAGAGGTTCCCGGCGCCGGCCTAACCTATATTGCGATGGAGTTGGTGGACGGGCCGAACCTGAGCGAGGTCATGGAAGAGACACCGCGTATGCAGGTAGTAGATGCGGCGCTGCTGCTTGAACCCATTGCGCGGGCGCTGGACTATGCAAGCCGAAAAGGCATCGTTCATCGCGATGTGAAACCCAGCAACGTGCTGTTGCGTCGCGCTACACCTGGCGCACCTGGCGCCGTATCGGTGAGCATCCTCAGCGCGCCGGTCGTCCCGTTGCTTTCGGATTTCGGCATTGCGCGCGCACTGGATGCGCCGGAACTCACCAGTGCCGGGCGGACAATCGGTACGCCAACCTATATGTCGCCTGAGCAATGTGCGGACAGTCATGAGATCGATGGACGCTCGGATCTCTATTCGCTGGGCGCCGTGCTCTACCGGTGTTTGGTTGGGCGACCGCCATTCTCGGGTACGACCACACAGATCCTGCATGGGCATGTTTACGAGCCCCTCCTGATTCCTGAGGATGTGCTCGCCGCGTTGCCGCCTTTGGCCGTGCACGTGCTTCAGCACTCGCTGGCCAAGGATCCAGACCAACGTTACGCCACCGGCGCCGAAATGGCAGCCGAACTGCGGTTGGTGGCGGCAGGTGTTGCGGTCAACCAGGCCACCAATTCCGAGAGTACGAGCACCATGCCGTCGCTGGCAGTCGTCAAGCCGGCGGTCGGTCAGGCGGTGCTCGTTCCTGCGCCTGAGGCGACGACGATGACCGCAACGGCTCCGATCCTGGTGGCCGCGCCGGCCGGACCCTACATCGCCGCTGAACCGCTCCCGCCCAGAGGATTTACGCCGCTGGCGGCGCCGCCCCCGCGTCCGCGCCGCCGATGGGCCGGCGCCCTCATCGGCGCGCTCCTTGCCGGGATTGTGATTGTAGTGGGCGGCAGTTTGATGCTAAACCTCTTGCCCAATGACTTGATTGCACGTTTGCCAGCAACGCCTACTACAGCGGTGAATCCGGTCGTCGTGGTCGCCACCACCGCAGTTGCACCGGTGACGGTAGCGGCTTCGCCGGTTGTAGGCACACCTGAGACGGCGCCTGGCGCTAGCGGCACGGAGACGCTGGTAAGCACGCCTAAGCCGGTGACACCGGCCGCCACTTTGCCGTTCACGGCGACAGTCCCACTGCTGGCTACGCCAGTTGGCGCAATCACGGACTATTGGACTGAAGTCCAGACTGCCTATGCCGAGCAGGATTGGCAGACGGCGTTGTTGTTCGTGCCCATGGTGCGCCGGATCGATCCGAACTTTGAGCGAGCGGCGATTGATAAGATCCTGCTTGATGTGCATCTGGGACTGTCGGCAGAGCAGATCACCCAGGGTGCGTATGACAAGGCGTCGATCGAACTGGGCGAAGCCGCCAAACTGCAGCCGGATGCGCAGCCGGTGAAAGCCATCCAACGGGCACTGGATGCACTGGTTTCGCCAAACACTCTCAACAAATCGATGGCGCGCTGGTCGCTGGCGACGGAACTGCTGACCTATGGCCAGACATTGAAGGAGGACGGCAACCCCTGTCTGGCAGCGGAACATCTCCAGGCTGCGCTCAGCGTTTTGCCGGACTCGGATGTCGGCGACCTGTATACTGAGAGCGTTGCGGAATGCGCCCGGCTACAAGCTGCGGCGGCGTTTGCCAGACAGGTTGGCGAAGACCGAGGGAGTATTCTTTACTCCACGCAAGAAGGCAATCGGTTCGCAATCTATCGTGCGCCGATGGAACTCGACGGTCCCGCAACCCTGACAATTGCGGACGGTACGCAGCCCGCGCGTCAAGATCGCGGCAACCTGGTGGCGTTTCATTCGCCGCAGCCGGCAACGGAAGGGGTTGCGTCATTTGCGCTGGGCAGTGGCATCCAGCCGGATGAGCGCACCGGTCGCATCACGACCAATGCAATGGATGCCGTCGACGCACCGCCCAGTTGGGATCCGGCGGGCAAGCGTCTCGTGTTTGAGAGCACCTGGAGTGGCAGTAGGCGCCTCTACGTCGCGGAGAGCGCAAAGATTGATGACCTGGGGCCGGGTCGAGATCCGGCATGGCACCCGTTCGAGGACAAAATCGTTTTCAACGGTACAAACGATGTCGGTGGCGAGCCTGGTCTTTGGCTGATGGATAGTGCGGGCGGTGACCGGGAGCGGCTCACGGGTAACGGTGACGACCGCCGGCCTACATGGGCGCCAGACGGCAAGTTCCTGATCTATATGAGCCAGCGCAATGGCAATTGGGATCTGTACCGGCTTGACCTGGCCACCCGTGATGAAGTACGGCTCACGGATAATCCGGCGCAGGATGGGCTGCCTTCGGTCAGCCCGGATGGCAAGTGGGTGGCATTTGCGTCTGATCGCGCAGGTTTCTGGCAAATTTGGGTGATGCCGAGTCAGGGTGGCGACGAGATCGCGGTGATGACTATCAAGGGTGTGCTGTTGAGCTGGTTGGAGCATGCAATTCAGTGGATTCCATAGAGTTTGATCGCCCTGGTGGCGATGATGAAGGTGGCGCAGGCGACGGCCACGGGCTGACGAATCTTTCCGGCAAGCAGATTGGGCGTTATCTGCTTGGCCAGCCACTTGGCAGTGGCGGCGCTGCCACAGTTTACCGTGCCTATGATCAGGTGCAGGGCATTACAGTGGCGCTGAAGCTACTGTTACCCGGCGCCGATGAGAAAAGCTACAGCCGATTTCGGCGGGAGGCCACACTGGCCGGGGCTTTGCGCCATCCCCATATTGTGCGAATCTTGCAAATCGGGGTGGCGCCAAAGGGTGAGGTCGCCTATATCGCGATGGAACTTGTCGAAGGCGATAGCCTGGCCGAGTTGCTCAGCCAGCGCGGGCGCCTGCGCCCGGAAGAAACCGCAAACCTGCTGGAGCCGATTGCGCGCACTCGCCTACGCCCATCGTGAAGGGGTCGTCCATCGTGACGTGAAACCGGGCAATATCCTGCTGCGACCGGTGAGTCCTGGGGCGGCGCGTAGTGTGCAACTGGAGTCGTTGGAGCATCCGGTGGTGCCCTTGCTCTCGGATTTTGGCATCGCCCGCGTGCTGGATGCACCAGAACTGACAAGCGCAGGGCGCACCGTGGGAACGCCGGCATACATGGCGCCCGAGCAATGTGCGGGCAGCCGCGAGGTGGATGGGCGGGCCGATGTCTATGCATTGGGCGCCGTGCTTTACAGGTGCGTGAGTGGGCGGCTCCCATTTACGGGGACAACGACGCAGATCCTGCATGCGCAGGTGTACGATCCACTGACGATCGACGATGCCGTTCTTCGCATTCTGCCTCCCATCTTTGTCGAGATGTTGCAGCGAAGCATGGCCAAGAACCCTGAAGATCGCTATGCCACGGCCGATCAGATGGCGGATGACCTTGCACTCGCCGCGGGCCGCACTCCGCCTCGCCCTGATGCGAGTGCGGCAGAGGCGACCGCAACGTTGACGCTGGCGTCGTTACCGGCGACGACGGGTCAGAATCCGCCCAGCACGACGACTGTGCTGGTATCCGGGACGGGCGCCCAATCTCGAGTTCCGGCCAGTGGACAACCGGCGCGCCCACAGGAAGCACCGCACCAGATGGCAACTGGCGGCAGCGGTGGGCAGCCACCCGGTGGTGGTGTGCCGCCGCTCGCCACCGAACTGGAGCCTGAGCCTGAAGGGTTTGGGGGCCGGTTGGAACGCATGAATTGGGCTGGTGTTGCGATTGGGGCCATGCTGCTGCTCACCCTCATTGGTGGAATTGTCTTGTTTGGGGCAACGGGCGCAGGTCTGTTGGACCGCTTGGCAGGGCAACCCACGCCAACACCCGGTCAGGTAAGTCTTGCCAGCGCCACGCCTACGTATACGTCGACGGCGACACCCACGCCACCGCCTACGGATACGCCACTGCCGGCAACCGCCACGGTTTTGCCGACCGCCACAGAAACGCTGCCGCCACCGCCACCGACAGACGCTCCGCCCCCCCGCCGCCACCGCCGCCAACCGACACGCCGACCCCGGAGCCGACCGCGACGCCAACGTATACACCGCTGCCGACGGCAACGGTAACCGCCACACCGGAGCTTCCTCCTGGGCCGGACCCGACCCTGGTAGCCTGTCTGCAAAAGGTGGATCCACTGCTGCGAGACTATTTGTCTGCACAACCAGCCGAACAGCAGATGGCCTTTGGTTGCCCTGAAATAGAGGCGAGCGTTGGCGCCGGCTACAAACTCCTGTTTGAGCACGGCTACATGCTGGGGTTTGATATGGCGCCGGATCTGCTGGTGGTCTATGAAGACAGTGGCGAGTGGGAGCGCGCGATTGCACCTGGCGATGCGGCGCCACCACCGGACGTGGGTCCAGAGGCGCCGCCTGGGCGGTTTGGCTGGCTTTGGAGCCAGGGATCGCGGAGTGAGGAACTTGGCCTTGCCACGTCTCCGGAGCCGATGCGTTTTGATGCGGTCTACCAATCGTTCCCCAGTGCGGTGATGGTGGGAGATCGTGGAAACATGGAAGTCACAGTATTGACGGCTGATCAGCAGCGATAAGAAGGTAGTCGCCCAAGCCGGCGCCGGTCCCAACATCATGATCGAGTTAGCGTTTCAACACAAGACTGGACTATCGGTGACAAGCCCTCTGATCTTGGGGGCGGGCGCCATTGGGATTGGTGACGCCATCCCAAAAGGTCTCGACTTGTCCTGTGTGGGTGCGGCGGTGGTTGGGCCTGTATCCGCAAATAGCAACGGCGGGGCGGATCCGCCGCGGCTGGCTCACTGCAATGGCGGCGCCGTTCTCAACGTTACGCTTCAAAACCGCGGTGTTGGTGCTGTGATGCAAAGATATCCACGTCACTGGCAGCGGATTGGTGTGCCGGTTGTCGTGCAATTGGCCGATGCGCAGCCCAGGCATCTGGTGCGCACGACGACTCGTCTGCGCGACGCGGCTGGGATCAGCGGATTCGAGTTGCTGCTGCCGGCGGACGCGGATGCTGCGCTTGTCGCTGCCCTGGTGCGGGCGTGTGTCGCGAGCACCGAGTTGCCAGTATGGGCAAAACTGCCGTTGCCTGGCGCGTGCGACCTGGCACGTGCTGCGGTTGAGGCCGGCGCCGCCGGGCTTGTGCTTGGTCAGGCGGCCGTTGGCGCTGCCGTGCGCTTTCTTGAGGACGGTGGCAGCACCTCGATCCGCGGCGCGCTCTTTGGACCGGGCGCTTTCGCCCCGATGATGGCAGAATTCATCCGGGTTGCAGCCTTGGAGTTGCCGGCGGTCTTGATTGCATCCGGTGGAATACATACCGTAAGTCAGGTGCGGCAGGCATTGTCGGCCGGCGCAAGCGCTGTTCAGATCGACAGTGCGATCTGGGTGGAGCCAGCCCTACCTCAGCAATTGTACTCAGAGCTACAGAGCATGAACGCATGATCAGTTCAATCGCCGCCGAAAATTTCTGGTATGTGCTGGAGCAAACGGGGACAGCCATCTGGCGTAGGTCGCTACTAGGCGCCAATGACGCGCCGGCCGGTGGTCTTGTCGACATCCTGGGATTGCAGATTGATTATGCGCCGGCTGCACTATTGTCTGTCCTGGATCAATCCGATCGCACACAGATTGAAGCTGTGAAGACGCAGCTTGTGGCGTGCGCAGCGGACGGTGGTGAATTTAGCACAGAGTTGGCAATTCGGCTGCAGGATGGGACACTGAGTCGGGTTGCGATCGGCGGCCGGGTATTTGGGGACGTGGATCATGAGCCGCCCTACTGGGCTGGCTTTGTGCGCAACGTAACCGGACAGCGTCAGGTGGAAGAGGAGATGCTACGCCGCAAAGCAACCTTGACGGCGATCCTGGACAACGGGCTTGACATTGTGAGCCTCTCGTCGGCTGATGGTGTCATTCATTATGTTAGCCCACTGGTCACGACCATCCTCGGCTATACGCCGGATGAGATCCGAAACACGCCGCTCGCTGCCATTGTGCATCCTGAGGATTATCCTGCGCTTGAAGGCGGGCTGCTCGAGCTTTGGTCGCTACCGGGAGAGTCGCGGCGTTTTGAATACCGTGTGCGCCATCGCAACGGTGATTATCGCTGGTTCGAAAACAAGGTAAGCAATTATCTCGATCACCCCTGGCTGCAGGTGGTCGTTTCGGTCGGTCACGACATTACGCTGCGGCGAAAGGCACTGCTTGCGCTCGGCGAGATGGAGGAGCGATTTCGGCAACTGGCAGAGAATACTGCGGAATTGTTCTGGACGTATGATGCCGACACCCGGCGGATCGTTTATGCGAACCCAGCTTTTCGCACCATCTGGGGGTATCAGAACGGTGATCCCTATGGCGCCGTCGATCAGCGGTTAGACGCAGTCTATGAGGCAGATCGGGCGGTTTATCTGGCGGCTCTCGCACGTCAATTGGCTGGCGAGCAGACGTCGGTCGAGTATCGGATTGTCAAGCGGGATGACACCGTCAAATGGATCTGGGATCGCTCGTTTCCCGTAGTGGGTGTGGATGGCAAGGTCAGGTGGGTTGCGGGTTTGGCTACGGATGTTACTGAACGTCGGCGTGCCGAAATTGAAGCGCGCCGTCTGAATGATCAACTGGAAGAGCGCGTCCTCGCACGGACAACTGAGTTGGAACTTGAGATTGCTGAACGCAAACTGACCGAAGCGGAGCTGCAAATGCAGCGTGACTTCATGCGTCAAATCACAGACTCGATGGGGCAGGGTCTCATTGTCTATGATAAGTTCGGCATCGTTGAATACTGCAATCCTTATCTGGCCAACCTATTTGGTTATCGGCCGGAAGAACTCGTGGGTCAGCCGATGGGCCGCTTTCTGGTCGCTGGTGATGAAGCGATCCTGCGCAACAACATGTTGCGGCGTGCTGCCGGTGAGGCGAGTTCTTACGAGATTCGGATCCAGGCGCGCAATGGTGCAGTCCGCTATCTCCTGATCGCAGCGACACCGCGGCACCGGCTTGGCGTTCTGGATGGTGGCATTGCCGTGCTCACCGATCTGACAGAACGCAGGCAAGTTGAGGAGATGGTTCGCCAGCGGGAAGAGGAATTGCGCCTGCTTGCCGACAACACGACGGATATCATTGCGCGCTATTCGATGCAGCGTAGATTGGTAAGTATTACCCCGGCAGTAAAAACCGTCCTGGAGTATGATCCGGACGAACTGATTCGCGGGCTTGCGTGGCTGAACATCCATCCTGACGACCGCACAAAGTATGAGCAGGTGTTTGCGTTACCGGTCGACGGCAGTGACACAACCCGCACCGAATTGCGGGTGAAACATCTGGCTGGGCACTATGTTTGGCTGGAAACGATTTCGAAGCTGGTGCGCGACCCGGAGACGCGCAACCCGATCGGCATCGTGCTTTCGTCGCGCGATATTTCGACTCGCAAACGCGCGGAAGAGTCACTTTTGCATCGGTCACAAGAGATAGTGGTTGCGAACCTGGAATTGGCCAGAGCTTCAAAACTGAAAGATGAGTTTCTGGCCAATATGAGCCACGAGTTGCGCACGCCTCTCACCGGGATTCTGGGGCTCACAGAGGGCTTAAGTGGCGGTGTCTATGGCGTAATGAATGAGCGTCAAGAACGAACGTTGCGATTGATTGATGAAAGCGGTCGTCATCTTCTGAACCTGATCAATGACATTCTCGACCTTTCGAAGGTCGAAGCCGGCAAAATCGATCTCAGGAGCGAACCACTTGCGGTGATGGATGTTTGCCGAGCAAGCGTACGCATGGTTCGTCAGTTGGCGATCAAGAAGCAGCAGGAAATTGAGTTACGCGTCGAACCCGAGGATCTGCGCATGAAAGCGGATGTGCAGCGGGTCAAACAGATCCTGGTGAACTTGCTGAGCAATGCGGTCAAATTTACCCCGGCGGGCGGCAGGGTAGGCCTTGAAGTTTCGATGGATACAGAGAAACAGCGAGTCCGCTTTGTGGTTTGGGACACGGGAATTGGGATCCCGGCTGATCGGCAGACGGCATTGTTCCAACCTTTTATGCAACTTGATGCTGGGCTTGGGCGCCAATATGGCGGAACAGGGCTGGGCCTGGCGCTGGTGCGACGCCTAACCGAACTGCATGGCGGAACAGTTCAGGTCGAAAGCAAACCCGGCGCCGGTAGCCGGTTTATCGTTACGTTGCCTTCGCAACTGGGAGCGCCTCTGTCACCACCCGCATTTGCAGGACAGCGACCTGCATCAGGCACTGAATCACGCTTCGCGCGCACGCCGTCGGTGTTGTTGGTCGAAGATGCCATTAACAGCACATCGAGCATCGGTAGCTATCTCCATGCTGCCGGGATTCTTGTTGCCGTTGCCGCACAGCCGCCGGAAATCGTGACAAAGGCAAGGCGCATGGGGCCGGATGTCATCCTCATTGATATGCAAATGAGTGGGCACGACGGCATTGAGACGATTCATAGAATCCGGCATGACAATGACCCGATGGTGGCGCGTACACCGATCGTGGCAATGATCGCGATTTCTGTTGCTGGCGACCGTGAACGATGTCTTGGCGCCGGCGCCAGTGATACAATTGGAAAACCGGTTGATCTTGCCCATCTTATGCGCGTGGTTCGCCAATACCTACCATGAAGAATCAGGCACAAACCGCAAACGCCCCTGACCGTAGTCTTGTGGTGTTGATCATTGACGACGAGCTGTTGGCACGCGAGACACTGTTTGCGCTGCTCTATCCGTTCGGCTATCAAATTGAGCAGGCGGCAACTGGGAGTGAAGGGTTGACAAAGGCCTTCGCTATTCAGCCCGATGTGATCCTGCTCGATGTCAAGATGCCGGAGATGGATGGCTACGAAGTCTGCCGGCGGATACGTGCCGATGCGCGCTTGTCGGATGTGCCCGTGATCATGATCTCGGCGCTTGATGACCGTGCCTCCCGATTGGCGGGCCTGGATGTCGGCGCCGATGATTTCCTCTCGAAGCCTTTTGATAGCACTGAACTGGAAATCAGGTTGCGCAGCATCACACGATTCAATCGCTTCCGGCGTCTGCTGTCCGAACGGCGCCGGTTTGAATGGATGGTTGAGCGTGCGGCTGAAGGGTACGTGATTGTCGATCAGCACGGTCTGATCCAGTATGCAAACTCGACGGCGCAAACCTTTCTCAATCTGCCACCAAACGATCGCGGCCGTGAGTTTGCGAAGACGGTGACCGCGTATTATCGCTGCGTCCCGGAAGATGCATGGCGCCGGTGGTTGGAAACACCGACAGCGCCGCTTTCATGCTATTTTGTGCGGCCTGAAACACCGTTTTCACGCGCGTTCTGGCTTCAGGCAGAGAGCACCGACGCTGAGTTGTCACCCGCCTCAGGCAGAGTCGTCTCCTTGCGGGATGTGACCGCTGCGCTGAGCACCTTTCAGGATATGCGCGAATTTCAGTCCGCGATCATGCACAAACTCCGGACGCCCTTGGTTGCGCTTTGCGGTAGCATGGAATTCCTCGCCTCTGGTCTGGTGAAGGTCGAGCCGGCAGAGGGCGCGCTGCTCATTGAAGACGCGCATGCGGGCGCTGAACGATTGCGTAACGAGGTTGAGGCAATCTTTCGCTTCGTGCGCGCGCCAACGATCGCGGCGCCCGGCGATTATCTGACCGTGGCTCATTTGTGCATCCAGGTAAGCACTATCGCGGCGGAGCTTGATGTCGCGCTTCAGATCGACTATCCGCATGAACTTGCGGATGTGAAAGCTTCGCTGTCCGGTGCAACCATCGAAATGGTTTTTCGTGAGTTGATTGAAAACTCGTACAAGCACCATCCGGCGCACACGCCGCAGGTTCACGTGGTGTTCCGGGGAGACGAGCAGGGATTGCGCATCGAAGTGATCGACGACGGCGTTCATCTTTCGCCGGAGCAGATTGCGTGGGCACTCAGCCCCTATATTCAGGGAGAAAAGCGATTTACGGGCGAGTCTCCCGGCATGGGGCTTGGGCTACCGATGGTGGCAAGTCTGCTCTGGCAGGCAGGCGGCAACATCCGGCTGAGGAATCGCGAGGAGCAGCCTGGTCTCGTCGTTGACCTGTTGGTGCCGTTTGCACCACCTCCTGACGCCTACGAGGCGATGCTCGCTGAGGAAGTTCGTTAGGGCAATCAATATATGAGCAATGCATTTCAGAATTGGGGCGTACGCTTGTTGGTCGTGGGTTTCGTCATGCTGCTGGCGGTTGCGTGCGGCGGCGGCACAGCCGACACGAATCTCGATGACGGGCGGCGCATGGCGATCGAACAGATGCCGGGTGGCGCCGGTCGGGGTTTTCCAGAGGGCGTGATTATCGGTGATGGTGCATCAAACGCCGGGCTGCAGCCGGGGCAGGCTGCGCCTGACTTCACAATGGTTTGGCCTGACGGTCGTTTTACCAGTCTGGCCGACCTCCGCGGGCGGCCGGTTGCCGTGAATTTCTGGGCGACCTGGTGCCCACCCTGCCGCATGGAAATGCCTGAATTGGTTAAGGCTGCCAAGGATCCGGATCTCGTGGTTCTGGCCGTGAATGCAGAAGAGACAGTCAGTCTGGTGAACCCTTTTGCCGAAGAATATGAAATGTCGATGCCCGTGGTGATGGATCCCGAAGGAAAGCTCCAGGATCTTTACGAGGTGCGCGCCCTGCCAACCACCGTTTTCATCGACCGTGATGGCAACATTGCCTCAGTGTACACTGGCGCCATGACGCCGCAGACGCTGAGTGCGCGGCTGGCCGAGATCCGGTAGGCCGGTATGCCGCGTGCAGCATCACAATCCGAGCGTTTGGCCAATGAAGTGCGTCATCGCGCGCCGCCGGCGCCTGATATTGTCGGTATGCGTTATCGGTTGCAGACAACCGATCTGCCGGAAATACCCCTGCGTACGCGCGTCCGTGCGGTTTCGGGGCAGGGGGTCGAGAACGTCGCGCCGCTCCTGCACTTCATCGGGGTAGCGAAACCATTGGTGCTGGGCGCGGCCAATATCGCAGCTATGATTCGAATCACGGGCAGCCCGGCGTACGACGACTGGATTGGCTGTGAAGTACAGATCTATCGCGGGCAGGAAGGTGAGGAGCCGGTGGTGCGCATTGCATCGGCGCTGGAACCCGTCACACCTGCCAGGGCTTATTTGCCCGCCGAACCACAGACGGCGCAGCGGAGTATTCGCCGGCGCTGGCCGGCACTCTTGCTGTTGTTGGCAGTTGCGATCGCACTGATTGTGGTCTATCTGATCGACAACTGGGCTCAGGTTGCGCCGCTGTTCCCTATGAACTTTGGTCGCTAGCCGCCGTTTGCCACAACCCGCTCATTCGTTTCTCGACTCGTTTCAGTTGCAGCCCAGGTGTATCCAGTATTCAGTGCAGCAAAGTTTGCATCGAGCAGGTGTTGGTGCCGGGCAGGAAGCTCGGCGCGCAGGGTGCCGATGATCGCGTCGCGCGACAAGATGTCACTGAACGCCAGGAGCGCCCCGATCATGCAGACGTTGGCCAACCGCCGATCGCCACATTCGAGTGCAATCTGGTGTGCAGGAATGGCGAACGCACGGAGATCGCTTCTGCGTAGTGGGCGTGACATCATGCCACTGTCAACGATCAGGAGACCGCCGGGCGCCACCAGCGGTTCGTATTTGTCTGCTGAAGGCATATTCAGGGCGAGCACGATATCAGGATGGCGCACGATGGGGGCGCCGATCGGTTCGTCATCGATGACCACTGTACAGTGTGCGGTGCCGCCGCGCATTTCGGGGCCATACGATGGAAACCAGGTGACCTCCTTGCCGGAATCCAGGGCGGCGTGCGCAAGCAGTTGTCCGGCGAAGAGCGCGCCTTGCCCACCAAATCCTGAGATGATGATAGACGTTTCCATCTGCGCTCTTTGTCAGTCGTCAATGCCAGGTGCGACTTTGAAATCGCCGAGCGGATAAACTGGGACCATCTGGTCGCGCACATAATCGAGTGCGTGATTTGCATCCATATGCCAGTTGGTCGGGCAGGTGCTAAGGATTTCGAGGATACTGAGCCCAAGCCCCTGCAATTGCGCCAGGAACGCGCGCGCAGCGCCTTCTTGGTGCGTTTCACTTCGGCAGGGTAGTGTAATGACCGGCGCGCAGCATACGCGACGCCGGGCAACAGTGCCAGCATTTCCGTCAGGTGCAGCGGAAAACCCTCGGTCGTGGGGGTTTCGCCCAAAGGGTGATGACGTGGTCACTGCGCCTGACAATGTGGTTGGGGCCATCTGTCCGCCGGTCATGCCATACACACCGTTGTTGACAAAGATCACTGTGACCAACTCACCCCGTGCGGCTGCATGGAGGATCTCATTGCCACCGATCGAGGCCAGATCGCCGTCGCCCTGATAAGTGAAGATGACGTGATCCGGCAAAACCCGTTTGAGACCTGTCGCCATGGCCGGTGCGCGGCCATGGGGCGCCTGGCAGCAGTCCATGTTGAAGTAATGATAGGCAAATACGGCGCATCCTACGGGTGCAACGCAGATTGTGCTGGTGCGAATATCCAGTTCATCGACCACTTCGGCGATCAGCCGGTGGATGGTGCCATGGGTGCAGCCAGGACAATAGTGGGTGGGAACATCGCGCAGCGTCTCCGGCCGCGCATAGACGAGTTCCATCGCTGACTCCAGTGCAGCCGGTTCGTGAAAACCATTGGCGCCATGCGCCGGCACGTGAGGGAGCATTATGACCTTCCTTCCCTGGAGGCGTAATCTAGCGTGGGGGCGGTGTGGACGTGTTCTGTCCTGGCCGCGGTCATGCGGCGCACTTCATCGAGGATTTCATCTGGCAAGGGGATGACGCCGCCCATTTTCCCCATGAATTCCACGGGCAACTTGTCCCCAAGCGCGAGGCGAACATCCTCCAGCATCTGCCCTGCGTTCATTTCGACCACCAGAATGGCGCGCGCGTTTGCCGCATGTGCCGCAAGCGTTCGAGCCGGAAACGGCCAGAGTGAAATCGGGCGAAACAGCCCAACGCGTCGCCCTTCTGCGCGGGCGTGGCGCACCACGGTGCGTGCGATCCGGGCAACCGTGCCAAACGCAACGATCAATAGCTCAGCGTCTTCTGCATCGTATGCCTCATAGCGAATCTCTGCCGCGGCGATCCGCGCCAGTTTTGCTTGCAGCCGGATGTTGTGCGCTTCGAGATGCTCAGCCGAAAGGTGCAGCGAGGTAATCACGCGCGGTTCGTGAGGCGTCGTTTCGCCGATGGCCCAGGGTGGGCGCTGCGCCGAAGGCTCTCGCATTGGCGGCATCTGCACCGGCTCCATCATCTGGCCCAGGGTGCCATCGGCGGCAATGACCACGATGTGGCGATAGTGGAAGGCGAGGCCGAAGCTGGCATAGGTTAAGTCAATGGCTTCTTGGATGGTCGAAGGCGCCAGCACGAGCGGGTGGTAGTCGCCATGACCGGCAGAGCGCGTCACCTGGAAATAATCACTCTGGCTTGGCTGGATGTTGCCCAGACCTGGTCCACCGCGCATGATGTCGATGACGACCGCAGGCACTTCACTGCCCGCGATATAGCTCAACCCCTCCTGCATCAGGCTGATCCCAGGGGATGAGGAGGACGTCATGGCGCGCGCACCGGCGCAGGCGGCGCCATAGACCATATTGATGGCTGCAATCTCACTCTCCGCCTGGATAAAGGTGCGCCCCAATGGCGGCAGGCGGTGCGCCATGTACTCCAATAATTCGGTTTGGGGGGTGATAGGATAGCCAAAGAAGGCTTCGACGCCGGCGCGGACCGCCGCTTCCGCCAGGGCTTCATTTCCCTTCCAGAGGGTGCGTTTCATGGGTCACCTCGTGCCGAATCGTGCCACCGCTGTTGCTGTCGTTCTGATCCGGGTCCACGCTCACGACCTGGCGCGTGGCGTTCAAGCTGCCACGGGGCGTCGCACCGGTTCGCGATAGACGGTGAAGACCAGATCGGGGCAGACCAGGGCGCAGAGTGCACAACCGGTGCAAGCGCTGGCCGAGTCGTCCAGATCGATAGGGTGATAGCCACGAGCATTGAATGTGGTGGAGAGGTGAAGGATACCCTGGGGACAGGCCCGTACACAGAGTTCGCAACCCTTGCACCGCTCCCGGTTGATGACAACGGAGCCTTTGGCCATGACGCTCTCCTTTGAGCGACACTCTAATGAGCGCCGGGAGGACCGGGCGCACCTGTGGACCGATCAACTTGCATCATCATTGATGCTCCGGCGCCGCCTGGTTGACGAAGTTGTTTGACGTGTGCGCCGATCCTCTATAGTATCGCGCCGAAATCAAACAATGCAAAGACCTGGGTTATAGGATGAGCATGGCGTCGCCGAAGCTGTAGAAGCGATAGCCTTCGCGTCGTGCTACTTCGTAGGCATGCAGGAGCATCTGCCGGCCTCGCTCAAGGTCGGCCAGGTCACTTTGGTTGGCGAAGGCGCTCACGAGCATGAGCAGGCTCGAACGCGGGAGGTGGAAATTTGTGATCAAGGCATCGATCGCGCGGAAGCGATAACCCGGATAGATGAAGAGATCTACATTTCCGGTAAATGCCGCAACGCGTTTCCAGGGGCACGCTGACGTGTCATAGGGGTCGATGCCCTGTGCCCCGGTGGACCCCCATTCCAGGGTGCGCACCGTCGTCGTGCCCACGGCGACCACCCTGCCGCGTGCCAGCGTCGTCTCGTTGATACGGCGTGCGGTTGGCGCTGTCAACTCTGCCCATTCACTGTGAATCACATGGGCTTCGACCACTTCGGATTCGACCGGCCGGAAAGTATCCAGACCCACATGGAGCGTCACCGCATCAAACTGAATGCCACGTTCACGGAGCGAGAGCAGCACTTCAGGCGTGAAGTGCAACCCGGCGGTTGGCGCGGCAACGCTGCCCTCGGGCCGGCTGTAGATGGTCTGATAACGTTCGCGATCGCCGGCGTACTCAGTGATATAGGGCGGGAGTGGCACTTCCCCGAGTTCGTCCAGATAGGGTCGCACCGGGCCTGAGAAATGAATGTGGCGCGTGCCGGTTGCGGTGACAGCTACAATGTGCGCCGTCAGGTCGTCAGAGAGTTCCACTCCGGCGCCTGCATACAGGCCACGCCCGCGCACCAGGCACTCCCATTCGCTGCCAATTTCGTCCAGTTGGTGGAGGAGGAACACCTCGACCGCACCGCCGGTTGACTTGCGGCCATGCAGCCGGGCCGGAATCACGCGGCTGTCGTTTGCGACCAGCAGATCGCCGGATGCGAGGTAATCGCCGATCTCATGAAAGGTGCGGTGTTCGATGCGGCCATCGGCGCGATGGAGCACCAGCAGTCGGCTGCTGTCGCGCGGCTCTGCCGGCTGTTGTGCAATGAATTCGAGCGGCAGTTCATAATCAAAAAGTGAGGTGTCCATCAACCAGGTTCTTTCCCTATCCTTCTTCCGTCAGGCCCTGACGAGAAGCGGTGCTGAATCAATTTGCAGACGACTGATCCTGCTGTCTGCAAGGCAATAACCGGTCAATCGGCGGATCGCAGGGGCAACATGAGAGATTATACTGGGTAGCATCATTCAGCGTCGCATTCCGTCACCCATCAGGCGCACGAATTGTTGACCTGCCACCTTCATCTAAGAATCGAGCTGCGCCGGTGTTGTTGCGCCCACTCCATTTGATTGAAGTTCCGCTTGCCCGCCAGGCCACCCCCTATACGTGTGGTGTTGCGGCTTTGCAGTCCGTGCTCCACTATTACGGTCACCCGATACGGCAGGATGTTCTGGCGCGAGCCTTGAAGTCAGGCCCGGTCCACGGCACCAATTACGCGGAAATGGTTACCTACTGCAGGGCGATGGGCTTTGAGGCCGAGGCGCAGACTGAGATGGCGCTTGAAGATCTGGAGCGTCTGGTCGGGCAGGGTACACCGGTGATTGTTGCCCTCCAAGCGTGGGCCGATGGACCCATCGACTACGGCGTCGATTGGGAGGATGGGCATTATGCCGTGGTGGTTGGCTATGATGCTGACAATCTGTACTTTATGGATCCGTCAACGCTCGGAAACTATACTTACATCGCCCGGCATGAGTTCATGACGCGGTGGCATGATTGTTTCGAAGACAACGGCATGGAGGTTCGTCTTCACTGTTTTGGCCTGATCATTCAAAAAGGCGCGCCGGTCTATGATCCGCGCATAGTGCTTCCAATGGAGTAATCACTGATGCAGGAATTTCACCCCAAGACGATCATCGAACCCTTCCGCGTGCGGTCAGTTGAGCCGATCCGCTTCACTACCCTGGCGGAGCGCGAAACCGCATTGGCGCAGGCGGGTTACAATCCATTCTTGTTGCATGCGACGGACGTCCTGATCGATCTGCTGACCGACTCCGGCACGGGCGCCATGTCTTCCCGCCAATGGGCGGGCATGATTGCCAGCGACGAGTCTTATGCCGGTGCGGCTTCATTCTATCGGTTTGAGGCGGCGGTAAAGGATATCACCGGTTTCCGCCACGTCATTCCCACCCACCAGGGCCGCGCCGCTGAGCACATCCTCTTTGCGGCAATCGCAAAACCTGGCGACGTCATTCCCAATAATACGCATTTTGACACGACGCGCGCCCATGTGGAAGCGACGGGGGCCGAAGCCCGTGATCAGGTGATAGCCGAAGGGCGGCAGCCGCACTTGATCCATCCGTTCAAAGGCAACATGGATCTCGCCGCGCTCGAACGGACGATTGCCGAAGTGGGGCGGGAGCGGATCCCGTGCATTATGTTGACCGTCACCAATAATTCGGGCGGTGGACAACCGGTGGCGATGGCCAATGTGCGGGCTGTCAGTGAAATTGCGCGACGCAACGGCATCCCCTTTATCATCGACGCCTGCCGGTTTGCGGAAAACAGCTTCTTTATCAAGCTGCGCGAAGAAGGATATGCGGACAAGGCGCCGATCGATATCGCGCGCGAGCTGTTCTCCTATGCCGACGGCTGCACGATGAGCGCCAAGAAGGATGGCATGGCGAACATCGGCGGCTTCCTGGCGCTGAATGACGACACGTTGGCCACCCGGTGCCGGAATCTCGAAATCTTGACAGAGGGATTCCCGACTTATGGCGGCATGGCCGGATATGATCTGGAGGCCATTGCGGTTGGGCTATATGAGGCGCTTGACGAGCATTACCTGCGATATCGCCTGCGCTCAATCGAGTATCTGGGGGACAAGCTGAGCAAAGCCGGCGTCCCCATCGTGTTGCCCACGGGCGGGCATGCCGTCTATCTGGATGCACGTGCCATGCTGCCCCACATTCCTGCAACTGAGTATCCCGCGTGGGCCTTGTGCAACGCGTTGTATCTGGTGGGTGGGGTGCGCGGCGTGGAGATCGGTTCAGTGATGTTTGGTCTCCAGCCAGACGGGAGCGAAAGGCCTGCGGCCCTGGAACTGGTACGGCTGGCGTTTCCGCGGCGCGTCTATACACAGAGCCATGTTGATTATCTGGCGGAAGTGATTCTGGCGGTAAATGCGCAGCGCAATGAATTGCCGGGGTACCGGATTGCCTGGCAGGCGCCGGTCCTGCGGCATTTTACGATTCGGATGGCGCCGATCCGATCCTGATGGCGCTTTGGAGGTCCTGTGGAGAAGCGTGAACGCTTGTTTGCCGCGTTTGACCGGCAGCCCGTTGATCGGCCGCCGGTTGCGTTGTGGCGTCATTTTCCGGGCGACGATCTAGATCCGGATCGGTTTGCCGAGCGCATCGTGAACTTCCAGCGTGTGTTTGACTTTGACTTTGTCAAGGTGACGCCGGCCGGGAGCTACAGCGCGGAGATGTATGGTGGCCGGTTGGCGCCTGATGCCGGCAATATCGAAGGGGCGCGGACGCATGTGGTACGCGTTGTGAATGAGTGGCAAGATTGGGATCGCATCGAGGCACTTGATGTCGACAATCTTGTCTTTCGGCGCGAGAGCGCTTCCATCGCCCGGATTCGCGCCGCGTTGGGGCCAAACGTCCCGATCGCACAGACGTTGTTCTCTCCTCTATCGATCGCCAGCCGCCTGGCCGGGAGCAGATTCGAAACGGATCTGGTTGAGCATCCAGATGCGGTCAAGCGTGCGCTGGAACGGATCACGCTGACGGTCTTGCGTTTTGCGCGTGAAGCTTCGGCAGCAGGGGCGGACGCCTACTTCCTGGCCGTGCAGATGGGCAGCCGCCAGTTTTTGACACCAGAACAACTCAATCGCTTTGCCGTACCCTATGACCTGGCTTTGTTGGAGGCGGTGCGCCCGCACGCCGGTTTTGTATTTCTGCACATCCACGGCGACGACATCTACTTTGATGAACTGGCGGCCTACCCGGTGGAAGTTGTGAACTGGCATGATCGCAAGACCCCGCCCTCGCTGGGCGATGGCAAACGCCTTGTGCTGGGCGCAGTGGCCGGTGGGCTGGATGAGATGGGCGTGTTGCGGCACGGCACGCCGGCGGGAAGTTCAGGCGCAGGTGGCGGATGCGATCCACCAGACGGATGGAGTAGGCGTGATCATCTCGGCCGGATGTGGACCGCGATCGATACGCCGCAAGAGAATCTCTACGCGGCGCGCAGGGCGGTGGAACTGCTTTAGCCAGGCCACGTGGCTATGCCGGTTCTGCCGGCAGCAAAGTACAGGTTGTCCCAGCAGCAACTGGACGTAAACCGGCGCCCCGCTGGGGTAGAGGTCTTCCTCGCCTGGGTCGTGCCTGACGGCGCTGATGCACGCCCCATTAGATCAAGCCATGTTCAGCGAAACTTCCCAGATAGAAGGTGCGCTTTGCCGTGGCCAGCAGCGCGCGCTCATCACCTGCCGGTGGTTGTGACGAGAGGTGCATCGATTCGGGTCGCACGAGCAGTGTGGCGCGCTCGTTGTTCGAGAATGTTTTCGCCGCGGCGGCCGGGACAATGAATTGGGCGTCATTAAAGCGCACGGACCAGCCATCCCCGTTTCGCCCCTGCACTTCAACGGGTAAGAAGTTGGCGCGGCCAATGAAGTCGGCAACAAAGCGGTTCTGGGGGCGCCGATAGATGTTGACTGCGGTCCCGGCCTGCTGGATTTTCCCTTTGTGCATAATCACGATCAAGTCGGAGAGCACCATGGCTTCGTCCTGATCATGGGTCACATAGACGCTGGTAATGCCCAGTTCTTGTTGGATACGGCGAATCTCGCCGCGCATCTGGACGCGCAGTTTTGCATCGAGGTTTGACAGCGGCTCATCAAACAACAGCACTTTGGGTTCCATGACGAGCGCGCGGGCAAGCGCCACGCGCTGCTGTTGGCCACCGCTCAGTTGGTTTGGTGCACGGTTTTCGAGACCGATCAACTCGGTCAGGTCGAGCACCTGCGCCACCTTACGTTTGATCTCCTGGCTGCTGAGTTTTTTGATCTTCAGACCGTAGGCGACGTTCTCAAACACGTTGAGATGGGGGAAGATCGCATAGCTCTGAAAAACCATCGCCATGTCGCGACGGTTGGGTGGCAATTCATTGATCGGATTGCCGTCGAGCAACATGTCGCCAAAGGTGGGAAACTCAAAGCCTGCGATGAGGCGCAGCGTGGTTGTTTTGCCACACCCGGACGGACCCAGGAGGGTCACAAACTGCCCACGTTTGATTTCGATGCTGACATCGTCAACTGCCCGCACTTCGCCGGTGCCATCGCGCGACGGGAAATGTTTGCTGATGTGTTTCAATTCGAGGAACACAATGTATACCTATCCCCCACCTAATCCGAGATCGACATCCTGACGCGCACCATAGGTGCGTTTGAGCCACCAACTCATCAGGCCGATGGCGACCAGCACGATCGCGATCAAGATGACTGAGTAGGCCGCGGCGATGCTCATGCCGCCCTGTTCGACTTCACTCAGGATCCAGACCGTCAGGATGGGCCATTGGGCAGTTGTGAGAAAGATGACGGCTGAGAGGCTGGTCATGTGGCGAGCAAACGCAAAGACGAGACCGGCAAAAAAGGCCGGCACGATGAGTGGCAGCGTGACATTGCGAAACGTATACTGCGCGTCGCCCCCCAGAATGTTGGAAGCCTCTTCAATCGAAGGGTCGATCTGCTGGAGTGAGGCGACGCCGGCGCGCACCGAGGCGGGCAAGCTGCGCACCGCATAGGCAGCCAGAATGATGTAAGGCGTGCCGATGAGGGTGAGTGACTGGCCGAAAAAGATTAGTGAACCGCAGATGGCAATGGCGATGAAGGCCAGTATGCCGCGCATGGCGCCCCGCACGTGTTCGAGCGCAAAAATCGACATGGCCAAGAAGGTGAACCCCAGAATCGCCAGGTTTGGCCGTGTGAACACCTCAATAAATGACACCAGGCGTGCAACGACCTTTGGCCAATTCACGCCGGGCAAGGTCCGCCCCCAGCGGCCCAGCGGGTCGGTGACGGTGGGGCTCAAGTTATAGAGCACCAAACCACACGGCCATTTGACTCCGAACAGCATGATGGGCAACCGGCGCTTTCCCGGTGGGAGAATGCGGCACCGGCGACCGCCAACAGGGCGAAACTGAAGGCGAGCAAATAGCGCCAATTCGTTTCGGTGAGGCCAAGTAAGGAAGGAAGCCAGTTCAAATAGTATCCGGCCAGGCTCCCTCCGATGAGGACGATCAGTTGCACCACCCGTTTGGGCGTGCTGCGCACTGCAAGATAGCCGTCAAGCAACGTGAACACGATTAGGACCGAAAACCACGGCGCTTTGATGAATACGATGATGTAACCGATGCCCAAGATTGTACCCGGTACAGCGCCTAGGATTCGAGACGAAATCCAGCACCTGCTTCCCGGCAAAGGTGCGCCGGACCACCAGGAAGGCGATCACCATGCCCATCAAGCCGGCAATTGGGGTGGCTACCGCTGACAGAAACGTCGTTGACAGCGTTGCATTCAGGCCACGTGTAAAGGCGACCTGATAGTTGGTGAAATCGGGGGTCCAGTCGATGCCCCATAGTTTCGTAAATGACCCGACAAGGATTGAGAGGTAAAGTACCAGCACAAGCGCGAGGGTGAGCCAGGTGAGGATGATGAAGGTCCAACGCGTGACCGGCTCTTTGACAAAGATGCGGCCGGTGGTGGGTTTTCCCGTAACCGCAACGTAGGAGCGCCGGCTGATGTAGTAATGTTGGAGCAGAAAGACGGTTAGCGTCGGGATGAGCAAGATCAGCGACAGTGCCGCCCCGCGTTGCTGATCGAATTGACCGGCCACAGCCATGTAGATCTCCGTGGAGAGCACAGTGACATTGCCGCCAAGCAGAAGAGGATTGCCCAGGTCGGCGAGCGACTCCACGAACAGCAGCATGAAAGAGGCGGCGATGCCGGGCGCCAAAAGGGGAAGCGTGACCGTACGAAAGATATGGAATTTGCTGGCGCCAAGGCTCAACGCGGCCTCTTCCATCGATGCGTCGATGCTCCAGCATCGCCCGGATGATGAGATAGGCAACTGGGAAGAAGGTGATGATCTGGACAAGGATGAGGCCGTCCAGACCATAGATGTCGTTGACGCCGGGGCCTGGTCGAATCCCGAGCAGTTGCCGGGTGACGAGGCCATTGCGTCCGAAGAGCAGGATGGCTGCAATGGCAATGGCAAAGGGCGGCGAGATGGTCGGCAGCAGGGTGACCACATGTACACTTCTGCTGAAGGGCATGCTGCACCGCACCAGCGCATAGGCGAAGATGAAGCCCAGAATAGTTCCGCCGTAGCTGCGCCTACAATACGCATTACCAGTGTGTTCAGATCATCCGCCACCGCAGTAGCGCAAAAATGGGGTCACCTTATTTGAGAAATATTGCAGGCTGAACTGCCCGGTGGCCAGATCGAAAAAGCCCTGGCTGATCACGGTTGCCAGCGGCAACGCCACAAACAAGAACACAAACGCGATCACGGTGATCAGACCCGTTGCGAGTACAGGGTCCTGGCCGATCAATCTGAGTTCCTGCCAGCGTCGCCACTGCGAGGAGCGCTTTACGGATGTTGCGGTCATGGTGATAAGAGGGGGATCTTGTGTGTGAAAGTAGGGCCCTCAAAGCAGACGGGCTACTAGAGAACCCTACTTTTGGGTTAGTGCTATTCCTTCAGGTTGTCCCGCAGCGGCAACTCCCTGTTGGTGAACTTGTCTGGTGATTGCCTTCTTGTTCGTGCCGCAGAAGTCGAAGTCATAATCGATGGTCTTGACTTCGAGCAGTTCGGGGGCGGGAAGCCTTGGCGCCGTTCACAGTCGGGGCCTGGAAGGCTTCGTACTTCGGGCCGAGTTCCTGGGTGGCCGGGTCCAACGACCAATCAAACCACTTCTGCGCTGCGTCGGCGTGCTTTGCGTCCTTGATGATGCCAACGCCACCGATTTCATAGCCCGTGCCTTCGGACGGGAAGGTCATTTCCAGTGGTGAGCCCTTCTCGATTTCAGCGACGATATCGTGAGAAACGTGATGCCGACGCCAGACTCGCCCTGACCGACGAACTTTGCCGGGGCCGCGCCGCTCTTGGTGAACTGTGCTACCTGGCCTGCGTAGTCCTTAATGAATTCCCAACCCTTCTCTTCGCCCATAATCTGCAGAATCGTGCAGATCGCCGTGTAGGAGGTGCCCGAACTGCTTGGGTGGGCGACCATGATCTGGCCCTGGAATTCGGGCTTCAGCAGGTCTTCCCAGCTCTTGGGGGCTTCAACCCCGGGATTGTCCGCCAGCCAGTTCTTGTTGGTGGCGAAGCCAAGGGATCTCCGCCGATCTTAGACGCCGGCCCA
>JADJPH010000045.1 GCA_016713335.1 Candidatus Fredericiella danica | reverse complement strand
TAGGCGTAATTGCCGAATGCGAGCAGCGCGATCGCCGCTCCCGCAACCCCAATCACGGCCGCATAGCGGAAGCCGATGCGCCCGCGCAGCCACTGCCAACCGAGGGCAAGCACCTGTCCCGCAATCATGAACCACGGGATAAAAAAGGTATAGACGTGGGTCCGTGGCTTCTCGGTGAAGAACAGTGCCAGCATCATCACCGCGCCAAACCAGAGCCAAAGCACGCGCTCCTCGACCGCCAGCTTTGGCATCAAGATGACGAGCAAAAGCAGGAGAAACCAGGGTGCGAAGATCCAGTCGCGTTCGCCGAACGTGAGCCACTGGGGATTGAGGAAGGTCATCACGGTCACAACCAGCAGGGCAACGATTGCCGCCCAGGCAAGTGGCCGGCGCAACCCACGCCAATAGATTCTGACCATTCCTACGATCAAAAGGCCGATCGCAAGTAGCACCTGATAGGTCGTGCTGTACAGGGTCGTACGCACGAACACGTCAACCAGGTTATTGTAGGGTGGGCTTCCGCCAATTCTCCGATCGGTCAGGTAGTACAACGTGGCCGAGAACCTGGGATGAAGCACAAAGGGCAGATAGAAGCTGCCTACTGCAATCCCCCCTACCACCACCGCAACCGCAGTGGCGCCGAGCACGCGTTTTAGATCGTTGCGGTTGCGCCAGGCGAGGACGCCCCACAAGAAGACGGCCGGCAGGGCGACCAATGCGCCCTCATAATGCGACAGGAGCCCGGTCGCCAAGAAGAGTGCGGCGAGGGTCAGGTAGCCCACCAGCGCACGCGGCTGGCGGATTGTCCGATACAACAGCAGCACAACCAGGATCGACATCAGAAAGACGACACTCTGATACTGGACGATCCGTGAAAAGCCGATGAAATAGCCGTCCAGGGCAAAGAAGAGCGCTGCGATCCAGCCGGCCATTGGATTGAACAACCGCCACCCAAGAATCCAGACCGCAAAAAGGCCAAGTAGATTTGCAATCGCAAACGGCAGCCGGGCCGTGGCTTCGGTCAAGTGCCCCGTCAGGGTATAGAGCAGGGTCGGCAGGAGAATCTCTGTCGGTCCCTTTTTGTGCAACATCAGCACATCTTCGTAACCCTGCAGAATCGCCGCCGAACGCAGGGCTGCCCGTGCTTCATCGCCCTGGAAGTCAGCGTAGCCGAGGTTTCCAAAGCGGACTACGCTGCCGACGATCAGCAAGGTGAGTGCACCGGCCATGATCCAACGGGGGCCCGCATCAAAACGCCATGCCGATGGTCCGGCCATATCCACGCGCCGGCCGCGCCAGAGCACCCACCCCAGCAGCACCCCTGTGATGGCATTGAAAAGCAGAAGGACAGTACCCTTCGTGGGTGCGCCAGGCTGATAGGCAATCAACAGCATGCCCAGCACCATCAGGGCAAAGCCAGCCGCACCGGAATAGAGGACGCGTTCCATCCAGTCCGGCCGCGATGGGCCTTGACCCACTACGGCATGCACGAGCAGTGCGCCGGGCAGGAAACCCGTCACGATCAGCGCGGCAAGGGCCGTGGCTAGATGTGGAAGGGGGAGAAAGAGTGCGCCGTTGGCAATCAGGGCCACGGCGACGGTGGCAAGTAGTGTTCTTTTCGTCACAAAACGACATTTTACCAACGAACCGGCGCAAGACGAATTTGAGGCGTCGCTATTCTACTTGCACGGTTGCGACGACGTAGGCATCACCGGATGGTTGAGCGCCGTCCAGCAGCGCCAGGCGTTGTCCGGTGACCGGATCATAGAGACCGGCCAGCAGCGTATAGGTTCCCGGCGCCAAATCGTTTGGCAGTTCCAACGGATAGCGATCTTCCACCGGCAACCCTGGCAACCAGACATCGGTCGGATAGAACCCACCGAGCGGCGCCTGATCCCGCTGTGCGACCAGCCCATTGGGACCGGCAAGGTGCAAAAAGGCCGTGTAGTTGCCACGCTCCGGCTGGACCCCCACCCAGGTCAGACGCACTTCCTGGGTTGCCCCCGGCTTCCATCCGTTCGCCGGCGCCGTTGCACTTTGCAGCGTAATGCCATCGGCAAATTTCGCCAGCGGCTTCTGACCGGTGCTCCCTTTCCCATCGACGACGATATAGCCGGCGGTTGCAGGCTCGCCGACCAGCGCCAGTGTCGCCGGATCGTAGAAGGTGACCTCGATCTTATAAGGCCCAGGCGCAATCTCTGCCGGCAATGTGAACTCGTGGCCATCCGGCCAGACTTCGCCGACCTCCCAACTGGTCGTGGGTCGGCCCCATGGCCATCCTTCCTGGCGGAGCACTTCGGCGCCGTCGCTGCCGACAATCCGCACGAGCACGTTGAAATTCGTCACCAATGGGGTCAACGCTTGCAGTTGCAGCGTCGCAACAAATGATTGTCCCGGCGCCAATGGGTGCGAAGGCAGGTCCACCGCGCCAAGTTGAATCTGCTCGTCCCACCTTGCGATTGGCGCCGTCCAGAGCACGCCTTCTTCCGGCAGCGCGACGGGCACGTAACGGCCTTGAGTGGCATAGGCGAGCAATGGTTCCTCAGCCGTGGCGTCGTCATCATGGACGCCAATGAACACCCCGCGTGGGGTTCTGCTGGCAAGATCGGCCGCAAGTTCATCAAGACCAACCAGCCCAACCTGCGACCGCTCCTCCGCACTCAACAGCGGTGCGACGCGCCACCCGAGCGGACCGGTCACAAGTTCGGGATAGATGGCCGCTCCGCCTTCGAGGGGATAGATCGGCGCAAGGGTCAACACACGCTTCCCATCCACAAGTTCCGCTAGACCTTCCCCGCGTGCATGCACCTTCAGGGGAAACCATTCGGCTGGATCAAAGACGATCTCGGCCCCCTCGACATAGCGTGGCGCCGCAAACACCATTGCCAGGAGAGCGGAGACACCCAGTACGCCGACGGGAATGCGCGGCCGGTGGTCGTAAGCCAGGGCGCCGATAAAGAGCAGGAGCAGCAGCGGAATCATCGGGTAGATATATTGCTGCTGCATGGGGGTGGGCGCATAGGCTCCCACCCAAAAGCTCAACAGCAACAGTAACCCGAAAAAAATCTCCGGAGCAACGTGCAACCGCAGGCTCTTCCGCACCCGCCACAGTTCCAGTACGGCCAACAACAGGATCAGGAGGTTGCCCGGCTGCAGGAAAACCAATTCGAACGTGAAGGTCAGCTTCTGCAGCAGCGTCATACCCGGTTGGCCCGCACTGTGCTGTTGGTAATACGCCGTGTTCAAGCGCGCATAGGTCAGATTGCCAAAAATAAACCGGTCGGGCGCCGCAGCGAATGTATAGATCGCAGGCGCTGCGCCAACGAGACCGGCGGCAGCAAGCACGGCCAGCGCGCCCATGCCCGGCGCGTACGCCATGGCAGCACCAGAAAATCATGATGGCAAAGGGCGGCGCCGCAAACGCAAACGAACTGCGCGTTGCGGCCGCCAGCCCAACAAGCAAGCCCGCACTGGCCAGCCAGACCAGCGAGCGCTGCGGCCGCCGAAACCAGTACGCGGCAAGCACTGCGGCAAGCAATACAAGCAACACCGGCAGATCGTGGTTCCAGGCGCGGCCACTTGTAAAGACAAAACTGGGCGCTGACAACAGCAGGAACACCGCCAGTACACCCGTTGCCAGACGCCAGCCAATCCTCAAATTCTTGAGGCGTAACAGAGCAACGGTGAAGACGAGCACCAGCAGCAGCCAGCCGCTCACTACGGAGAACGCGCGTGCCGCCAGCAGCAGATAATCAGTGCCTTGGAACAGTAAACCGTAGATCAGACTAAGGGTGGGCACATGAAAGTACGGAAAGTCCCGGTATGGTAGGAGCCCAAAGCGCCCGATCAGGGCGCCGCTCGCCACGAATTGATGCTCATCGTGATTCAAACCACGCCGCATATTGAGCCCAAACAGCAGCACCAGGGCCACAATTAAGAGGAAAAACGCGGCGCCGGCTAACAGCCAGCGCCACGCAGCACCCGTATCCCGTCCAGCACGCGCTGTCTCTTGTTCGATCATCGATAAATTTGGGCAAGATCAAGAATATACAACTGCGATCGGGTGGTCGTCAGCGCAATATCCTGGGTGGCGCCACCGGACTCAATGATGCGTAGGAGATAAGCGTATTCCTGATCGGGGCTGCCGTCTGATCAACCCACTCAAACCGGGTCGGCCCAGCCGAATCGGGTGACTGCTTCGGAGCTGCAATCTCAGCCGTCATCTCTGGCGTATGTAGATCATCCACCCGTGTGCGAATCAACTGGAACTTTGCACCGGGACTCAATGCGGGCGCAACCCACTCAACGCGAACGCCCGCTTCGGCTGGAAATGCGTCAAAGGTACAGAGATCAATGGTCTCAGCGCTTGCGGTGAACGCGTCAGCATTCTCCGTAAAATTCGTGGGCACAACATCCCAATTCATCGCATCGTCGCCAAACCCATTCAGACTCCGCCGCTGCAATGTCACGACAGATCCGGCAAGGGGAGGCCAGGGGCCGTGGTTTCGATAGCGCACCCGGTCGGATGCCGTATAGGTCGCGACGCCGGCGAACGGAATCGGTTGCAAGATGGTCAGGTCCACCCCACCTTCTGTGAGCGGCATCATCAACGGCCCCGTGATGGGCGTACCACCGGACTCACCATTTTGCATGCAGACATCTGCGGGCGTGCGATTCACGATGCGCAGGCGTCTTCCCGGCGCCAATTTGATGCCGGCAGGGAGTTTGAATACGGCGCCGCCGAGTATCCACGTCCGCGAAAGATCACTTGGATCATAAAGCTCGACGGTTTTGTCCGATATGTTGACCAGTTCAACACCCTGGACGCCATTCGGGGAGCGTAACAGGATCCGGTTGATGACAAGCGGCCCAATTCGTGGGCTTCCATTCTGGTTCCGCAATGACGGTTGTTCTTCACGCACAAAGTGTTCGCCACCGTCTGCGCTCACAAATCGCCCAATGGTGGCATCCCCTGGCGCATCGAAGGTTCCGCCATGCTTATAGCCACTCAACCGGCCGCCATCGCCGGTGGCATACAGGCTGAGCGCTCCCCCTCCTGCCGGCACGCGCAAGATCGGCAATTGATCGCGGGTCTCCACCACAAGATAACCGCCCGGCGGCACGACGGCATCCCCCGCCAGGTGCTGGCCGGCAGGAACGGCGTCACGATCCTGCGGCGTCGCCTGATGAATTGTTGCCAGCACCCAGTTGCCAACCGGCGCGGGTTGCGCGGATGGATTGAGAGGGTCAACCGCTTCGATGATCCCCGTGTCGGGCGCAGTCTGGATCTCATTGATCAGCACGGGCAGCGGATCGTCAGCCCCCAGTGAGCCGCCGTCACCGGTGCTTGCCCGCCAATACGCCGCCTGATTTGGATCTCCGGATTCGTTCGCCGTAGCCGCCACCAGGGAAGGACCGGCGCCATCGGCCGCCGCCGGCCACCCGTCGGCGTCGCTGTAGCTGAACGAAAGCACCGTCGCACCAAAGGCATCGACCAGTGTCAGTTGCTCACCCTTATTGCTCAGGTCGCGTCCATAGGCATCAAAGGGCGCAAAGCCGTACCGATCCTGGAAGTAGTCTGCGCTGTTCGCAAGCACGACATGTGCGCCTGGTGCAAGCATCGTTCCCACGGGAAAGACATAGTCAATTCCCGCCGTGAAGCGCAGATTGGACAGGTCGAGTGGCGCCGAACCGGCATTGGTCAGTTCGACAAATTCCAACTCTGCGCTGGGCAGGTTGCGCACTGGCCCCGGGTGATACATCACTTCGCTGACCCGCAGTTCACGAGTTGGCCCAAGCACCGGTGCACTCGTGGTGAATTCAAATGGACTAGACCAATGGCTCCAGCGCCCCGTGTTGTCGAGCATTCGCACGCGCACGCGACAGTTGTAGCCCGGACGGCAAACCCCTCTGGGCAACGTCATGGAGGGTGTATACGTCGTCAGCACTGGGCTGACCCAGGTGGCCTCGGCTTCATAACGGCTGGGCCGATTGGGATCGTAGCCAGGTCGCCCCGGCATCACAATTTCGGCGGTGCGCCATTGCATGCCGGCGAACGTGTTCGCCCCTTGCGGATCGGCATAGCCTGAAGTTGCAAAGATAAGCCGGTCGGCGGGATAGTTGGCCGGACCGCTGTAACGGACCGCAGGGGTGTAGGGCTGGTTATTATCGGTAAGCAGCGTCTGGTCAATCCAGGCCGTACGCCGGAGCAGATACTCGCGCATCACCGAGGTCATACCCCGGAACGTGCTACCCGGCGCCTGCTGGTAAAACTTGCCAGGCAGGGAGCGCGCCTCGACCACATAACGCGATTGCAGCATCGGGTGGAAGTCCCACATGGCCCGATCAGCATCGACCATCGAGTTGCCACCGGCAGGCGTGTCAATCAAGTTCGCCACTTCGTCAATCATCGGAAAGATCTGCTCAGGGTTGAACAGCAGAGCCCGCAGTTCGCGCAGCGTGTTCTGATACTGGATATTGAATTCCCAATGCGGCAACACCCGGTCACGGAATGGTTCAGCGCCCTCACCGAAATAATCTTCCGTCCAGGTAAGGTCTTGGTCCCAGGGGAGGATCGACCAACGCTGTGTGTCTGAATTGGCAAAGAGATAGTAGTTCTTGCCCTGATCGACATCATAGCTATGGACGGCCTCCAGCACTGCGCGGAAGCGGAAGTAGCCGTCCAGATCGAAGTTTTGCCGCCACCAATTCGTGTCGGGCGAACCATTCGAATAGGCGCCAAGGAAGTAGTTGAGGTCTGCCTTGTTCCCTGGTGCACCGGCGCCTTGATGATCGAGTTCCCCTGTCCAACCCTTCATATCGTAGAGATTGCCATCGGGAAGATCGTGTTCATCCAGGAAGCGGCCGTCCATGTTCTCAATGGCGAGATACAACCCCCAGAAATCACCGCCGTACTGATCGCCACCGGTCTCCTGGGGTTGGTCCACTACACGAAGCTGGAGAAAGTTCGTCTTGGATGCCGGCACACCAAAAAGATTGAATAGGCGGTAGCTCATCGTCTCATAAAGACCCTGCTCCCCGCGGTGCCGGCGCGTCGTATGCTGTAGCAGCCCGGAAAAGTTCAAGTGTTTCCAACGGGTGGCATAGGGCCGTCCATAGTCATCGTACGCTTGAAAGTCGTGCCCCCGGTTGAACTCAAACTTCCAATGATTTTTTACCAGCGGCATACCGGAATTCACCCCCACGGGCGCGGTAGCGTATATGGTCATACACGACGCCATTGTAGACCAGTGTCCCGTACCATGGATAGTCATTGCCCATATAGCCGGAGCCGTAATTGGACCACGGGATGAACTGAGCATCAGCCACATCACCGGAATTTGCCACTAGTTGATAGACTGGAAGTGGACGCATCTGGCTGAAATCGTAAGTCTGCACCTGCCCGAACCAACCGGCATCACCGGGCTTGACCGCACCCTGCCACGCCGGCACGCCGTTAAAGATGTAGAGTGCGAAATTCGGTTGCGGATCGTCCCAATAGGGCAGGCGCAATTGGCGTCCGCCCTTATCAACGACGTCGATCCGATAGCGAATCAGCCAGCGGTGATAGCGCATCGACGCCGGGAGTACGGCCTCGTACCAATCACCACCGGCCGCGAGCATCGGGACCGTAGACCACCGGTCATTGTATTGGCCATCCGTGCGCCGCACGTAACCGCCCGGCGCCACCGGCTGAAGTTGTAGATTCACGGCGGCGACACCGTCGGCGTCGGTCACATGGGCGCGAATCTTGATCGTGTCCCACTCACGGGGCGACTGCGGTGTGTGTTCAATCTGATCGGCAAAGGGTGGCGCGTTGTCCATCAGGACCGCATTTGCGCGCCCGGGGCTTGCTTTGCCGGAACGCCAGGCGCCCGGTTGACCGTTGTCGAGCGAACTATTGATCAGCCCGATCGATTCATCCGCCAGATCGTTTGGGGTGGGCCACGGGAATCCCAGTGAAAACGCGACCGAATTTACGATCTCACCATCTTGATCCCGCAACAGCAGTTCCTCGCCGGCCGCTGAAAGCCGGCCGCGGTAGGGGCCTGCCGTGACCACACGGTAGACCGCGCGGAAACTGGGAGGATTCGCGGCAATCACAAGATAGCTGCGGGGAGGCAACCATGAACCGATTGGGAAGACGTAGTCAACGGCGCCGCCCAGTGACCAATTACTGATGACGACCCCTACAGTGACGCCCCTGCGGAGCAAAAAGGATAATACAAAACTGCCTGAAATGCAGTTGTGTCGTATTGGTGGCTTTAGGAACAAACATTATTCTACGTTATTATACAGGCATCTTGCCTTGCCGATAGATCGGCGCGGCCATTTTTGTCTGACATTATTTTTCAGCGTTTGCGGACTCATTTCATTTCATAATTGCGCCTATGATACGAAGATTATCCCTGCTGATCCTGGGAGCAATGATGCTGCTCCCGATCGGCGCAACCAAAACGACTTCCGCGGCGCCGCTCTTTATGAATTTATACCCAACGCCGTCTGCTACTTTAGCACAAGCCGCCGCGGATGCAATGGCAGAGGCGACCGGCAGCGGATCGCCCTTCCCCACCGTGATCTCCATCACCGCAACGGCCAATGGCGCTCACGACGTCCGGAGTGCGGATTTCAACCGTGATGGGCTGGTCGATCTGATAGTAGGCGCGCGGGAAGATGGCAATATTGTCTGGTATCGCAATCTGGGGGGCGCCCCGCCACGCTTTGAAGCGCGCCTGCTTGCCGTTGCGAACGGCGTCTACACCGCGGTGCCTGCCGACATCGACCGCGACGGGTGGATCGATGTCGTTGTCGCGGCGGTGGGCGTCCTCAACCCGTCTGCTGCAGACGCCGCCGCCACGAACGGAGCGGGCGAGATCTTCTGGTTGCAAAATCGACTAGCAACCCAGAACACATTTGTCAAACGCGCGGTCGCTACCAACCTGAACTATCCGGTCTCGCTTGCCATCACTGACTTGGATCAGGATAGCGATCTGGATGTGGTCAGCGCCACCCGCGATGACAATCGCATCACCTGGTATGCGTCTTCGGCCGGTGGGGCGACCTTTTCACCACGAACGGTCGCAGCCGACATGATGGGCGCAGTTGGGGTGGCCGTGGGCGACATCGACGGCGACGGCCATCCTGACATCGTCGGCGTGGGTGAGGACAACAATCGCATCCTCTGGTATCAGAATAATGGTCTCACAAACCCAAGCTTTGCGCCACGTGTGATTCGCGATGGGCCACCACCGCCCGAAGAACTGGACTATGCCAAGGCGATTGCCGTGGCCGACGTCGACCGCGACGGGGATCTCGATGTGCCTTTCGTCTCCGAAGAGCAAAATCAGGTGGGGTGGTATGAAAACCGGGGCCGCGGCGCCGGTTGGGTAGAGCACGTGCTCGCAACCGACGCGTTGCATGCCAAAGCGGTCATTGCCGGCGATATCGACGAAGATGGCGATATGGATCTCGTCTCCGCCGCCGGTGAAAGCGGCGCGATCGTTGTCTATGAGAATATCGGTGGGCACGGCAAGTCGTTTAGTGTGCGCACCGTCTATGCGCAGGCACTCGGCGCCCGCGCCGTGCACCTGGCCGACGTGGATGGGGATGGGGATCAAGACCTCCTCTCCGCCTCACGCGATGACGATCGCATCCTGCTCTTTCCAAACGAAACAACCCACTTTACTGGGCTTTTTGACACCCAATCCCAATTTTTGGTAGCGAGTTACCGGCAGCCACGTTCAGCAACCACTGCCGACGTCGACCGCGACGGTGATTTGGACGTGATCACGGTTTCTGATGCCATCATCGCCTGGCATCGCAACGACGGCAACTCGCCCCCCCGCTTCACGAGTTTCACAGTTGCAGAGCAGATGTCCGGTGGTCGCTGGGCGCACGCCGCCGACATTGATGGCGATGGCGATATCGATCTTTTTGCAGCCGACACAAATGGCAAGCGCATCACCTGGTACGAAAACCTACAGAACGTGCCCGGCGCCCAGCCATACTTTGCCGCACACCCGGTCAGCCTGGTCGATGCGCCGTCACGTGATGTGCGGAGCGCCGATATCGACGGCGACGGCGATCTCGACCTGTATGCGGCATCGGACGAAGACAATGCAATCGTGTGGTACGAGAACCAACGAAATGGAACGGCGCCATTTGTTCGCCACGTCGTGACCGACCAGGCCTACTATGCCCGCTCGTCATTTGCGGCTGACCTTGACGGCGATGGCGATATGGACGTTATGTCCGCCTCGGCCAATGGCGACACCCTGTGCTGGTATGAGAACCTGGATCGCGCCGGCCGCACCTGGAAACGCCACGTCATTGCCGACTTCCTAAACGGCGTACGTCACGTCGATGCCGCAGATATGGACGGGGATGGGGACCTGGATGTCCTGGCCGGCGCCGAGTTGGACAATTCGATCATCTGGTACGAAAACCTCAGGGGCGCGCCGCTCACGTTCCGCTATCATCTCCTGACCGCCGATGCACCCGGCATCCATGCCGTTGTCACCGGCGACGCGGATAATGATGGCGACCTCGACGTTTTCGCAGCGGTGGAGAACGGGCATTTCGTCTCCTGGTACGAGAACAATGGAGCTACCAGCCCTGCATTCGCTCCGCATATCATCGCCAGCAACTTCTGGGTTGCCCATGCCATCGATGTCGGCGACATTGACGGCGATGGCGATTTGGATGCCGTGGCGGCGGCGCGACGGCGGTCAGGTCTCCTGGTTTGAGAACCTCGGCGGCCAATATCGAGTTGCCTCCAGCGAAGGAGAAGTCAACAATAGTGCACCGCAGTTCGTCCAGCCTGTCGTCTTTACGCACCGCGGCAGGCTAGACGATTCACCCTTGCGCGCCAATATTCTGACGATCCAGTTTCTCCTAAACACGCAGCCCATGACGCCCGCGCAAGCCAAGTTGTACTTCAAACGGATCCGGATTGCGCAGGACAGCTACCCCAACGGCATCTTTGATGATGGGCGCGACATCGTCATTGCGGAATCCAGCGACCTCCGTCTGGATGGAATTGGCCGCCTGCGCCTGCAAGTGAGCGGCTCGGATTCCGCGCTGGTAACCACCCCAGGCGCCACCAAACGGTACTACATCGTCGCTGAGCGACTTGCCCGCAATTGCGGTGTGGCACTTGGCGCCACGGCCATCGATGCGACACAGGCGCGCATCTTCCATGTTGTCACCGCACAGACCGCAGTCAATGCTGAGACTGGGACTGCCTTGCGAGCTGAATATGTGCGCGATCTCGACGGTGATGATGCGGACCCGTATTTCCGCCCCGCAGTGATCATCAACGAACTCATGGCGGACAATAACGGCACGCTCGAAGATCCGGACGAACCACTTGAGTATCCTGACTGGATCGAACTGTACAATCCGTCGTCCATTGAACTCGATTTGGGTGGTATGTACCTCAGCGATGATCCGGATCAGCCGCGGCTCAGTCGCATTCCCGACGGCGTGCGCATTCCCGGCAAGGGTTACCTCGTGTTGATTGCCGACGGTGAGCCGGAACAAGGTCCCCTGCACCTCAACTTAAAACTCAGCAAGGGTGGTGACACGGTTTCGTTCTACGACGCCCCACTGCGTGGTTCTCGCCTGCTGGATCAGGTCGTCTATGAAGGGATGGGGCCGGATATTAGCGTCGGCCGTTATCCGAACGGCTCTACGCAATGGCAGACCTTAGGTGTGCCAACCCCCGGCGCATATAACCTCATGGAGCCGCTCGTCATCCGCAATACGTTCTTCATGCCATTGATTGCAAGCGACACTTCCTGCCGCTAACGCGTGATCCGGGCGCCTGCACGGCTTGCCCGGATCACGCCGCGAGGCCTTGCTTGTTACATAAGGTAAAATTCCCATGTCAAAAATCAGACTTCTCCTCCTCAGCGTTGGACTTCCCCTCATACTGTTCGCAAGCTTGTGTACGCTTGGCCCGCGCCAACTGCGGGCACAGGGCGAACCCGCTGCAGTCACCGGACAGGATGAATTGCGGCTCAATGAGTTTATGTCAGACAATAAGTCAACGATTGTTGATCCACAGGAACCCGGCGAAACGCCCGACTGGATCGAGCTCTACAACCCCAGCACCACATCGGTCTCACTAAACGGCCTCGGCATTGCGGACAGTCTTCCGCTCGACACCGGTCACGTTTTCACTCCAGGGATCACGATCCCGGCGCGCAGCTACCTTATCTTGTATGCGGACAACGACCCGAATCAAGGTCCGACGCATCTCAACTTCAAGCTGAGCAGTTCCGGCGGCGAATCACTTTATCTGTTCCGTGTCAGCACGGGCGAGGTGATCGACACGGTCACGAGCACACCACCTTTAGGCGAAGATATCTCGTATGGCCGCAGACCTGATGGTAGTGGCCAGTGGCTGATTTTGCCCGTGGCTTCACCGGGTGCGCCCAACGCCATTGATCCCCCTACATTTCCGAAGTCACGAAGTTCACGAAGACCGATTATCCGATCAATGGCGCGGTCACGATCAATGCCATTGTCACCGACACACAAACCGTGAAGACCGTCAGCCTACACTATTCCACCACAGCAGGCGCGCTGACCAGTGTCCCGATGAATCCAGTAGGCAACGATTTATACGCAGGGGTAATTCCCGCACAGCCAGCTAAGACGCTCGTGGTTTACTATGTCGAAGCAGTCGACAACGACTACGAAAGTGCGCGATGGCCCATCGAGGTCCGCGACCGGCGCTATTTCACCGGCTATACACCGCCGCTAGATTTGGTAATTAACGAGATTACGGTGCAGAACGATGATCAGCATGTCGATCCGGATGAGCCATTGGAGACCCCAGACTGGATCGAACTCTACAACAAGGGCGCCACGACGATTCGCCTTGACGGGCTGTCCCTCACGGATGACAATGATCTGACGCGCCGCTTCGAAATTCCTGCCGGACTTACGCTTGGACCCGGCAAACGGATGATGTTCCTTGCTGATGACGATGTCGGTCAGAATCTCATCCGCGGCAACAAGCCACCGCTTCATCTGCCGTTCAACTTGAACAAGAGCGATGCCTATGTGGGGCTCTATGGTGGTATGGGCGCCGTCCAGATCGATGACAAGAACATCAAGGACCCGCCGCCCTTCGGCGCCGTCGGTCGTTATCCGGACGGCGCCGAGTGGTCAACCAAACTCACCTCGCCAGCACCGGTCTGCCAGACCTTCAACGCCGCCAACTTGCTCTGCGCCCATACTGTGGACCTCCCCAGGGTGCAAAAATAACCACCCAATAGAACCGGGCTGGAAGCTAATAGCTTCCAGCCCGGTGAATGGCTGTTCTACAAACTCCACATCGGGTCAACTGTGTTTGCGATTGTTCACAATCTCGCGCACGACGTAGATCGGCTTGTCTTGACTTTCGTAGTAGGTTCGGGTGATCATCTCACCCAGGAGCCCCATCGTGATCAGTTGCACCCCAATGACCACAAGCAGTACGGCAAGCAGCAGCAGTGGACGGTTGCCAATGCTTTCACCTAGCGCAAGCTTGACAAACGTCAAATAAAGACCGAAAAGGATACCCACCCCGGCAGAGATGAGACCTAATGTGCCAAACACATGGATCGGGCGCGTCGAGTACGTCCCTAGAAACCAAACGTTGATCAGGTCCAACATGACACGAATTGTGCGGCTGATGTTGTACTTTGATTTGCCATACTGGCGTGCCCGATGATTCACCGGCACTTCGGTTACGGAGCCGCCCACCTGGCTGGCCAATGCGGGGATAAAGCGGTGCAGTTCACCGTAGAGATGCACATGCTGCAACACTTCGCGGCGATAAGCCTTCAACGAACAGCCATAGTCGTGCAACTGCACGTCGGTGACGTTGGAAATCATACGATTGGCGAGCATTGAGGGTAGTTTGCGATCCAGATAGCGATCCTGCCGGTCCTTGCGCCAACCGCTGACAATGTCATACCCCTCATCCACTTTGGCCATCAACAGTGGGATATCCATCGGATCGTTCTGCAGATCGGCATCCATGGTGATCACCACATCGCCCTTGGCCTGGGCGAAGCCGGCCGCAAAGGCCGCCGTCTGCCCAAAATTGCGGCGAAACTGGATGTCCGTCAGGCGTGGATCTTCTGCAGCAATGGCTTTCAGTAGCTCAAAGCTGCGGTCTTTTGAACCATCATCGACGATGATCACCTCCGCCGGCTTACCATAATGGGCGATTGCCTTATCCAACTGCTCCCACAACGAAGGGATACTACCCTCCTCGTTGTAGAGCGGGATGACGATGGAGATCGTCGGTGTGACCGCCAGCGGGCCACCTGCTTCGTCTGGTTCAATGACCGGCGAACTTGCAGCGGATGAGCGAGTACGGGTTGTTGTTGCCATAGGTCGATTTTCTTGATAGCCGATCATGTTGCGAAAGATCGCGATTACAACGAGAGATCAGCAAATGTTGCCATTTCATTCATCGTGGCGATCGCAGCATCCAGCACTGGTAAGGCCAGTACTGCGCCAGTCCCTTCACCGAGGCGCATGTCCAGGTCGATCAAGGGCGCAAGATTCAGATACGAGAGCAGGGCTGCGTGTCCCGGCTCAACGCTGCGATGTCCCGCAATCAAGAAATCGCGACAGTTTGGACAGATGCCGACGGCGATCGCCGCGCCTGCCGTTGAGATTACGCCGTCGATCACGACCGGGACGCGCGCGCGACGCCAGCCAGGATCACGCCGGCGATGGCGCCAATTTCCAACCCGCCGACTTTACTCAGGACGTCCAGTGCATCGGCTGGGTCAGGCTGGTGCAGCCGGAGTGCATCCTCGATGACCGCCACCTTGTGTTGCCAGGCAGCATATTCAAGCCCGGTGCCACGCCCGGTTACTTCACTCGCCGGCATGCCTGTCATGACGGCGGCAATAGCCGCACTTGGGGTGGTGTTGCCAATCCCCATGTCCCCGGTGATCAGCATCCGTGAGCCACTTGCGACCACTGCCCTGGCCACGCCGATCCCGGCCGCAATTGATGCAACCGCTTCCTGACGGGTCATGGCCGGCTCAACGCGCAGATTGGCCGTCGCATAACGGACCTTGCGGTTCAGCAGGCGTGGGTGGGCAGGAATATCTGTCTGGACGCCGACATCAACCACCACAACTTCCGCATTCATCTGCCGCGCCAGCACGTTGACCGCTGCGCCACCGCGCAGAAAATTGAGCACCATCTGCGCCGTGATAGCGGAAGGAAACGCGCTGACGCCTTCGGCAGTCACCCCATGATCCGCGGCACAGACGATCACCGTACGCGGGTGCAATTTGGGCTTCAACTGGCCGGTGATCCCGGCAAGCTGAATGCTGAGCGATTCGAGTCGCCCCAGCGCACCGGGCGGCTTCGTCAATTGCGCTTGCCGGCGCCGCGCGGCTGCCCGCATCTCAGCATCAAGCGTCCCGACCGCCGCCATCGTTTCGTGCAGAAGCGTTTCCGCCTCGCTGGCATCTTCAAACATGACTGACCTGCCCCATGGCTCCATCGACCCTGACGGACTCACCCGCGGTGAGCGTCCGGGTCGCCTGTTGATATTCGTAAACAACCGGGGCCGGCAGATTCAGCGCCGCCGCCACTGCGGATCAAGCGGTGACCCTTGACCGGCAATCAGCGCCGCCGCGCCCGGCAGCGCCATCGCCCAACCAAAGTCAGGTTGCACGCCCCCCAATACCCACGGCTGCGCGCCGGCGCTTAACCCGGGCATCAGCGCCAGCGGACCCTCAGCGCAGCCGGCGCCGCCCGGTAAGGCACCCGCCTTGACGATGACTTCTGCATCGCCCACAAAGAACGGGCCGGGGACAAGTTCTTGCGCCTTCACCCGCTGCATTTTCCGGTCCGCCGCCGTCGCATGGATGCCCGTGACATCACTGATGTTCCATTCGCCGGTCATCATTTCTTTGACCTCTTCGAGTTCAAAGTAAAAGATATCATCGACGCTTTCGACCCGGCCATCGTCCAGCGCCTCGTTGCCGGCCGCCAGCGCCCACTGTCGCGTGCCGGCGAGGATATAGGCATAGCCATTCAACGCCCGGCTCTGAAGGGCCAGCCCGAATTTGACCTGCTGCACAAGCGTCTGACCCTGCTTGTCTTGCCGGGCATTTATAGGCTGGGGCAGAGCGTCGCTACGCCGGCCAGAAGGCGCACTCCAATCGCAATCGCTATTCAGCATCGCGCGCAATGTGGCAAACACCGGCGCCGGATCCTCTGCCCAGCGTGGTGCAGCGAGATCACCTTCACCGGCGCACCGATGTCCGAAATCGGCCAGAAACTGGCGCACCGGCGACGCTGATTCCGTTTCCGCCAACGCTTCTTCCCAGTCGTTAAATTGGCCGCAGGCTAACCACTGATTTGCCTGGGGGTCTCGCTGCATGAGTGCGGCAAGCTTGACGACGCGTGCCGCAAGCGCAGATTCGACGAGTTCAACGCCACCCACCGTTGCGCGATTGACGCCGGCAACACCATCCGAGAGTCCGCTACTGCCGGTCAGCAGACCGGCGTATGCAGATTCTGTGGTTTGGCGTGCGGCAATATAGGTCGATAGGCTTGCGATGCCAACCCGTTCAATCTCCTCCATAATCTGGAGGATTTCCGCCTGGCTCCAGCGCATGCCCATGACTCGCTCATACCAGGTGCGGGCCCTCACGATGGCCCCATCGATTTCTCGATCAAGTTCAGCCAGCGTATCCGCGATTTTTCTGGCGTTGCGGGCCAACTTCATCCCCGCAAACAAACCCGGTTTGTTCCATTGCGCCAGGCCGATCTCCCTACCATCGATGTGCAGCGTCCAGGGTTGAAGCCCAGCCTGTCGCGCTTCCAGATCGGCTGCGAGCGACAGATTTACGTACGGCCGGCCGGCATGAAAGCGCACCAACGGTGTGCGCAGCGGGGGTTCAAAGCCAAGCCGGTCGTAGTAGGCAACCCAGGACCGGCGTGCAACTTCCGCCAACATACTTTGACTGAAAGGGGTCATTGCGCCGGGGGCAAGTGGCTGAAAAAAGGTGCGTCCCCAAACGGGTGAAATGCCCTGTGCGCCAACGTGTGCACCAGGGGCGTAAGTATACTCAATCAAGCGCGTTCCTCAACTAAGGTTGCCGGGCATCCCAATTTTGCCCATCCGCACATTTTTCCAGCAAGGGCAAATTGTGTCAATTTGACAGACACATGGTTCTGATGCAATTGCCGGCAACCACCCACCTAGTTTGGCGGTGGAATCAGCAGTTCCTGACCAACGAACACCTTGTTGGGGTCGTCGATGCTGTTCAGCGCCATGATTGCTTCCATCGAGACGCCGTACTGCGCAGCAATACCGGATAGGCTTTCGCCAGATGCAACCGTATGGCGCTGGCCAAGCGCTTCCATTGCGTCGCGCTGCGAGATGCCTGGAATAACCAATTTCTGGCCAACCCGGATCAGGTTGCCATTGCTGATCCCATTGGCGTCGGCCAGCGCAATCGAATCAATGCCGTATTCAGCCGCAATCTCACCCATTGTTTCGCCTGGTTGCACCACATGAACCACGGCGTCGCCGGAAACAGCGGTGGCGGCGCCAACTTCGCTGCCGGAAGAAGTTGCACCAGCTTCCGTTGCGGTCTCATCGCTCGCCGCGGCCGTGGTCCGGCCAGGAATCAGTAGTTCCGTACCGATCGCCAGGTTGTTCTGGTCGGGGATGTTGTTGATTTCAACCAGCGTCATCGAGCTGATGCCAAACTGGATCGCAATGCTGCCAAGCGTATCGCCCGCTTCCACCGTGTAAACAAACGGTGCAGGCGTCGGCGTCGGTGCACCTTCGGCAGTCATACCTTCAGTATAAGGAATCGTCAGCACCTGACCGGCGAAGATATTGTCGTCTAGCAGAAAATTCAGTTCGCGGAGCGTTTGAATTTCGGTTTGAAAACTATCGGCAATGGTGGCCAGCGTATCTCCGGCTTTGACCGTATAGTCGAAGATGACAGCGTCAGAGGTTGCTTCAGGGGTCAAAGTCTCCTCAGGTGTCTCCGTTTCAGTCGCTGCCGCTGGAGTTGGCGACGACTTTGCGGGCGTTTCTTTCGATTCGGACGTACCAACGGCGGCAGTGACGGCGGCAGTGGCCGTCGGTGGCGGTGTCTCGCGCTCACGCGTACAAGCAGCGAACAAGAGGACACAGGCAGCCAGGCAGGCAAGGCGAAGGGACGTGGTATGCACGGTTTACCTCCGATGGGTGGATGGATGATGGCCCGCCACGAGTATAGCCGAAGTATGGACGCGCCGCAACGTACTCACCACTTCAAGATTTGATACACGGATGCCAGGGCAAGGACAACGAAGAGCAGTGCCTGCCAACTCGCAAATGGGAAGAACATATCAAACATCAGGGTCGTGACAATTGCACTGAGCAACATGCCGACAATGACGCCTGCCAACGAGAAATAGCGAATATAGCGACCGCGCCGGCGCCCCACCGAATTGCGAATGATCTGCGCCAGGGCGGCCCCGGCGCTACCACCCGCCAAAGCAGCCACGATGAAACCAAAGAAGAACCCAAGGAAACGCAGAAAGAACGCAACAATCGGCCACGCCACGAGGGTAACAAGCGCAGCCACGCCAAAGGCAATCCAGTTGTCGGTCGTCAGGGCATTGTAGAACACATTTTGCTGCTCGCGAATGCACTCTTTACAACGATACCCAACCTCAGTCAGTTCTGCACATTTGAGGCAGATGGGTTTGCCGCACTTGTTGCAGCGCAAATACGTTTCTGTTTCCGGATGATTGGCACAGTAGAGCACACCACCGACGGGTTCATCCGAGGCGGGTGCGGATGGTGTAGAGCTAGTCATCAATCGTTTCTTTCACAATACATTTACAAAATCATTATCAGGTTGGTGAAACAGAATCCTAAATCGTCCATTGCATCTTTTCCATCAGCGTCTGATAGAAATAGCTGGGTTCGCGCACGCGAATGAAACGGGCCAGATGGGGGCTGCCAACGACCATCACTTCATCGCCCTCCTCCAGTTCGACCACCACCTGACCGTCTACGGTCAACATCGGTGGGTAGTCGCTAAAGGCGCGCAGACGCACTGTTGAGCCTTCAGACAAGATCACCGCGCGATCCATGCTCAGATGCGGCGCGATCGGAATCACCAGGATATTGCGCAGTTCAGGCGGCATCACTGGACCGCTCACTGCCAGCGCATAACCGGTGCTGCCGGTCGCCGTGCTGACAATCAGACCATCACAAGTGTATGTTGTCAGGTATCCATCGTCCAGTTCGGCGCTAATTCGTACGACGCGTGCCAGATTTCCACGGCTGAGCACCACATCGTTGAGCGCATCATAAGCACATAGCGTACCGAATTCGCCGGTGTTTGGATCGATGCGTTTCACCACGGCACGCACCATTAACCGGTGTTCGATCCAATAGTCACCCTTGAGGATCCGCTTGAGCGGTTCCTCCCAGTCGTTTGGCTGGACCTCGGCCAGGAACCCCAGCCGCCCCATTTTGACGCCGAGCATCGGCACTGCGTGCTCTGCCCCCATGCGCGCAGCACGCAACAAGGTGCCGTCCCCCCCCAACGTGATCAACAGATCTACATCGGGCAAATGAGCGATCGTCGCCTGCTCTTCCCAGGCGGAGGCATGCCAGATTTCCGGCACGCCAGCGGCCGCCAGACTTTGACCAATTTGCTGGGCAAGCTGCAGCGATTCCGGCTTGCGTGGATGATGCAAGATGCCGATGTGACGGAAAGTGCGTGGCACTGACGATTCAGGCGTAGCGCCATCAGCCCTGGCGCCAAATTTCGCGTTGCGCATGATCGAGAACAATACCACAGTTTTGGAGAGCCTTGAATTCGGGTTATGATGCAAACCATTATGCGTGTACTGGTCATCTCCGACATTCATAGCAACCAGGCAGCCCTGGAAAGCGTGCTGGCCGACGCTGCCGGCAAATTTGACACGATTTGGTGCCTTGGTGATGTCGTCGGGTATGGCCCACGCCCCAATGAGTGCGTCGAGTTGATCCGCGACCGCACTTCCCTCTGTGTGATGGGGAACCACGACTGGGCCGTATTAGGACGTCCGGGCATCAACGTCGATGACTTTAACCCCCAGGCGCGGCAGGCCGTCCTCTGGACACGCGACGAACTCTCCAGTGACAATCGTCACTTTCTCGATTCACTGCCGGCGCTGCCTGTCCATCCTGATATCGCACAGGCACTGCTGGTCACGCATGCCAGCCCACGTGAACCAGTTTGGGAGTATATCCTGACACCAACCGTCGCCCTGGAGAATTTCGACGCGTTCAGTGAGCCTATCTGCTTTGTAGGTCACACCCACAAGCCGGCGATTTACCGTTGGCAGTTGTTCCAGGCCGCGCCCGGCAGCACCGGCCAGGACTATGAACAGATGGTGACGGTAGACTACCTGCAGCCACGACCGGGCGACCCCATCGAACTGTTTACATCCGCCACCCAACGCCTCATCGTCAATCCCGGCAGCGTGGGCCAACCGCGCGACAATGACGCACGCGCCGCCTATGCCCTCCTTGACCTGGAGCGGATGGCATGGGTTCACGTACGCGTACCCTATCCAATCGAACTCACGCAGAATCAGATGCGCCGCCAAGCTGCCCAAAAGGCTCATTGATCGGCTTAGTTTTGGGTGGTAGGGTCTTCCGCAAGCCGGCTGTACATCTCAAACCAGTCAGGTAGGTCTTTGGCGCGGTTGCGTGCGTCCTGCTCCTGGCTGCGGCGCTGGAGGCGTTGGATGCGCGCCGTGATCTCTTCGGCCACTGCGCGTGGATTGGGCACCGCATAGAAGATCACAGCCCCACCTTCGGCCGCGGTATGGCACACGACGTTCCCGTAGTCGAAGATGAGGTGGATTGGGCTGGGAATTTTCATCTCCACATTTTGGATGCGGCCGAGCGGCGCCGTGCTGCGGTCTTCGCGCAGCCCAAACGGCAGCTTACGCAGGTTGACGATCTCATTGTCGGTCAACTCGTAGGTGTCGTTGTACCAATCCACGATCACCCATGCCAGCCGGGCGATGAAGACAAGGATCAGCAACACCGTCAATAGTTGGAATGCCCGGCTCGCAACCACATATTGTTCGGGGATGCCTTCCCACCAATCCAGCCAGGCTACCAGACCAAGCAACACGCCAAAGGCCGGGATGATCCATGCCCACCCTATTTTGGGTAGCAGCGAAATCCAGTGCTTGCGCCAGGTCGTACGGCCATCCTCATCCCAATGCACGGCGGTTCCGCGCGCCAGCTTGCGGCGCCAGGTTTCGGGCTCCGTTGTCTGGATTTCGCCGGGGTAGACGCGGCTGGGGGGCGCAACGGCGACGTCAAGCCGTCTCTCCAGTTGGCGATGGATCTGCATCTTGCTTTCGGCCACGACCTGCTGTTGGCGCTGCGTCCGCTCTGCCGAAATAGTGGCGCGCAACTTCTCGATGTGCGTCGTGTAGGTGAATTCGATGCGACCGGCTGAACCTGCGGTCTGCACCACCAGCGTGCCAAAGCCAAGCCACCGCCCTAACAGATGGCGTTCATAGTCAACGTTGTTGATCTGCTCAAGCGGCGCTTCCTTCCGCCATTGATAGACAAACAGTAACTTCTCCTGATAAACGACGCGGCGGTCGGTCACGACCAACCAATCGTTCATGTAGTCAACAATACCCCAGACCAGGGCGAGCAGCGTCAGCAAAATCAGGAATAGAATTGAAGCCGCGATCCATACCTGATAACCGGGGAGCAGGGAGCCGACAAAGAGAAAGACGATTAGAAAACCCAGAAGAATAAAGGTCGGCGCATTCTTGCGGAAGAACGCAATCCAGTGCCGGCGGCTAAAATAGATGACCGACTCGCCGGGAAGTAGCCAGGGATACTTGTTGCGCGCTTCCTTACCGACCAGGGCCACCGTCTTCTTCGGCTTGACTGTCAACTTCGCCCGTAGATCGTCCGGGTCAATAACGTCGAACTCCTCAAAATCGTGCCAGTGGAGACGCAACCATTGGCTGTCGCCGGTCGCTTCGACCGTCGAGTCCTGGGGCGACATGCCCAGCAAAGCGGTCTCACCAAAGTAGGTCGGCCCATTGGCGACAGCACTAATCATCTTTTGGCCCGTGTTGTCTAATGCCCTGATGATGGCATCGCCCTCAACCAGCACCCACATACTATCGGCGCTCTCGCCTTGCTGGATCAGCAGGCGGTTGCTCGGATAGTAGTTGTGGCTCACAAAGCCCGCCAGTTGAAGCCGCTGGCGCGGGTCAAACCGGCTAAAGACAATCAGGTTGCCGAGCAACTCTTCGCGCACCTTGACTTCCGCAAGACCGGGCTGATCCGGGACAAAACCCGTGATTTCGACAAACTCTCGATGCCCGACGGCAAACGCCGTCAGCGCCATCGTTGCAGTGGCGCTCTCGCGCATGACGCGCTCACCGATCGGCCCGCGCGGCCCGGCGTCCGCCGCAAGACCAAAGAATGCCCCATTGCCAAGCCAGTGACTCTCGCTTGCACTCCCGTCGAGTCTCACCTGCCCCTGGTCGATCATGAAGAGCCGGGATTCCGTGTCGCCGCTGGCGTAGATAAGCTCATTTTCTTTGAAGTTGAGCGGCTCAACGATATCGGCAAGAAAACCCAGACCAACTTCCTCCACCTTATGGAGCAGCGGCAAGGTGCGCAGCCGGCCAAACCGATCCAGCGGCGCCAGTTTTCCACGGATATTGGGGAAGCGAAAGATGAGGCGACTCAGTGCGGCAACCTTGATCGCAAGCAGCCGGCTTGGTTCCAGCGCGCGTGCCCGGGTGCGATAGGCGCCTTTGTCAAAGAGATAGTCGTAAATACCAATCAATGCGCCGGGTTGGGACTCACGCATCAGGGACTGGTGCGGCTGGCCCTGTGCGTCCACCTCGCCGCACCTCACCAATTTTTCCATCCAGCAACACCCACACATACTCGACCGGTTCATCTTGGGCGTGTAGCAGCTCCCGGCCATGCAGTTGAATGTCCTTGACTGCCTGGGTGAAGATCTGCTTGACATCTTCGCCGTCGAGATCTTGCAGAAAGTTGAGTTGCGCGACCACCACACCGGGTTCCAGATAGTCGACGTCTTGATACAGTTCAGCCATTAGAGGCCCGCTTTCAGGGCTTCCGCGACTTTGCGCGTCACGCCCGGCACGGCCATCAATTCTTCAAGCGAAGCGGCCTTCACGCGCTCGATGTCGCCGTCAAAAGCCGCCATGATCGCCTTGCGCCGCGTGGGGCCGATCCCTGGAATGTCATCGAGCCGGGAACGGATCTGCTCCTTGCTGCGCAGGTTACGATGATAGGTGATACCAAAGCGATGGGCTTCATCGCGGATGCGCTGCACCAGGTGCAATGCCTCGCTGCCGCGGCGGAGCCATTGGGGGTCGCCGATGCCGGGCCGATAGACCTCCTCTTCCCGTTTTGCCAGACCCACCACCGGAAACTGTCCAAAGACGCCCAATTCCTTCAAGACTTCGACGGCGATGCCCAGTTGCCCTTTCCCACCATCAACAATCACCAGATCAGGGGCAATCCGCCAGGTCTCGTCGCCCTCGCGCGCCTTCTTGCCCGGATCCGTCACGTCGGCAGGTTCTTCGACGAGGCGCCGGAACCGGCGTCGCAGCACCTCGCGCATACTCGCAAAGTCATCAGGCTCACCCTGGCCACCTTTCCCGGTGATCTTGAAGCGCTTGTAATACTGTTTTGCAGGCGCACCCTTGACGAAGACCACCATGGAGCCGACAGTGTTGGTGCCTTGCAGCGTGCTGATGTCGTAACACTCAATCCGCGCGGGCGGGCGCTCCAGTTGTAGCGCCGCCTGCAATTCGGCCACCGCCTCGGTCTGACGATGGGTGTCTGCGGCGCGCTCGGCCTGCTGGAGACGCAAAAATTCCGCCGCATTTTCGCGCGCAAGGTCCATCAGTTTCACCTTGTCCCCGCGCTTTGGCACACGCAGTTCCACCTTCATGCTGCGGCGTTCAGTGAGCCATTGCTCAAGCACCGTGCGGTCGCGCGGCATCGCCTCCACCAAAATGAGGGGTGGAATAAACGCAGCGTTGTCATAGAACTGCTGGATAAATGCACCGACCAGTGCGCCGCGCAATGCCGGCGTTGCGCCGGACGCGCCGTCTGAAGCGACTTGCTGGCTCTCGCCATTTGCCTCAAAGACCTGCACAACGTCCGCGCCTTCCAATATGTAGTTATCACGACCGATCAAGCGGCCATGCCGAACCATGAAGACCTGGACTGCGGTGTCGTTGGTGCGTGTATCCTGGGCAAGGGCAATGTAGTCGACATCTTCCTGCGCCGTGCTGATGATCTTCTGTTGTTCGGCGATGCGTTGCGCCGCCAGGAGCCGATCACGGTAGCGGGCTGCCAATTCAAATTGCAGATTCTCCGCCGCGCGTCCCATCTGTTCTTCCAGTTGCTTGAGGACGCTGTCGCTATCGCCCTCCAGAAACTGCATCAGTTGCCGCACTGTGGCTCGGTACTCTTCGCGGTTCTGGACACCAATACAGGGACCACCGCAGAGTTTGATGTGATAGTAGAGACAGGGACGGGCATCTTTTCCCGTGATCTCACGGTCGCAATCGAGATAGGGAAATACGCGCCGCAGTGCATCCAGTGTCTGATAGCATGCACGGCTGCTGGTGTAGGGTCCAAAGTACCTGCCGCCGTCCTTTGACATCCGGCGGACAACCAGCACCTTGGGAAAATCTTCCTGCCACGTCACTTTGATATAGGGATAGGCGCGGTCGTCCTTGAGCCGAATGTTGTATCGGGGGCGGTAGCGCTTGATCAGCTCGTTTTCAAGGATCAACGCCTCAAGTTCGGTCTTTGTGACCCACCAGGAGATATCGGCGATCTCATCGACCAGCGCCTGCGTTTTGGCGTTGTGATTGGCGGAGGCGTGGAAGTAGCTGCGGACGCGATTGCGCAGCACAATGGCCTTGCCGACGTAGATGACCTTACCGTCGGCATTGTGCATCTGATAACAGCCAGGTGCACCGGGAAGGTTATCTAGCTTCTGTGCAAGCTTTTCTGAGATGTGGCGTGCCATAGAACAAATATTTTACCACGCGTGGCAAAGTCATGAAACGACACGCAGCTACGTGTACACGCCTTCTCTGCGCCAGACCTCCAGCATCAATTCATAACTTTTGAGCGGCATGCCGGTGTAGATACAGTTGCTGGTGGAGAAGATATAACCGCCGCCGGGCATCCCATTCTGCAAGGAGGAGCGCACAGCTTCTGTGATCTGCTCAGGGGTCCCGGTGTCCAGCATCGCGCAGTTCACATTCCCGATCAGGCAAAGCTGGTCCCCGTACATCTTCTTGACGACGGCGATATCCACGCCTGCCTGGGGATCAAGCGAGTGCAACGCATGCGGATTGGTCGACGCCAACTGGTCGATAATCGGCATGATATTGCCATCTGTGTGTTTGATCACATAGAAACCCATCTCTCGATAGGCTTTGGTGATTTGCGCCAGATAAGGCGTGACAAACTCATGAAAGTGCGCCGGACTCATAAAGGGACCGACGTTGAAGCAATAGTCGGCGCACAGTGCAAACCCATCCAGCCCCATGCCCCTGACATCACGGTGGCGTTGCCATTCGGTAGCATAACGAATCGCCCGATCAACGTTTGCCTGCGCTTCGCGTTTCAGACCCGCCGGATCATCCGCCAGCCGTTCCGCAAACCCGAACATCTCGGTGCCCGACGGGATACTGAAGGTGGCGTCGCCGTGGCGCATGATGAAGTAGCGGTCGCCCGTCATTTCGCGGATGAGGTCGACCAACCGGATGGTCTCCTCGATATCGTCCGGATTCGGATGGATGAAGATGGCGCTGTGCCCGTACTGCTCCGCCGTGCGGATGTAGATGCTGGCCATATTGCGCCGGTGCAGTTCGCGCCCTTTTCCTCCATCTGCCCCCACTGGCTGTAGTACCGGTGGGACGGATGCACCTCACCAAATGCCTCCATCGTGAGGAAGAAAACCAATTCAAAGTGTGGTACAAGGCCCTGGATGGGCCGGAGCTCAAGGGCGGCGATAAACTGTTCGCGCGGTTGCATAGACCTGAATTGACCTTTCTGCACCTTGTGGGTTACCCGTACTCCTGACAAATCGGAAGTGTCTCGTCCCAGAAACCGAAGTCCATCACTGGGCAACGGTCACGCATGCGACAATGCATGACCGCATCAAAGCGCTCACGTGCATTCATAGGATTTGGTTCGCGTTTCAGTCGTACCAATCGGAGATGTCACCAGCGGATGAAACCGCTGGTGACATCTCCGATTGGTAATGACGATCTCAACTTGCGAGGAGTCTGCGAGCAAGCGTCACGGCGCCAGCAGCGTTATCGCTGTAGCCGTCCGCGCCGATTTCATCAGCGAAACCCTGGGTGACGGGCGCCCCGCCAACGATGACCTTGATGTTCTCGCGGACACCGGCCTGGGTCAACTTGTCGACGATGCGCTTCATGGCCGGCAGTGTCGTCGTCAGCAGGGCAGAGAGCGCAACCAGATCCGGTGTGTTCTTCTGAACGGCATCCACGAACTTGTCGGGGCTGGCGTCAACGCCGATGTCGAAGATCTCAAAGCCGCCGCCCTCAAGCATCGTCGCCACCAGGTTCTTCCCGATATCATGCAAGTCGCCTTGCACGGTGCCGATCACCACGCGACCGGCAGGCTCAGCACCCTCGCCCTTGAGGAGGGGTCGGATGATCTCAAGCGCAGCCTTCATTGCGCGTGCGGAGATCAACAATTCCGGCACGAAGCATTCGTTCGCTTCAAACCGGCGCCCTACTTCATTCATCGCTTCGATCATGCTGTTGTTCAGCAAGACCTGTGGATCTGCACCCGCATCGATCGCTTTTTGCGTTACTGCAGCCGAGACCTTGGCGTTGCCGGCAATAATTGCGTCATACAACTCTGGGTACTGAATGTCATCCATGACACACTCTCTCCTGATTGGTTTGTTTGGGCAGTAAGGGTAGTATACAACGAAGAATGGAAGATTACCTACTAGGAAATGATCACTCCAGATTTGGAATATGACCTGTGGTTGACTTATCGATTGTGATCGTCTCTTGGAATGTGTGGCCGCAGTTGCAGGCGTGCCTTGCCTCGATTGAGCGCGCCAGCCACCCTGCGCCGACAGATGCCCAGGCGCGCCTGTTTGGACCCGGCGCCACCCCGCGCACGCTTGAAGTCGTCGTAGTCGACAACGACAGCCAGGATGACACGGCGCACCAATTGCCACAGCATTTCCCGTGGGTGCGCCTGCTCGTTGCTGATACCAACCTGGGCTTTACGCGCGGCAACAATGTGGGCTATGCCGCAAGCACCGGCCGTATCGTGTTTTTCCTCAACCCCGACACGGAACTCGATGTGGGTCAGAGCGCCAATGCCGATAGCCTGTGGCGGCTGGCAACAGCCATCGAGAATGCTAGTACGGTGGGCGTGATTGGCCCGCAACTGCGCTATGCCGATGGCAGCCCGCAGCCGAGCGTTCGACGTTTCCCCACCAGGCTCACCGGTTTCTTTGAGAGCACGTGGCTTGGCCGCGCCTGGCCCACCAACCCCTGGTCGCAGCGGATGCATTGGGCGGACTGGCAGGTTCACTTTGAACATGATGTCGACTGGATTGTGGGCGCCGCCATGTTCTGCCGCCGCGCGACGCTGGAGCAGACGCGCACACCCGCCGGTCCGTTTGATGAACGCTTCTTTATGTATAGTGAGGAGCTGGACCTCTGCATGCGCTCAAGGCCGCCGGCTGGCGCGTCGTGTACGAGCCGGACGTTGTCGTCATGCACTACGAGGGCAAGAGCAGCGACCAGGTCAGCGCTGCGCGCCACATCTACTTCAACACCAGCAAAGTGCGCTACTACGATAAGTGGTTCTCTTCCACCTGGGCCGCACTCCTGCGCCACTACCTTCTGCTCGAATTTCGTCTCCAACTATGGCAGGAGCAGTTCAAGCTCCGGCTGGGTCACAAACCCACCCTCCGCCGCGACCGCATTGCAGCTTACAAAGCAGTGATCGCAAGCGGACTGAAGTAAAAGATCCATTGCCCCCCCCCCCAAAAAAAAATATCCGGTTGACAATCCCTTCTTTTTATCGACAATTCTTCTCCCAACCTGATTCGGGGTGCGGCGAATCGCCATTCAAGCGCTTGAGGGCGTATCGTGACGGACAACGATCAACGATCGAACAAGAACACCAGTTGGCTGCAGCAACAATGGACTCGCGCAACATGACCAGACGGGATGTCGTCATCGCCCAGGTCGGCGCAGGCTCCGAAAACGTTGCGGTCGGCAAGAATATCTTTCAGTTAAACGTCGCCGGTCACAACATCACCCCCTACATTCTAGTCATCATGGCGGCCACCCTCGCCGTCGTGGCCTACCTCTTTTATCCCTATGCCGAACCGCTCTGGAACCCCTGGCCGATGACCGGTGACTTCAACATTGCCGTCGCCGGCTTTGGCGCACTGGACGGCAACGGCCAGATGCAGGAATCCGATTTTGGCGACACGCTTAGTGCTTCAGTCTTCAGCCAGATCAACGACGAATACAAGGCAATCAAGGCCTCTGGTGCGTTTGCGGGGAACGTGCAGGTATGGCATGACAGTGTCGGCGCGACCAGGGAAAGAACGTCCGCTTTGGCGTGATCAAAGGCGAAACGCCGGCAGCACGTTCGAAAAATGCGGCGCAACTGGCGGATCGCATCGGCGCCGATATGGTGATCTACGGCTATCTGACCCCTGAAGATGATGCCGAGAGCTTAACCTTGGAGTTCTACTATGCGGCGCCGGTGCGCGCCGGCGACCCCGACGCCACAACCGGCGCACACGAAATCGGCACGCCGATCCGAAGCGAGGTATCGGCTGCCTCCAACGAGAGCACGGCAAAACGCCAGTTGAGCGGACCGCTGGCCCAACGTGCGGCGGCGCTCTTCTGGCTGACGCAGGGGCTTTCTTACGACCTTGCGAATGATCCGGACACGGCGTTAAAGATCCTGCAAGAAGCGGAACAAAAACTCACGGATTGGAAAGATGATGAAGGCAAGGAGGTGCTCTATCTCTTTCTTGCCAGGGCGGCCATGTGGGCGCGCCAGTACGATATTGCGATCAGGGCCGCAGAACGGGCCATCTCCATCAATCCCAATTATGCAAATGCCTATGGTGTGCTGGGCACCGCCTTGATGGATCGAGCGCAGCTCTTCTACATCCGTGGCCGCACGTTAACCCCGGAGGAACAAGCCTGCATCTCGACCGCGAACATCGACAATGCGGCAGAGACCGTGGAAGAAGCGGCGGACAACGCACGCGCCATTGCCGTGCTCGAAGATGGGTTGCACGCCGCACCGCAGGCGCATTGGCCGCCGGTCGAACATTACCTCCGGCTGATCTTGGGGCTGGCCTATCGTCTCGAGGCCCAGGACGATATCTTTGCAGGCAATTTCGGTGCTGCCGAGCCATCCCTCGACCGCGCCAAAGCAGAATTCGAAGACGCTTTGACCTACTTTTCGCAGGAAAACTATCCCGCCCTCTATGCCTCGACCGTCGCCGGTCTGGCTGCCACCCATCGCTACTGGGCGCATCTGCGCATCGTCGATGCCACCATGTCGCCTGACCCAGCCACCGCCAACGGCGATCGCAAAGAGGCCGCGGCGTTCCTGCAACAAACCATCGACGGGTACCAGGCGTGCCTCGACCAACAGCAACGGACGCGTGGCAACCCCATCTTTCAAAAACGTGTATTGAAATGTAGCTGTATCCCCTACCAGGCAGAGGCGCGTAACACGCTTGCATCTTTAGGAGACACACCATGAACCGTAGAATCCGCTCCGCTATCGCTGCCGCACTGGCGGTTTCGGCCGCGCTTGGCGCCATCTGGGCGCTTACGACCATGGCCTCCGCACAAGATATTGCGCCGCTGCCACCCGGTGTGGCTCCCACCGGACAGATTGCAGCGCGCGCGGAGGACCTCTGGCAATTTCACGGCTGTGCGGGCGATCCGATCACGCTCACGCTGGCAAGTGACGCTTTTACACCTTACCTGGCTTTGCAAGGGCCCGAGGAGGAGGACTTACTCGCGGAGGGCGAGGTCGATGGCGGGGATTCTTCCATCACAGCGTTGGAACTGCCGGCGACAGGGACGTACACAATCACGGCTGCGGGCGAACGCCGCAATGACGCCGGGGACTATACGCTCACCCTCAGCGTTCCCGGTGACGAACTCCTGGCCGGCGCCGACGGGGCGCTCGCCTACGGCATGGTGGGCACCGGCGCAGTGCGCAGCCGGCTTGGTGAACTTTGGGGCTTCTACGGCTGCGCGGGCGACGTCATCACCGCCACGATGGCGAGCGCAGCATTCACCCCGTTTCTCGACATCATCGCCCTGGATAGCGAGGAAAGCCTGGTCGACAGCGGTGAGGCCGTGACGCCAGAGTTGGTAATTGCCGGTGCATTTGAGCTACCGGCCAACGGCCCCTACGGCATTGTCGCCGCAGGGGATCGTCCGACCGCTCGCGGCGCCTTTACACTGACCCTGCTGCTCGCCGGCGCCCCGTCCACCCCGTCCACCCCGTCCACCCCGTCCACCCCGTCCACCTCCACCTCCTCCTGCACCGCCAACGTTCAAGGCCTCAACCTGCGCTCCGGTCCCGGCACTGTCTACGCGCCACCTATCGGTTCACTGCCACTCGGCAGCAAACTCAGACCGGTGGCACGCGACCCCGGCGGCCAATGGATCCAGGTGGTGGTCGTCGACACCGGCGAAAGCGGCTGGGTCAGCGCCGCTCCCCAATTTGTCACGTGCACGAGCACCATACCGGCGCTGCCGGTCGGCGTCATTCCGCCGACGCCGACGCCTGCGCCAACCGCCACCCCACCCCACGCCCAACCCTACCACCAACGCCAACTCGTGCCGCGGCATCGCCGACCCCCACCCCACCCGCATTCGTCTTGTTGCCCGGCGGCGGCCCAAGTGGGGATCTGGCCGGTGACCTGGTCTCCGATCCGACAATTGTGCGCAGTGACGGCAACGTCGCCACTTTCCGAGACTCAATGTTCCTGCGCCTCGAGATCTACAGCACCCCGGACAACCGCCGCGTCCAGCGCGTGGTGTTCAGTTTCTTTGATCCTAACAGCTTCAGTGGCGATCCAGTCTATGTCCACGAAGAGGGTACCCGCGGCTACTGTTCCTTCGCTGGCGGTGAGCCGATCTGCAACTATCTCCGGCTACGCGCTGGAGCAACCTGGCCGGACACCAATACCCCAATTCATCGCGGCAACTATAACGTCACCGCCGAGGTCTTCCTGGAAGGGGACGACTTCGCCTCGGGCACGTGGAATGCGCCGATCTTCATCAGTTCCCTGACCTGCCCGACTTGAATGACCAGGGCGGCGGCAATCAAAACCCTGATACTGGAGTAGGAACGGCGCCTCAACCGCTGGAAGCAGCGATCGTGGAGACAGGCCCTGGTGATAACGGCGATTTTGTTTCGGGTGTACTTGCGTTCCGAGTAGCCGCATACGATCCCAGCGCCGGTTCAAGCGACGGCGCTGGGATTGATTTCGTCCTGATGTGGGTGTACGGGCCGGACGGCCAATTGGTCCGCGAACATCGCGAAGGCACGGCAGGTTATTGCGTCTTCCAGGGTGGTGAGCCGGACTGCAATTTGTGGGACTTTGCGGCCAACGGCTACATTTGGCCCGATGGCGCAAACTTCACGCCGGGACCCCATCGGCTGGTGGCTGAGGTCCACGCCGATGACGGGCGCGTGGTGCCACTGGAGCGAGTGGTGCAGATCCAGTGACATGCCACCACTCGTCTGGAATGGATAGGTTCGTGTACAATGCAGCGCATGCAGAAGAAGCACGACAAGCCTGTTGCTGAAACAACCGTCGTAGTGGCCATGAGCGGCGGCGTTGACTCTTCCGTGGCGGCGGCGCTCTTAGTCGAGCAAGGTTATCACTGCATTGGTGTCATGATGCGATTGTGGGCGGAAGAGGGGGCCGGCGCCGCCGGGATGAACAAGTGCTGCAGCCTCGAAAGTGTTCATGATGCGCGCAATGTGGCAGATGCGCTGGGCATCCCGTTCTATGTCATCAATGTCGAACAGCCGTTCAAGACAAAGGTTGTCGATTTCTTCATTGACGGATATAGCCGTGGAGTGACGCCGAATCCCTGTGTGGAATGTAACCGCCACATTCGTTTCGACTACCTGCTCAACTACGCTCGACGCCTTGGCGCCGATTTTCTGGCGACGGGGCATTATGCGCGACTCCAACGTGACGCGAGCGACCGCGTACAACTTCTCAAAGGCGTTGACGACGGCAAAGACCAGAGCTATGTGCTCAGTGTCCTGGGGCAGGCCGAGTTGAACGATGTGCTCTTCCCAATCGGAGATTATCCGAAGTCCGCAGTCCGTCAGTTGGCGGCCGCACGTGGGCTGCCGACGGCAAGCAAGCATGACTCGATGGACCTGTGCTTTATTTTTGACGACGACTACCGTCGTTTTCTCCGCGATTGGGCGACAGAGTCGATGCGGCCGGGCCCAATCCTGGATCGCATGGGGCGCCACTACGGCGAACACAACGGTTTGCCCGGCTACACGATTGGTCAACGCAAGGGGCTCGGGATCAGCGGCTCACATGAACCGCTCTTCGTGGTGGAACTGGATCGAGCGAACAACGCCTTGATTGTAGGTGAAGTGGCCGAGCTGGAACGCACGCGGTTCGTAGTTTCAAAGCTCAACTGGACGCTGGATGAGGCGCCACCGGCGGGGGCAATGGTGCAATGCAAGATCCGCTATAAGGCGAAGGACGTTGATGGCCGGCTTTATCCGCTGGATGACAATCGCGCCGAAGTGTATTTTAGCGAGCCACTGCGCGGGGTGACACCGGGCCAGGGCGCGGTTTTCTATGATGGGGATCTTTGTCTTGGCGGTGGCACCATCGAGTGATAACATCCATCACATTGTATTTTCGCAGGCACTGGGGGAATTCTCATGATAGCTTGCAGCCGTCATGCGCGATATCGCCATCATCTTTCTTGCCCTGGAAAGCATCGTCATATTGGCCTTCATGGGTATCCTCATCTGGCAGATCTACAAGCTGGCGCGCATGTTGCAAACAGAGGTGTTGCCGATGATGCGCGATGTGCAGGACACGCTGAGCACCGTGCGCGGCACCACCAACTTCATGAGCGAGCATGTCGTCTCGCCCGTGATGCGGACGAACAGCCGCCTGGCCGGGTGGCGGCGCACGGCCAGTGTACTGATGGGTGACATCCCAATGCAGCGCGGGCAGGGTTCCGCCACAGCAGCCGCCACGCCACCACCGGCGCCTCCGTCGGCTGCGCCATCGCAGCCACCACCGGTCAACTGATCCGCATCACAAAGAATAGCGCCGAGTTCGTCTGAACTCGGCGCTATTTTATACTCATTGCGGAGGCATTCTCTGCTTAGCACACGGACGATGACAGGTTCAAGCCTCCTGCACTGCGATCACTTCTTGTGTGACTTCTGACCGGATTTCGACTGCGACGTCTGCGCAGGCGGTTGGCTCTTGCCACCGCGCAGTTTTGTCCACGGCACCCAAATCAGGACCATCAGGACGACGCCGCCAAGCAGCCAGAGGATGCCCATCTTGCGCAGACCTTCATCTGCTAAAAACATCCCCCAGGAGACCAGCGCCACGACAAAAACCGAGAGCAGGATCCTGGCCATCGTTTCTACCTTCATGAAAAGCTCCTCGCTGTTCGCATACCTAAAAAATTGATTGGTCTATTCTCGCATTCGAAAGACAATTTCCACAAAGCTCATCCCATCGTGTGGCACGATCGCCAAATGCCATTGATCTGCAACCGCCTTGACGAACCGGGCGCCATAGAGCAAGATCCAGGCCGAGTAATAGGCCCACAGCATCAACACAATCGCCGAACCTGCCGCACCATAAAAAGAACTGATCGCGGCATTCTGAACGTACCAGGCCAGAATTGAACTGCCGATCCAATAGAGTAGCGCCGTCAACAGCGCGCCGGGCAACACGGCGCGCCAGGGCGCACGGGCCTGGGGCAGCAACTTGAACAGTAGCACAAACATGATAAAGTACACCACGGGTGACGAAAAGAACTGCACCATCTGTTCTAGCCACCCCTGATCTAGTAGATGAAAAAGTCGATTGGTCGCAGGGACCGACGCCACAATCGTGCTGGCAAACAAGAGCAGGATCGGCGCCATGCCAACGAACAATGCCACGGTTATCGAAATCAAGTACGATTCCACCATGCCCAGTAGCGATGCCTGGACACTGATATGCTGCCGCGCGACATCCCACATGGCGTTCAAGGCATTGCGCAGTTGCATGAAGACGCTGGATGCACCGAAGAGCAAGAGCCCTGCGCTAATCACGAGCGCCAGATTGTTTGGCTCGATTCGAATTGACGTTTCCAGAATCTGTTGGGCCAAGGATGCAGCTTGATCGCCCATTTGATTCTCGATCATCTCGAGTAGCCGCGCCTCAAATGCGGCCTGGTTGAGCGACAGGGTCGCAAAGAAGAGCGAGATGATCAAGAGCGGCGCCAGGGAGAACAAGGTTGAATAGGCCAGCGCCGCAGCATAGAGTGGGGCCTTACGCGCATTCCAGCCAAGGAGTGCGTCCCAGAACAGGAAGATAACTGTGCGCACTGACAACACTCTGCATACATCCTTCCTGGAAGTCCGGCGCCCCCAGGAAGGATGTAGCGTTAGCTTAATTCACGGGCGAATCATCGCTGAGTGCTTTGCGCAGGCTCTCCTCCTGCTCCGAGGACAGGTTGGTCTGCAGGACCTTGCCCTTATAATTGCGCAGAATCTGCAATTCGCCGCCAACGTTCTCCTGCTTGGTCAGGATGAACAGCGCCGATGCGCCAGGCTTGATCTCTTGCCCAACTTCTTTGACGAACTTGCCGTCAACGCCCAGGTCCATCATGCGCCCCACCAGAGCGCCGCCGGCCAGACCCAGAACCAGACCGCCAATCGGGAAGAAGATCGAGCCAATCAGCAACCCCAGCACGCCACCGACGCCCGTGCTCATCCAGGTACCCTTGGAGACCTGATTCTTGACATGCACCTTGCCGTCGGCATCCTTGGTAACCACCGCCGCATCATCAATATGGACGATGCCGTCGTGCTGCCCCTTCTTCAACGCCTCCAGGACCCTCATTGGCTTCAGCTTCGGTCTCAAACGTGATCACAACCAGATTCGCCGCCATGCTATGCTCCTTAATGGATTATGGTGAACTGAACAGAGATGAATACACCCTGGCTGCGTCCGCTAAAGCTAGCGCAGCCTGTGTGACAGAACGTTGGAATCTTGCACCATTGTCCGCGTTACAGCCCGGATTGTCAATCGCTACGACGGGTGAGAATTGCGGGGTATTTGGGGTGCACTGCGCAACGGCCAACCTGGAGGGTGCAAGCCAATGGCGAGAACGAGCCGCCCGGCAATCTTCGCATGCCAAACCGCCCATCCTCCTCTATTGAACATGAGGCTAAGATTCTCCCTACAATCTTCACATGCAGGGCCTCGGCGCCATGAGTGACGGCTGCGTGCTTCATGCCGTCCTGGTTCGTGCTGATGATAAACCGCACTCGTTAGCGCACCATTGACGGGTGGTTATGCTGATGTTAACACCCTGTGATCGCCTGTGGCGCGCCCACCCAATCGACTTGTCGTGCGCAGTCCATTGCACTGCCCCGTCTTCAGTAAGCAAGTAGGCGTCTTCAACGCGGACACCCGTCTCACCTGGGAAATAGATGCCCGGCTCCAGCATGATCACCATCCCCGGCGCCAACACCTCGTCGCTGTATGGCACAATGCGCGGCGCCTCGTGACCGCTGACCCCACACCGTGACCGGAATGATGGGGGTAGACTGGATATCCTGCTTCCTCGATAAAACGCCTGAGGGTGCGGTCAATGTCGCGAGCCACGGCGCCAGGGCGTAGCAGCGACGCACCCAATGCCAGTGCACCGCTTGCAGTCTTGTGCATCGCCCTCTGGCGCGGTGTTGGGGCGCCGGCTATGTATGTTGCACAACTATCGCTCCAGTACCCTCCATGCACCACGCTGATATCCACGATCACAGAGTCGCCGGTTCTGACCGGTAGATCAAGGGGCCAGCCCCCAACGTTGTTCTGTCGATAACCAACCACACAGTCATTGCCAATCGGGACGCGTGCGCCGACGGCGGCCTGAATGGCGCACTCGACGCGGTTCCAGATGTCGATTTCGCGCGTCCCGGCTGCGACAGCAGCGCGCGCCGCCACGTGACCGATGTCACTCAGGCGGCAATTTTCGCGGATCTGATCCAACTCATCCTGGGTCTTGATCAGGCGCAGCGGCAACAGCCATCCGTCGATTGCAGCCGCTCTTTGGCTTGTCCTTTCGGCGATCAGATCCGCAACCGCAACGGGCATATCGGCCAGTTCTAGACCGGCCTGGCCTCTGACCTGGTCGGGAAGCACCTTCTGCAATAGAGTTGCCAACCGGCCTGGGCCATCGATCGGCGTGTCGACCGAATAGCCCTGGTAGGTCGCAACACTGCAATCGCCATCTTCCCCTGATGGTGCGGCCAGATCGGCAAACGCATCGACCACGATCAGGGTAAAGCACTCATCCGCATAGATCACCAGCGGCGCCGCACCTGCAAAACAGATTTGGCCCCGTCAGCACCGGCGCCGCAAACCCCGTGAGCCAGGTCACGCTATGCGGGTGGGCGAAAATCGCCATTTCAATGTTACGTGACTTCAGTAGACGCCGCGTTTGTTCACGTTGGATTTGATGCATAGGTGCCTCGGTTTACGTGATACGTGATGTGTGATCCGATTATACTCGCCCCCTACCTGATGGTGTACAATGAAATTACAGACGGGTCTCTACCGCCTCATTGGCCGGCGCGCATCACCACGACATTTCACCAGACAGCTGGTGCTTCCATGTTTGACATCATTATCCGCAATGGCACCATTGTCGACGGGCAAAAGACACCGCGCTTCGAAGCGGATGTCGGCATTCAGGGCGATCGCATCACCGCTATCGGTGACCTGGCCGCGGCGGAAGCTGCAACGACCCTGGATGCAACTGACTCGATCGTTGCGCCGGGCTTTATCGACGTTCACACGCATTCGGATGCGGCACTGCTTTCGACCCCTTTCTTGGCTTCGAAAATCATGCAGGGCATCACCACCGAGTTCTTGATGCTCGATGGAATCTCCTACGCGCCGGTAAACAACCACACGATCCGTGGATGGTTGCACTATTTGCGTTCGCTCGACGGGCTTCGCTTTGAGCAGTATACCGGCTGGCGCACCATAGAAGACTACATGGCGCTGCTGCACCAACATACGGCGCAGAACGTCGCCACCTTCGCACCATACGCCAACGTGCGGACACTCGCACTGGGGTTTGGTGAACGCGCCCCCAATGACTACCAGCTTGTTGACATCGAACGTATCGTGGCGCGCTGCATGGCAGAAGGCACCCTTGGCTTATCGACGGGGCTAGACTACGTCGATCAATGCTTTGCAGGCACGCGCGAATTGGTGGCGGCGTGCCGCGGTATGCGAGCGCACCAGGGCATCTACGCCACGCATGTTCGTTATGCATTGGGCACGCTGGAGGGCGTCCGTGAAGCGGTCGAAATTGGCCGCCGCGCCGGTGTCGGTGTCCATATTTCGCATCTAAAAGGCATGACCCCAGCCGAGGCGGAAGCCATCATTGACTACATTGATTTGGTCGCCATCAATGAAGTCAACTTTTCGTTCGATGTGTATCCGTATATGTCGTCGTCCACGATGCTGAACAGCCTGTTGCCGCTTGAGATATGGCAAGACGGCATTCTCGCCGCCTATGGCAAATTAGCCGATCCGATTCTGCGCGACCGTTTTCAGCGCCGCCTTGATGTCACCGAGCTGGACAACATATCGATTGCCTGGGTTGCCAGCCGCCAGAACAGCGCACTGCAAGGCAAACCCTGGCCGACTACATTGCCATCAGCAAACGGCGCGCCGCCGATGCCCTGTGCGACCTGCTGATCGAAGAAGGAATGGCGGTGCTACTGGTCTTTCATCGCGAAGAAGATGGCCTGGAATCAGCGTTCGTCGAGCATCAGTGTTACATGATGGGCAGCGACGGCATCTTCTTTGCCGACGGGCAGATCCACCCCAAGACAATTCAGGGGCGGCACGCATCTTGAGCCAATATGTTCGGAAGAAACGAATTCTTAGCCTCGAAGATGCCATCTACAAGATGAGCGGATTTGCTGCAACCCGTTTCAAACTGCGCAATCGCGGCGTGCTCCGCCGTGGCGCGTATGCGGATGTCGTCGTCTTTGATGCTGACGCAATCAACGATCGGGCGACCTTTGACCATCCCCACCGGCTTGCCGTGGGCGTCGAGCACGTGGTCGTCAACGGCATACCAATCGTGGTTGGCGGCGCACAGTCTCCTGGCGTCACACCTGGCCGCTATCTGCGATTTAATCGAGAATCCTAAATCCGAATCACATGAGGTCTACAGATGAAACGAGCGCTACTGGTATGGGGTGGATGGGAAGGACATGAACCCTTCAAATGCGTGCAGGTATTTGCGCCGCTGCTGAAAGAAGCCGGGTACGCGGTTGAAATCTCCGATTCCTTGGATGTCTATGCCAACGCCGATCATTTGTCCGGCTTCGATGTGATCACGCAAGTCTATACGATGAGCACGATCACGCCCGAACAGGAAAAAGGGCTGCTCCAAGCAATTGAACAAGGCGCCGGCTTCGCCGGATGGCACGGCGGCATGGCTGATTCCTTCCGCAACAACCCGAACTACCAATTCATGGTCGGCGGGCAGTGGGTGGCTCATCCGGGTGGCATCATCGACTATACGGTCAATCTCGTGCGGCACGACGATCCAATCACCGCCGGTTTGAAAGACTTCAACATGCATTCCGAGCAGTACTACATGCACGTAGATCCTTCCAATGAGGTGCTGGCCACCACTCGGTTCACCGGCGAATATGCGCCCTGGATCGACGGTGTGGTCATGCCGGTCGTATGGAAACGGCGCTGGGCGGCCGGCAAGGTCTTTTATTCCTCAGTGGGGCATGTTGCCTCTGACTTCGACGTGCCCGAGGCAAAAGAAGTCGTGCGGCGCGGGATATTGTGGGCACACGGTAAGAGGTGCGGCGCGAGGCACACGATACGAGATATGAAAACTCTCAAGACCCAGTTGTCGCCGTCGGCCTCATCGGCTGCGGCAATATCAGTTCAACCTACCTGCGCGTTGCACAGACCATGAGCACTTACCGGATCGTCGCCTGTGGAGACATGCGGATGGAGGCCGCCGAAGCCCAGGCAGGGCAGTTCGGTGTGCCGCGCGTGGCCTCGGTGGATGCGCTGCTAGCCGATCCGGCAATCGAAGTCATCCTGAACCTGACCACCCCAGAGTCGCACGGTGCGCTCGCGTTAGCGGCGCTCAACGCCGGGAAATCTGTCTACAATGAGAAGCCGCTTGCCCTCACCCGCGCGGAGGGTCAGGCGATGCTAAAACTGGCAGCGGAACGCGGCCTGCGCATCGGTTGCGCCCCCGACACCTTTCTTGGCGGCGGACTGCAGACGTGCCGCGATCTGATTGACGCCGGCGCCATTGGCGAACCCGTCGCTGCCACAGCCTTTATGATGAGCCGCGGCCACGAGCACTGGCACCCCAACCCAGCCTTCTACTACAAACCGGGTGGCGGTCCCCTGTTTGATATGGGGCCCTACTACCTGACTGCGCTCATCGCCCTGCTGGGCCCTGTGCAGCGCGTGACCGGCGCCACACGGATCACACGCGCTCAGCGCACCATCTCAAGCCAACCGCGTGCCGGCGAAGTCATGGATGTCGAAGTACCAACGCATGTGGTGGGTGTACTTGATTTTGCCACAGGTCCCATCGGTGTGCTCGTGACAACGTTTGATGTTCAGGCATCCACGTTGCCGTGGATCGAAATCTACGGCACACTCGGCACCCTGTCTGCACCGGATCCAAATACCTTCGGTGGTCCGGTGAGGATCCGTCACACCACCGACGCGGCCTGGACTGAAATTCCAGTCACGCGCCGCTATGTGGAAAACAGCCGTGGACTCGGATTGGCGGACATGGCGCACGGGCTGCGCACCGGACAACCCCACCGCGCCAGCGGCGAACTTGCGTATCATGTGCTGGACATCATGCACGCAGTGCATGACGCATCCGCCGAGAATCGGCATATTGAACTGCACAGCATGTGTCCCCAGCCCGCACCATTGGCAAGTGAGGAAGCGTAAATATCATCTTTACCGGTTTTGCCGCCTGCACTGAAGTTTGGCGACCGCCAGCACCGTAAACCGTGAATGCGGGCATCATCCGCATTCACGGGAAGTAGTGCGCCTTCCCGGTTTTCCTCGCTCTTTCTCTCCCAGTAACCTCCAATTAGGGCGTACTTGCGTTGATTTTCGGTACGTAGATTGTAGCACTGGTCTTGCGCGATGCGCGTGTGCTCGATTCTACGCACCGGATGTCCATAAAGGAGCCTATATGAAACACCTAATTTCCCGCTTGCCGTACAAGTCCGGCATCAAGCGCATACTCGTCCTTTGCCTCGCCGGCATGCTCGCGCTGGCAGGGCCAGGCGCCCGCCGCGAACGCAACCATCACCGCAGCCTTTACGGTGACCAGCCTTGCCGACGCCGGTCCCGGCACGCTGCGACAGGCAATCCTGGATGCGAACGCTGTGGCGGGACCCGACGAAATCACTTTCAACGTGCCGGATGGCGCAACGATTGTGTTGGCGACGCCCCTACCGCCCATCTACGATGATGTCATCATCGCCGGACCGGGCGCGGCAAAGTTGGCCGTCTCCGGCAACAATCAGGTGCGCGTCTTCACCGTCCTACGTGGTACGGTGAGCATCCTGGGCCTGACCATCAAGAATGGCAAGGCGCAGGGTGGCGCCGGTGGCGTTGGCGTCAATGGTGCGGGCGGGGGTGGCGGCGCCGGACTAGGCGGCGGCATTCTTGTCAACGGAGGCGCCGTGACGTTGGCCAATGTCATCTTCAGTGGCAATGCTGCCGCCGGTGGTCCGGGCGGGGGCGGCGCCCCCGGCGGGCTGAAAGGCGGCGCAGGTGGGGGTGGTGCAGGCGGCGCTGCTGGCGCAAGTGACGGAGGGGCCGGCGCTGGCGGCGGCTTCCAGGGTACAGGTGGCGGTGGTGCAAAAGATCTCGACGGCAAAGCCATCGGCGCCGGCGGTGGCGGCTTCACAGGCCGGGGCGGCGGCAAGGTGGGCGTTGCCACCGACATGGGTGGTGGCGGAGCAGGCTTTGCGACCGGTGCACCTGCGGGCGGCGGCGGCGACGGGAATGCGCTCGGCGCCGGAGGTGGCGGTGGCAGCGTTGACTTCCCAGGCGCAACCACCGGCGCAGACGCAACGGCCACCGGCGGCGCCGGTGGTTTCGGCGGTGGCGGCGGCGGTGCGCAAAGAGGCGGTGGCGCGGGTGGAGCCGGTGGTGACTACGGTGGTGGCGGTGGCGGCATGCGCACCGCAGGTGCCGACGATGTCGGTGGCGCCGGTGGTTTCGGCGGCGGCGGCGGCGGCAGTGCAAACCACGGTGGCGCCGGTGGTTTCGGCGGCGGTGGCGGCGGCGCAAGCGTAGCGGGAGGAATCGGTGGCGCCGGCGGAACCCATGGCGGTGCGGCAAACGGGGCAAATGCCGGTGGCGGCGCCGGTCTTGGCGGGGCGGCATTCGTACGCGCCGGACAGTTGATCCTGATCCACACCGTCTTCGATACCAATCGCGCCACGAGCGGCGCCGGTGGCGTCGATGCCGCGGCGGCCGGTCAGCGCGGCAAAGGCAAGGGCGGTGCGCTTTATGTAACCGCCGGTGCAACTGCAATCAGTGTCGATGCCGCACCAGGCTTTCAGCGCCAATCTGGCCGAGGATGCCGGATCCACGGCAACTGATAATGCAAACCTATATGGCGTCGTCGCCATGCAGCCTGCGTTGGTCGTCGCGGCGGCAGGCAACAACCAGACGGCTGTTGTCAACACCGTCTTTGCAACACAGCTCCAGGTGCTGATGACAGCCGGCGGCGCGCCGGTCGCCGGTATGCCCGTCACGTTTGCCGTTGTGCCGGGCGCCACTGGGGCAAGCGCCACCTTCCCCGGCAGCCAGACCAGTGTGAAACGCTACACGGACAGCACAGGACGTGTCACTGCACCGGTGCTCACTGCCAATGGTGTGGTCGGCGAATTCAACGTGACGGCAAACGCGGGTCTTGCCGACAGCGCGCGCTTCAAATTGACCAATGTCGCCGGTGCACCGGCCCACGTGATCGCTACCGGCGGCGCCCCGCAGCATGTGCGCATCAACACCGCGTTCGAAGCTCGGCTACAGGCGCGTGTCGTGGACGTCAACAATCTGCCCGTCGTCAACGCAAAGGTCACCTTCTCAGCGCCTGCCACGGGCCCCAGCGCAACGTTCCCCAGTGGTGGCGCCACTGGGGTGGCGCAAACCAACGACAATGGCGTCGCGACTGCGCCGGTCCTGACCGCCAATGCATTGGGCGGGGGCTATTTTGTGACGGCCATGGTGGATGGTGTTGGCGCCCCGGCGGTCTTTAGCCTGACCAATGACAAGGCGAGTGGCAGCATCGCCCTCGCGTCGGCGCCCAATCCATCCGGCGTAGGTATCCCGATTGCACTGGAAGCTACAGTCCAGACTAAACTTGGCGTCGTTCCGACCGGTGCGGTCACCTTCCTCGATGGCAGTGTGACGCTTGGCAGCAGCATCCTGGACAAGGGAGTCGCCAAACTCACCGTGCCCGAGCTGGCGATCGGCGCCCACGTGCTTACCGCCGCCTATAGCGGTGACGCCAGCTTCACGAACGCACAGTCTGCACCGATCACCCACACCGTGTTAAAACGGAACACACAAGCCAAACTGGAAGCGGCGCCCAATCCATCCTACATTGGCCATGTGGTCTACTTCACTGCCACAGTGACTTCACCCAAAGGCATCCCTGACGGCGTTGTGGTCTTCCAAGATGGGGATGTAACGTTGGCGACCGATACCTTAAACAACGGCGTTGCCACGTTTGCCACCTCGGCGATGGCGCTGGGAACACATCCACTCACCGCAAGATATCAGGGCACCGAGACCTAGGCGCCGGCAAATTCCGGTGTAGTCAGCGAAACGGTCATCCTGCGTCCCACCAGGGTGAAGATTCACAGCGGCCCTGAAGCCGCCCCAGCCGGCATCCGCGTCACCATTGTGGCCACGGTGACCTCCGTCAGCGGCGTACCCGATGGCATGGTAATATTCAAAAACGGTGGGGAAGTCATGGCGTCCATCCCGTTGGTCGATGGGACTGCGGTGCTGGCAACCACTGACCTGCCCGTTGGCGAGCACTCGTTCAAAGCCGAATACCAGGGGACTGGGATCTTTGAGCGCTCGGCATCCGGCAACTTCCCACAATCCGTCGTGAAGCGGAAGACGCAGACGCTTGTGGGTGCGGCGCCGAACCCTTCCAGCGTGGGCCATCTGGTCACCTTCTCCATCCTGGTCATGCCTGAACTAAAGCCCGATTCAGCAGCAGCCGGAGTCGACGGTGTTTCAGGACCGACGGGGAAGGTGCATCTCACCAGCAATGCCGGCGCAATCGATGAGCGACTAGACCTGGTCAACGGCGCGGCGACCTTTGCAACCGATGCGCTGCGCGCCGGCAAGTACCAGATCACAGCGAAGTACCTTGGTGATGCCAACTATGCAGCCAGCACCTCACCTGCGCTTGAACAGGTGGTGGAGCCAGCCGTCATGGCAGTGAACGACGCCGCAGGAACACTACAGGGTGTAGCGGTGAAAGTAGCAGTGCTGGCCAACGACATTGACCCGCTCCACGGCGGTCTGGCAGTGGCGTTGGCGGAAAACGCCACCAATGGCAGCTTGAAGATCAACGACGACAACACGATCACCTACACGCCGGGGCCCGCATTCACCGGCGTGGCAACGTTCGATTATGTAGCGCGCGATGTCAAAGGCAACATCGATCGAGCACAGGTCACCGTGATTGTCAGTGCAAACGGGCAGACCAATACCCCGCCACAGATCGCAGTCATCGATCCCGAGGTTGGCGCTACGGTGCCCTTCTCGATGGAGAAGCTGCAGGCAAACTTCAATCTGCCATCCGGCGTCTACACAGACACAATGGGGGATCAGGACACGCTGTTCTTCGCCTTTACGGGGTTGCTGACTTCAACCCACGCAGGTGAAGGGCTGCCGCCAAACACCGTCTATGGCGGAGGCAGCTTCGAGTGGAAAGGATTCGTGAGTAGCGCACCCATCTCAAGCCAGCAGTTGCGACAGCCGGTGGTGTTGACGCTGACGTATAACCTTCAGGAACTGTCCGCAAGCGAAGAACCTCTGATGCAGTTGCTGCAATGGACGGGAACAGCCTGGTCAAGCGATGGAATCACCGTGCTTGAAAACAACCCTGCAGAACACCGCATGGTGGTTCAGACCAATGTAATGGGCGAACTTGGCTTATTTAGTGCGCCAGCCCTACCCGCTGGGATGCCACTCTATCTGCCGATGGTCCAACGGTAACGCCACAAGTGCACCCGGTCCACAGCAACACCCAGCAGAGCGAGTTTACCCTCGCTCTGCTGGTCATTTTGAGCGCATGTTGCACCATGGGCAATACCTGTTCGCCCAACAATTCAAGACCGCGTTTGGGCGACACGCCGTGTGGTGTGCCGAATTCAACCCGAGCCGCCCCTGCCGCAAAGAGCGACAACGCATGATCGGCCACTTCGCCAGGCGCACCGGCAAACGCAAAACAGCTCAGCAGGTCATCCGAAATCAGGGCGCCTGCGGCATCAAAATCATACCGTGCCGCAGCATCGTTGATGCGCACCATGCGTTCAGGGATCAAGCGCTAGCGACGGATCAAGTTCTGCAACGACTGGCAGATAGAGCGCCACCTCACGTTTCGCCAGCGCACGGGCCGCATCCCCGTCGTCATCGACGACGCACACGGCGCCGATTGCAATCCCAACGTGCAAACCATTTCTACCAGCCGCAGCGGCCGCGCCGTCGATGATGCGCCGGAAGTGCGGAATGACGCCGGGATTGGCGCTGCCGCCAATTTTGACCTCGCTGATCTCACTGATGCAGGCGCGAATGGTCTGTTCGCCCCAGGTTCCCAATAGAAAGGGGATGTCTGGACGCAGCACTTCCCAGCGCAGCGAATCACCCCCGGTCAGTGGGAAGAGATCGCCCGTCAACGGTGCGGGGTCCCGACGCAAGAGGTGGCGCACGCAGCGCAACGCCTCCTGCAATGCCGTCACCGGCCGCGTGGGGTGTACGCCCACAAAATCGAGCCACGCCCCGCGCGCAACGCCGAGATAGGCCCGGCCATGTGACGCCTCGTCGATCAGCGCGATGTTACCGGCGATGTTGATTGGGTGGCAGGTGAAGGGGTTGACCGCCGCCACGCCAAGTTGCACGTGCTGGGTTGCACGCGCCATTTCCAACAGGGGCAGCCACGCCGGCTGATACAGCATGTCGTTGTAGACAGTGATCGTGTCAAAGCCACAGGCTTCGGCCGCAGCGGCCAACGGGCCGTAGGCGGAAAGCGGCTTATCGGTCTGGAACGCGATCGAGATCCGGGTCATATCGAACCCGCAGCGCCCGGTTTTCCCGCAACGCCAACTCCCAGATAGCCCTTCACCGTCTCCTCGTCCTGAAGAATCTCAGCCGCCGCGCCGCGAAAAGCCACACGGCCCTCGCGCATCACGTAGGCATAATCACACCAGCGCAGAATGCTCGCGCATTCTGTTCCACAACAGCCAGGGTGATGCCGGTGCGGCACAGCTCCTTGAGCGTACGGAACACCTCGGCCACAAAGAGCGGGGCAAGCCCGGCGCTGGGTTCGTCGAGCAGCATGAGTTGCGGACGTTTGAGCCAGCCCATCGCAATCGCCAACATCTGCCGCTCACCACCGCTCAATTTCCCGGCCTTTTGCGCCTGTCGTTTCTCCAAGATGGGGAAAAGGTTCAAGCACTCAGCCATCGTCTGGCGCGCATTGGCTTTGGAGGCGCCACGCACAGCCAGCAACAAATTCTCACGGACGGTCATTTCGCGGAAAACATTCTCACGTTGCGGGACATACGCGAGACCGAGCTGCGCAAGTTGTTCGGTGGGCCGTCCCAAAACGGCCTGATTACGAAATTCGACCCCGCCCCCAGTCACATCCGTGAGGTTGAAAATCGTCTTGAGCAGCGTCGATTTCCCGGAGCCATTGGGACCCAGGATCGCCACGAACTGTCCTTCCTGAATCTCGAGGCTCAGTTCGTGGAGGATCGTCAATTTCCCGTAGCCGGCGGTCAAACGAGATACAATGAGCATGACCTGCTACTCTCCAAAATAGACCTCACGCACCAGTGGATCGGCAGCAATCTGCGCCGGGGAACCCTGGGCAATGACCTGCCCAAGATTCATCACATAGAGCTTGTCGACAAAATCGAAGAGGATCTCAAGCCGGTGCTCAACGATCAGAAAGCTCAACCCAGCCTCAGCACGCAACCGTGCAATCTCTTCAAAGATCGAATAGGCCAGCGCCGGCGCAACCCCTGCCGTGGGCTCGTCCAGCAGCAACAGCCGCGGTTCCCCCATCACGGTGCGCCCCAGTTCCAGCAGTTTCATCTGCCCACCGGACAGATCCGAAGCGCGCACGTCAAAATGCTTTGCGATCCGCAGATCCCCCAGAATGCCCGCCGCCGTCTGTGCCAAACTTCATTCCTGGCGCCACCAGCGTCCGTGAAAGGGCGCCCAAAATGGCTTTTCACCGCGCTGTCCTTTGGGGGGCAGCAGGGCATTGTCCAGGACACTCATCCGGAAGAAGAGCGACGGATCTTGATAGCTCCGGGCAACACCCGCAGCAAAAATCTTCTCGGGGGCCAGCCCACCAATCTCGTTGCCCTCAAACAAAATCTTGCCTGCATCCGGCGCAAACTGGCCGGCAATCGTGCTCAGGAGCGTCGACTTGCCACTGCCATTCGGACCGATGAGCCCGACGATCTGACCGGATTCCACCGTTAGGGAGACATTGGCGACGGCCAGCAACGTGTCAAACGATTTGTGAACTTGCTGCAGTTCGAGCATCTCTCAGGTCCCGATTTCGCTTCCCGCAACGTCCTGCCCATTGCCTTGCTGCCGAGCTTGAATTGCTGCCATGGCACTCCCCGCCTTTGTCGTGCGGATCGGTTCCGGCAGCAGCCCCTGCGGTCGATACCGCAGCATCAGCAGCAGAATCACCCCAAACAAGATGTACCGCACGTAGTTGAATTCAAGATCCAGGCCCAGCATGTTGAGTTGGATCGCCGCAATCGACGTGAACCGATCCAGGACGGTGACGATCAGGGCGCCCAACAGTGCGCCGCGCATGTTCCCAAGCCCGCCCAGCACAACCATCACCCAGATGTCCAGCGTGAGCGGCACGGCGTAATCGTTCGCACTCGCAAAGCCCACATTCATCACAAACAGCACGCCGGCGATCGCAGCCAGCGCCGACCCAATGATCATGACCTGCCCACGGACCCGCGCCATGGGTTTACCTAACCCACTTGCGACTGCGTTGTTCTCACGGAGTGCTTTGAGTACACGGCCATAGGGAGAGCGAGCGAGCCGCTCTGCGTAAATGTAGACGACGGCGAGTATCACCAGGATCAACGCGAGAAATGCGTACTGCCGCACCTGGGCGGTGGGAAGCCATCCCAAAGGGGGCGCAATGCCCGAGAGTCCATTGTGGGCGCAGATGATCGGCTCAAAACCACGGACGAAGATCCGGGCGGTTTCGGCGGCCACAAGCAACACCAGCCCTAGAAACCATTCTTCCTTCAGCCGTAACGCAGGAAATGAGGCCAACAGCCCGATCAAGCCACCCAGCACCGCGGCGATGACGAGCGTCAGGGCAAAATTACCAAGCGCCGCCGCCGGCATCGTCTTGAGGATCTCGGTCCGCAGCGCCAGTGCCTGCGCCATATTCGTTGCCCCACAGGGATTTAAGGCATCCTTCCCTGCCAGCAAGGGCATCAACCGGGTGTAGGTGACGCCTGCGGTGTAGGCGCCAATGGAAACAAACAACGCAATGCCGAAGTTCGGGATGCCGCCCAGACCGTATTGAAGGTTCAAGCTCAGAGCCACAATGGCATAAATACCAAAGAGCGTAAGCAACGAAACCGTGGTGGCGGCTATGTCAATATTCATAGGCTTATCGCTCCATCGTCTCAGGCGAGCGCCAGCGGTCGAATAGCCCGCTCAAACCCTGCGGCCGAATCAAGAGCACCACGATGATGATAACAAAGGGAACCGCTGGCTTGAAGCTGAACTCCAGGCCAAACCAGTGGTTCAGACCCTGCATGAGCGTATTCTCGGCGAATGCCACCACATATGCGCCCATGATGGTGCCGGGGAAACTCGTGAGACCCCCGAGTACAACTGCGGCAAAGACAGATAAGATCGCCAGCCAGCCGACCATCGGATCCACGAAGGTGTAGATGCCCCAGAGCGCACCCCCCACGCCCGCCAACCCACCTGCCAGGATCCAGGCAGCGTTCGTCACCCGTTTTGTTGGGACACCAACGACCTTCGCCAGCGTTGCATTATCGGCCATGGCACGCATCTGCCGGCCAAGGCTGGTGAGATTGAGCAGCAGGCTGAGCAGAATCACCAAACTGATGCTAATCGGCACCACCCATAGAAAAATATTGGTCAGGGTCAGCGGCCCCCACTGCAGGACCACCTCGTTCGCCACCTGGATCCGCTTGTCAAAGAGGTCAAACGTGTCTGCTACGAGAAATAGGAGGTAACGAATGATCAGCCCCACAGCAAAGGAGGCAAGGATCAGGATATACATGGATGACTTACGCCGGGTGAGCGGCGCAAACACAAGATAGTTCGAAATGAGCGCGACGACAGCCGCAACAATAAAGGCAGCCACCATCACAAGAACAGGGTTGCCGGCAAAGCTCAAAGAGAGAATTAACGCCGCATAGGCGCCCACGGCAATATATTCGGCATGGGCAAAGTTGGGCAGTTTCATCACTGCCATTGTCAACGTCAGCCCGACCGCCATCAATGCGTACAGACTGCCGACGACGATCGAGTTCACGACTGAGTCGATGAATAGTCCGGCGGGCACGTGCGTCCGTCCGTTTCCAGGTGGGTGGTGAGGCTCGATCCACGCAAGATTGAGGCCCCAAAAGATTGTGAAGATTATAACGATGCCACCACCGGTGCGCAAACGTCCGTTTGCGGCAGAGGCGAAGCTGATGTATAGTGCCGCGCCGTGTGACTCGGAAATGCCGCCAGCCGTAGATGCCGGGTTGCGGGGGCGATGCTGCCCTCATGACGGAACACAGCACTCAAGAACCGACCTGATCAAACCAAGGAGAGACCAATGTTTCGCAAACCCGTCGCGCTGGCGACACTTGCAGCGCTGATCCTGCCGCTGCTTGCGGCATGTACTGCCGTCGCACCTGCCGGCGCCCCTGCCGCAGCCGGACCACAAACCTATATGCTCGGCGTCGCCCTGCCGTTCACAGGTTCGCTGGGCGCGTTTGGCACCGACTTTGGCAAGGGCGTCGAGCTTGCCGTCGAACAGATGAACCAACAACTGGAAGCCGCCGGCTCGAATGTACGCTTCGACTCGACCAGCGCCGACACCGAAGGCACCCCGGAAAGGCGCCTCCAAAGCGGTCCAGACGGTCGTCCAGACCAGCGGCGCCAAAGTGGTGATCGGCCCACTCACCACGAGCGAAGTGCTTGGAGCAAAGCAGTTTGTTGACGAGAACGACATCGTCATCGTGGCGCCGGCTTCCAGCGGTATCCCCGGCGCCATCCCAGATGACAACATCTTCCGCGTCATGTATCCGCCGGACACCTATGCGGGCCAGGCATTTGCAGAGATCGTCAAGCAGCGCGGCTATGAAAATATCGCGATCCTCGCCGTGGACGATCCATTTGGCAACGGGCTAGCCGATTTCTTCACCAAGCTCTTCACCGAAAACGGCGGCAAGGAAGTTTCCGTCGTCAAGTATGCACCTGAGCCTGCCGATCTCTCCGGCGAGGCCGCCAAGGTCAGCTCGGAAATCGCCCGGCTCAAAGAAACTGGTGAGACCGCATTCTTTGCCATCGCCTTCCTCGGCGACATGCAGAAGTTCCTGCAGCAGGCAGTGACCGATGAGACCCTGGGCAGCGTGGACTGGCTTGGCGTCGAGAACCTGGTGAACGAAGACATCCTCGGCGACCCGGCGCATGCCGCATTCCTCAGCAAGGTTGGCTTGACTTCGGTCTCTTTTGCCGATAAGCAGAACCCGAACACGCAGCCATTCATCGATGCGTTCATGGCGAAATACGAAGGTGCAGAACCGGGACCTTTCACCAACTATGCCTATGACGCCGCCAACATCGCCATGCTCAGCATTTTGAGCGCAGGCAACGATGGCAAGGCAGTCAAGGCGATGCTGCCATTTATCTCGGACCATTACATCGGCACGGCCTTCCAGGCGCACCTGGATGAAAATGGAGATCAGGCAATCGCCTATTACACGATCTTCAAGCTGAACCCCGAGGGACTGAATTCGCCCCGATCGGCAGTTATGACGGCCAGACCGGGGAAATCACCCTGGAAGAGTAGCACGCTCACACCGCGCCCTGGGCGGGTCTGAAGATTCGGCCCGGGCGCCACCTTCCATCTTGAGTTACCCTATGCCGGATCAGATTCCCTCGCCCGCACTGTTCGAGGCTATATGATCTGACCGTCGTTGTCGAGGCAATCGAAGGCAACTGCACCTGCAACATGGCGGTCGGCGATTGCTTCTATCTGCACGGCGGCAAATTGTCGCTACCCGCAGGCAAAGACTTCTGCGTCTATGCCATGCAGTCTACCCTGCCGCTCTTACCTGCCAAACAGCGACGCAATCATCCGGCTGACTGGATGGAGACCGACGCCCGCATCACCTGCCCGGATCCCGCCTGTCGCCTGATCATGCGCGTGGATCGCACAGGCATCCGGATCCTACGCCATGATGATGTGAGTCCAGTGCCGATGCCTGAATGAAGCGTGATACGAGATACGATGCGCTTTAGCCTTCGCCTCAACAACGATCTGACTCTTGCCGAATACGTCAGCCTCGCCCAAACTGCTGAGCAGACCGGCTTCGACCAGATCTGGGTCAGCCACGATCTCTTTCTGCGCAGTGCGATGGTGATCTTGCCCGCCATGGCGCTGGCAACAGAACGCATCACCGTCGGTGCAGGCATTTTTAACCCCTACACACTAAACCCTGCCGAACTCGCCATGTTTGCCGCAACCATGGCTGAACTGAGCGGCAACCGGTTCAATCTTGGCCTCGCGGCCGGCGCCGGTGAATTCCTCAAGTGGGTCGGCATTGCCCAATCGACTCCACTCGCGGCGGTGCGCGAGACCATCGATGCCATTCGTGCACTCCAACGTGGCGAACGCGCTGCGGTTAAGGGGGAGTTCCTGCACTGGGGCAATGAGGCGTACCTCCGCTTCCAGGCGCCGCGCATCACGCCAATCTACGTCGGGGCGATGGGTCCCAAAATGCTGGAACTGGCGGGGGAACTGGCGGACGGCGTGCTGCCACTACTCTTCCCACCGGAACACTACTTCGCCGTCCACCCTTACGTTGACCGGGAATCAAAAAACGGGATCCAACCCTTGCACCGCTTGACTTCGCTGCCTGCATCTGGGTCTCACTCTCCACAGATCAAGCGGCCGCACAACGCGTGCTTGCGCAAAAGATCGCCTACTACGGCCACGCCTTAGGACCGCTCATCTGGGATCGCCTTGGATTGACCCAAGCCGATTTTCGCCCGATCGAACACGCAATGATGGTCGAACGCAATGAAGCGAAGGCGATCAATCTGGTGGACGAACGCATGCTGCGCATCGGCATCGTGGGCTCCGCCGTTGACGTCATCGCCCGCCTGGAGCCCCTGGTCGCTGCGGGCGTCCAACACCTGAGCTTCGGTCCCCCCTTAGGTCCCCAGCCGCTCGAAGCCGTCACCCTCCTCCGCACCGTCATCACCCACTTTCGGCGCTGAGCACTCTCCCAGTTTCCCTGTCTTTCTCCGCGTCCTCCGCTTTAATCTTTTCTTCCTACGCCAACTGCCAACGCAGAGGCGCGGAGGAAACGCGGAGAGGAGCGAGAAAAGAAGAAAGAGAAGTGAGGATCGAGTGTCTCACTGTCTCTTCGCGCCACAGTCGCTTCAGCGCCATTGCGAACCGTGGATGTGACAATCACCACACCCACGCCGGCCGCATTGTGCTATACTCGAAGCAAAGCCCAAATGTTTCTACTGTTATCGCAAGGAGCTGTCCCCAATGTCAGAGAACACAGATCAACCAACCGTTCCAGCACCGGTAGCGGCAAACGAACCCGCGGTACCCGCTGATGCAGCGCCTGCCGCCGATGCCATTGAGAATGTGGTCGAGCGCCCCGCTGCCCCAAAGGAGGCGGTGAACTCCACCCACACCCTCGTGATTGGGCGGCTTGCCGGTGAAGAGACCGCAACCGGCGCCCTCCAACAACTGCTGGCGGCAGCCAAGACCCAACAACTGGAGATTCCCGCCAGCGCCGCCGTGCGCAAGGACAGCGCCGGCGTCGTCGATATCAAGGAGACGGGTGATATCGGCGCCACGCAGGGTGCAGTTGCCGGTGGTCTCATTGGCGGCCTGCTCGGGATGTTCTCCGGAAAGACGACGCTAGGCGCCGGTCTCGGCGCGCTGATCGGTGGCGCCGGCGCCCATTATCTGGACACCGGCATTCCCGATCCGAGGCTCAAGGAGATCGGTTCAGAACTGGCGCCGGGGTGGTCGGCGGTCGTCGCCATCGTCAAAAACACAGCCTTTGACGCAGTGGCAACCATTTTGACAGGGATCGGCGCCAAGGTCGTCGGCGAACCGATTCGCTACGACAGCGATCTTGGCGGTCAACTCGCCCAGGGTCAATATGGGGATGCCGCAAATACACTGGCGAATCAGGCCGAACGCGCAATCGCCGACGCCGGTGCATTTGTTGCCGGCGCGGCGCAGTCAGCCGCCAGCCAGGCGCAAGATTTCATGCAGTCAAGCAATAAATCCACAAGTAAACCTGAAGATCCATCCTGACCTATCGGAAGTGAGCCGGCGGGCTACATGCCGCCGGCTCCAATGACTGCCTCTGCCTCAATCTCGACCAGGTATTCAGGGCCGACAAGTTTGGCTTCCACCAATGTGTTGACCGGGCGAATGCGGCTGAAGCGTTCGCCATGCACGCGGGCAACTGCCTCCCAGTTGGCGATGTCGCTGACATAGACCCGTGTCCGCACGATGTCTTCGGGACGACCACCCAGGGCACGGATTGAGAACTCGATCTTGTCAAAGATGAAGCGTGCCTGCGCCGCAGGATCCCCGGCGCCCACGAGGCCGTCCGGCCCGGTGGCGGTGGTGCCAGCGACCAAAATCCGGTCCCCCACGCGCACCGCTCGGCTGTAACCAGCGAGCGACTCCCAAATCGTACCGCTATCAAACGTGACGCGTTTTGAAACCATCGTTGCCTCCATCGGTTGATCTGAGCGTGAACCGTTCCAGTGATGTTTCACCAATGATTTTACACGCGCTCGGTTCACCTGACCAGAGCCCTAATAGGCCGGCATGGCCGCCACCCACTGCTCGATTTGCGTGCGGATGGCGTCGCGGATCTGGCGCACCTGGGCCAACTTCTCTGCCTGGCTGCCATGCACCTGCGCTGGATCGGGGAAAGCTCCAATGCAACCGCTCGGTGACCCCCGGAAAGATCGGACGGCGCTCCGCCGCTTCCTTGTCGCAGACGGTGATGACGTAACTGAAGATCTTGCCGGAGCGATAGATATCAAAGACGCTCTTGGTCGGCGCGCCGGCGATGTCAATCCCTGCCTCCTGCATCACCTGCACCGCGAGCGGATTGAGCGTGCCCGGCTCAAGCCCTGCGCTGTATGCCCGGAAACGTGCGCCATCGAGTTGGTTCAGCCACGCTTCGGCCATCTGGCTGCGTGCACTGTTGTGAATACAGACGAAAAGCACCTCGATTTTTGCCATGAGACTTCCTCCAGTGAAGTTGGTTCGATTTAGCTTCGAAATACAACCGCGATCCCTTGTAGCATTGCCCTCTCAGTTAGCGTCCCCACAATGATACGCGAAAGCCAATATAATTCAACATACATTGAAATATCTGCAAGTTTAGTGCCGGTGTAAAACGAATGCAAATTCGCACCCAGATAGGCTGGCGGATTGACAGGCGACAGGTACTGCGCGACAATACATGCAGGATTTTGAATATATCATTCTATGCATCATTTATTGCCGATGACAATCTCAGACGAAACCTACGCGTTGCTTGGCGCAAAACTCAAGTTGATCGGCCATGCCGAACGGCTGCGCATCCTTGACGTGATCCGCCGCGATGCAGAATGCGTCTGTCACTTGGAAACCCTCCTGCGCAAGCCCCAACCCTATGTCTCGCAGCAGTTACGGCTCATGCGTGACGCGGGCCTGATTCAGGATGAGAAGCAAGGGCAAAACGTCTACTACCGCTTAGCCGATGCGCAAGTGGCAGCCTGGCTCGATGTCATTTGGGGCCGATTCGTGATGCCGAAGATGCGGTGCGCAAAAAGTGATGGCTTGTCCATGCCCAAAGTGCGCTAATGCGCTACAACCGATCACCCTGGTGAACTTCGAGCGAGAACTACCATGAACAAAAATCTGGTTGCGGCCCCCATGAATGATCAAGGTGGCGCAAAAGCACAACCACCACACGCGCAGATGCGTGAATGGCGCGCCTGGGGCCTGGTCGTGCTGTCCGCACTGGTCTGGTGGGTGGCGTGGAATAGTCTCCAACCGCTTGCCGACTGGATCACGTACACGCTCCTGGGGCTGTCACCGGTCTCGGCCCTTGGTTCGTCGATCGCCTTTTTTCTCTATGACGTGCCCAAAATCCTCCTCTTGCTCACCGGCATGATCTTCCTCGTCACGACAATTCGCACTTTCTTCAGCGCCGAGCGCACCCGCCAGCTCTTGGGCGGCAAGCGCCAGGGGATCGGCAATGTGCTGGCAGCTTCGCTCGGGGTGGTGACGCCTTTTTGCTCCTGCTCTGCCGTACCCCTGTTTATCGGCTTTGTAGAAGCAGGCATCCCGCTTGGCGTCACCTTCTCGTTCTTGATTGCGGCGCCGATGGTCAACGAGGTGGCGCTTGCCATGCTCTTCGGGATGTTCGGCTGGCAGATCGCACTGATTTATCTGGCCACCGGGCTGACCATCGCCATCGTCGCAGGCATGGTGATTGGCCGCGTGCCCAACATCGAAAGCGGCGTTGAGGACTTTGTCTGGCAACTGTCGGTAGGCAAGACGTCGTCGCAGCCAGGTGAGCGCATGCTCTGGTCCGAGCGGTTTAGTGTCGCCTGGCAAAGCACGCGCGAGATCGTGGGCAAGGTGTGGCCATACGTCATGATCGGCATCGCGATCGGCGCCATTATTCATGGCTATGTACCGGCCAATGCCCTGGCGGGCATCATGGGCAAGGATGCCTGGTGGAGTGTCCCCGCCGCGGTGGCGCTCGGCGTCCCCATGTACTCGAATGCCGCCGGCATCATTCCGGTTGTGCAGGCGTTGATGGAGAAGGGCGCCGCCGCCGGCACGGCTTTGGCCTTTATGATGGCGGTCATCGCCTTGAGCCTGCCGGAAATGATCATTCTGCGCCGCGTGTTAAAGCCGCGCCTGATCGCCATCTTCGTCGGCGTCGTCGCCACCGGCATCATTTTGACTGGATACCTCTTCAATTTCATCCTATAAAGCAATCAATCGCATCGGAATTTTTCTCAAGGAGCATTGACATGGAAATTAAAGTTCTTGGCACCGGCTGCGCCAACTGCAAGAAAACCAAGGCGGTCGTCGCCGATGCACTCAAAGAGATGAACTTGACGGTTCCCGTCATCGAAGTGCAAGACATCCCCTCCATCATGGCCTATGGCGTCATGAGCACACCCGCCATCGTCATCGACGAAAAGGTCGTCAGTGCCGGCAAGGTGCCGGCGAAGAGCCAGGTCATCGAGATGATCCGCAAAGCACAGCCGGCATAATGCTCGATCGGTCATTGTGCGTGAAAAACATCAGAATTGACGTAGCCCTCACCCGGTGTTAAGATTTCGCTATGCTTCAACAACCATCGAATTAGTTTGAGTGGTGCTGATGACTGTAGGTGAGTTGCAATGAAGAGTCCCCCTGCATCTTGGAGATGGCTTGATCCTTGGCAACACAATCAGTCCATGCTGATATCGCTCCACTCGCTCAAGTCCTGAAGGCATTGGGCGAGCCAAATCGCCTGCGCATCGTCAACCTCCTCATGGAGGGGGTGCAGTGCAACTGCGAATTGGGCAGCGCCCTGGACATGGCGCCAAACCTGATCTCTCACCATTTGCGTGTGCTGCGCGAAATCGGACTCGTGCAGGTCGAGCGCGATGCACTGGACGCGCGCTGGCTCTACTATTCACTGAATGTGGAAATGCTCACGCAACTCAGCGAGACGTTCGGCCACTTTTTCGACGCAAGTCGCATCAGAGAACGCCTCCCCGCCTGTGGGCCGCAGGCGACACACCTGCCGCGCGCGGAACTGGTCGTCGGCGCGACGTAGTTTTTTTGCCAAATAGTTCAATCGAAATTGAATTACCGACCCGAGCAAACGAATTCCATCTTTTCATCGTGCATAGGGAGTCAATCAAATGTCACAAAGTGCAGTCACGGTGCAGCCACAGCCTGGCGTAACTCGCAAACTGTCGCTGCTTGACCGTTATCTGACCCTCTGGATCTTCCTGGCCATGGCCGCAGGCATCGCCATCGGCTACTTCATCCCCGGCGTCGAGAACTTTATCAACCAGTTTCAGGTAGGCACCACGAACATCCCGATTGCAATCGGGCTGATCCTGATGATGTATCCCCCGCTCGCCAAAGTACGCTACGAAGAACTGGGTGACGTCTTCCGCGATTGGAAGATCCTTGGGCTGTCCCTCCTCCAGAACTGGGTCATCGGCCCAATGCTGATGTTCATTCTGGCGGTGATCTTCCTGCGTGACTACCCAGCCTACATGGAAGGGTTGATCCTCATCGGGCTGGCGCGCTGCATCGCGATGGTGATCGTGTGGAACGATCTGGCCAAAGGGGACACCGAGTATGCGGCCGGTCTTGTCGCTTTCAACAGCATCTTTCAGGTGCTCTTCTACAGCGTCTTTGCCTATTTCTACATCACCATTTTGCCCACCTGGTTGGGGATGCAAAGCGCCATTGTCCAGGTCAGCATGGCCCAGATTGCGCAAAGCGTCTTTATCTATCTTGGCATCCCCTTTATTGCCGGCTTCCTGACCCGCTTCTTCCTGGTGCGCGCCAAAGGCAAGGAGTGGTATCACAGCGTCTTCATCCCCAAGATCAGCCCGATTACGCTGATTGCCTTGCTCTTTACCATCGTCGTCATGTTCAGCATCCAGGGCCAACTGATTGTCGCCATTCCGCTGGATGTAGTGCGCATTGCGATCCCGCTGATCCTGTACTTTGTGATCATGTTTGGCATCAGCTACTTCATGGGCGTGTGGAGCCATTCCGGCTACAAGAAGACCACGACGATTTCGTTCACCGCCGCCAGCAACAACTTCGAACTCGCCATCGCCGTGGCCGTGGCGGTCTTTGGGATTGCCTCCGGCCAGGCATTTGCGGCCGTCGTGGGGCCGCTGATCGAAGTGCCGGTGATGATCGGTCTGGTCAGCGTCGCCTTCTGGTTGGGGCGTCGCTATTTCAAGAAGGATATGGAAGCGATCGACTGCGAAGCAACGCCGATCGCACAGTCAAAAGCCGCCTGATCCACAGACTCCATCGCCAACGCACCAGGCCGCACCGATGAGGTGCGTTGGCGTCCCTGAATATGTTAAAATCAGGCAATGTGGTCCCCCGACCGCCTTGAAGCAACACGCCCTGCGCCCGTCCATATGCCGCGTCGAATCGCAAGAAACAGAAGAGGAATCCAATGGCCAGCAAACCCATTCCCATGTCCAGCGTCGACGCAGCCTGGTACCATATGGACAACGCTACCAATCTCGCCATGGTGTCGGGTGTCATCCTGACGCGTGAACCGCTCGATTTTGCACGAGTCAAGGAGACCTACCTGCAGCGGTTGGCGTCCTTTGACCGCTTCCGGCAGTGCGTGGTCGAGACCGGCGCCCCTTACCACACGCCTCACTGGGAGACCTACCCCTACTTCAACATCGATGACCATGTCCATCATGTGGCGCTCCCTGAACCGCGCGACAAGCAGGCGCTGCTGGCACTCCTGAGCGACCTGTCAAGCACCCCGCTGGACCCGCGTCGCCCCCTCTGGCAGGTGCATGTCGTCGACGACGTCGACGGCGGCAGCGCGCTGGTTATGCGCTTCCACCACTGTGTCGGTGATGGCACAGCCATGATTGCCGTGGCCCAGCAACTGTTCGATACGACGCCGGACGCACCGATTCCACTGCCTGCGCCGAAAAAGCCGGCGAGCGGCGGCATGCTCGACGCGATCTTCCGCCCTGCCCGCCGCGCACTCCGCAGTTCCACCCAATTATTGGGTAGCGCCGTCGAGGGAGGGGTCGACCTGGTGCGCCACCCGAGCCAGGTGCTGGACCTGACCGAACTTGCGGCACGCAGCGCCGGCTCCGCGGCAGGACTGTTGTTGAAATCAACCGATCCGGTTTCTCCAATCAAGGGCCAGTTGGGTGTCCTCAAGCGCGTCGCCTGGTCTGAACCGATCGCGTTGGACGAGGTGAAGGAGATCGGCAAGCGCACCGGCGCCAAGGTCAATGATGTGCTGGTGGCGGTCGTGTCCGGTGCGTTGCGCCGGTATCTACTGGAACGGCATGCAGAACTCGAAGGCCATAGCATTCGGGCAATTGTACCCGTCGATCTGCGACCGCCGGGGCGTGCGTTTGAGTTGGGAAACCACTTTGGCCTCGTCTTTCTCGAACTGCCGGTGGGCTTCAGCGACCCCTTTGAACGGCTTGGCCTGACAAAGCGCAACATGGACGCGCTGAAGCAGTCGCCGGAGGCGCACGTCTTGTTGGCGATCATCGACTTCTTTGGGCGCACGCCAAAATCCATCTCCGATATCGCCGTGAATATCTTCACCAGCAAGGCGAGCGTGGTGATGACCAACGTGGCCGGCCCGCGGGAGCCGCGCTACCTGGCCGGCAGCGCGATCGACCGGATGATCTTCTGGGTACCCCATCCCGGCAGCATCGGGATGGGCATCAGCATCCTGAGCTACAATGGGGGTGTTTCGTTGGGGATCATCGCGGATGCCGGTCTGGTGCCCGACCCTGAGCACATCGCCGCGGAGTTTGATCGCGAGTTCCAGCGTCTCCTGGCGGCGGTGCGTGTCGATGGCAAGACGTTGCCCGCAGCGGAGGAACAACACTGCGCCGGGCGCACCGTCAAGGGGCAGCCATGTCGCAACCATCCGCTGGCGGGGTCAACCTACTGCCGCGTGCACCAGCCGGAGACCTCCCGCCAAGCCGCCAAGACGCCAAGGAAGAAATAGGGGGGGGGGGGGGACCCCAACCCCCCCGGCAAAGAAAAAGAAATCTCCCGCAGGGACGCAGGGAGGAGAATAATTGGCCACAAAGAACACAGAGAACACAAAGAAAGGAGCGGCGGGCTCGCATTTTCTTTGTGTTCTTTGCGTTCTTTGTGGTGATCTTCCCTCTTCCTCCCCGCATTTCTCTGCGTCCCTCCGGGAGTCTCTCCTTTTGTCTTTCCTTTGCATCTCTGCGTCTCTGCGGGAGCTTTCCTTCAGTGTTTCCTCTCGCGTCTCTGCGTCTCTGCGGGAGTCTCTTCTGGCAGTTTCTCCGAATGCGATCGCTACCGTCCCTACCCGGCAACCACCGCGGGCCGGCGATGTAGCCGCCACTGGAACAACAACCACGCGGCGAGCAAGACCGCACTGACAACTGCGTCCAACACGAAAATCTGTGAAATCGACAACTGCAGCGTGTCATACGCGTACCCGGCCCACAGCGTGCCGATCGACTGCGTCAGCGTCAACGCCGCAAATTCAAACGCAAAGACACGGCCGCGCACATGATCGGGCAGCAACACCTGCAACAGCACCGTCGAAAAGACCCAGATTCCCCCCGACCCCAGCCCGCGCACCGTCGTTGCCACCAGAAGCCACGGCAAGGTGGGCGCCAACGCCAGCCCGAGCAGACCGGCGGTCAAGCAAATGAAGCCGATGGTGATGGCACGCTGCATCGCCAACTTGGAGTCGCCCAACAGATTACGCAGCACCAATGGGCCAACCCCCGTGCCGATGCCCACCGCAGCATAGAGCAGACCAAGCGTCAACGAGCCGTTGCCGTTCAGGGGGAAGACAGTCTCTGCCAGCGGGATCTCAATCACGTTGGCTACGCCCCACACCAGCGCACCCGCCGCCTTGACGAGGGCGATGACCAGCAGAAAGCGCTGCCCCGCCAGGTAGCGCAGCCCATCGACAAAGGCGACCAGGCCGGCGCGCACCCCCGGTGCAACAGCCAGTTCGCCACCTTCACTTTCGGGTTTGGGCGGCGCCACGACGCGGGCGACGAAATACGCCGAGAGCAGAAAACTGGCGGCATCTAAGAGAAATGCAGTCGTCACGCCAAACAACGCGGTCGCCAGCCCCCCAAGCATGGCGCCGATGGCCAACATCGTGCTCCAGGTCAGGCTATCGAGCGCATTCGCCGTAATGAGATCATCCTCATCAACCACATTGGGGATCAGTGCGGTCTCAGCCGGCGTGAACACCGCGCTGAAGACAAATTGCAGCGCGGTCAACACATAGAGCAGCCAGAGCCGTTCCGGACGGTCAACAATCAGAAAGGAGGCCACGGTGATGGCCCGCAGCACGTCCGTCGCAATCAGTACGTGACGCCGGTCAAAGCGGTCGGCGATGACGCCGGCGAACGGGCTCATCAAAAAGAGCGGGATAAAGCGCATCAGAAAGAGAAAACTGATCGCAGTGCCCGCCTCGGTGAGTTGGGCGATCAGCGCCGCGCTGGCCAATAGATTGAACCAGTCGCCGAGATTGCTGACGACGCGCGCAAACCACAGGTTGCGATAATTTCGGTTGCGCTGCAACAGGCTGATGTAAGTCCCCACGCACGCTCCATTCAATTGTGCGGCACCGGTTTCTGCCATGGCGCCGTACGGTTCACTTCGCCTATCCGCGCCCGCGATAGACCCAGTAGATGCCACCCAACACCATCGCGCCGCCCACGACTTGCAAGGGCGCAGGCAATTCACCCAGGATCGGGATAGCGACGAGCGTCGTCACGACCGCCTGCGCCAACAGTGTGACCGAGACCTGGGTGGCGGGCAGTTGGCCAAGGGCATAGTTGATCGAAAGCCAGCCACCCACCTGGGAAACAAGCCCAAGGGCCAGCAGCGCGACATAGCTTGTAAGACTGTAGCCATTGAGGGGGGTCTGCATAACCAGGTTGGTAACAAACAAAATCGCCGTTGCCGCGAGCATCGAGATCGCCATAAAGCTCAAGGTGTCCATCGAAGCCCGCACGCGTTGCGTCGTCAGCAGGTAGAGCGCATAAAAGAAACTGGCGATGATGGCGAGCAGGTTGCCCAAACCGCTCCCCGAAACCAGCGCACCGCCCGCGGCGACGATCAGCGTCATCCCTGCCAGTGCGAGAAAAAGACCGACCCAGAAATTCGCACCGACGCGTTGGTGGAGAAAGAGCCAGGCGATCAACCCAACCCAGATGGGTGCGTTGTTGGCCAGTAGCGTGGCGACGCCTGCGCCGGTCAGTAACAGCGCCGTGTTCCACAGCACCAGATCAATTGCAAAGAAAAGCCCGCCAATGATCGTGCCGCGTAATGTTGCGGGCGCCGGACGCGCCGGGCCTTTCCACAACCAGATGGGAACCAGCACAATCGTGGCAAAAAGCACGCGGTAAAATGCTGACACGCCACCGGGCACAGCGGCAATCTTGACGAAGATCGCGGACAGACCGATACAGAGCACGCCGAACGCAAGCGCAGTGTACGCCTTCCAGGACGCGTGTTGGGTGAGAGTTGCCATGACTTTGTCCAGTCTATCGTTGTCCGGGTGATGAAGCACCGGCATCAGGCAGTGGCACGGGCGCCCACGCGTGCTCGCTGTAGGGGATGAAGCGGGGGACGGCGTGGCGCCGTTGGGATTGTCACGAGGAAGGCTGCTCCTTCACCTGGCTGGCTGGTGACCGAAATCGCGCCCTGGTGTGCGACGACGATGGCCTGGGTGATGGCCAGCCCCAGCCCCGCCCCACCGGTCGTGCGAGTACGGGCTTTGTCGCCCCGATAGAATCGATCAAAGACGTGCGGCAGGTCTTCCGGCTCGATGCCATCGCCGTTGTCACTGACCTGCAGCCGCACGGCGGCGCCCTCCACCCAGGCTTGCACATGCACTGAGCCGCCCGCCGGCGTATGGTGCAGCGCATTGCCAATCAGGTTATTCAGGGCGCGGCCGATCAGGCGCATCACAGACGACCGGATCGACGTCGGCAGCCACGGTCCCTGACAAGTTGACCTTTTGCGCCGCGGCGCCGGCCACAAAGCTCTCCAGCGCATCGGAGATCAGGTCAGACAGTGAGTTCGGTTGCAGGTCGAGTTTCAACCCACCGGCGTCCAGTTGCGCCATTTCGAATAGATCGTCGATCAACGCCGACAGCGCGTGCAGGTCCCGCTGTGCGGTGCTCAGGTAACGTTGCACTGTAGCCGGATCGTCCACCACACCATCGGCCAGCGCTTCGAGCCGCGCCTGCACAGCAGCAAGCGGCGTCCGCAGGTCATGCCCGATCCAGGCGATGAGGTCACGACGCATGACCTCGACTTCGCGCTTCTGTTGTTCTGCTTGTTCCAGTTGCGCCGCCATGGCATTAAAGGCGTCCGCCAGTTGCGCCACTTCATCGCGGCTGCGCACCGCCACCCTGGTGTCAAAGCGCCCCTGGGCGACAGCCCCGGCTGCGCGCGCCAGAGCCTGGATATTATCGGTGACGCTGGCGGAGAGGAAGAATCCCAATGCCGTTGCGATCCCCACGGCAAAGACCAGCAAAATCGCGGCCAGGGTCAGGTCATGGTCGCTATTAAACATCAAGCGTGCGGTGACCCATACATTGACAAACGTGAGCGCGCCTGCCAGCAGGTAGCTGGCCACAAAGGTCCAGCGCAAGCGCGGCGAACGTTCCAGCCACCCGAAGCGATACGCCGCGTACCCAGCCACCAACGACAGGAGCGCCGTCGCCGACAAGAACATCGTCATGGCCTGGAACGCTGCAAAGGGCGGTTGCATGGCCACGGCAAACAGTAACAGCGCCAGCGCGAGCGCCGCGACGACGCCGCCCAAAAACGGAGAGGCAGCGAGAGCGATTGGCGTTCAGGTTGGACGATCATGCTGGTTTCATGGCTCGAATTTGTACCCAACCCCCCACACCGTGATCACATGGCGTGGGTTTGCCGGGTCGTGCTCGATTTTTTCGCGCAGGCGGCGGACGTGCACGGTGACCGTGCTAGGATCCAGATAGACCGTCTCGCCCCAGACCTGATCGAGCAGCCGGGTGCGGTTAAAGACCTGGCGGGCATTGCCGGCGAGCAGCCAGAGCAGGTCAAATTCTTTGGCCGTCAGCACGACCTCGCGCTCTGCAACGGTGACGAGACGCGTGACCGGATCGATGCGGATCGCTTCAAATTGGAGCGCACGTGCAGCCGGCGCCGCCGCGGCGACCGGCTGCGCGGCCGCGGTGCGGCGCAGGACCGCGCGCACCCGGCTCACCAGTTCCTGGGGGCTGAAGGGTTTCACGACATAGTCATCGGCGCCTAACTCCAGCCCCGCGATGCGATCGGTCTCCTCTTTCCGGGCCGTGAGCATAATGATGGGCGTGTCGCCCACGGCCCGCACGCGGCGCGTGATCTCCAGACCGTCGACGCCCGGCAGCATCAGGTCAAGCACCAGCAGATCAGGCATCTCTGCCGTCATCAATTGGAGGGCGGTGCGGCCGTCGGGTGCAGTCTGCACGCGAAAGCCCGCACGCTGTAGATAAAGGGCGACGACCTCAACGATACTCTGTTCGTCATCGACGACAAGGATGGATGGGCCTTGCTGCATTTTGCGTCCAGCTACTTTCTACGGAGCATCTAGCCTTCGCGTTTACCGTCGTCCATTGGGTAAAGACTCAGCCCCGGAATGGGTGCGAAATCATGGTGATTCAGCGTGACCAGTGTGAGCTGATGGCCAAGGCCGTCGCCGCAATAATCGCGCCGGGCACATTTAACAACTTACCGGTCCGACGGCTGCTTGCAATCAAGTCGCCTGCGCGGTCGGCAAGATCGCTATCCAGTTCATGGGTCGTCAAGCGAGACAACAGTTTTTGCGTCGCATATCGTTTCGTCCGGTTGCATACCGGCACGGACTTCGCCGCGCCACTGTGGTAATCGACAAGCGGCCCAACTTACCAAGTCCCCGAAGCAGTTGGACGGTGCGCTGTTGGCCGCGAAGGTGGCGCAGCACAATACCGGTGTCAAGCAGGTAATTCGCCACGACGCCCATCCGCCTGATTCGACCAGGATTGGCGCAACACGCTCAACCATGCGTCGATTGCATCCTCATCCTGCATCTCTGGATGTGATTCATCCTGCCAGCTGCCTGCGCTGTCCTCTAGTGCCAGGAGTTGTTCGGCGAGTGCCAACCTTGCCTCCAGCACTTCAGAGATAAAGTGGCTACGCTGCCGGGGAGGGACCAATGCGTTCAGCCGTGCGAGCACGTCCCTGGGCAACGTAATCGTAATTTTCTGTGCGCCCTGCCTTGCGGTATTGTTCGCCATACTTTTTGCCATGAATACACCCCCTAACAATACCACTATTATATACCACCAGAATTAAAAGTAGCGAGCGGTTCGCACCCTCACAACCCAATCCCGGGGAAACGCCT
>JADJPH010000044.1 GCA_016713335.1 Candidatus Fredericiella danica | reverse complement strand
GGATTACGGGGAAGCGGGGTGTCGCCTGGGCTATGCCGCTGCGAATCAGGCGGAGCATCTCGGCATCGGCTAACGCGCCTGTCGCCACGGGCCGGTAGGCTGCCAGGCGTTGTTTTACCTGCCACCGCACGCTGCCAGAGGGTCTGGCTGCCGCTCGCGCCTCCCACGTCTCGCGATTCTTGCGGTCAAAGGTTGCCGGACCGGGAAGGTAGAGTGCTTCCTCTCCCAGTTCGCCAGCGTATGCGGTGCGGGTGATTGGTGTGCATCTCTGCCAGCGAAGCCTGCAACAAGCGGAACGTGGGCAGGTCATCCAGGATGCGCAGCGCGGGCGCGCCAACTGCGGCAACGCCTGCGTGCAGGTTTCGTGGTCGAAGACCAACTTCGGCAGGCCAGCACCAGACAAAATCGAGTGCCGTGACCGGAAACCGAGTTGATGCCGGCAAGGCGCTGCGAAAGAATGCGCCGCCAAAGGTTTCGGCCCCTGCCTGCGCATCCACCTCGGCGTCGCCCAGCGCCATATACGCCTGGGTCGGAACCCGAGCCGCTTCTCCCACCTGGGCATTGGAGCACATCTAGATAGAGCGCCTGATCCCCAGCATCGGCGACGTAGCGTTTCACGCATGAATTCGGCAGGTGCGCCGCCAAGAGCACCGGCGCGCCGGGTTTGACGAGCCGGCTGGCGACCACGCCGGCCAATGTGTCCACGCAATGAAAGACGGCCGCCGACAAGTGTTGCCGCGGCGCGTAGCCCCACAGTGTCACCGGGACGATTTCAAACCGGGATGCCCCACTCGACACAGTCGAGCAGGTTTGACCAGGTCTTCTGAATAGCGGAAATTGCCGGTGGCCGTGATCAGTAAAGATCGAGAGGGTGGAAGTCAGGTCTGCCCGATCGGCGGAACAACTGCATCATCTCCGCCATCCGGACCCGTGCTCGGTGAAGGCGCCGGAGAGACGACCGAAGTTTCTTGAGTTTGTCAGGCACAGATAAAGACGCCGAAAGCGTCCAAGATGTTTGGCTCGATGTCTTCGGGGTCGGAAACGCGGTGGTGGAAGATGGGGATGTTGTCGAGCCCATCGACGAGCCGCCCATATTCCGGCGAAATCAGCGGTGCGGGCGTGGCGGTCGCACCGGAAGCGATGGTCCTGCACCTTCAGCGGAGGATCCCGGCGTGAAGTGCATCGATCTTTCACCGATATCGGCCTGAACTTCGCCGTCGCGGTTGTACAACTTGAAAGTGCCGGAACTTGGCCGGGAGAAGCACGATCGATGATATCTGCGGGGCACAGGATCCGCCCGTCGTCGGCGGTAGGCGCCGGCATCCAACAGCCGCCGGCGCAACTAGTCCTCCGGTTCCATACCGGTTGTGGCCAGGATGGCGCGATTCATCAATAATTCGGTCTAGCAGCTGATCATCGACCACAGTCAGTTTTGGTCGCATCACTCTTCGTTCACCTTCCATACCCCATCAACCAACACGCTCTTCCTTGGCTCCGCCTCTCCAACCCGCACCGTCACCGGCAGCGGTGGGATTCCGGCCTGGCGCTGCACGATTAGCCGGTAGCTCTCCGGCGTGATCCCCGCCGGCAACTGATACCGATAGACAATACTGCGCGTTTCACCGGGTGGTAGAATCTGAAAGGTCGCAAACTCCAGGGTGCCTGCCTCGCCCAGTTGGCTGCCGACCGTGGATTGGTCAACGCCGTCAACGCCCAGCAGTTGGCTCCCACCGGGAACATAGACGCGGGTATAGAGAAACGCACACCGGCCCACAAGGTCAGCGTAGGTGTCACCATATCGCGGCGGGTCGCAGACAGGATCTTCCGGTCGTCGCAGTATGGGTATAGGTGACGGTCAGCGCGGCCAGCGCCGGCGCGGCTGGGCCGGCAGGCCAGGTGACGCTGTAGTCAAGGCTGCGCTGCAATGCTGCATCCACCTTGTTGTACCCCAGATTGGCATCGACAACCGCCACAAAGTCCGCCCCCGGCGCCGGATGCAACGCACCATCCCATCCATTCGCGGCCAGCGCCGCCGGCCTCCGGCATCGGCAAGCCATAATTGAGGGTCGATCCACCAGCGCCGCCTGCAGTTCTGCGATCAGGTTGCGAATCGGTAGATCGCCCGCCTCAAGCCGGGTCATCAATTCCTTGGCCACGACACCCATGAAGTCCTTGCGCCGCAACCACCAGTCGTCGTCGCTCTGGTCGGTGAACTGCCCCGGCTGCTCCCAGAATTTGATCATCTGGTCATTGACGTTGTCCGCCGTGACCGGCTCGGCAACGCCCGCGACCGTCACCGGGCCGAGCGCAGTAAGCAGGTGGCGCAACGCACCCTGGTCCACTGTGATAATCCCATCGATCGTCACGCCCGTGTCGCGCTCAAAGAGCGTGCGCAGCACGGCGGCAGTGGTGGGCAGGTCCGGCGACCAATTTGCGTCGCGCGCCGTCAGCAGTTGAATGCCCATGTACCGGCGCATCGGCGCCGGCGCCGGGGGATAGGGGAGTTCATTGCGGAAGACGGTGTAGCTGTCGGCGAAGTCGGCGGAGGTGACCTTGCCTTGATCCATCGTGATAAGTCCAAAGGCGGAGATAAAGCCGCCAGTGGCGCGCAGTTCATCGTTGTTCTGCACCATGAGCAGATAGGTGCGCGGGCCATCCATCCCCAGCAGCCACGGCAGTTGTGGCCCTAACTCGGCCGGAAGCCTCGACCAGCGAGGCGTTTTCGTGCCAGAGGCGTAACGGTGCGGCCAGTGTGTGGGGGCAGCGCGTCGGCAGGCAGCCCCTGCAACGTCTTGTCCAGCGCCACCACCAGCGGCGCAAGTTCAGGCAGCGCCGGGCCTGCCTTCGCCAGCGCCGTGGCCAACGTCGCAATATCCGCGCCGCCACCCGCCGCGGCGATGATTTCTGGCCCAACTTTGTCGATGGTAACGATGCCAAGCTGCGCCGCCTGCCTGCCCGCATCCAGGAGTTCCGGCAGCACGACCAACGTCTTGCCCACCTGCGGGACATCCGCCAGCGACGGCAGCAACCCCTGCACGGGTTCAACGCCTTTTTGCACTTCACCCAGGCTTGCATCCAGTTGGGTCAGGTTGGCGCGCAGTGCCGGCAGTTCATACGTTCCCGCCGGGCGCCGGACCATGCCCGCAACCCGCTCCGCCGCGCGGTATGCCTCCCAGGCGGCAAGTCCGGTGCGCGTCGTCTGATAGCCCCCATAGAGCAGCCCAATCAGAATCGCCAGCAGCAGCAATGCGACGACAATGCGGCGCCAGGAGTATTCACTTCGTGGTGGTGCATCGGACATGAGCGAAAACCGATCGATGTGGGCGGGAGCGCGCGTGACCGCGGGTAGGCATCATTGTGCAATGGGCGGGAACGCAAGGCAAATTGCGGGTTGTGTGTTGCACTCTCCCTGGAATACCCACGATGCTCCTCTCCTGCTTACCACCCAGGCAGCCCCTTTCGCATCTCAATCTCCGCAAACTCACTCATCTTTCTGCTCCCAAACCTGCTTTGCCCAGGCAGCCATGCGGGCAAGACCGGCGTCGAGCGGAATGGGGTCCGGGAGATCAAAGGTGCTGCGCGCCTTTTCGTGATCCGCATAGGCGTGCTTGACTTCGTTGCGCGCCGGGACATGCCTGATCTCGGCGTCGACACCCATCGCCCGGCACACGGCCTGCGCCAGTTCGTTCACCGTATACATCGTGTCGCCCCCGACGTTAAAGACCTGGTTGTAAGCCTCTGGAAGCAGGATCGAGCGTGCGATGACGGGCGCTACGTCGTCAATGTAGGAAAATGCGCGTCTGTTCGCCGTCGCCAAAGATGACCAGCGGCTCATCCCGCATCACCTGGTTCATGAAGATGCCGATCACGTTGCGGTACTTGTCGCCAATGTTCTGATGCTCCCCATAGACGTTGTGAGGACGGAAGATAATCGAATTGAGCCCAAATTGATGGCGGGCCGCTGCTAGATCCAGTTCCACCGCATACTTGGAAATGCCGTGGGGATCTTCCGGCGCGGCGTCAACTCTTCGCGCATGGGCAATTGATTCGCACCGTAGACGGCGATCGACGATGTAAACACAAAACACTTAATGCCGTGCAGCACGCTCAGGTTGCGATCAAATTGGTCTCGTAGTTGTAGCGGCGGATGAAGTGGCTCAGCCCCTCCGCTGCATAGGCCGCCAGGTGAAACACATAGTCAAACGATTCCGCGGCAAAGAGGCGCTGCAAGCCTGCATAGTCTGTCACCGACATCTGCACCCACTGCGCGCCCTGCGGCACATTCTCAACGAAACCGCCGCTCAGGTCATCTAAAGCGACCACCTCGAACCCCATGTCCACCAGATGCCGCGCCACGTGAGAGCCAATAAATCCCGCTGCGCCCGTGACCAATACCTTTGTCATGACAACACTCCCCTGCTGTTTTGGCGGAATATCTAACCATCCATTCATCCCATCAATCATGCTTCAGTCAGTGCGCCATTGATTGGCGCGCTTGTTCTCTGCCGCAAGTCTGGCGGTCTCAGCAATTCGTTTTGCGCGTGTGGTGGGTTGCTTTGCGTTCAGTATCCACTCTAGAATGCCGCGCTTCACCGAAGGCGGGAACGCCTCGAAGTACTGCCGCGCCGGCGGTGTTGCATCGAGCGCTTCGCCGAGATCGGTTGGTATTTCGAGCGCTTCCACGCCGTCAAGCGCAAACCACGAACCATCCGCTTTGGCCGCCTCGATCTTGGCCAGACCGGCCGGCGCCATTAACCCGGCAGCCATCAATCGCTCAACGCGCTCCTTATTGGGTTTTGACCAACCAGACCCAGGCTTCCGCGGTGCAAACCAGAGGAGCGAGCGTTCATCATCGAGTTTGTTAGGTTTGCTATCGATCCAACCGTAGCAGAGTGCTTCCTCGACCGATTCCTCATAATCTATGCGTGGCTTGCCAGTGGCCTTCTTGTACGTGATCACCCAGACGCCATCACGCCGGCTATGATTTTGTTCAAGCCATGCACGCCACTCAGGTCGCGTTAGGGGATGGATGGAATTCTCAGGTGGTTGGATCACAAAGGCACCTTGTTATTGATTAAAAAACCGATGAGACTGGATAAATTGCTCAACCTCATCGCGCGTCGCTGCGCCGAGGACACCCTGATCTGACGCAACCACCAGCGCGCCGGCTGCATTCCCGAATTCTGCCGCTTTGCTCAACGACCAACCGGCATCAATACCCATCAGAAAGCCCGCATTGAAGACATCGCCCGCACCTACCGTGCGCTGCACATCGACGGAAAACGCCGGCACTGTGTGGTTTTCGACAGCGCTCGCCACGGCAACCCCGTGCTTCCCACGCCGGAGCACGACCGTATTCGCCCCGGCTGCGTGCATTGCCGCGATCTGCGCCGGTGCATCGCTTTCACCCGTCAGCACAAGCAATTCGTGTTCGTTGGCAAGCAGATAATCTACATCAGGCAGCACCGGGCGCAACTCGGCGACCGTGGTCAGGTCCCCGATTGCCGGTCCGATGTCGAGCGCCGTCCGTATCCCGGCGGCACGCGCAGTGGCCATGATTTTGCGCACGCCGTAGGGGCGTAGACCGCCCATCAACGGGTAACTCGCCACGACCACGGTGGAGACGCCATGCGTCCAGTTGTCCGGTAGATCGCGCATCGAATAGGTGGCATAGGCGCCTGGATGGTGAAAGGAAAGCCGGTTGCGCTCGTCGTCGATGACGATGGTGCTGGTAGAAGTTGAGGCGTTCAGGCGGTGGATGAGGTGGCGCAAGTCGACGTTGGCCGTGTTAAGCCACCCGACCATGATATCCCCCAAAATGTCGGCGCCGACTGCACTGTGGAGTGCCACCCGTGCGCCAAGGCGTCCCAATGTGTAGGCGGTGTTGGCGCCGTTGCCACCGATCGAGGTCCGCAACGGATCACGGCACCAGGCAAGGTTGTCAATGCGGAATTCGTCGCCGGACCAGCGTGGGATGCGGCCCACGCCCGAGATAAAGAGATCGACTGTGGTGCTACCGATGACGAGAAACATAGCAGCGGGCTCAATCGAGCCCTGATTCCTTCCACACTAGAATCGTAGATCCGCGGCGGCGGCGGCCAACTGTTCAAACGTCGCCGGTGGGATGTCAATCGCCAAAGCTCGGCTGATCACCTGGCTCCAGCCGAGCAGGAAATAACGCCAGCCATCTTCGATGTGCAGCCGGCGCACCTCCTGTTGCCGTTCGGCCTGATGGAGGAACTCGAGTTCACCGCGATAGTTCAACTCCCACGCCACACCCGTGATAGGAAAACGACCGGCGTCGGTGATGGGCGAACCTGGGCTGTCCTTTCCCATGCCAGTTGCATTGATGACGATACTGCCGCCGGGCAGCGCAGCCATCAGTTGATCAAATAGCCGGGGCCAATCATCGCGCCAAGGCTCATGCCCCGGCAACCGGATCCGTGGCAAAGCCAAAAATGTTGCCCCGGTCTTGCCGATGCCGGAGACTTCACCCAATGCTTGTGCAGCGGGATCCAACTCGGCAAACAGGTCGCGTGCGGCTGCAAGGAGATCGATCTTGTGGGTTGTGACCACGGCGCCGAGCGCGAGCGGGTGATCCCGAAGCATCTCGACGAACGCGCGGTAGCGCGTGGGGTGGTCGTGAATTGCGAAATCGATCCCCTCAAGGACCACTTCGGGGCGTCCCAAGATTTCCATCCAGCGCGGAAACATGCGGCGCGAGGATGACTTCGCGGTCGTCACCCCGGCAAAGTAGAAAGTTGGACGGGTTGGTGGCAGCATCATCCACCGTAGACACGCTTGATCCGCGCTCGATAGTCATCGTAGGCTGCGTCAAACTGGCGTTGCGAGCGTTCAGCGCCAATAAAGTAGGCGCTGGTGAGCACAATCGGCGGATGACCCAATGCCGTCAATTTCTCGGCAACGAGCACCTTGATCAGATTGGTCACTGCAGCCGCGCCGATCGTGGAACCTGGGCCGACCGGATCTTCCAGCCCGTTGACCCGCACCAACGCATCACCGGCGGGGGTGCAGTTGTCGATCACGAGATCGGCGATCTCGGTCAGCCGTTTGCCGCTGGAGTGCTTTGGGGTCGAGGCCAGCGCATGGTCGAGCGAAACAACGGCAATCACCGGCATCTGCTGGGCCTTTGCTTCGAGCGCCACCTCGACCAAGACCTCATTGACGCCGCTGTTCGAGTAGATCAGAAAGGCATCGGGGGTGCAAAGACGAAGTTGCGCGATGATCGCCTTGCCAAGCCCCTCTGACATGTTCAAGAAACATGGCCTGGCGTTGGCCGTTGGCGCCCACCACCTGATTGTGGTAGGTGAGCGAGAGTTCTACGATCGAGTGAAAGCCGGGGAAACTGCCGTGGCGCGGAAACATTTCTTCCACGAACATGCGCGAGTGACCGGTGCCAAATAGATGCACCAGCCCGCCGCCGGCGATGGTGTTGGCGCAGAGCTCGGCTGCCCGCTCGATGGTCGGTAGTTGTGTTGCACGGATGCGCCGCAAGAGGACGTCGACCGCGTCAAGGTAGGCGATGGCTGGGTTCATTGTCCAGGACCGTTGATGATGACAGGAACGATTGCCGGTGGCGCCGTTGAACCGGCCGCCGCAGAGGCTCTGACTTGACCGAAATACGGATCGCCGGGATTGACGTTGATAAACCTGACCTGCCAGGTGCCTTGCCCGTTTGGCTGGATATTTTGAACTGTTGCCAGCACGGTTTGCTGCACACTACCGGTGCCATTCAACACTTGCACCGTCACCTGGTTGCCAGGAAGATTTGTCCCGGTGCCGATCACGTCAAATGTAGGTGATACGGTCTGACCCTGCATTGGTTGCGTGATTGTCAGTTGTTGTAGCGCGACGCCGTTAAAGGTCACGTTGACCGACTGCGGCGGCACAGTTGAGCCGGGGCAGCCGAGGCGACAATGCGACCCAGGGTTGGCGCACCGGCACTGACATTGCTGAAGTTCGCTTGCCAGGTGCCTTGTCCGTTGGGTTGAATATTCTGCAGGAAGGCCTGTTGGGTCTGGAGCACAGCCCCGCCGTTCGTCACGGCCTGGACCGTCACCTGGTTGCCGGGAAGGTTGGAGCCACTGCCCGAAACGATAAAATTGGCCGGTAACTGCGCATTCAGGGTTGGCTGTGTGATGACGAGTTGTTGGCTTGAGCCGCCGTTGAAGGTGACCGGGACGTTGGCCGGGCCAATCGGCTGCCCAACCAGCGCTGCCACGATCCGGCCGGCAACGACTTGATTGACGGTCAGCGAAACGGACCAACTCCCGCTGCCAAACGAGCCGCTCATCGTTTGGAGCGTGGTGGTGGTTCCTGCGAGTACGCCACTGCTGTTGTTCTGCGCCTGGATCGCAATGGTGGCGCCATTAGGACCGGTCGCCACACCGCTGACCTGGAATGTGGCGGGTAGCGAACTGTTGGCGGTGGGGTTGGAGACGGTGATCGACGCTTGCTGTGGGATCGACGTCGGCGTTGGTGTCGGCGTGACGGGCGCGCGATTCCAAGACCGGGAATCAAAATGAACTGATTGGCCCAGATCAGCCAGGGGTTCGGAATCCCATTGGCGGCGGCGATTTGCTGCGCACTCACGCCAAACCGCTGAGAAATGGAAAAAAGTGTGTCGCCAAAGGCAACGCAGTAGTAACTGCCGTTGACGTAGCCCGTCGCATGGGGGCGGGGTCCGCGATCAAAGACGCCGCCGGGTTGGGGCACGGGACCACAACCCCAGCAGGTCTGGCTGGGCGCTTCCGGTTGGGACGAGACGACGGCGACAGTGGGCGACGACGCCTGTGCAGGCGTATACGCCAGCACCGCGATCGCAAAGCAGGCCAAGAGGGCAAGCAAGACGAAGGGGTGTTTCATAATCGACTCCTGCGACGCCGGTCTCTGTTGTCCGCGCTCAGCAATTAATTCCTATTTGTCATAACGCCGCACACGTTATTGCGAATAGTATAGCAAGACGTTAGTCATTGGTCAATAAGAAATGCGGAATTCAGTTATGTGAATTGTTGGTCGATCACTTGTGGGTTGATTTGTGCTGCCGGCAGGACTATGATCGAACGCAGAGCATGAGAACCACTCGGGCAAGTCCATCTGGGGAGGCGTCATGGGGCACACTGAACAATCAAAACCCAATTTGCTCAAGGGGCTGGCGATCCGGCTGGGGCTTGGGATTCCGTGTCTTGTGGCGATGCTGTTTTTGCCAGCGGGGACCCTCGCCTACTGGGAGGCGTGGATCTACCTGGCCGTCATTCTGATCCCGATGACCTTTGCCCTGATCGTTTTGTACCGGAAAGCTCCCGAACTACTCGAACGCCGGATGCGGATGCGGGAGAAAGAGGCAACGCAGCGCAAGATCATCAACCTGTCGCTGCTCTATTTCCTGGTCGTCTTCATGCTGCCGGGTTTTGATAAGCGGTTTGGTTGGTCCAATGTGCCGGTTGCGGTGGTGCTGGTCGGCGACCTGATTGTGCTGCTTGGCTATTGCTTCATACTCTATGTGTTCCGTGAGAACCAGTACGCCTCGCGCGTCGTCGAGGTGGATGAGGGGCAGCAAGTCATCAGCACGGGACCTTATGCCGTGGTGCGCCATCCGATGTATCTGGGGGTGACGCTGATGTACGTTTTTTCGCCGCTGGCACTTGGCTCCTACTGGGCGATGATCCCTGCCCTGCTGATCATTCCGATCCTCGTAATGAGAATTCGTAATGAAGAGGAAGTTTTGAGCCGCGAGCTTGCCGGCTATCCAGCCTACACGCAGCAGATCCGGTATCGATTGCTGCCGGGCATTTGGTAGAAGTCGGTGAGGTGGGATAGTGGCGCGTTAGCCCTCGGCCGCGGTCAACCGGCGCGCGGTGAGCAGATCCGTCACCAACACATTGACCCACCCCCCACGGATGGCGCCAAGGATGGCGTTGAACTTGCGCGCACCGCCGGCGACGCCAGATCGAGCGATCCACTCGGCATAATTGATCAAAGCGCATGGAGATCACACGCTGATTGAGCGGGGTGTCCACGGGCACCCCATGGGCGTCAAAGAAGCGCAACAACACGTCGCCCACTGCGCCGGCCCGCCTCAGATCGTCCAGTTCCGAAGCTGAGAAGTGATTCCCGCTGTCTGCAAGCAATTTCGACGGTTCGATCGCACCGATCCCCACCAACGCGGTGGTAACATGGTCGAAGATTCAACGCCCCGCGTACGTAGTGATCCGCCGTGATCGCCTGCATCGCGCCCTCCGAACCGACGATGCCAGGCGCCGGCAAGAAGATGGCGGCCCCACTGAGAAGATCTGCCAACCGTGAGGTCAGCCGACCGGCATGAGCCTCGGCGGAGGGTGAGCCGACGCCGCCCAGGATCTGAACGACCCGTACGTCCCCTTTGCGGGGGGCGGCGTGCATGGCGTCCACCAACGCCAGTAACGTTGCACTCCAAGATGAAATGCCAACAACTTCATTGGGGCGCAGCGCCGACTCCAAATAGTAGGCTGCGGCCGCACCAATCTGGCGTTCGATGAAACGTTCATCACCCTCGCCGCTGCAATCAACCACGATGGCGTCACGCAACCGGTACTGCTTCACCAGTTGCTCCTCCAACTCAGTGTAAATGCCTTGCGGCACGCTAACCGAAATGCGGATGATGCCTTCCTCCTTGGCCTGCTGGAGCAGCCGCGAAATGGTAGGCTGCGACAGCCCTAATTGCCTGGCGATCGCAGATTGTTTCATGTCCCATTCGTAATACATGCACGCAACCCTGGTCACCAACCGCATTTCATCGATTTGAGCCATGACTCCGCCTCACATTCCGCCGCAATGATCTCTATTTATTCACAGCTACATATTTATTCAATTTTGCTTGCCATGTCAAGCAGCCTTGATTATACTAGCCCATGCCGAATGAAGATACAATACTGAATATTTATTCAGTGGCGCTTGTGAATGGCGATTCCTATGCTGAATTCCGAACTTGAACACAAGTCGATCCAATACCGGAAGACGATTTTGACGAGTATCGCCCATGCTGGCGCCGGACACACTGGTGGCAGTCTCTCCTGTGTCGACATTCTCAATGTCCTCTACAACCAGGTCATGAACGTCGACGCCGGCAACCCGTCCTGGCCCCAACGCGACCGGTACATTCATAGCAAGGGGCATTCCGTCGAGGCTTTATACACCGTGCTCGCCGATAAAGGTTTCTTCCCGGCGGAAATGCTGGCGACGATGGGCCGTTCCGGTTCGCACTGGGTTGGTCACCCAACCCGCAAGGTGCCGGGGGTCGAACAAAATACCGGGGCGCTTGGGCACGGTCTGTCGGTCGCAGTCGGCATGGCCATCGCGGCCAAGCAGGATGGGTTGCCTTCCCGTGTCTTCACCCTCATGGGGGACGGCGAACTGTCCGAAGGGTCCATTTGGGAGGCGTCGATGAGCGCCTCCTACTACAAGCTTGACAATCTGGTGGTCATCATCGACCGCAATACGCTGCAGATTACGGGTCGGACCGAGAGCGTGATGGCACAGGAACCACTCGCCGCGCGCTTTGAAGCCTTTGGTTATGCCGTACGAACGGTGGATGGCAATGATATCGCAGCGCTGCTGGACGTATTTGCGCAGGCGCCCTTTGCGGCGGGCAAACCCAGCCTGATCATTGCACGCACGACCAAGGGCAAGGGCGTCAGCTTTATTGAAGACGCGGTCGACTGGCACCATCATGTGCCGACTTCCGCCGAACTGGCGATCGCCCTGGACGAACTCGCTCAAGCCGAACAACGGGTACAGGACAGCTATGCAACCTCTACAACTCGGTAGCCCGAATCAACAAGTATTCTCTGATACGTTGCTGGCGATGGCGGAAGAGAGCCGCAATCTGCTGGTGGTCACCAGTGATTCACGCGGATCCGGTCGCCTTGTCGCCTTTGGCAAGCGCTTGCCGGATCAAATTGTCGAGGTCGGCATCGCTGAACAGAATCTGGTCGGCGTGGCTGCAGGACTGGCGGCTGCCGGCAAATGCGTCTATGCGGTCTCGCCGGCCTGCTTTTTGACGGCGCGTTCGCTAGAGCAGATCAAGAATGACGTGGCTTATTCAGACCACCCCGTCAAATTGATCGGCATCAGCGCCGGTGTGAGTTACGGCGCACTGGGCACGACGCACCACTCGCTGCACGACTTTGCGGTGCTGCAAGCGATCAACAACATCGACATTGTTGCACCCGCGGATAACTTCGAGACGCGCCGTTGTGCTGGCGTCCGTCACGCACCCCAGACCACTTACATTCGTCTGGGCAAGAAAGCGATGCACCGCCTCCATACCCCGGATACGCCTTTTGCGATCGGCCGGGCGATTCCCGTGCGGCAAGGCAGCGACGTGGCTTTTCTCGCCACCGGCGAGACGGTGGAGACTGCCGTGCAAGCTGCCGATGCATTGGCCGAACGCGGGGTTTCCGCCGCCGTCCTCAGCATCCACAGCATCCGGCCATTTGATGAGGAAGCCGTGCTCAAGATGGCGAAGCAGGTCCAGGCGATTGTGACGGTCGAAGAACATAGTGTGCTGGGCGGGCTGGGCAGCCGTGTCGCAAGCTTGTTGCTCCAGGCAGGGGTCACGCCGCGTTTGCGCATTGTGGGCATTCCCGATGAATACACGTGGACGGGCAGCCAACAAGATATTTTGAACACTATGGCATCACGCCGCAGGGTTGGCGGCGACGGCGGAAGGCTTGCTTGAAAGCCGGCCGGCGCCGGTGCGCTGATCGGCACGAAGTGAACCATTGCTCCCTTAACCAAATCACGACATCCGTTTCGGGGTAGTACACAATGAGTCCGGCCAAATCTTTGGTGCTTGCGGTCGACCAGGGCACCACGAACACGAAGGCCATTCTGGTTGATCCTGCAGGGCAGGTGGTAGGGCGCGCCTCTGTAGGGCTGAGCGTCACCTATCCACAACCCTCCTGGGTCGAGCAGGATGCTGCGGCGATCTGGCAGAGCGTGCAGAAATGCATCGACGACGTGTTGGCGGCGATGCCAACCGGATCCAGCGCACAGCCGGTGGCGTTGGGCATTTCCAACCAGCGCAATCGGTGGTGCTTGGGAGCGTGGAGCACGGGCGAGCCGTTGGCGCCTGCGTGATCTGGCAATGCCAGCGCGGCGTCCAGTTGGTCGATGAACTCAAACAGCAGGGCGCCGCCGATGATGTGCACGCCCGAACCGGGCTGGCACTTGACCCAATGTTCTCTGCCAGCAAGATGAGTTGGCTCCTGGACAATACACCCGGCGCCGACAGCGCGGAACAGGGCGAACTTGTGTCTTGGCACCGTGGATAGCTGGCTGCTTTTCCAGTTGACGGGCGGTCAGGTCCATGCGTGCGATATGACGAACGCCTCGCGCACGCTGCTTTTTAATCTACATAGGCTCGACTGGGATGAGGAACTGCTGCGACTCTTCCGGATCCCGGCAGGTGCTCCCTGAGGTTCGACCTTCCACCGGCGAATTCGGCCATACAGTCGCTTGCGGCCGTCTCGCAGCCCGGCATCCCGATCACCGGCGTGATCGGCGATTCGCACGCCGCACTGGTGGGTCGTGCCTGCTTGAACCTGGGGAAGTCAAGGCGACCTATGGCACAGGCTCCTCGGTCAGACACCTGTCGCAACACCATTTCTTTCGCAGCGTGGGCTATCGACGACCATCGCCTGGTCACGCCCGGGCCAGACCACCTATGCGCCTGAAGGGCAACATTTGCCAACAGGGGCGACGGTCCAGTGGCTTGCCAGGTTGATGGGGTGGGCAAACGGTGCAGAAACCGTCACCGACCTTGCGCATGCCTGCCCGGACAACGCCGGAGTTTATCTCGTCCCCGCCTTTGTTGGGTTGGGGGCGCCGTGGTGGAACACACGGGCACGCGGCATGATTCATGGGTTGACGCTGGGCAGTGGTCCTGAGCACCTGGCGCGCGCCGCACTGGAGTCCATCGCCTATCAGATTTACGACATCTTTGCGGCGGTGCAGGAAGAAGCTGGCATTCCGCTCAAAGATGCATTGCGGATGGTGCGTGCGGCGCGAACCCGCTGTTGATGCAGTTTCAGGCGGACATGGTGCAGTGCCCGGTCGTGGTGAGTACATCGACCGATGTTTCTGCGCTGGGCGCAGCGTATCTGGCCGGGTTGGGCGTTGGGGTGTGGCGTTCTGCCTGATGAACTTGGGCGCTTCACCGCGGTGAACAACGGTACGCGCCGGTGATGGCCGAAGCGCCGCGCAGTGCGCTGCTGGCAGGTTGGCGCAATGCAATGGCGCGCGTGTTGCAGCCATGAAGTGAAACTATCGGCAAAGATTTCCAAAAAGTGATGTTTGCCAGGCAACCATTAGGGTAAACCGATGAAGAAATACATGCCTGATAATCGGTCTGATCGGTCGCGGTCTTTCTCGCGGTCCTGCCCTCTTCAATACGGTTGTGCCCTCGCGGATGTTAAGGCGGAAGAAGAGCCGAGGAATTCGATCCAGTTGCCTACGTCGAAGGCATTTGGAGCAGCGAACGGCGCCCATTGTCGCGGAGGCCGTGGATCATCCGGCATCCTGGCGTTTGTCGTCGATGATAAGGCCGGGCCAAGAAGGAACAGTTGATCAATGTTGCTGAAGACAATCTGATCACGGTTGGCGAGGCGCACGTCCATCTGGTCAAGGGCGTGGGCACGGTCACCGCAGTCGATACGGAATCACGTGGGCACCTTGACGCTGCAACTGGACGGCTACGACGGTCCCATCACCGTCCGAATGTACATCGGTCCGCGGATTCCAAGCGATGAGCGGCAATGCGTGACGCGGTCGGTTTCATCAACTTTGGTGACTTCGCGACCAGACCGGAGGAATGGCAAGGTGGCGTCCGAGATCAACAAACGCGTCGCCAAGGGATGTGCTGGGTGGGCTGGACATTGCTGCGCTCGTAGGCAAGCAGATTGCGTTCTACGGCAAAGCGATGGGCATCCGCACCTTAACCTGATCGACATCGACGTCAGCAACGTCACGATCGTTCCCTTTGAGATCAGCTTGCTGGAGTAGGGTCATGGAAACCGTAGCGGAAGTTCCAACCATACCGTCGACTCAACCTGGCGATAATGCGCTGGCGTTGCACGCAGAGCAGATCAAAGGTCTTTCCCGGCACCATTGCGCTTGATCGCGTTGACTTCAGTGCTCTATCGCAAAGTGATGCCTGATTGGCGAAAACGGGGCGGGCAAGTCAACGCTGATGAAGAAGATTGTGGCAGGCGTGGAGCGCCCAACCACGGGCGCTGCTTGATGGATGTAGGAGACCATCCAACTGCACTCCCCACTCCACGCCGAAAAATTGGGGCATTGGCATCATCTATCAGGGAGATGAACCTCTGCCCAAACCTGGGAGCGTGCGCAGAGAACATCTTCTTGGGACGCGAAATTGCGCCGTCGGGGTTGGTGGTTGACAAGAAGCGCCAACGAACCCGGGCGCGGACTGCTGCACCGGCTCGAGCATGAGTTGATCCGAACCTATTGTGAGTGACCTGCGCATCGGTCAGCAGCAGATCGTTGGGTTGCCAAGGCCCCTTCGCAAGATGTACGCATCTTGATTATGGATGAGCCAACCTCAGCGCTAAGCGCGCCGAGGTGGAAGTGCTCTTTAAGGTCATGGAAGATCTCCAGGCGCACGGCGCTCGATTGTTTGCCACTCGCAAGCTTGAGGAGATCCGCGGATCAGTGACTACGTCACGGTGCTGCGCAATGGCAAGTTGGTGGGCAGGCGCGTACGCAGGAGGATCGATGTGCCCTGGATCATCGAGAAGATGGTCGGCAAGAATCCTGCAGCGCTGTTTCAAAAAGGGGCATACCGAGGTCGGCGAAGCGATTCCTTGCGGGTGAAGAGATGACGCCAAGAGTGGGTGGCTATACAAAGTCGACCATCTGTCGTTGGCGCTCCGCAAGGGTGAAGTGGTTGGCCTGTATGGGTTGATGGGCGCCGTATCCGGTCGAGTTGGTGAGGTGTCTGGCGGGTGTCCAGCCGAGGCCACCGGGCGCTAATCTACCTCGATGGGAAGATGCTGCCGGCGGGCAATGTCGGAACGGATCAACCGGGGGATCGTGCTCGTCCCGGAGGATCGTCAGCGGGAGGGTAGGCTTGTCCAGACCATCTCGGTGGCGCATAACATGTTGCTGGCGAGCCTGCGCAACTATTTCCAACGGACTGTACCTGACCCGGCTAAAGAGCAGACCGCCGCTGTGGAGATGGTCAAGGGGTTCCATCAAGGTGGCGAATCCAACGCAGATCATCCATCGTTGAGCGGCGGCAACACAGCAAAAAGTGGTCGTCGCCAAGGGGCTGCTCACGTCACCCAAGATTCTGCTGCTCGACGAGCCGAGAGTCGCGGCATCGACGTGGCGGCGAAGTCTGAAATTTTGCCATCATGGAAACGATTGGCGAGCAAGGTTTTGGCGTGCTCTTTATCTCCTCGGAGTTGAAGGAAGTCATGGCGATGCTCAAAGGACCGCATCATCGTCTGGGCGTCAAAAGGCAAGATCACCGGCGAGTTTCCTGGCGTGAGGAAGCCACTGAAACCGCCCCTGGTGGCAGCCCCCAGCGATCGGTCATGGCGTCAACGATGACGAGCCAGCCGGCAGTACAAGCGGGAAGCAGTTCCAGTAGAAGGGAAGGCAGGATGAGCCAGCAACCGCAGCACCGTATAAAGAAATCCCATCGGGATCGACCTGGACGGAGATCCAGCAGATGCTGCTAGAGGGCGCGTTTGTCGTTGATCCTGGTGGTGGCTGTCATCACCGTCTAACGCCCAACTTTCTGGATGCCGCCAATATTGAGATCATGGCGAAGCATGTGGCCATCAATGCCATCCTGGGCATTGGCATGACCTTTGTCATCTTGACGGTGGCATCGACCTCTCGGTCGGATCTCTGGTGGGCTCTGTGCGATGTCGCAAGCGATGCTCATCAACCAGGGCATTATCCTGCCGCAGTTCGGGGTGATCGTTTGCCCACATACGTGGCTCATCATGTTTATTGCCATCATCGCCGGCACTTTGATGGGCGCAGTCGGCACGGCTTGATCATCACAGGCGCTTCAATGTGGCGCCCTTTATCGCCACGCTCGGTATGTTGTATGTAGGCGGCATGGCGTCTTGATCAACGGCTATACCTTTCCGAACCTCGTGGTGGCCTGAGTTGGGCAACACCGCTTTTTCCTGAGTTGGGCCCGGTTCATTCATCGTCAACGCTATTCCTGGATCGCGATTGGTTTTGCGTTGGTAGCCTTTGGCGCAACGCACCCCGTTTGGGCGCCGGGTTTACGCCGTCGGTGGCAATGAAGCGCGCAGCAGAACTATCCGGCGTCAAGGTCAAGCATTGAAGCTGCAATGGTCTACGCGATCAGCGGCTTCTGTGCATCTGTGGTGGGTCTGATCGTAGCGTCGCAGTTGGTGGCGGCGCATCCGGCCAACGGGTGAGTTCTTTTGGGTGAACGCCATCGCCGCGGTGGTGCTCAGCGGCACCTCAATCTCCGGTGGTCGTGGGAGCATCGGTACCACGATCATCGACGCATTTGCCAGATCGGGTGTGCTTCGGTGACGGTCTGGTGATGGTGGGCGTTTCGTCGTTCTGGCAACAGGTGATCAAGGGTGTGGTCATCATTGCTGGCCGTGATCATCGACCAGGTTCGGGCGCGGATGCAGACGCGGATTGCGCTGCAAGCAGGAACTTGGTTAGCACCCGCACCATTGTGTCCCGAATTCGTTAGCGGCGTTTGTCTCTTTTGCACAGCCCGGCGTCGCCAACGTTTTTCATCAATCTCTCGCAAAGTCGGAGTATCGCTTGTACAAGGGTGGAGGTGTCAACCCAAGTAATGGCATCCCAGTAGGCACTGTATGCGAAGACCCTTTCTGAGAGGAATTAGCAAGTAGTTCTACAACGTTCAATGTGAGAGATGAAAATGCGTGGCACACAAGAGCTTGATTTTGGGCTTGCTGGTAGTCTTTGCCATGCTGCTCGGCGCCTGCCAGACCGCAGCGCCAGCCTGCGCCCCCTGCTGCGGCGCCGGCAGAAGCCACTACGGAAGCCGCGGTGGAAGCGACGACCGAGGCCGCGCCGGCGAAGCTGCTCCAGCAGATGCCGCGGCCGAAGCCCCGACAATCTGCGTGATCGTGCCGCCGGTCGAGAACCCGTTCTTTGGCGCCATGTCCGAGATCGCATCGGCCAAGGCCCAAGGAACTCGGCTACGATATTGCTCCAACTTGTCCATGACGACGACGCCAACAAGCAGATGGAACTGTTTGAGACCTGCATCGCACGCAAGGCTTCGGCGATCATCCTGGACAACGCCGGCGCCGTACGTCGGTCGCTGCGGTGGAAGGCCAAGGATGCCGGCATCCCCGGCTTCC
>JADJPH010000043.1 GCA_016713335.1 Candidatus Fredericiella danica | reverse complement strand
CGCGGGATCAACGACGGCGAGGAACTTGCCTCTGAACTGGCAGCCAGATTGCAAGGCATTCTCTGTCACGTCAACCTGATCCCGCTCAACCCGATTCCAGACAGCCCATTTCAGCCATCCAGCGACGCCAGCGCCACCCGGTTTGCGGAGATCTTACGCGAGGCGGGAATCCCAACGACAGTGCGGCTGCGGCGGGGAATCGAAATCAATGCCGGTTGCGGCCAGCTACGCCGCGCGGTGGTGAACTGACGGTGCGCAGCAGATCTTTCAGCCAAACAAAGCGCCACTTCCAGATGGAAGCAGCGCTTGTTCTTCTGAACACAAGAGGCAGGTCAAACGACCTGAATGTTTACGCCTTAGAAAGGGTGCGGATGCAAGAGGCGCACATCCGCTTGGACACGACCTTGTTGCCCTCGATGACGTTCACCTTCTGGACATTGACATCCCAGCGGCGGCGCGTCGTCTTCTTGGACCAGGGCCGGTTGTTACCATATTGCGGACCTTTGCCGCACTGTTGACACTTCGCCATCTTACCTATCCTCCGACACTCACTTTGCGAACGCCCACAGATTCTGGGACGTACATTCACGTAATCGCTTAACAGGAAAAGGATAGCATACGCCTCAGTGCCTGTCAAAACGCGCAGCCTGACGGGCGCAATCGATTGTGTAGATTCTGTCGCTCATAGCATGATGAATGATCTCTGTGAGATGTGTTAGAGTTATGGTGCAAAGCTGCAACGTGCAAGCCGTTACCGTGTTCTCGTAAGTAAGTGCGCACGATCGCGCGACACGGTTTGGCGTCCGGCAAAGTGGGACAGAGGAGGTCGTATGGAAGCAGACGAATTGACCAGCAACGCAACTGAGGCAGGTGTGGAGTCGCACACATCGCTGCTGCCCCAAACAACTGAAACGGGCATGGCGCCCAACGCCGCCGCTGCCCACGGCGAGCCAACCGACCTCACCCAAAAATATCCTGCGGGCCAACCCATCACGAAGCTCGATGCCAGTGATCTGCGCCAACTCTTCCACGCGCCTATGACTGGCTGGCGCACAATCATGAACAGGTCAACCGCCTCAATGTCTTCCCCGTGCCCGATGGCGACACGGGCACCAACATGCTCCTGACGATCAAGTCCGCCTGGTCAAATATCGCCAACGGTGACAATCGGACGGTAAGCGATGTGGCGGACGCCGCGGCCGAAGGCGCCCACCAAGGCTCCCGTGGCAATTCGGGTGTCATCCTTGGCCAGATCCTGCGCGGGTTCAGCCAGAGCCTGCGCCACAAAGATGGCATGACGGCCCAAGACCTGGCGGAAGCGCTGCACGTGGGCTCGGAGGCTGCCTATGACGCCGTCCCGGCGCCCGTCGAAGGCACCATCCTGACGGTTTCACGCGAGGCGAGCGAAGCCGCAGCCGACGCCGCAAAAGAGACCAAAGATCTCCGCACGATGTTGGAACACGTCGTCAAAGAAGCGGATCGGTCGGTCAACCGCACGCCCGATCAGTTGCCCGCGTTGAAAAAAGCGGGCGTCGTCGACTCTGGCGGCAAGGGATTCTACTTTTTACTCGAAGGCATGTACCGTGCCCTGACCGGTCAGGAGGTGCGCACCGCGACGGATGCAACTCCGGTCGAAGACGCAGAATTTGAACGGCAGGCGCGCAAAGGCAAACGCCAATTGCCGGAGATCACCTGGGGTTTCGACGTGCAATTCCTGGTCGAGCGCCCCAATAAGCCGGTTTACCAGATTGCAGCCGACATTGCCGCGATGGGCGAATGCCCTCTGGTCGAGGGCGATGAACGCCTTGTCAAGGTGCACGTGCATGTGTTCGATCCGGGTGTGCCGATCTCATACGGCGTAGGGACTGGGTTCATCACCGATGTCGTTGTCGAGAACATGGATGACATGGCCGCCGAGAGCCGCATCGGCGCAAATGATGTCAGCGTGCCGCCGGTTGTCGATACGGTCTCCCCTGCGGGATACCACGTCGACGAGAATCAGATCGGGATGGTGTCCGTTGTGCCCGGCGCCGGTTTTGCTGAGATCTTCCGCAACCTCGGCGCCCATGGGATCGTCGAAGGCGGACAGAGCATGAATCCAAGCGTTGCGGAACTGACTGAGGCCATTCGCCGCCTGCCGACGCGCCGAGTTGTATTGCTGCCCAACAATCGCAAGCATTTTGATGGCCGCCCAACAGGCTGCGAAATTGCTCATCAAAGAACACAGCCCGCATCAGGTTGCCGTGATTCCAAGCAAGACCATGCCGCAAGGCGTCGCCGCGTTGACCGTGTTCGATCCCATGGCAGAGGATCTGGATACCCTCAAAAAAGCGATGGAAGAGCAGATGAAAGCGGTGCAATCCGGCGAGGTGACGATGGCCGTGCGCACCGCCGAGGTGGATGGCATTCGCGTGCGCCAGGGCGACATCATTGGCCTACACAACGGCAAACTTGTCAACCATGGCGACAGCATCAAGGAACTCTCGTTAGATTTGCTGGAGAAGATGGGGGCCGGCGATGGTGCGCTCGTCACCATCTACTACGGCAATTTCGTCGCTGCCGCAGCGGCAGAAGATTTTGCGGAAACCGTGCGCACTGAGTATCCTGATTTAGATGTGGAATTGGCCTATGGCGGTCAACCACACTACCATTATATCCTTTCCGTTGAATAGCCCACTGCGCCGCTTGATTCAACACCTGGGAGACGAGACAACTGCGCCCTCGGCTCAAAAACAAGGGTGTTCATCCAAGCAGCGCTTATCACGTGACAGGTCATGACCAAAGTACGCATCATCACGGACAGCAACGCCTTTCTGTCGCCCGATGTGACGAAAAGTATCAGATCGAAGTGATCCCACCGCATCAAAATCGGCGGTTCCTTCTATGAAGAGGATGCTGACTTCGACGCAGAGGAACTATTCCAGAAACTCAGCGAGGCACAGCGGAGCGGCGGTAATCCGGTGCCGGAAGTGCAGGCGCCGCACGTTAACGCCCTCCTAGATGTATTCCAGGGCGACCGCGGCGGTCATCCTGCCGTTGCCATCCATATGAGCAGCCATTTGAGCCCAATGTGGGCGCAAGCCCGCAAAGCGGCCGAAATGCTGAAGGGACGCTACACAATTCGTGTCCTGGACAGCCAAAGCACCTCTTTTGGCCTCGGCCTCCTGGTGCAGAAGGCCGCCGAAGCCGCGGATGCCGGCGCTTCGGTCAACGACATAGCGCGCATTGTCAATGGCGCCGTGCCCCATTTGTACGTGTCACTCTTTACCGAAAGTCTCAGCTACCTACAGCGCAGCGCCAACCTGAGCGCATCGCAAAGCCTACTGGGTTCGATGCTCGGCATCAAAGCCATGCTCATGATGGAGGATGGCAGATTGGTCACCCAGGAAAAGGTGCAGACACGCGAAGAGGTCGTCGAAAAATTGCATGAATTTGTAGTCGAATTTGCCTCTGTGCGCGAACTCGGGGTGTTGCATCATGCCTATGAAGGTCCCCGGAATGACCTGGTAACCCGGCTGCGTGAGACGCTGCCCAAAGTGCCAATTCATATGGTCGACTACCCACCAAGCCTCGCCGCATATGTCGGTCCCAACACGGTTGGTGTGATCGTCTATGAAGGGACATTCTAGTTGTGAACACCCCTGCCGACACCCGGCTGCAACGCGTGCTTGATCTGGAAGAAAAACAGGGGCTGCGCAACCGCGCTGTCATGGGGGGACTCCAGGCGCTGGCCCAGCGCTGGAGCACCGACGCCGCAGGTGAGGGCGTGGACGCCGCCACAATCGCCGCATTGGTGCGTTTGATGCAGCAATACGGCGACGCCTCTTTGGCCGAACGCACCGACCTGATGGTCAGCATGCGCGGGATCCTGGCGGGCGAATTGCCCCCTGTGCTTCAACCTGAACCCGAAACGCCTGCCATAGTGCAGGAACCAGTTCCGGAACGGCCCGCGGCCGGCTACGTCGCTCCCACCAGCCCGCAAGCCGTCAAACCGGCGCCACCCCAAGATGAACCCTTACTTGAGATTCCAGCGGGCGACGAAACCCCAGCGTTTGACGAGATTGCCCCGGCCCCTGCCCCAGCGCCGGTTGTTGAACGCCCACTGCTTGGCGGTCCCGTCTCCCCCGGTCTCGGCACCGTCTATGCCCTCCCAGATGATGAATATCCACCCTACGATCCGGACCCGGCAAAGGGCCGGCAGCGAAAAGCGACGCAGGGCAATGCGAAACGCAATCCGCGCGATCTGCAGGCGCCGGTGACGATTTTGGCCGGCGTGGGCGAAGCGACAGCCGAGCAACTTGAGCGCCTTGGCATCACAAAGGTGGCTGACCTCTTGTGGCACTTTCCCACGCGGTACGATGACTTCAGCCAACTGAGAACAATTGACAAGTTGGAGCCTGGCGAACAGGTGACGATCATCGCCAATCTGTGGGATGTGCGCGAACGCAAGATCAGTATGAATCGCAGCATGGTGCAGGGCATTCTGGGCGACTCGACCGGCACCCTCCATGCGACATGGTTCAACAAGTGGGTCTTGAAACAACTGCACCCCGGTGAGACGTTGCGCTTTTCAGGCAAGATCGGTCTCTATCGCGGGCAGAAGACAATCGAAAACCCAGCATTTGAGGAACTGGATGAAGATCGCGTGGCGACGGGACGCATGTCGCCGGTCTATCCACTGACCGAAGGCGTCACCAATAACCGGCTGCGCAACCTGATCCATGATGTACTTGACGGCTACGCGCGCTTTCTAAACGACCCGCTGCCCGCGCAGATGCGGCATACCTACCACCTGCTTGATCTAGCCCTGGCATTACAACAGGTCCATTTCCCGGACAGTCCTGAACAACTGCTTTTGGCAAGGCGACGGCTTGCCTTTGAAGAATTGCTGTACATCCAACTGGGTGTTCTCCAGAAGCGGCGCTCATTGCAACAGTTGGATGCGCTGGCGCTGGAGATCGATGACGTCACGCTGGACGCCTACACAGGCGCTTTGCCATTCCCGCTTACCGGCGCCCAGGAACGCGTGATCCAGGAAATCCGGCGCGACCTGGCGCGCACGGCGCCGATGACGCGCCTGCTCCAGGGGGATGTCGGGAGTGGGAAAACCGCCGTGGCTGCCGCCGCGATGTGGACCAGCGCAGCCAATGCAACGCAGAGCGCTATGCTTGCACCCACCCAGATTCTGGCCGAACAGCACCATCGTGGCATCAGTCGCCTCCTCGGCCAACTGACACGCCCCGACGGCCTACCCGTCAATGTCGCATTACTAACCGGCCGCGTCACCGGCGAAGCCCGTGAACAGGTGCTCGACGGCTTGCGTTCTGGCGAAATCGATGTGGTGGTGGGCACGACGGCGCTGATCCAGGAGCACATCAAATTTGCTAACCTCGGTCTGGCCATCGTCGATGAACAACATCGTTTTGGCGTTGAACAGCGCGGCATCCTCCGCACAAAAGGTGCGGGACAACCACCCTCCTGGTCATGAGCGCAACGCCGATTCCACGCAGCCTGGCGCTGACACTCTACGGTGACCTGGATTTGAGCGTCATTGATGAACTTCCACCGGGGCGAACGCCCATCCGGACAAAACTCTTTGCGCAGAGTGAACGCGAGCGACTCTACGACTTTATCCGGCGCGAGGTCGAAAAAGGCCGGCAAGCCTATGTCGTCTATCCACTCGTCGAAGAAAGTGAAGTGCTAGAGGCCGGCGCCGCCACGGTTGAACAAAAACGGCTCCAGGAAGATGTCTTTCCAACCCTTGCCGTGGCCCTGCTGCACGGCAGGATGACCGGCAATGAAAAAGATGAAGTCATGCAGGCGTTTGCCGCCGGTGAATACCAGATTCTGGTCAGTACGACGGTGATCGAAGTGGGCATTGATGTGCCAAATGCGACCGTCATGGTGATCGAGGACGCCGACCGCTTCGGTCTGGCGCATTGCACCAACTGCGCGGCCGTGTGGGCCGGGGAGAACATCCGGGTTACTGCGCACTGATCAGCAGGGCAAACTCGCAGGCTGTGCGCGAGCGGCTATTGCTCCTTGCCGATGAAGAGCACGGCAGGGACGGCTTCTGGATCGCACAGAAAGACCTGGACCTACGAGGCCCGGGTGAATTCCTCGGCACCCGCCAGAGTGGGCTCCCCGAAATGAAGATCGCCAGCCTGAGCGACATGCCGACACTGTTGGAAGCCCGCGAAGCGGCCCAAATCCTGTTTGAACAGGACCCGTCGCTCGCCCAATTCCCGCAGATTTCCCGTCAGGTAGAACACTTCTGGCATGGACATGGCGATGTGAATTAGTCAGCCGCTGCTGACAATGTCTCGAAGGAAAAACAAGACGCCGGGCAAGTGCCCGGCGTCTTGTTTTTCGCATTTCCAACTACCACCGCTGTTCCAGCGGCACATAGTCTCGCCGGGGATAGCCCAGAAAAATCTGGCGCGGGCGCGCAATCCGTTGCTCGTTGTCGGTGATCATCTCTGACCACTGGGCAAGCCAACCGGGGCGCGCCCAATGTGAAGAGCACGGTGAACATATCCGGCGGGAAACGCATCGCCTGGTAGATAATCCCGCTATAGAAATCGACGTTCGGATAGAGCTTGCGTGCGACAAAATACTCGTCGCGCAACGCGACTTCTTCCATGGCGACCGCCACATCGATCAGCGGGTTGCTGCCGGTCACCTCAAAGACGTCATAGGCCACCTTCTTGATGATGCTGGCGCGCGGATCGTAGTTCTTATAGACGCGATGCCCAAAGCCCATAAGCCGGAACTCACCTTTTTTAACGCGCTCCACATACTCCGGCACGCGCTTCGCGTCACCGATCTCACTTAACATCTTGATGACGGCTTCGTTTGCGCCACCATGCCGCGGTCCAAACAACGCGGCAGCCGCGCCCGCCATGGCACTGTATGGGTCGGCGTGCGCCGAACCAATCGAACGCATGACCGAGGTCGATGCATTTTGCTCGTGATCGGCGTGCAAGATAAACAGAATGTCCAACGCCCGCGCCAGCACCGGATTGACCTCATACGTGGTCTGTCCCATGAAGTCAAGCATGTACAGGAAATTCGCCGCATATCCAAGTTCAGACTTTGGATAGTTGAATGGGCGTCCAATGCGATGGCGATAGGCAAAGGCAGCCAGCGTGGGGAGTTTGCCAAGCAGACGCAGGATCTGCTTGTAGCGCACAGGCGCATCCTCGACCAGCACAGCTTCCTTGTGAAGCGTCGACATGAAGGCAAGTGCGCTGATCATCATACCCATCGGATGCGCGTCATAGCGAAACGCGTGGAAGAGTTCCACCATGTTCTCATGCACAAACGTATGATGCATCACCTGGTGCTGCCAGTCAGACAATTGCTGTTTCGTGGGTAACTCGCCAAAAATCAGCAGATAGGCAACCTCCAAGAAGGAACTCTGCTCCGCCAATTGCTCAATTGGATAGCCACGATACTCGAGAATGCCCTTGTCCCCATCAATATACGTGATCTTGCTCTTGCACGAGGCCGTGTTGTCATAGCCGGGATCATAGGTCATCATCCCAAATTCTTCGGGATCTACCTTGATCTTACGCAGATCGCTGGCCTTGATCGTGCTGTGTTGGATCGGGACTTCGTAGTTCGCTCCGGTGCGGTTGTCGATAATGGTAAGGGTGTCGCTCATGCTGACGCTGCTCCTTCATGCGGGGCGAAGAATAAAAATTGTTAAACCAGCTCGGCGCCGATACTACGACGCACGGACGATCGCCGGGGTCTTTCCATCTATTATGCATCGCGTATCGACGAACAGCAAACAACCATAACTTGGCGCCAGGGGCAGTATGTTAGCTCCCCTCTCGCTCCGAGTCTTCCGGATGTCGCAACTGCGGCAGAATTGCATCCGGATCGCTCGCTGCCGGCGCCGGACCGAACGAAACCACGCCCAATTCCAGGTGGTCGGCGCCATCCACCGTCAACGTTCGGTCCAGTGTATTGGGATCGTAGATCGCCAGCACCAGCCGGTAGTCACCCGCCGGGGCAGAGCGCGGGATGAGGAGCACATACGCTTGCCGGCCTGCCACCAGGTCATGATCCTCCTGGGCCACCAGCGCACCGTCAGGCGCCAGCAACTGCAACGAACCCTTGCGCGGCGCCTCCCCCACCTTCGCCCAGTCAAGCGCAAAGGCGCTTGCCCCACCGGCGGTCAGACCCTCCACACCAGGCGCAGCAAACGTCACGAGTTGGCTGAGTTTGGCGCCATCGCGCCATTGCCCGTCCACGACTTGCATTGTAGGCTCGCCGGCCCCGATCACAGCGAAGGGCGTCACCTGAATGGAGTTCGCCCAGAGGTCGTTGCCGGCCAGCGCGTGATCACGCAGCCACCCTGCGATGACGCCCTCCGGATCGACCTGATTGGCATTGTGGCTGGCAAGGAAGACGCGCCGGTGCGTTTGCACCAGTTGCTCTAGCAGTGGGAGTGCAGCCGCCGGTGACTCGCCGGCAGGCGGCAACGCCACCACCGTGGCGCCGGCATCGGCAGGCAACGCCATGCCAAGCCCGTAAATCTGATCCGGCGACACCAGGACGACGGCATCGCCTGCCCCCAGGCGGTCACCAAAGAGCGTCAAGAGCGCCAGCGTGTCCTCGGTCGCAATTCCGGGTTCTGTGGGCGCAAAGGTGCGCGCATAGAGCGTCAAGACCTCGCCATTGGGCAGCGTCCAGGTGCGCACAGGATGAAAAGCCGCATTGAACGCATCCGCCGGGTCGTATAGGATGCGCCGCGCAGCCAGTTGGCTCTGTTCGCCGGTGCGGAAGGTATGGGTGTCGCCGACCAGGACGTAATCCATCTCAAACAACTGATTGTAGGCGGGCCGATCATGCCAGTTGCGCCAATTCCCGCAGCCGCACCTGCGGGAAATTTCTGATAGATCTGGTATAGGAAATGCTTCTCATGCAATTGGTAGAGTTGACCAACACACCCAGGTGAATGGCTTCACGGTCCGCAGCCTGACGTGCCTGATCCACGATCTGCAATACTTCAGGTGCGATCGCAAAACCAGGATCGGTGCGTTCACGCGCAGGATACTGGATGAAAAAGCCATGCCCTAACAGATTGACAGTCTGGTCACCTACCGGTACGACAAAGCGCTCACGCCAGGACGCCAATTCATCAAACGAGATCAGCGCAAATCGCCCGATGGCAAAAAGGGTGATTCCGGTGACCGCCACTGCGCCACCAGTGCGGACGCCATTGTGACACGCCAACAGCAATCCAGATCGCAAAAGGCGGCAGGAATGGCATCACGAAACGTGAGTGCGCCAGTGTCACTCGAAATGAAAAGATGAAATAGGCGACAAGCACCCAAAGCACGAGAATCCAGGCAGTGTCGCTTAATGAACGGAGGGTCGAGGGCAGTTCCTTGCGGTGCTGCCAAAACCACACGATAGCAACAACCAAGAAGACAAGCGCCAGGACAAGCCCAAGCTGCTCTGTGCTCACCTCGTAGAAATACTTCCCAAACGCCATAAAGGGCGCTTCACGGCCGTAGGCCGTGTATGCAAACAGGTCAACAAACTCCGGGTTGATCACATACCAGAGCGAAAAGAGCCAGAGGACAATGGCTGCCGCACGCATTGCATTTTGAAGCGCCTGCGCTGCACCGGTTACGACCGGCCGTGCGCCAAAACAAGCATAGAGAGCTGCCGCCCCGAACAGCGTCAGGACTGGGTAAAGCCACCAGCCCAACCAGGACTGCGCCACCGTCGCTTGCGCCGGCCAGAGCAAAAGCGCATAGGCGATGGCACTGGCCAACAGGCTGAGGGCAAGCCGGCGCCAATTCGGTATGAGCACACGCGGGTTGCGCCAGAACACAGGGAGCATGCCACTGCGGACCACGACACAGAGCAATGGTCCCACCACAAACGCCGCGGTTGTCCACTTCATCAGCAAGGCGCCGCCCAGTGCAACGCCCAACCACAGCGCGCGACTGCGCCGGCTGAAGCGTTCGGTCGCCAGCAGCAGCGCGATTGTCAATGCCACCAACGCAGTCAGCGCAAAATCGATATACAGATACCGCGACATCGCGAACACAATCGGAAACATCGTCAGCAGAAAGGCGGCAAACAGCGCCGTCCAGGGACCGCTGACGCGCCGCGCAATAGACCAGGTGGATCCCAGCAGAATCGCCAGATAGAGCACATTGGCCATGACGGCAATGTCCTCGTCGACACCAAATACTTGGTACAGGCCCACGACGCTATAGTGAAAGAGCGGCGGGTAGTAACTGCTATAGGCGAGCAGATCGAAGGGCGTCCGCAGCGACCAACTCTTCACCAGGTCGTTATAGACCAGACTCGTGATCAGATGATCCAGCCGGTCCCAACCATAGGTGACGACGTTTGCCCGCAGCCAATGCCAATTGACCGCAGCGAACACGAAAACGAGAAGGCCGAGTCCTGCTAAAGCAAACACGGTGGAGCGATCGGGCCGGACAGATGATGCGCGTCGCCTGCGTTGCGGTCTGTGGTTCAGTAGGCGTGGTGATCGTCATAACGGCTGCGATCATACCATGCGCAGCGCTTTCACCGCGATTTTCTGGGCGTCCGTTGTCTTCAGCATCCCATTTAATGGCGCGGTTTGCGCATCGTCAGATTGTGCGAATGAAGAAAATTCGCGACAATTCCGCCAGTCCAATCGCGAAAGGAGCCTTGACATGAGCACGCCTGAGGGCGCTGGCCATCCGGAACGAATTCGGCAGCTACGATTTGGCACGCCTGTGTTCGTTGTCTCAGGCGGCACCGGGGCTACTGGCGAACTATTGGCACGCACCGTTGCTGCGCAATTCTCCGATGTCAACGTGCCCATCGTGATTGAACCCAAGGTGCATGACGCCGAACAGATCCGCCGCGTCGTAGCAAAGGCATCGGGCATTCCCGGCGCGATCATCGTCCACACCATGGTGAATCGCGCCTGCCGGCGCCTCCTCGTCGTCGAAGCCTCGAAGCACGGGGTCGTCACCTTCGATCTGACCGGCCCACTCCTGGACCATCTGACCATTGAATTGGATATGCAGCCGGTCGGCCAACCAGGCCTCTACCACAAACTCCATCAGGCCCAGTTCGCCCGGATCGAGGCGATTGAGTTCACGGTCGCGCATGATGACGGCAAGCGCGTTGAGGACCTGGCCATGGCGGAGATTATCCTGATTGGTGTATCGCGCGGGCAAGACCCCGCTCAGCATGTACCTTTCCATGTTCGGCTGGAAGGTGGCCAACGTACCCTTTGTCCCCCAGGTGCCGATGCCGGACGAACTCTTTACCTGCGACATGCGCCGGGTCGTCGGGCTGATGATCGAACCATCGCAACTGGTCCTGCATCGAAAATCACGTTCGCAGCGCACCGGTATCCCAGAGGGAACCTATGTGGCGCGCGAAGAAGTCATCGATGAGCTACGCGCCGCCAATCACTTCTTCTACCGGCATGGCATCCCGGTGGTCGAAACAACCGACAAACCGATTGAAAGTTGCGCCGACGAGATTGCGGCGCTTGTATCGCGCCGGATTGCCGCAGTGAAGCCAATCGAATAGCGGCACGACCCACCGGGCCACTCGACACCCTTCAGCAGCGTAACGCCGTGCGCCAACCACGATTTTGCATGTTGAATACCGCAGTTTGTGCGATACAATCGATTGCGTCTATAATAGCGGCTTAGTTGGGTACTTGTGCCCGACCTGAACAGAGTCCCACAAACCAACTAAATATCGTTGCTGCGACCGTGAACCCCTCCGCTGTTTGTTCGCCGCAAGAAGTCTTTGATTGCCTCAGCCAGGTCATAGGAGATGGACGATGAAGAAGATTCTCAACCAACCTGCCGACTTTGTGCCCGAAATGCTCGATGGCCTCATCAAGGCGCACCCGGATCAACTCGCTTACACCGAAGACATCCATTGCATTGTCCGCGCCGATTCACCGGTGCAAGGCAAGGTTGCGTTGGCAACCGGTGGCGGCTCCGGACACCTCCCCGTTTTTCTGGGCTATGTCGGCAAAGGGATGCTCGACGGCTGCGCGGTCGGTGATGTGTTTGCTTCGCCGAGCGCAGACCAGATGCTGGCTGTCACGAAGCGGATCGACGGGGGCAAGGGCGTGGTCTACATCTATGGCAACTATGGTGGCGATGTCATGAACTTCGACATGGCCGCCGAGATGGCTTCCTTTGACGATATTGAGGTCAAGACCGTGCTGGTCAAGGACGACGTCGCCTCCGCGCCCCCGGCTGAAGCAGGTCGCCGCCGCGGCGTCGCCGGCATGGTCTTTGCGTTCAAGTGTGCGGGCGCGAAAGCCGACCAGGGCGGCTCCATCGACGAAGTGGCGGCGGCCGCGGAAAAGGCGCTGGCCAATACCCGCACGATGGGCGTGGCGCTCTCGCCCTGCACGGTGCCGCGCGCCGGCAAGCCGACCTTCACCATCGGTGAAGACGAAATGGAAATCGGCATGGGTATCCACGGCGAACCCGGCATGAAGCGGGAGAAGTTGCAGACTGCCGATGAGATCACCGAACGCATGATGGATGCAATCCTGGCCGATCTGCAACCAAACCCAGGCGACAGCCTCGCGGTGATGGTGAACGGGCTAGGGGCCACCCCACCGGAAGAGCTCTATATCATCTATCGCAAGGCGCATGACCTGCTGGCGCAACGTGGCATCGGCGTGCATCGCGCCTATGTGGGCGAGTATGCGACCTCCATGGAAATGGCAGGCGCATCGATCACGCTCATGAAAGTCGATCCGGAATTAGCGGCGCTGCTGGACTATCCGGCGCAAACCCCCTTCTTCATTCAGTTGTAGTGCCGGCGCCAGGTGGCACCGTAGTGAGAGCGAGAGAGACGCATGGGCGAAACAGTATCAAGTGAAGCCATCGTCGCGGGCGTCCGCAAGGTCGGTGTCACCCTGGTGGCCCAGGAAGAGTACCTGACGTCGCTGGACCAACAGATGGGCGACGGTGACCTGGGCATCACCCTCAGCAAGATTGGCGGCGCACTGGTCGAGTTTGCGGACAGCACACCGGTCGATGGCGACCTCGGCAAATGGCTTGGCAAGGCCGGGATGGCAGCCAACAAGGCGGGTTCGTCGTCCTTTGGCACATTGCTGGCAACGGCCTTGATGCGCGGCGGCAAGGTGGTCAGTGGCAAGTCTGAACTGACCCCGGAAGATCTTGCGGCGATGTTTGCTGCCGCCGATGCCGGGGTACAGGAGCGTGGTAAGGCGCAACTGGGCGACAAGACGGTCGTCGATGCGCTGCACCCGGCCGCAGAGGCCTTTGCCGCGGCGATCAGCGCCGGCGAGTCCCTGGCAGCCGCCGGGCAGGCGGCCCTGGCCGCGGCCAGGGCGGGGCGCGACCGCGTGACCCCTCTGCGCAGCAAGATCGGCCGCGCCAGTTGGGTCGGCGAACGCACCGAGGGCAAGGTGGACGCCGGCTGTGAAGCGCTCGTCGTGATGTTGGAGGCGGTCGTCTAGAGATGTGAGCACCCGCCGGCCGGGTGCGACGATAGCGCCGAGTTCAATCAACAAGCCATCCCCTCACTTGCAGCGGTTGACACTCCGCACTGGCGCCATGACTTGCCGGCGGTTTACTCTTTGGAAATTCGTTCAAACCCAGTAAACAGGAGAGACCACGCATGAAGAAAATGTACTTCTTCGCACTGGTAGTGCTCGTCGCCAGCATCGTGGCGGCCTGTGCGGCCCCTGCGGCTGCACCGGCGCCCGCCGCTGCGCCCGAAGCTGCCGCCACCGAAGCCGCTGCCGCCGAGGCCGCCGCCCCGGCAGAAGGCGCCGTCAATCCGGCCGACCTGGACTTCGTCACGGTCGTGAAGATCGCCGGCATTGACTGGTTCAACCGCATGGAAGTCGGCGTCAAGGAATTTGGCGAAGAGACCGGCATCAAGGCCTCAGAAGTCGGACCAGCCCAGGCGGATGCCGCCCAGCAGATCCCGATGATCGAAGACCTGATCGCCCAGGGCGTCGACGCACTGTGCGTCATCCCGATGGACCCGGGCCAGCTCGAACCCGTCCTCAAGAAGGCCATGGATGCCGGCATCACCGTGATCACCCACGAAGCCTCCAACCAGCAGAACATGGACTGGGACATCGAAGCCTTTGACAACAGCGCGTTTGGCGCCGGTCTGATGGACCGCCTGGCCGCGCTGATGGGCGAAGAGGGCGAGTATGCCGTGTTCGTCGGCAGCCTGGGTTCCAAGACCCACAACGAGTGGGCCGACGGCGGCATCAATCGCCAGAAGGAAGCCTACCCGAACATGACGATGGTCGTCGACAAGAGCGAGACCTTTGATGACGCCTCCAAGGCGTATGAGAAGGCCAAGGAAATCCTGAAGGCCCACCCGAACATCAAGGGCTTCCAGGGTAGCGCTTCCACCGATGTCGTCGGTATCGGCCAGGCCATTGAAGAAGCTGGCCTGCAGGACAAGGTCTTCGTCGTCGGCACCAGCCTCCCGTCCCTGACCAAGGACCTGCTGAAGAGTGGCGCCATTGACGTCATCGGCGGCTGGGACCCAGCCCTGGCCGGCAAGGCTTGTAACCAACTCGCGCTGATGAAGATCAAGGGCGAGACCATCGGCGAAGGCACCAATCTGGGCCTGCCGGGCTACGAGAACCTGAAACTGGTTGGTGACAACGTCCTGTATGCGGACGCCGCGCTGTACATCACGGCAGAAGACGTCGACAACTATCCGTACTAAGTAACACCCCCTGCGTGCCCCTTACCGGACACGCAGGGAAGGTAACCATCCCCCCGGTTACGCCTCGTTGGGTTCTGGCCGGGGGGATAGACCACAGCACAAGCGAAAGATTTCTCGAACTCCACTCACTTTGGCCCCTAGCTTTTTGGGAACTCACGATCCATGGCCGATGAAATGATCCGGCTCACCCATATCGACAAAGCCTCTGCGGGCGTCAAGGCGCTGCAGGATGTCAGTCTCACCATCGAGCGGGGCAAGATCCACTGCCTCGTGGGCGAGAATGGCTGCGGCAAGTCCACGCTGATCAAGATTATCGCCGGCGTTTATCCGCGCGACGCCGGAGAAATCGTCATTGGCGGGAAGGAATTCGCCCACCTGCATCCCATCGAGGCCATTCGGCAAGGCATCCAGGTCATCTACCAGGATTTTTCGCTCTTTCCGAATCTGACCGTCGCCGAGAACATCGCCTTGAACGAGGAGTTGGCCGACGGGCGCAAATGGGTCAGTTGGGGCAGTGTCCGCCGTGTCGCCGAGGATGCGCTGGCCCAGATCGATGTCAAGCTGCCGTTGAATGATCGGGTGGAGGACATGTCGGTTGCGAATAAGCAACTGATCGCCATCTCCAAAGCGCTGCGCCAGAACGCCCAACTGATCATCATGGACGAACCCACCAGTGCGCTTACCGAGCGCGAGGTGCGGGCACTCTTTGATGTGATTCACAAGTTACGCGCGCGCGGCATCGCCTTCCTCTTCGTGAGCCACAAACTCAATGAAGTGCTGGAGATTTCCGAGACGATCATGGTCATGCGCAACGGCCGCGTCGTGAGCGTCGGTGATCGCAAAGAGTACAACCATGCCCGGCTCGCCATGGAGATGACCGGGCACAGCGTCGGCGAAAAAGCCTACGTTTTCACCCCCGACAAGCGCCAGCCACCGCTGTTGCGCGTCGAGGGCATGCATGCTGCCGGCGCCCTTCACGACATTTCGTTCGAGCTCTACCGCGGCGAGATCGTCGGCGTAACGGGCCTGTTGGGTTCCGGGCGCACGGAACTGGCGCTCGCCCTTTACGGCATGTTGCCGATCAGCAGCGGGCAAATTTACATCGACGACAAGCCGGCCAGTATTCGCTCCATTCAGAGCGCCATCGACCACGGGATCGGCTATGTGCCCGAAGACCGGCTGACTGAAGGGCTTTTCTTGGAGCAATCCATCGGGCGTAATGTCGTCGTCCGTGTCATCGACCAGTTGCGTGGCGCATTTGGCTTGACGGACCCAAAACTGGTTGACGAACAGATCGATACCTGGGTGGGTTCACTTCGCATCAAGACTTCCGATCCCTCGCTACCGGTCAAGACACTTTCGGGTGGGAATCAGCAACGTGTTGTGCTGGCGAAGTGGTTGGCGTCAAAACCGAAGCTCATGATCCTGAATGGGCCAACCGTCGGCGTCGATATCGGCTCCAAAGGCGAACTCCACGATATGATCAAGGAACTTGCCCAACAAGGCATGGGCATCCTCGTCATCTCTGACGACATCCCGGAACTCCTGCAAACGTGCAATCGCATTCTGCTCATGCGGCGCGGCCGGATCGAAGCAGAGATCGATCCGCAAGCCACGAACGAAGATCAGTTGGCGACCAAGTTGGTCGAAGATTAAGGTTGGCGCCTGTGAGTCGTATACTGCTTCGCACTGAAACCATCCTGTTTGTCACCATCGTCGTCCTCACGGCGGTGATCAGCATCATCAACCCGGTCTTCTTCACGATCGGCAGCCTCTTTGACCTGCTGCGCAGCAGCATCGTGCTTGGCATCTTTGCCATGGGGGTGTTGCTCGTCATCATCTCCGGCGGCATCGACGTCTCCTTTGCGGCCATCGCCGTCTTTGCCTCCTATTCGACGGTGCGCATCTTAGGAATCGTGATGCCCGAGGCGCCGCTCTGGATTGCCTTTGCCGTCTCAGCGGTGATCGGATTGGGACTGGGGATGATCAATGCCTTTTTCATCTCAAAGTTCAAACTGCCGCCGCTGATCGTGACGCTTGGCACGCTGAGCATGTTTCGCGGTTTTCTGCTCTTTGCCATCGGCAACAAAATCATCCGCGACATTCCACCCAGCATGCCGGCCTTTGCCCGCACGTGGTTGGTCGAGGTCGGCATGGAAGCCGGCGTCTCGCGCCTCCATCCTGCCGTCCTGATCACCGCCGCCGTCGCCATTTTTGTTTGGCTCATCCTCGACTTCACGATGCTTGGACGCGGCATCTACGCCCTGGGCGGTTCACGTGAATCTGCGGAACGCGCCGGCTTCAACATCAGCCGGATCCAGTACTTTATTTACGGCACGGTCGGCGTCTTTGCGGGCATCGCAGGCCTCATCTACGCTTCGCTAAACCGCCAGGCAAATCCCCAGGAACTGGTCGGCACCGAGTTGAATGTGATCGCCGCCGTCGTGTTGGGCGGCGCCAGCTTGACCGGTGGTCGCGGCACGGTGATCGGCACCATTTTGGGCGTCGCCCTCGTCGTGCTCATGAACAACAGCCTGGTCCTGGTCGGCATCCCCTCCACCTGGCAGCGCGTCGCGGTCGGTGTCATCATCCTTATCGGGACGGGTCTGCCCGCCTTGCAGGCAAAGCGGAAGTCAAGACAGATCGCACGAGTGGCAGAGAGTTGATAATCAGAGCCACGCACGTAAGCAAGTGGTTGTCGCTAAGAATCAGAGCCACGCACGTAAGTAAGTGGTTGTCTGCCGCATACGCAATACGTGATACGCAACACGAAACACGCAACACGGACGAGTAACCCTTATGCAAGCGAAACCCGCCAAGAAGAATTCAATCGGACGCCAGCTCGATGACAACCCGGTGTTGCGGCTGTTCGTGATCGCGGCTGTGATCTTTGTCGCGTTCAGCATCCTGCTGCCCGGCAAGTTTTTGAGCATCGCCAACATGCAGTCCATGGCGGTGCAATTCCCCGAATTTGGCATCCTGGCCATCGCCATTATGCTGACCATGATCACCGGCGGCATCGACCTCTCGGTCGTGGGCGCCGCCAACCTGGCCGGCATCCTGGCGGCCCTCACCCCTCACGCGGCTGGGCGGCGAGGGTGGCGCCGGAATGTCACCCTGGCTCGTGATTCCTTTGGCAACGGTTGTTGCCCTGATCGTGGGATCCCTGACCGGCATCTTCAACGGCCTGTTGGTTTCTAAGATCGGCATCCCGCCGATCCTTGCGACGCTGGGTACGATGTCGCTTTACACAGGCCTCTCCTACGTGATCACGGGAGGGCCGGCGATTCCGACCACGCAACTTGCCTTCATCGGCAACGGGAACGTCTTGGGCATCCCGATCCCGGCGATCATCTTTATCGTGCTTGCGCTGATCTTTGCCGTCATCTTGAACCGTACGACCTACGGGTTCAATCTCTATATGCTCGGCACCAACACCACCGCCGCCCGCTATTCCGGCATCAATATCGACCGTGTGCTCATTCGCACCTACTGGATGGCCGGCCTGTTGGCGGCGATTGCAGGTCTGGTCTTCGTGGCGCGCGTCAACACCGCCAAACCCGACTACGGCGAGTCCTTTGTGTTGCTCTCGGTGCTGATTTCGGTGCTGGGTGGCGTGAATATCAACGGCGGTTTCGGCACCATTTCGGGGCTGGTGTTGGCCGTGCTGAGCCTCCAGTTCCTCTCGACCGGTCTCAACATGCTGATGCTGGACCTGTCCGGTTCCAGCGGCAGCACCTTCTTCCGGCAGTTTGCCTGGGGCGCGCTGCTGCTGATCGTCATGGTCGCCAACTACTACAGCGAACAGCGCCGCCAACGGCGCACCACCTAACAGGAGACATTTACCATGAAGAAACTGGCGTATCTGGGTCTCGGCATTATGGGCCGTGGCATGGCCGCAAATCTGCTCAAGGCCGGTTATGCGGTCACCGTGTGGAACCGTTCGCCGGAACGCACCGCAGCCCTGGCTGCCGCCGGCGCAACGGTGGCCGCGTCACCAGCCGACGCGGTCAAAGATGCCGAAGTCATCCTCTACTGCCTCAGCGACGACCGCGCCGTCAAGGATCTGGTGTGGGGCAGCGGCAAGCTCATCGACGCGGTGAAACCCGGCCAAATCGTACTGGATCTGACCACCGTCCATCCCGACACCAGCCGCGCCGAACACGCCGCGTATGCGGCGAAGGGGCGTGGAATTCCTCGACGCACCTGTCTTCGGCAGCAAGAATGAGGCCGCAAACGGCGGGCTGTGGATCGTCGTCGGTGGCAAGCGCAGCGTCTATGACGAGATGCTCCCGATCCTCGCACCCCTCAGCGAAACCACCCACTACATGGGTGAAAATGGCATGGGCGCCTCCATGAAACTGGTCGGCAACCTGGTCGTCGGCTTCCAGTTAGAGGCAATCGGCGAGGCCATGATTCTGGCTACGAAAGCAGGCTTGAATCCACGTGATGTACTCGGCGTCCTCCACGTCACGGATTTCAAGTCGCCCATCTTCGACGGCGTCGGCGGTGCACTCGTCGAGCGCAACTTCGACACCTTCTTCGCCCTGAAGTTGCTGCTGAAAGATGCCAATCTAATTGCCCAGTTTGCCCAGGATCTCAATGCGCCGATCCCGGCGCTGGCCGTCATCCGCGAGAATATCAAAGCCGGCGTCAACAAGGGTTGGGGTGAAGAAAACGCCTCGGCGTTCATCAAGAATCTCGAAGACGAAGCCGGCGTCCAGATCGGCGGCTAACACATCCACCTTGACTGAGAGCCGTTCACCTCGAGGGAACGGCTCTTCACGCCCACCTCCGCCAAGAGCCGCCCCCCCCGCGTCCTTTGCGCCGCCTCCACCGCTTGCGTTCTCTTCAATAGGAGAGGGTTCACCGAATGCCTCATTACAGGAAACTCACCGGCTCATGCTGTTACTTATCCCCCCATGGCCAGCGAAGACGCCGCGGCGCAAGCACGGTGGGAGAACGATCTCGCCATCACGATCCCATTAGGCGATGAAGCCTACATGGTGACGGGACTCGACAAGGTGCAGGAGCAGGTCGCAGGCGCGATCAAAAATCAATCCCATGTTTTCAGCATCGTGGATCTCGAAAGCGACCACCTCATCGGCCGCGGCATGCTTTTCTCGGTCAATTATGTCAATCGATCTGCCATGCTTGGCATCGTGATCGGCGAACCGGAATTCCAGAATCGCGGCTACGGCGTCGACGCCACGCGCCTGTTGCTGGATTTCGCCTTCAATCTGCTCAACCTGAATAGTGTGATGCTGGGCGCTTTTGCTTTTAATGAGCGGGCGATTGCCGCCTATCGCAAAGTGGGCTTCCGCGAGATCGGCCGGCGGCGTGAAGCCCGGCTCATCGGTGGGCGCTACCACGACGCCATCCTCATGGATATTCTTGCTTGTGAATTTACCGGGGGCTTTCTGAAACTTCCGGAAGCGTCCGCCACGGCAGCGTGAACGTAAAACGGCTACCGCAGTCGAGCTCGCTTTCAACCGTAATCACACCACTCAGTAACTTGACCAATCCGTGCGCAATGGCAAGACCTAAACCTGCGCCTACAAACTGGCGCGTCAGACTGCTGTCAACCTGTGTAAAGGGCTTAAAGAGTCGCGCCTGGTCGGCTTCGCTAATCCCAATGCCGGTATCGGCGACTGTGACCGTCACCATGGCGCATTCCGCGTCGCCTTGCACATCAAGATGAATGGCGCCACCTTCCGGCGTAAACTTGGCTGCATTGTCAAGCAGGATCCCCAGAATGCGCAGCAAACTATCGACATCCACAACCAACAGGATAGGGTGCGGATGGATGGTGTAGTGCACATGCAGATGCCTTTGCCTGGTCTCGGCTTCGACCTTGGCCAGACTGATCCGGCACATCTCATCGAGATCGGTTACCTCAGGCTCGCGCAGCACCGCGCCGGCCTGGACGCGGGCATATAACAACAAACTGTTCACTAAATTCAGCAGACGGTGACCCGCAGTGTGGATGGTGTGGACGTAGTGAATCTGCCTCTCGGTGAGTGCGTCCTGTTCCTGCAACGCCAGCGCATCGGCCATCCCGATGATTCCCGTCAGTGGCGTGCGCAGTTCGTGGCTCATCGCTGCCAGGAACTCGTCTTTGATGCGTGCTGCCTGTTCTAACGAGCGATTGGCCGCCAGCAGATCTGCCGTTCGCTCAGCGACACGTTGCTCCAGTTCCTCGTTCATTCTGCGCAGTTCAGCCTGCGCGGCCGCGAGTTTCTCTTCGGTCTCAAGTTCTCGCAGTACACGCCCGACTGCATTGACCAGATTATCCAGAAAGTGAGCATCTTTGATCACGTAGTCGCGTGCACCGCGACGCAACATCTCTGCCGCAACGCGCTCATCGCCGGCCCCAGTCGTCACAATAAATGGCGGGACCACAACATTGGATGACTGCAACCCGCTGAGCAAACTCAGCGCATTCATATCGGTCAGTGAATAGTCAAGTAGTACGAGCCGCGTGCGTCGCTCCAGCAGCCAGGCTAGCGCCGCCGCTCCCGTCGTGACATGCTCGACTGGTGGATAGCTCCCCTGCAATTGTGACACCACAAGGAGTGCGATCCCCGCGTCATCTTCGACCAACCGAATTGGGTCGAGCCCCGGTTGCCCCATTCGGCCTATCCCCCTGCACCGGCGACAACAGGCGCCTGCACAATCGTCAGGATGAGGCCCAACCGGCGTAGCGCTTCGGCGAACTGAGCAAAGGCAACCGGTTTCGTGATATACACATTGCAGCCAAGACGGTAACACGCCTCAATTTCTTGAGGATCATCGGTCGTGGTCAGCATAATCACCGGCAAGGTCTTGAGGACCGGATCGGCTTTGACATTTCGCAACACCTCAAGCCCATCCATGATGGGCATGCGGAGATCAAGGAGCATCAGATAGGCGTCCTCCGTGCTGCGCATCGGCCCCGAACCGCAGCGTGTCAGGAAGTTCCACACCTCCTGGCCGTTGCAGAAGCGCATCATCGGGTTGTCAACGCCGGCTTCACGCAATTGCCACTCGATGAGCGCGGCATGTCCATCATCGTCTTCCGTGATGAGAATGCTGACAGGTGTTCGTTTTCCATTCAATTGAGAGTCCATGACACGCCCTCCAATTCCCTAGTCCATCCCATTTGGTTATGCGGCGCTGTCTTACCTTCGGCCTACGCAACCACGGAGGCAGGCAGTTGCACATAAAATCGGCTCCCGGCGCCAGCTTCAGATTCAACCCAGATACGTCCATGATTGCGTTCTACGATGCGCCGGCAAATCGCCAGCCCAAGCCCTTCACCGGCGATTTCTCCTGAAGGCGCCACGCGATGAAAGATCTCCCAGATCTTGTTTCGTTGATTGTCCGGAATGCCGATGCCGTTGTCGGCGACTTGATAGACCACTGCGGCTCCGACGCGTTCCCCGCTGATCTTAACCAACAAGTTGCGCCCCGTGTCACGATACTTGAGCGCATTGTCCAGCAGGTTCGAAAACAACTGGGCCAACTGATTTGGATCAGCAAAACAAGAGGGCAGCGGTTCCACGACAATTGTGGCGCCACTCCGCTCCATCTGATAAGAAAACGTGGTTGTCATAGCTGCAACCAGGCGATCCATGTCCACAATGGTCGGGATGACTTCAGCGCGTCCAAGACGTGACAGGCGCAGAATCCCAGCGATCAGCGTATCCATCCTGGCGCTGCCACTCTGGATAAAGCGCAACGCAGTTGGGATTCGCTCATCCATCAGCGGTGCCATGCGCTGGCGCGTCGATTCGGGAATAGCTGTTTCGGCGAAAATCAAACGGAGCTCGTCGGTGGCAATCTGCAGCCATTTGCTAAACCCCTGGATATTCACCAGCGGCGACCGGAGATCGTGCGAAGCGGCATAGAGAATGCTTTCCAGTTCCTCGTTCTTGATCCGCAGTTCGTCAAGGAGTTGCGCCTGAACGCGCTCCACCTGTTTGCGCTGGGTGGTATCACGGACAATTGCCTGGGTCCGCGTCTGCCCGTCAAGTTCGATCCGCGCCACGGTGACTTCAACAGGCAGCGAAGTGCCGTCGCACCGGCGGTGAATGCTCTCATACGAGCCAGTCGAATCCAATGTTGCTTCCACCATCTTCGCGGCTTCGGCAGTAGAGTCCGTGGTAAGGTCGATCCAGCGCAGTTGGCGCCAGTGCTCTGGCCCATAACCATAGATCGAGTCAGCCCGCGCATTTGCCTGCAGGATGACGCCGGCCGCATCAGTGAGCAGAATTGCGTCGCCAGCAGATTTCAGCAACGTTTCGTATTGGACGAGCGCTGCCGCTCTTTCATGTTCGACCGTATAGAGTTGGCGATACATGGTGTGACGCTGCGCAAAAAAGAGCAGTCCGATGAGCGAGCCGGCTAGCAAGGTGATCCCGGTCCCCAAACCCACATACAACGGCCATCGTCGGTTGATGGGTGCAATCACCTCCGCAAGGTCCATCTTCGAGACGATTCGCCAGGGCGAGCCATCCACCACACCACTATCGGCGAGTACTGCAACGCCCCGATAATCCAGGCCCTCCAATGAACCGGCATTCCCCAACACGACCGACACGGCCGGCACCGCGGTGTTGTGACTGAGCGGGATGCGGAGGCTGAGTGCGGTGTCGGCGGCATGGCGCACATCATTCAGGAAGAGGACATCCCCACCGTCGCGCTCCACAAGCAGCGTCTCTGCCGAGGAGGTCTGAAGCGGCCACTCCTGCAGCAGGGGGTAAAACTTATTCTGAACGTCCACATAGAGCAGCAATACCCCAACCTGCTCTGCGCCTTCCTGATGCGCAACGGTCAACGGGGCGGCGATCACCAACTGTGGCGGCGAGCCTTCGACGCAACGCTCGATATCGCCAAACTGGATCTCACCGGTTGCCAACGCATTGGTGACCAGCGCATTCGTGCCTCTGCACTGTGGCGCCGCGCGCTCCGGATAAAGCCGAAAACGCTCATTCTCCGCAGCATCCAGCAGGATGATATTCGTGTAATCATTGTCGATGTTGGCCGCCAGTAAATTGGCGCGGATCCGTTCGGTTTGCACTGCATCGCGGGTTGTAAGCCACTGGGCATAAGTCTCAGCGAAGAGCGGACCAACGCTGAGCAGATAGGCATCTCGATGGCGATCTTTACGCCAGCGATCAATTTCCTGCAACTTGAGCGCGGTAATCGGCTGCAAACGCGCCATGGCCGCGCCGCGGGCGGCCGCTAACTCCAATTGATAGAATAGGAATACCAAAGCCGTTGCGATGAAAGCAAAAATGACGAGGAGGGTGCTAATCCAGAGCAACGTGCGCCCCCGACGGCCCGCCAGTGCCGATCGAACCATCAATATCGCCCTTCCTGGATGGGTGATGGGCGCACCAATCATTAGAACCTAAAGGGGGAGTATGTGGATAGTATACCACTGCTTGCCGCGCAATGCATATCAGTTCGATAAATCGGGCGCCCCGGTCGATTGCATGCAGATGTTCCCAACCGCAACGAATTCGCAGGCGCGAAAGCCCCCTTTTGGCGCGATAATTAGGTAGGAACATGGCAGCAAGACGCAGACTTCATCGCGTTCCCCATCGGTGGTGACCCGTAGGTTCGTACCCAAAAGGAGAAGATCACTCGATACCCACAGAAGCCTTCTTTGGTGAAGCCTGATATTTTCGGTCAGGTCCCAACCAAGAAACAATTGTGACAACGCGTCAAGACGAAGACGCATCAACCTCTATCTATAGGGAGATCACACATGAACACCGTCAGGAGATTTGCCTTCCTGGTGATCGCGTTGGCTCTCTTGTGTAGCAGCATCCCCGCCGTATACGCCCAAGACGAGCCGTCTGCCGGCCATATCGTTTACATGCCGGCCATCAACGCGACGACGTCGAGTCAAGGAGGTGACGCCGGCCAGGTTGTCACCAAAATTATCACTCCGGCTGAACAACAAGCAGCCTTAGACTTCTGGACGCGTGACGCCATTGCGAAGGCGCAGCCACTTGCCATGCCGATGCAGATGGGCGCCCCCACCGTCGATGAGATGGCAACGTCCGCAGTCCTGGGGCCACCCGGCTTCTCGTCTCCCGGTCTGGCAGATCCCGAAGCAATGAAGGTGCTGCAAGCAGCCTACCCAGAAGACTGGGCAGCGCTGAACAAAGAGGAGGCGCTGATTGGCCCAGAGGCAGTAGAAGGCACAAGCCAGATCTACACCAGCTACATCGTCAATTATCTGAGTACGATGCAGAAGATCTATCCGCACATCTGGGTTGGCAGATTGAGCTTCAAAACTTCCGGTGGCACGTCCTATTGCTCAGGGACCAGCATCAGCAACAACATTATGTTGACGGCCGCCCACTGCGTCTATGACAGCACCAACAACGTCTGGTACTCCAACTGGGCCCTAACGCCAGCCTATCGCAACGGCAATGCCCTGTATGGCACCTTCCCCGCCACCCAGTGCTATGTTTTGGGCGCCTATCAGAGCCTGACCGGTTCGTATGCGATCAACACCTGGGCGCGCCATGATGTGGCCGTCTGTAAGATGGGCAAAAACTCGGCGGCACGACGCTCAACAGCGCAGTCGGCTGGATGGGGCGTCAATGGAACTACGCGTATGCACGGCACTTCCATGACCTTGGCTATCCATTCAACAACTACAACAATGTCGCGCTGACAAACGCCGGGAAGTACTTGCGCACCTGTGCTGCCGAAAGCTTCCAGCAGACCACCGAGACGCGCGGCATGGGCTGCAACTGGGGGCCTGGCATCAGCGGCGGTCCCTGGATGATCAAATACGCCCCCGGCGTGCTCCAGGGCTGGGCGGACGGCGTCAACTCTGGGTTGTTCATCGGTACGCAGAACCTCTACGGCCCGCGCTTCAATAGCAACAACATTGTCCCGCTCTGTAGCGCCGCTGGCTGCTAACGAACGATTGCGGCAAGCCGCAGGTGTTGCGGCGCCCCTGCAGTCTACAAGACATACGTTTTTGATTGCCTGCCAGGAAGAACGAATCTTCTTGGCAGGCGTCTATGACAGGAACATCCGGTATTGCGCTAGCGTCTTCATGGCAGCGCATGTCGCAAGACGTCCCCCACCAGCCCTGGAGGAGAACCATGTTCGCAGCGCGTTTCACATTTATCTTGATCGGGCTGGTGGCGCTCGTGACCATGATCGCGGCGTGCGGGCCGGCAGCGCAGATTTCGGTCGAAACAGCCGGTTCGGCCACCGTTGTGGAGGCGCCGGCAGCAACCTCGCAGGGCGCCGGCGCGGGCAGTGCTGTCACCCCTGTCCCTGATGAAGCCGATGTTGCGGCGCTGGCGGCTTCCTCCGAGACACCTCAGCGACCAGCCAGCGGAGCCGAGACGACCGGAACCGTTGTGGACATGACGCCTTTTGCGGACGCTGACCTTGCAGCGCAACCCCCTGGCAGATCGGCAGCAGGTGGCGCAAGCACTGACCCGGGTCAGGTTGACCCAGGGCAGACGGAAGCAGGCGGCGCGCAACCGCCAGGTCCGCTGGTGGCGTACACCGACGCCGTTTTTGGTTTCGGCATCAACTATCCATCCGACTACGTTTTTCGCCCGCGTGCGGCTGAATACCTGGCGCAACTGATCCCGCCCCCAGTCGCGGGCTTCACGATTATGAATCCGGTCACCGCCGCCAGTGATTTGGGCGACGCTGAACCTGCCGACTTGGAGATCCGCGTGCACCCGGCCGGCGGGGCAACATCGCTCGACAATTGGGTGGCGGCGAACGGCCTGTTGGCTGACGGGACTTCACAGCCATTTCAGACACCAAACGCCGCCGGCCTCAAGTGGTGCGCATCCACCATGATTGCGCCCGGTTGCTCCTACCTTTTCCCAGGCAATGGGTGGATCTACCAGTTGACGCCCGCAACACTGGAGGGCGAAGCGATGATGCAAACATTCGTCGCAAATTAATTCGTGCCCAGCATCGACGTACTTCGATCTGGCGTGCCCGCCAAACCTGTTGTATACTCTGTTCGCGTAGTTCGTCCTCAGATGGCGAGTGTGTCAACGCAAGATTCATTCTCAAGGTCGATGGTGATAAGACATGTGGAACTGATCAGAGCAATGTGCAAGGCCGAACAATAGACGCACTCGCGGCCGGCGGCGGACAAACTGTCCTTTCTTTGCTTCTGATTGAGGTTCACTGTTCACTATGACCAATCCCAAATCTTTTGAATCAAATAACACCCATGAGGTGGCAACCTCCACGGTGGATCGTGCGCGGCAGGTGATCCCGCGCGATGAGCGCGGCCTGGTGCTAACGGCGCCACCGGTTGAGAAGGCGATGCTCGTTGGCGTCGAAGTGCGCGGTGAGCCGGCCCCGCTGCCGCTCGAAGACTCACTCGACGAGTTGGCCCTATTGGCCAAGACGGCTGATCTGCAGGTCGTTGGACGGCTCGTCCAGCGGCTGAGACGCCCAACCCGGCCACGCTGATCGGCTCCGGCAAACTCGAAGAACTCCAACTGTTGGCCCCTGAATTGGGTGCGAATGTTGTGATCTTCGACGATGAACTCTCACCCCGCCAACAGCGCGAAATCGAAAAGGCGCTCGGCGAGACGATCAAGGTCATTGATCGCACTGCCCTGATCCTCGACATCTTCGCGTCGCACGCTCGCACCCGCGAGGGCGCCGTTCAGGTCGAATTGGCGCAGTACGAATACCGGTTGCCGCGGCTCACACGCGCATGGACGCACCTGGCGCGCCAATCAGGCGGACGTGCGGGCGGCGCATCGGGCGGTGTCGGCGTGCGTGGCCCCGGCGAAACGCAGTTGGAGGTCGACCGTCGCGAAATTGGGCGTCGGATTACCTTCCTCAAGCGTGAGTTAGAAGATATCGCCAAGCACCGTGACCAGCACCGTGCACAGCGCAAGCAGTCGTCAACGCCCGTCGTCGCACTCGTGGGCTACACCAATGCCGGCAAAAGCACGCTGCTGAATGCCCTGGCAGATGCGGACGTCCTGGCAGAAGATAAGCTGTTCGCCACGCTGGACCCCACGACGCGCCGCGTTCAACTGCCCAGCGACCGCCTGGCGCTCTTCTCCGACACGGTAGGGTTCATCCAGAAACTGCCGACGATGTTGGTCGCGGCTTTTCGTTCGACGCTCGAAGAGGTGACTGAAGCTGATTTGCTCGTGCATGTCGTGGATCTCTCGCATCCAAACATGGAGGAACAGTTCAGCGCAGTCGAAGAGGTGCTGGAAGAGTTGGGCGCAGGTGACAAAACCGTTGTCGTGGCACTCAACAAGTTGGATCGCTTTAACCTGCATGATCCGGTGCAGGTGGCGCAGGTGCAGGCGGCGTTGGATGAGTATCCGGGCGCAGTGGCAGTAAGTGCCATCAATGGCCGGGGGCTGCCGGAATTGCTGGTGGCAATCGACGCGGCGCTCCGGCATCATATGCCGCGGATCGATGTGCTGATCCCGTACAGCCACGGCGAACTTGTGGCACTCATGCACGAACACGGCGTCGTCGAATCAGAGGAACACACCGAACGTGGCACCCACATGGTCGGCAGACTGCCAACTGAACTCACGGGCCGCTATCTTCATTACTGGAGCAATCCGTTGCTTGCCTGAGGAATGGCGGCATACGCAGGTAATGTGGACCGCTTGCCGCACGGCAAGCGGTCTTTCGTTGCTATGAAGAGGGTGGCTCGGAGTCATCTAGAAGAGTGCGCAATGCGCGGAGTTCCTCGCGAAATTCAGCAAACGCCGCTTCCTGCGCCACATGGGCTTTTTGCACTTCCTGCAACACGTCATAATTGGACGCCAATGCAGACTGCGTCTGCTCCTTTTGTGCACGCAGGAACCAGTTCGCAAGGAAGCCGCTGAAGACGCCAAAAAGCCCCACCCCAGCAATCATCACGACCACGCCGACGATTCTGCCCGGCGTGGTCACCGGATATTTGTCGCCGTATCCAACTGTCGTAATCGTGACGAATTCCCACCACAATGCATCGCCCGCACTCTTGATATTTGCATTGGCCGCCGGCGTTTCCGCCTGAAGGATGAGAATTCCCCCAAATTCCATCACGAGGACGATCGCAATCAATAGCGTCGAAAGCGTGCCGCCCGCCCGGCTATGCCACGTTGCTCTGAAGTTGCGATAACCACCATAGCGACGCACCAACACCACCAAGCGAAATGCACGGAGGATGCCAATAGGCAAGAAAATTATTGCCGGTACGCTGCTGATAAGATCGAACCAGCCGAAATCGCGCAGGAAGTAGTGCCACCGGTGTGCCGACAGCGCCAACCGCAAGCCAAAATCAAAGACCAACACCCACGAAATCGCAACGTTGATCAGCTCAACCACCTGCCGTGAGTCACGTTCAATCGGCAGGATCAGCACCACCAGATTTGCAAGTGAGATGACGATCAACATAAAGATGAACGCATCATATTGCGGATTGCGAAAACTCTGGTCTTTCGAAGTAGGCATGGGGTTATGTCACGTGTCTCGTATCACGTATCTCGTGTGGTGCGTCTCGTGTTGCACGAAAAGTGCTGCGTGTTGGACGTCAGATACGCAATACGCAATACGCGCCCTGCCCCTTCACTCTAATCGTGTGGGCCAAACGCGGACTTGAGCTTTGCTTCGTCTTCGACCGAGAGGTTGGTGCGCAGCACGGTGGGCTGCAACTTCTGCAACTCCTGGACCACCCGATCCTCAGTCCATTGCTCCACCATCATGAACAGCGCCGACTCGCCCGGACTCACCGATTCGGAGACTTCCTTAATGAACTTGTCATCGATCCCGATATCGCTAAACTTACCCGCAATGGCCCCGGAGATCGCACCAATCGCCAGACCAAGCCACGGATTGAGCAGGATCAGACCGATCAGCATGCCCCAGAACGCCCCGCCCAAAGCACCGGCGCCCACAAGATTGTGCGCCTGTTTGATTTTTGGCTTGCCGTCCGCCTCACGCACCACGGTTGCAGCATCCGCCACTGTGATCAACTGTTGTTTCTGGAGATCGGAAATGGTGGAGAGCGCTTCCTGCGCCCCGGTGGGCGACTTGAACACCAACACAATCAATTCACTCATCGATGAATCTCCCTGTGATAACTGATGGAATCAACTGAAACAGACTCCGTACTTACCCCCCATTATACCTGACGACCCACGCAACAAATGGATGCCAACGTATCTCTTTTCGACAAATTTGCCTCTTGCGATCTGGCCGATCGTGTGCTATTCTCAATCCATAGTGCAGTAAGTCGGGCACGAAGCGAAGTTTTCGTATCTCAGGCGCACATTCTCTTCGAAAGGAGGCGCTGCATGACAACCCAAGTTTTGTCCGTTAAAGTTGTATGCGCGCCTGCTGCTCCCGTCTGACCCTCACGTCAAACGATCCAAAGCCGCGGGCGCACAGCCTGCGGCTTTCTTTTTTCCCCAGGATGAAACCGATCAATTCCGGTCTTGCGCCGGAATCGGCGTCAATTTCCTTGTGCGAGAGAAGCCACAGGCATTGTTCACATGCACACGCCACGTCGGGTGTGCGACCGAAGCAATTTCTGACAACTTGTCTCTAGAGGAGAACATCCAATCGTGTCTTTTGATCTGACTGAGGGAGAGGAAACAATCACCCTCCCTTCTCGTTTTCTCACTTTGGACCCGGAAGAACCGTTGTATACACCGGCGCCCAAGGTCAAGGCAAAGTCCAAACCATCGCAAAAGCAGCGTGTGGCCCAGGTGACTGAAACCGCCAAAGCGGCTACTGACGAACTGGACATTACCTACACCCCGGCGCGTTACGAAACCATCTGGCTTCGTGACTCGCTGCAGACATTCTTTGTCCAGGCGATGATCGATGATGTGCTGGCGCTGGTGAAAGGCGGCAAAGAAGCCAACGTCTATATGTGCCAGGCAGCCTATCGCGCGGATGTACCACTGGTTGCCGCCAAGGTCTACCGGCCGCGCCAGTTCCGCAACCTGCGCAACGATGCGACCTACCGGGAGGGACGCGAAATGATCGGCCCCCAGGGTGGCACGATCAAAAATCGCAACAACCGTGAGATGCGCGCCATTGGCAAGAAAACCACCTTCGGCGCCGAACTCACACACATCTCATGGCTTATGCATGAGTTCCTTACGTTGAAGCGACTCTATGACATCGGGGCAGCCGTGCCAAAGCCCCTGGTCGCCGGGGAAAACGCAATCCTGATGGAGTTCATCGGTGATCGCGGCCGTCCGGCGCCGGTATTGCACAGCGTAACCCTGCCGCGGCCAGAAGCAGCCAGGCACTTCGACGAGGTGCTGCACAATGTCGAACTGATGCTGTGTCGCGGGATGATCCACGGCGATCTGTCAGCCTACAATATCCTGTATTGGGAAAAGAAGGTGACGCTGATTGACTTCCCGCAGGTTACGCTGAGCGAAACCAATCACGCTGCATTCCGTATCCTGGAACGCGACATTCGCCGCGTTTGCGAATACTTTGCCCTGCAATGCGTGGTACATGACGGGCCGGACATCGCCCGATCGCTTTGGCAGCGGTGCGTCGGTCTACCCGAGACCAGGACGATCCAGGATGCCGTGTAGAAGCCATTGGCAGGCTTGGTGGGCATGCCCACCAAGCCTGCCAATGGCGTGATCAGACGACGGGCACCGCCTCGGCCTGGGCGATGAGCGCCTCACTAACGTCCCACAAACGGCGCTGAACGCCCACGTCGTAGGACTCGTCATTCGAGCGCGCTTGAGCCTGCTTGGCAAAATACTTGCCAGTGACGTCTTGCACCTCGGGTGACGACGCGAGATAGGTGCTGGTCGCCGCCCCCTTCTCGGGGCTGAGCGCAACGACCTGGATCAGCGGCATCAGCCGGCCAATCCAACCACCATTGTTGCGGCCAAACCCGGTCGCCACAAAACCCGGGTGCAAGGCATTGGCTGTCACCCCCGAGTCCTCAAGCCGGCGCGCCAGTTCATACGTAAAGAGCACGTTGGCAAGCTTCGCCTGCGCATAGGCGCCAAACCCCGAAAACTTCTGCTCGCCCATCAGATCGTCGAAATTGATGTGCCCACCTTTGTGCGCATCCGACGACACATTGACGATGCGCGCCGGTGCGCTGCGGAGCAACAGATCCTGCAACTGTTGAGTCAAATAGAAGTAGTTCAGATGATCCAACGCAAAGGTCATCTCATAGCCATCACTCGTCACGCGTCGGTCGGTGAACATTGCGCCGGCATTGTTGAGCAACACGTCGAGGCGATCATATTTCTGCTTGAACGCCTCCGCCGCCTGGTGCACCTGGCTCATGACAGACAGATCCGCCAAGATCGAATCGATATTCGCATTCATCGTCTTGCTACGAAGCTGTGTCACCACCTCTTCCGTCTTGGCCGCATTGCGACCGACGATGACGACGGTCGCGCCCATTCCGGCCAGCGCCTCCGCTGTGACCAACCCAATCCCGCCCGTGGCGCCGGTCACCAACACTACCTTGCCCCGCATGTCAGGTTTCATTGTCATCGAATACTTTTTAGCTTCCTGCCGGTATGATGATGCTAGACAAGTTGTGCATCCAGCTTGATTTCGACCGCGGCCAGCGCCTTGGACACGGGGCAGCCGGCCTTTGCCTGAGCGGCAAGGTCCTGGAACGTGGCCTCATCAAGACCAGGCGCCTCAACCCGGGTCGATAGGTCGATGTTCGTGATGGTCGGGCCAGGGCCCAGATGCACTTTGGCAACCGTCTCGATGCGTGGGCTTAAAGCCGTTGTTGGTCATCAGCGCCGAAAGAAACATCGAAAAACACCCTGCATGCGCCGCGCCAATCAGTTCTTCGGGGTTGGTGCCGGGCGCATCTTCAAAAGCGCGACGCATAGGTGAACGGCCCATCGTAGGCGCCGCTGCCCAGTTTCATGATCCTGCGCCTTCCTTTAATGTCCCTTCCCACACTGCCTCAGCCTTGCGAACTGCCATTTTGATTTCCTCCCTCGGTGTAAGCGGTCGCTATGGATTGTTGCACACGAAACGCACATTGGCGATCCGTGCAGGCGCCAGCATGCCTCACTATCATCCGCCTGTCTGTTAGCCATCCCCAAAGCAGCAACGGCGCGTCATTGAACCCGAAAGATCGATGAAATGCTTACACCGTACGGGAACATCATGCACTAAAATTGAAGTGCAACATGGCTGATGTCACCAGGTTGTCAATATTCACAGAATCAACACTAGGAATAATCAATGAAAATTGCAATCTTCGGCGCCACGGGCGGCACCGGACGCCAAATCGCTGAACAAGCGTTGCAGGCAGGGCACCAGGTCGTTGCGCTGGCCCGCGATCCTGCTAAGCTTGGATTGCCGGCCTCGCCAAACCTGACCGTCATCCCTGGCAACGTGCTGGATGCTACCGCGGCGGCGAAGACCGTAGCCGGCGCCGATGCGGTCTTTGTGTCGCTTGGCAACACATCCAACAATCCAGACATGATTGTCTCATCCGGCACCAACGTGATTGTAGCGGCGATGAAAGAGCAAGGTGTCCGCCGGCTGATCATCATCTCATCGATCGGCGTGGGGGACAGTAAAGACCAGGTGCCATTTGCCTTCAAAGTCCTCATGGGCACTGTGCTGCGCAAAGCCATGGAAGACAAGGAAGAACAGGAAAAGGTGGTGCGTGCCAGTGGGCTGGATTGGACGATTATCCGCCCAGGTGGGCTGACCAACAACCCACCGACCGGCAACTACCAGACCGGCGTCGGCTTGAAAGTGAAGGCGGGACAGATTTCACGAGCCGATGTGGCCACCTTTGCCCTTGCCCAACTCAACGATCCGCAATATATCGGTAAGGCGCCGTCGATTACGTAATCTACATGATCGCCAGAACGGGTCTGTAACTGCCCAGCAATCCATTGCCCCTATACTGAACCCATCTGCCGGCGCAAAGTCGGTGCGGGCAGTATATAAATCGCTAGAAGCAAGGAGAGGGATATGGTGCAAGTGCAATCCGTCATGACGCCGACACTTGAGGCACCGGATACGGATCTTCGCTTACAACAACTGGCAGCGTTTTTCGCCCAGCAGTGGCAGACGGTGCATGGTCGCAGTGGGATTGATCCCAGCGCGCGATTAGCGGGCAACACCCTCACAATCACGCTCATCCAGGCGCTCTTGGACGCAGAAACGGTCATGGCCAGCGATCCCGACCATGCGTCGAGCATTTTGCGCCAGGTGACTCATGAGGTGGATAGCTTCTATCCACAATTTGCACATCAGATCGAACGCCTCCTCCACTGCCATGTAGGCGCGCTGCATGTCGAACTACTGCCTGCCTCCAGCGCAATTCGTGTGCACGTGCAGTTGCGAGACGCCCCGCGCCCAATCTGAGATGCGCAGGACGTGCAACCAATGCGAACCGTTGCTGTCGGCGCCGGCATGCGTAATGCCGGCGCCGACAGCAAATCCACCATTGATTTCTGATGATTAACAATCTGGGCTACCTCGGCTCTGCCCCGGGCCCGGCTGCAATGGCTCCCTCCCTGTTGCACCCTTTGACAACCATCATGAGTAGTGCGACACTAAGCACGATTCGTGACCTAAATCAGGAAAGTTCAAGAGGTTGTCTGCTTGATCGTATATTGCCCGACGAGTTCGTTTCGCTGTCCCGCGGAATATAGCCCGCTGCGCTGCCCCTTGACCCGCGCCCCACTTGAATATGATGAGATTCCCGCCTTCGATGTGCAGTCGGTCGACGCACGTGAGACCGGCATCTGGCGCTACGCGGCGATGCTGCCTGTCATTGCCGCGGGACAGAAGCGCGTCACCCTCGGCGAAGGGTGGACGCCCCTGGTGCATGACGAATGGGCGGGAATGTCCCTGCAATGGAAAATTGATGCGCTCATGCCAACGGGTAGCTACAAGGACCGGGGCGTCTGCGTCATGGTCAACTGGCTGAAAGGTCAGGGGTACGAGGTGCTCGTTGACGATTCCAGTGGCAACGCCGGTGCGAGCCTCGCCTGCTATGCCGGTCGCGCCGGACTCCGGTCGATTATTTACGTGCCCCACAACGCACCGGAACCTAAAAGGCCCAGGTTGCCGTCTACGGCGGTGAACTGGTCGAAGTACCTGGGCCGCGCTCGGAAGCAACCAAGGCCGCCGAAGCCATTACCACGAATAGCGGCGAAATGGCCTACGCCTCGCATGCCTGGCATCCTGCCTTCCTGCTTGGCCAGATGACAGTGGCCTGGGAAATCTGGGAACAACTGGGCGGCGCCGTGCCAGACTGGCTGATCGCCCCGGTGGGTCATGGCGGTACGTTGCTCGGCGCCTGGCGCGGCTTCCAGCACTTGCGTCGCTCTGGAATTACAAACAAATTACCGCGCCTCATCGCCGTGCAGGCGGAACCCTATACACCGATCTACGACGCCGTCCATTTTGGTTTAGACAGCATTCACGCTTCACCCCACATGGAACGCATCAGCGCCGACGGGATTGCCATCAGCTATCCCGTGCGTTCGGTGGCCGTCATCGAAGCCATCCGTTACTCGCGGGGGATTGCCGTCGAAGTCACCGATCAAGAAGTCCTGGCGGCCCATCATGCGATGGCCGCGCGGGTTCTTCGTAGAGCCGACCAGTGCATCCATCGGCGCCGCGCTCATGCGCGTGCCGCGCGACGTCATCAAGCCGCGTGAAACCGTGGTCGGGATCCTGACCGGCCACGGCCTGAAAAATCCACCAAAACTTGCGAATATGTAGGCCAGTCCATGTCAGTACCATCACCCACCGATCTCGAACAAGTATTGGGCATTGAGTTCCGGGATAAGTCACTCCTTTTCCGTGCATTTATCCATCGCAGCTTTCTAAATGAGCTACTCGATGGGAGTGAGGAACTCGCCGACAACGAGCGCATGGAATTCCTCGGCGATTCAGTCTTGAGCTACATCGTAAGCGAACGCCTTTATGAACTCTTTCCCAAGCTACAGGAAGGCGATCTGACGAATCTGCGTTCGGCGCTCGTTCGCCGCGAGACCCTGGCACGGGTGGCTTCAGGACTCAGGCTGGGTGACTACCTACGCCTCGGACATGGCGAGGAAGACAGCGGCGGGCGCACGCGCCCTGCAACACTCTGCGCAACGCTCGAAGCGCTGATCGGGGCCATCTATCTGGACCAGGGCGTGGAATCGGTGCGGCGCGTCGTGTTCAACCTGCTCCAGCCCGACTTCGCACGCATCCAGGCCCTGGACCACACAAAGGACCCCAAGAGCCGCTTTCAGGAGTACGCGCAGGCCACCTACGGCTACACTCCCCGCTACAAGGTGGCCGAAGCCGTAGGCCCGGATCATGCCAAGAAGTTCGTCATGCTCGTACAGATCAATGGCAAACAGGTCGGGGTCGGCGCCGGACGCAGTAAACAGGAAGCGACGCAGCGAGCAGCCGCCATGGCCCTCCACCGCGTCGGCCAACCGGCGCCAGAGTACGTGGCGGATCCTGAAGTTGAGGAGCGGTATGGGTTTGGCGCCAACGGCGACATGCCGTCGCCACCTGCGCGCTAGAGTTTGACGACCTCTTCAAGTTCCTGAGGAATTGGCTCCTCGCCGGCGGCATCGTTGTTGCCAATGATCCTGTCGCCTTCAAGCCGCAGGCTCATCACCCGACTGACGCCGTCACCACCCATGGTCACACCATAGATCGTGTTCGCACCTTCCAACGTGCGCCGGTTGTGAGTGACAATGATGAACTGAGTCTCGCGACTCATCTCCTCCAACAGCAAACGAAAACGATCGATGTTGGCTTCATCCAGTTCTGCGTCGACCTCGTCAAGCACACAGAACGGGGTGGGGCTGACGCGCAAGATGGCAAAGATGAGCGCCACCGCAGCAAGTGCACGCTCGCCACCCGATAGCAGCGCCAGGCTCTGGGGACGCTTACCAGGGGGGCGGGCGATGATATCGATGCCGCTGACGGCAATGTGGTCCGGGTCTGTCAGTTCGATTTGTGCAGTCCCACCGTTGAACAGTTGCTGAAACAGCCGCGTAAATTCGATGGCCACAGCATCAAAAGTCCGCCGCAACTCGATCTGCATCCGCTCGTCGAGTTCCTTGATCACCTTCTGAAGATCGGCCATGGCGGCCGCAAGATCCTGGGATTGGGCGAGCAAGAATCCATGGCGCTCAAATGCTTCGTCAAACTCGCGCGGTGCATCCGGGTTCACACTGCCAATCCGCGCCAGCCGCGCCCGCAGTTCACGCACCTCGTCTTCCAGTCCCTCGGGCACGCTCTCGACAATCGGCAGTTGCTCAACAAAGGCATCCCAGGGCAAGGGCGGTTGGTAGGCAACCTCGTCGCTCTGCTCAAGCGCAACCAGACCGAGATCCTGCTCAATCTCACTTCGCAACTGGTGCAGTGCATCTTCGCTCCGTTGCAGGTGAAGTTGGGCGCTGTTCCAGGCGCTCTCTTCCTTTCGAAGGTGGCCCTGCAGCATGCGCTCCTGTTGCTGTTCGGCATTCAGGTTGCGCTCCAATTCGGCCAGTTCACTCTCAAAGGGCGTGATCCTTGCCTGAAGTGCTTCAATGCTGTGGCTGAGCGCCGCTTCTTCGCGGCTGAGCACCGCAACCTGCGCGCCGAGTTCATCCGCGCCAGTCGCAAACCGCTCGATCTGGGCGCGCTTGTTGGCCATCTGCTCCTGAAGGGTGCGCAGAGTGCGCTCTGTATTCTCCAATAAGGACTGCTGGCTCCGCAGATGTCCTTGCGCTTCGGCAGCCCCAGCACGCCGGTTGGCGAGTTCGTGAAGCAGGTCATCAGAGCCAGTCGTTGCTAACTGCGCTTCCAGTTCCCCAACCTGTGTGGATGCGGTGGCTTCAGCGGTCTGTGCGTTGCCGGCGATTGCCCTTAGCTCCTCTTCCTGCACTGCAAGCGCTGCAATTTCGGCGGCTGTTTGTGCCAACCGATCCTCCTGGTACCGCTGCGCCTGGCGAGCATGGTCGGCGCGGCGCCGCACCTCATCAAGTCGCTGGCGATCCTGTTTCTCTTGCCGCGCAGCTTCTGCGATCGCCGCCACAAGCTCACTCTGGTGGAGTCTGCTTGCCTCGATCGCGCCATTGAGGTCACGGCAGTTCTGCGCCCGGGATTTGGCGGTTGTCGTTGCGGTTGCAACCTGGCCGGGAAGTTCGCGCAGTTCTCGTTCGCGCGCCAGCAGGGATTCGTCATGGCGGGACCCCTCGGCCCGCCGGTCACTGCGCCACCCGGCCGCACGATCTCACCTTCCAGCGTAACGACAGTGGGCCTGGGACCACCCGCAATCCCGTCCAGCGCAGCACGGGCTGAAGGCAGGTCCTCCGCAACCCAGACCCGGTTCAGCAATTGCCGGGCAGCCTCGTCGATCCGTGGATCGTATTCCACCAGATCCAATGCATTACCAAGGATGCCGCGGGTGCGCGGCGCCGTAATTGCCGGCAGCACGCTCAGCCGATCGAGCGGCAAGAACGTAGCGCGACCGGCACGTTGCTGTTTCAACCACTCGATCCCGGCAGTTGCATCGGCCCAACGCTCCGCCACCACATTCTGCAGTGCACCGCCCAACGCCGTCTCGATCGCCTTTTTCCAGGTTTGGGTGGCACGCAGCAGCGATGCAACAGTCCCCAGAATCCCCTTGAGATGGGTCGCCTGTAGGACAGACCGCACACCACTCGCATAACCGGCGCCGTCGTTGCGCAGGCGGCTGAGCAGATCAAGCCGGGTTTGCAACCGATCAAGGGCGCGATCTGCCCCCTGGCGCTCTTCTTCAGCCGCGCGCAGGCGGCCGCGCAATGCCCCTAATTCCTGCTCCGTCGCCGCCTGTGCTTCCTGAAGCCCGGCAACGCGCTGATCAAGCACACTGGTGAACGCCTCAGCCTCTTGCACAGCCTTAACCGTGGCCTCGACTTCGGCCTGCGCAGCACGGACGGCCTGCTCTTGCTGCGTTTGCTGTGCCAGCAAGGCCGCCCGGCGCTCCAGCAGCTGCGTCAGGCGTCCACGCGTGCCGGTCTGTTGATCTTGCGTCCGTTTCAGTTCACGGCGGGCAGTGTCGAGAAGCGCCTGCACGCGTGTTCGCTCCTGTTGGCGCAAACCTACATCCGTTTGCAGCGCATCCACCTCACGCTGGCGCTCTTCCCAGACGCGCTGCGTCTCCACCACGGCCGCCGCAAGATCACCGGCCCGCTTGACCAACATCGACTGTTCGACTTCAAGCGGCCCTAGATCGCGCTGCGCATCTTCCTGCCGCGCCTGCAACTGGCGAACGCGCTCCTGGACCACTGCCAGATCGCGCCCAACGCGCTCCGCTTCTTGATGAAGACCGGAACCGGACGCATGTAGATCGGCAAGTGTTGTGCGCAGATCACGTTGTCGAGCGCGCAGTTCGTCGATCCGTGCCCCCGCTTCAGCCAGTGCTGCCTGGCGGCTCTCCACTGCAAGCCGCGTCGCTTGTTCGGCCGCATGATGTTCTTCGAGCAGCCGTAACGTGGTGTGCCAGCGGAAACCGTACCAGTCGCGTAGCAACAGTTGGAGATCACCCACGAGTTGCTCGCGCTCGCGGGCACGGTCGGCCTGGCGGCGCAGATAACCAAGCCGTGGGCTTAACTCAGCAACAATGTCTTGGACTCGTGTCAGGTTTTGCTGCGTGGCCTCAAGCCGGCGCATGGTCGTGGCGCGCTTGATCTGATACCCCGAGATCCCGGCAGCCTCTTCAAAAAGCGCACGGCGCTCCTCCGGCGCCATACTGAGGGTGCGGTCGATCAAGCCCTGGCCCACCACAGAATAGGTGCGTTTGCCAAGCCCCGTTTGCGAGAGCAACTCGACCACATCTTGCAGCCGCACTCGCTGCCCGTTGACCAGGTATTCGTTGTCACCGTCACGATAGGCGCGGCGCGAGATCTCAACTTCGGTGAAATCAATCGGAATTTCGCCGGCGCTGTTGTCAAGAGTGATGGTCACTTCCGCCATCCCCAGACGCGCCTTCTTGTCGGAGCCGGCAAAGATGACGTCGCTGGTCTTCTTCGACCGCAACAGACTGAAACTCTGCTCGCCAAGGCACCAACGTACCGCATCGACTATGTTGCTCTTGCCACTGCCGTTCGGCCCAACCACGGCTGTGGTGCCGGGGTCAAAGATGAACTCCGTACTGCGGGCAAAAGTCTTAAAACCGTGAATTGTAACGCGTTTTATGCGCATGGGCTAGGCAAAATGCCAAAATCCTGGCAGGACCAATTCGAACAAGATTCCTACCACAAACAGGCCACCAAAGAGCATCAACGCCACTCGCCGTTCAGCGAATAACCGCTGGACCCCGGCAGCAAGGTTACCCCGCACCAGGGGCTCCGCAAGCAGCGCAACCAGACCGCCTCCGCCCACGATTTGGAGGACACTCCAGATCGGGAGCGCAATGACAATCAGAAATGGGTTCTGCAACGTCAACAACAACGAACCGGCGCTGAACGCAGCCAGGTTGGCAAGTCGCATCAGGAACCAGGCGCCCACCAGCCCCCACGTCAAGAGACTGCCCAGGACAATGCCGGCGATCTCGATGATCCTGGCAACCGGTTGCGCTTGAAAACTGGCAGGCAGCGTGGCCTCTGCATAATACCATTCGGAGATCGCCGCGCGATGCAGAAAACCACCCTCAAACGCGCGTTCCATCTGCCCGCTGAAGAACAGGGTCAGCGTCCCCAACAGCAACATCGACAACGCCAACCACAAGAAGATGACGGTCAATGCGCCTTTCAGGTTTCCCTGTCTGAGTGGGATCGCCAGAAAGATCGTCAGCGCGACCGCCTGCAGGATGGGCAGGAAGCGCGGCTGCCCAAGCATGGCCGGCAGACCAGTAGCCAGCAGTGCGAAGCAGGCAACGGTGACATAGAAAATTGGGTCTTTGTCGAGCGCGTAACGATTCTGCATCAGGCTGTAACAGCAACCATTGTTGCTGGGAAAAAAGAAGGGTGGCTGAAGTTTCAGCCACCCCTGCTCGCTTACGGAAGTGGATTCACATGCTTACTTCTGGCGATTCGGGTCCAGCAGCCACGCCACCAGGCTGTTGATCTCCTCTTCGGACATCCGTTCGGTGAAGTTGGCCGGCATGACCGGATTGTAGTTGGGCACCGAGTAGGCACTTGGGTTAACTATGCTGTTGTGAACATAGGTCACAGCATCCTCACCCGCCACAGTCGAACCCGCTCGCTCAGCCAGGTTGCCGAGGTTTGGCGCAATCGGTCCCTTATTCTGGTCATCCTGCGGCAGATCGATGTTGTGACAGCCGACGCAGCCCATCGTGACATAGAGTTCCTGCGGCGGCAGCGGCCCCGCAGAAGCAGCCGGTGCGCTCTGCTCCACCACCTGACCGGTGAAAATGTCCGTCGTGGGTGCATTCTGGAACGGCTGCCACGGATCTGTCTCCGCCGTCTGCTGTAAGGCATCGGCTTCCCAATTCAGGACAAAGTCCGAAACATCGGACACCTGATCGTCGCGCAGCGGTCCACCATAGCGCGAGGACCAGGTCGGCATCATTTGCGCCCACTGGCTCTGCTTGTTGGCCGGACGCCCTGCCGCTACGGTGAGTTTCACATAGTCTTTGAGCGAACCCGTGAATTGCAGGTCTTTGATCCGCTGCTCAAAGAAGTAACGGCTATTGAGGGCTGGCGCAACGCCGGGCAAGCCCTCGCCATTGATACCATGGCAGGACGAGCAATTGTTGGCAAAGATCATGGCGCCATTCTGAACGGAACGCCCTTCAAAGTTTGCGGTTTGGGCCTCCATACGTGGCGTCTCAAGCACGCCAATGAAGAGCAGCAACGCAAAGGTGAGGAGCACACCAAGCAAGCCAAATCCAATCTTCCAAAGTGGCGAGCTGACGTACAGGAAATTGTACCAAGGCTTTTTCACTTTAGCTTACTCCCCTGCTGCCGGCTGCCCTTCGCGCAGGTAGCCGAAGTCCTTTGTCTGATATTGTTCCCAGTACAGAGCGTTCTCGTGGATAAAGAAGAACCGCTGGAAGTTTTCCTCAATGCCATCCGGGCTAAGCCAGAACAGTTCCCAGTTGATGCGCTTTAATCCGGGCTGCTCCTGGCTCACAGTCAAGATGCCGTACGGTTCGTTAAACGATGCATCTGTCTCCCCAAAATGCTTGATTGCTGCTTCAAACTCGTGCAACACCTCATTGAACTCAGCATCTTCGGTCACCGGATGCTCGCGCGTATCGTATACACCAATTGGAAGGCCGTCATAGCCAATTTCACGTACAAGCCCAGCGCCTTCTTCAGGCATCAGTTCTTGCACAATTTCAACAGCCGGCGCGCCCTGCACTGCGTAATAGGGGGTGCCCATCCAACTCAGGATGATGATGACCACACCTGCCACCGAACCGCTGATGATGGCAACCCGGCGATCCCGTGCACGGCGGCTTGGTTTCGGTCAAGATAGGGAATCGCCATCAGCAGCACAAGCAAGATACCCGGAATATAGACACCGGCAATGGCCTTGTCGGCAATCTTTAGCAGCCCCTGCAACCAGTAGAAGTACCAGGGCGCCACTGTATGCAATGGTGTCGACTGCGGGTTGGCAATCGACTCCAGCGGCGCCGTGAAGAAAAAGGCAACGGCAAGCACCATCACCATCGTAAAGACGATCAAGAATGCCGCTTCGTCCATCAACACGTCGGGGAGGTAGTAGACGCGGCGGTCAGCCGGCACCTTATTTGCCGTGTCCTGCCCCACCTCTTCCTCGTCAGAGGGCAGGCTGATGCCGAAGTGCACGACCTTGTAATAGTGCACAAAGAAGAACAGGAAGAGCGCCAACGGCAGGAACAGCACATGAAGCAAATAGAACCGCATCAAGCCATTTGCCCCGATATCGGGCGCACCGCGGGCCAACATGTTCACGGCTTCGCCCACAAATGCAGGTGGCACCGCTTCGGCCATCGAGGTGCCAATCGTCACAGCCCAGTAGGCCAACTGGTCCCAGGGCAACAGGTAGCCTGAGAAACTCAGGAACAGGGTGAGCACCAGCAAAATGACGCCGGTGAACCAGGTAAACTGGCGCGGCGCTTTGTAGCTGCCCGTCAGATAGGTTCTCACCATGTGGAGGGTGACAATCGCCACCATCAACTCGGCGCCCAACCGGTGCATATCGCGCATGAACATGCCAAACGGCACATTACTCAACAGGCGGATCATGTCGGTGTAGGCGCGCTCCGGTGTCGGCGCATACCAGATCATCAAGATCAGACCGGTAATGGTCTCGACAAAAAATAAGTACGTCGAGAGCAACCCCAACCGGAACGTATGCGTGAATTTCGTCACGCTGTCGTGATAATAGGTGGGCTTGATGTGAAGAAGGAATGCCTCAGAATGTGGCTTTAACCGTGGATTGGGGCGACCGGCCGCCTCGCCACGCAACATTCTGCGCACTTCACCGGCCGGAATCCCGGCGGTGACGCGGGTAAAGATGTCGTCGGCGGCATCAAGCACGGTGCGCACGATGCCCCTTTTTTCGTTGACTTCTGGTTGTACCGCCATGTGAATCCTACTCCCTCAGATTAGCGAACCAGGAAGACCAGGTGCTGTCTGGCACGCTCTACGCCAACACTGCGTGCCGCTTGAGCTGCTTTCAGCCCTCGCCATTACCCCACACAAGGGTCAGGTGCTTATGCCGGCGCAGCAACCGCCGGAGATACGGTCGCAGGCTCACCGAGAATCTTCTTGCCAGTATTGATTACTAATTGGCCGGCCTCTTCGGTGATCGGGAAAGTGTCCAATGATCGCGGCGCAGGGCCTTCAATATAGAAACCCTCCCGGCTGAACTTCGAGCCATGACAGGGACATTCGAAGCGATTGTTGGAAGGCTCCCATTTATAGAGACAGCCAAGATGGGTGCACACCATGTAAAGTGCCTTCGGCCCATCGTCAACGGTGTTGACGAGCCAGAATTTACCGGCAGTCTCGGCCTGCGGCGGGGCATCAGTGGATGGCAGGGCGCTCAAAGGGACGAAGAAATTACCGCCGAATTCGCCGGCCTTGAAGCGCGGATACATGAACCCGAACATGGCGGCGCCGGTCTCCAATACCAACACACCGAGCGCTGCGCCCCACGCATAGGTGAGAAACTCGCGCCGGTTCATCTGCTTGCGCGCCTTTTGCTCCGGCGTCTCCTCCACATACACCATCGGGGGGGCCACAAATGGCTGGCTTGCGACTGCTTCTGCTTGATTATCCGCCATTGGGACGTGTCTCCTTCTACTGAAACTCGGCTGGCGCTCCGACCTGAGGTTCACTCTGGCGGGCAAGTCACTTTCTCGAGCAGCAAGTCATGATTTGGAGGGCATGCACTGCGCGCACGCACCGCAACACCGAATTGGGTCGATAACTAAGGCCGGAATATAGCATACGCAGGTGCTTGTCAAAATTATCACAAATTCCCAGGCTTTTGCGGCTCAATTTGAGACCCTCACAGCGATGGCCAAATTCACGCTTTCGCCGTACCGTATGCTATCTATCTCGGCGCATTTGTGTCAAATTCGCACAATCTTTGTACTAAATTTCACGAGCACACACGCCATTACCCCACGTCGGCAAGCCGTTCCGCGAGTTGCTGCCGGCGCCCCTGGAGTTCCGCCAACTTCGCCCGCTCGCGCTCGATCACCTCGGGCGGCGCCTTGCTGGTGAAGCCACTGTTGGCCAACGTGCCCTCAATGCGCGCCACCTGCCGGTCAACGTTGTCAATCTCACCCTGCAAACGCTTCCGTTCCGCGGCGTAATCCACCAGTCCGGCGAGGGGCAGATAGACGGTCACGCCACCCTCGGCAATGACGGCAGCCTTGCCGGGCGCCGGAATCTCCGGCTCCACCGCCGAAGCCCCCCCATCGAGCCGCGCCAGGAAACTGACGACCGGCAGATTTTCCTGCAACAAGGCCGTGTAGTCACCGGCGCTGATCAGCGCCGGAATGCGTTTGCCGGGCGGGACATCGTACTCGGCGCGCACGTTGCGGATGCCGCGCACAATTGCCTGGAGACGCCCAAAATCAGTTTCCGCCTGCCCGTCACGACACCCCGTCGGCGCCGGCCAACGCGTCACCATCAACGACCGCTCTGCGCCACCCGTTTCGCGCGAACCACCGATCACCGGCAGATGCTGCCAGATCGCTTCCGTGACAAAAGGCATGAAGGGATGCAGCAACCTTAGACTCGTCTCAAGCACATAGGCCAGCACCTGGCGGGTTGCCTGCGCCTCTTCAGGCGCCCCCTCAGTCAAGCGCACCTTGGCGGCCTCGATATACCAATCGGCATACTCGTTCCAGAGGAATTCGTACAGTTGCCGGCCGGCCTCGCCAAGCTGCCAGGTGTCGATCAGGCGGGTCGACTCGTGCCGAACTTCTTCAAGGCGGCTGAGGATCCACCGGTCGGACAGGCTCAGCAGCGCAGCCTCCGGCAACACGTATTGCGGGCTGTTCAGGTCGGTCCAGTCCACCACCGGCGCCCCATCCTCCAGCTTCATGATCGCAAAGCGCGCGGCATTCCAGATCTTGTTGGCAAAGTTCCGGTTCGCTTCCACCCGGCTGATCGCCAGCTTCAGATCATTGCCCGGCGTACCACCGGTGAGCAAGGTGAAACGCAAGGCATCGGTGCCGTAATCGCGGATCAGATCGAGCGGGTCAAGCGCGTTGCCCAGGCTCTTGCTCATCTTGCGCCCCTGCTCGTCACGCACCAGGCCATGTAGGTAAATCGTGCGGAAGGGAACCTCACCGGTGAACTTCAACCCCATCATGATCATGCGCGCCACCCAGAAAAACAGGATGTCATATCCCGTCTCCAGGACGCTCGTCGGGTAGTAATTCGCAAGATCCTGCGTCTGCGCAGGCCAGCCCAACGTACTGAACGGCCACAACCCACTGCTGAACCAGGTGTCAAGCACATCCGGGTCCTGCACCAACGCAACTTCTTTGCCGTAGTGGGCCCGCGCCTTCACCTGTGCCTCAGCCTCATTGCGTGCAGCAAAAGGGGTCTTATCAGGACCATACCAGACCGGGATGCGATGCCCCCCACCAGAGTTGCCGGCTGATGCACCAATCGCGGATATTCTCCAGCCAATGGTTGTAGGTGCGTTCAAAGCGTGCCGGCACGATCTGAATATCCCCGTCGCGCACGGCCTTCAGCGCCGGTTCCGCCAGCGGCTCCATCTTCACCCACCACTGTTCGCTCAAAAGCGGCTCCACCACCGAGAAGCAGCGTGAGCAGTGGCCGACCTGGTGCGAGTGCTCCTTTTCGCGCACGACCAGACCCTCCTGCTTCATGTCGGCCCAGAGTTCTTTGCGTGCCACATACCGGTCAAGACCGTTATATTTGCCGGCCTGCTCATTGAGCGTCCCGTCAGGATTCATGATGTTGATCATGGGCAGCCCGTGACGTTTCGCAATTTCGTAGTCGTTAGGATCGTGGCCCGGGGTGACCTTGAGCGCACCGGTGCCGAATTCCATGTCCACGTACGTGTCGGCAATCACCGGGATCTCGCGGCCCAATGCCGGCACAATCGCCGTCTTGCCCACCACATCCTTGTAGCGTGGATCGTCCGGGTTCACAGCCACCGCGGTGTCGCCAAGGATGGTCTCAGGCCGCGTCGTGCTCACCTCCAGATATCCACCCTCCTTAAGGGGGTAGCGGAATGTATAGAAGCTGCCCGTCACCTCTTCGTACTCAACTTCCAGGTCACTGATCGCACTCATACAGCGCGGGCACCAGTTCACCAGGTAGTTGCCCTTGTAGATCAACCCTTCCTCGTAAAGGCGAATGAACGCTTCCAGCACCGCCTCGCTCAACCCCTCATCGAGGGTGAAGCGTTCACGGCTCCAGTCACAGGAGATGCCCATGCGTTTCTGCTGGCCCGTAATCCGGGTGTGATATTCGTGTTTCCAATCCCACACTTCCTGCACAAAGCGTTCCCGCCCCAATGCATGGCGATTCATACCCTGGCGCTCCAACTGGCGCTCCACGACGTTCTGCGTGGCAATGCCGGCATGGTCGGTGCCGGGCACCCAGAGGGTCGGGTCGCCCTGCATGCGATGATAGCGCGTCAACATGTCTTCGATGCTACTCGTGATCGCATGCCCAAGGTGCAGGGCGCCCGTTACATTGGGCGGCGGCATCGAAATGACAAACGATGGTTGCACCGGATCGGCGAGACCGCTGGCGAGTTGTTGCTCGGGCCGGAAGTACCCCTGGCGTTCCCACCACTCATACAAGGTTTCTTCCACTTCAGTTGGATTGTACGCTTTGGCCATGCTGATTTCAGCCATCGTTCGCTCCTCATCTGCCCGTGTTCACGGGAAACGACGTGGGTCTGCCATATCGCCGCACTCGCCCACAATAAAAAAGCCGCCTCATCCTGACAAGGACGAAGCGGCTCCGCGGTACCACCTTGTTTATGCAGAACTAAGGTTCCGCATCACTCTGGCGCTTTAACGGGCGCACCCGGTTCCGACCTTCCCGGCAACGTTCCCTGCCACCCGAGCGGACGAGGCTTCCAGCCGATGACCTCATCTCTCTGGCGCCGGCAAACAGGTACTCCTCCGGTGCTCCGTCGTTCTATAATAGTTTAATCACTATAGCGCATCCGCCACTTAGGTGCAAAGATCAACTCCAAAATTTCAGGCTGCGGAACCAACTTTGTAGAGCACCTGAAGTGCAAAACTCTGTCACCGCAAGCTTCACCTCCCAGGCTCCGTCTGGTGGTGCCCGCCGTCGCAACCCTACCCCCTGCCAGCTGGTGTTCAGCGCTCGCACTGGGTCAGTTGATGCACGGTGCACCATTTTTCCGGCTGGACACTTTTTGCGGCGCATTGCCAACCACTCCCTCAACACCCCTGAGTTCAGCCCCGCCTTGACATTCCAACCTGGATTTTAATGCTCCGGCTCATGCTCAATGCTGATCCCACCGGTGTACCCAATCTCCTTGAGCACCGCCACACACTCCCTGACCGGCACCACGCCGGTGCCAAGCCGCACCGTGTCATGGCCACCCTGCGCGGCCACATCCTTGAGATGCAGATGAATCAACCGCGGGCCAACTTCACGCAGTGCTTGCGCCGCATCATAGCCATGGGTGCCGAACCAGCCCGTGTCAACGCACGCCCCGATGACGTCTTCATCGCCGGCGCCGATCTTCTCCAGCAGTTCTGCACTGGAATGTTCGGGGTGGTTCTCATAACCAAACCGAACGCCATACTCCCGCGCAATCGCCGCCAGCGCCGGGCGATCGCTCTGCAACAGCGGCGTACCGCCCCCCAAAATGCCAACCCCATCGCCCGGGCCAATCTGCACGCAGCAGTGGAACTCTTCCCGCGTCGCACCAAAACCGCCCGCCAGGCTGACGACCGTCAGATTCGCATCCAGCAACGCCTGCTTCGCAATCGCAATGTGGTCGTCCGTTGCCCAGCGCCAATTCAGGTGGGCCAGCCACAGGTCAATCGCGGAAAACCCAAGCCCCTTGATTTCGGCAAGCATATCAACAAAGCGGGCGTGATAGGTTTCAATTGGTTCAAAGTAGGCGTTGGTGGCATTGTCCCCCTGCATCCACCCCTCGGTCATGTTGTAACCGATCTGCCGCGCAACATAGTTGGCGGTCATAAATGAGATCGTAGTCATGTCGTTCCCCTTGTTTCCAGCGCTTTCTCGCGATAGTGATATTGATATGCGGTTACAAATCCGGCAGCAGCGTACAACGCCTGCGCCGCCACGTTGTGTCCCATC
>JADJPH010000042.1 GCA_016713335.1 Candidatus Fredericiella danica | reverse complement strand
TGTCACCACCCCTCCACCCTTGCACCCTGCATCCAACATGGTATGATCCAATTGAACCAAACATCATCGGAGAAGCGACCCTGACCATGTATGCACAAATGTTGGCTGCGCTCGCAGCCAAACCACAGCTTACCTATGCGGACACCGCGATCGAGTTCCCACCCACCTGGGCCCAAAACATCCAATTGATGGTGGAAGGCGAGACCTTCTTCCGTGCCATTGGCGACGCAATCCTTGCCGCCAACCATTCGGTGCACATCATCCAGTTTGGCTACAAGGCCGGCACTGTCGGCTTTGGCTTCAGCGAATTGCTTGAAGAGAAAGCTCGCGCCGGGGTGCCCGTGCGCTTGATCGTCGATCGGCTGGGCAGCGCCTTTCGCCTCAAACGCGTGCGCACGATGTACGACGAGTTGGTTGCAGCAGGTGTGCAGGTTGTCGTCAACGACCCGCTCTCGCTCTGGCCACAGGAGGGCCTCCTGGGCACCCAGCGCACACGCCGGAGCACCGCCGGCGGCTTTGCTCGCGCCGACCACCGTAAACTCTTTGTGATCGATGGACAGACGGCGTTTGTCGGCGGGGCAGGCATCGAGGACCATTTCTACAACGGCGAGTTCCACGACGTCTACGTGCGCTGCCAGGGTGAACTCGTCCATCAATTGCAACTGCTCTTTCTCGCCAGTTTCCTGCGCCGCGGCGGGCCGCTACCGCAGGCAGAAACTGATCTGGCGAGTTTCTTTTCGGACGACACCCCGGACACGCAAGCCGGCGACCACCCCTTGCCGGCGGTTGCGGAGCGCATCCCGGCGCGCGTGCGCCAAAATGTGCCCGGCGCCAAGGGCAGCACGCGGGCGCACGTTGCATCGCAAGGCGCGTTTGAACAAGTCGCAAATGCCACGCAGTCGCTCGACATCATGAATCCCTACATCACCGACCATAAGATGATTCATGCGCTGATCGCCGCCGCACAACGCGGCGTCAAAGTCCGATTGGTTGTGCCTGGCAAGCCCAACAATGTCGCATGCGCGGCTGCCATGCATCATTTCTATCCGGCGATGTTGGGAGCCGGCATAGAAATCTGGGAGTATCCCGCCGTCGTCCATGCCAAGGTGCTGGTACGCGACGGAGAGACCGTCCAGGTGGGCACGCTCAACTACGATGCGCTTTCGCTGCGCAACAATCCAGAGATCGAGTTGCAGTTCGAAAGCCCCCAATTGGCCACGATTTTTGCGCAAGAATTATTCGCCAATGACATCGCCAAATGCCAGCCTGGCGTCGCATCGAGCGGCGCGATGAAGCGCGTCTGGAACGCCGGCATGTCGCTGCTCTCGCCGCTGCTATGAGGCGCAAGTTGCCAAACTGGCGCGCACAGAATCATGACAGTCAGACCGGTCCGCGCTTTGCAGGCAACCACGCGCCGCAGCGTGAAGCAGATCCTCAGTCAGCAACTGCGTTGCCCACGGCGCTCCACGTCGTCTCATACAACATCTACTACGGTCACGCCGTTGCCCAGGCCACCACGGAACTGGCGGCGCTTCGATCACAGCACGCACTGGATATCGTACTGCTGCAGGAGATGGATGAATCGGGCACGGAGGCCATTGCGCGGTCGCTTGAACTCAATTACGTGTACTATCCTTCGGCAGTCGCCCGCCACCACGGACGCAACTTTGGCAACGCCATCCTGGCGCGCTGGCCAGTTGAGGCGGCTGAAAAGCTGATCCTGCCACACCGCAGCCTGACCTCCCGCATGGTCCGCACGGCAACCAGGGCCAATGTCCGGATCGGCGCCAGGACAGTGGCAGCGATCAGTGCCCATACGGAAACCATCTTCACCTTGCCTGCCTTTCGCCGCGCCCAGCACCACGCGGTGGCCGATGCCGGCGGCGAGGAAGCGAATCACATTGTGGTCGGTGGCGACTTTAACACGGTGAACCGAGGCGATATTCGCCGGTTGCGCCGCGCCCTGGCTGAACGCGGGCTGGAACACGTCTCCGCCGATGGACCGACACTCTACAAACGCGGCATCAAAGTGACCGCCGACCACATCTTCGCCAAAGGCTTCACAGTCGTTGAAGCGGGCATCTTCCACGGCAGCGCAAGCCAGCGATCACCGCCCCCTCTGGGTCCGCCTCGCGTTTACAGCATAGTACGGCGCCCCACTGCGCTGCCTCCTCCAGGTGCGACGCATGATCAGTTGCGCCCTCTCCCCTCTCCGCGTTTTCTCTGCGCCTCCGCGTTGGTAGTTGACGCGGGAGGAAAAAATCAACGCGGAGATGCGGAGATATCGCGGAGTGCGCGGAGGAGTCAAGCAGAGCCATGCACGTCAAGCAGTCCACGCAGGTGGACTTGCGCTTTTAGCCGGGGTTTCAACCCCAGGCCTTTGACCTGACACCAGTGCATGCGTCGCACGCAACCGGTGATATGCCCGCCCCGGCAACGCACACAAAACCCACCCGCCAGGACCCCCAAATCCGTTCCGGTCCGAAATCCGCTGTAGTGCTTCGTGCCTCGCCGCCACCTGAATTCTCCACCACCATCACCGGCTACAAGCCGTAGCTACAATGCGCGCCCTCCCAGTCTCCTTTGTCTCCCGGTGTCTCCCAGTCTCCGCCTCCCTGTCTCCTGTCTCCTTGTCTCCTGTCTCCCTGTCTCCCCAATCCTCCTCTTGACAACCCTCAAACATCTTTATAATCCGAACATCGTTCATAAATTGACACATATTCATACCGGAGACCTGTATGGCAACCATCTTCCAACTCAGCAATCTGCTCGTCATGCCCTTCTGGCTACTTATGATCCTCCTCCCCCACTGGCGCTGGACCCAACGCATCCTCGCCTCCCTCTGGGTCGTCGTGCCCGCCGCAGCCCTCTATGCCCTGCTGGTGCTCCCCAACCTGCCTGCCCTGCTGCCGGCGCTGGCAAACCCACAACTGGACGCCATCGCCACCGCGCTCGGCGCGCCGGCCGGCGCCACCATCGCCTGGGTCCACTTTCTCGCCTTCGACCTCTTCGTCGGCCGCTGGGCCTATCTCGACAGCCGCCAACGCAACATCAGCGCCTGGCTGGCGTCGCCCACGCTCTTCTTGATTCTGATGGTCGGCCCCTCGGCCTCCTGCTCTACCTGGGGCTGCGCCTCGTCGCCACACGGACCACCACCCCGGCGCCTGCCGCAGGCTGACCTGCCTTGACATACGCCCGAACCCTGGACTGCTTGCACCGTTTTGTATCAATTTAGGAGAACCCGATGACTCAGCAACACCCGTCAAACCCTTCCGGACCCGCCACGTTGCTCCGCAGCGCCTGGTCCTTCAGCGCACCGCTCACGATCACGATCTTGCTCAATCTCGCCCTCGTCCCGATCCTGCTGCTGCTCATGTGGCTCGATCCAGTCGCCATCACCGGGGTCAACGGTTGGGTCAAGCCGCTCAAATTCTCGCTCTCGATCGCCGTCTACACCGCCACCTTCCTCTGGCTCCTCACGCTGGTCCAGGGCCGCCGGCGCTGGGTCAAACTGGCCGCCAACATCACCGCCGCAGGGCTGATGATCGAAATCGTGTTGATCACAATGCAGGTGGCCCGCGGCACGTCCAGTCACTTCAACGTCTCGACGCCCTTCGATGCTGCCGTCTTTTCGATCATGGGCGCCATGATCAGCCTCGTCGCGGTGATGAACCTGCTCCTGGCGATCTGGCTCCTCTTTCAGCGGATGCCGGACCCGGTCATCGCCTGGGGTCTGCGCCTTGGCGTCCTCCTTTCCCTCACGGGGATCGCCGTGGGGGTCTACATGACCTCGGCCCCCACCCCGGCGCAACTGGCTGCGCTCCAGACCGGCGCCGCGCTCACCAACGTGGGCGCCCACAGCGTCGGCGTTCCAGACGGCGGTCCTGGCCTGCCCTTCCTCGGGTGGAGCACCGTCGGCGGCGATCTCCGCATCGGTCACTTCGTCGGTCTGCATGCCATGCAACTGCTGCCGCTTGTCGCTTTTGTGCTATCAAGACCGGGCGCCAGACGCCGCTTCACCCAGACCCAGCGATTGGCGCTCGTCTGGACAACTGGCGCAAGCTATCTGGGCCTCACCCTGCTTGTCACCTGGCAGGCGCTGCGCGGACAGCCGCTGATCGCCCCCGATACAACGACCTTGCTGGCTGCGGCCGCCTGGCTTGGCGCCACGTTGTTCGCCATCGCCCTGATCACGCTGGCGCCCATGCCGCGCACACGGTCCATCCAGCCCAATGTGGTTACAATGGACAACTGAACAAACGTCACGCCGCAACGTAGATCATCGACGCAGACGGAGCCACAGGTATGGCAGACACACCCACCATCACGCGGATTCGACTGTCCATTTCCACGGCCTACCTGATCCGGCACGAACGCCCGGTGCTGGTCGACACGGGCGCACCGGGCGACCTCCCCCGCCTCACCGCGGCGTTGGCAGCGGCCGGGGTGGCGCCGGCGGATCTCGCGCTGGTCATCCACACGCACGGCCATGCCGACCATGTGGGTTCATCGGCGGCCCTGCGACCGCTGACCACCGCGCCCTTTGCCATTCATGTGCTGGATGACTTCATCGCCCGCAGTGGCAGCAATCCACACAGCGAGTTCACGAGCCTGGAAGCACGCATCCTGCTCCCATTCGTCAACAAGCCGTTTTCACCGGTCCACTGCGATCTGATCGTACGCGAGGAAATATCACTGGCCCCATACGGTGTGGCCGGCCGGGTGATCTTCACCCCCGGTCACACCGACGGATCGATCTCACTCTTGTTGGAGGATGGGGATGTGATCGCAGGCGACGTCCTGATCGGTGGCGCACTGGGCGGCAAGCTGCAAGGCAGCCGTCCCAAGTGGCCCTATACGGTGACAAGTCGCCACCAGTTGCTGGCGAGCATACGCCGGATCCTGGCGCTCAAACCACGCCAGATCTACGTTGGCCATGGCGGCCCACTGGCGCCGGCGGATGTGGCGAGATGGCTGGAACAAGCCACCTCGCACGCAGCAGCTACCAAAGGCTGATGATACGCTCTTTCTGCTCGCGCAGTTTCTCACGATTGGAGCGTAGCGCAACCGTGACCGCAACCAACACGATGACCCCATAGATGGCATAGGGCCACGGCGAAACGCCTGCGCCGCCAAGATCAAGAACATGGCAAAGGCACAGACCCCAACGGTGAAGGTGGCAACCGATGAGATGCGCGCCCACCAGATGACAAAGGCCCCGATGATGATGCTCATCCCACCCACGAGCGGTGAGATCGCCAGTGTGGTGGCGGCCGTCGTGATCCCGCCGGCGCCCCCCTTGAAGCCGTTCAGGAACGACCAATTGTGCCCCAACACGGCGCAGCCACCGGCGAGCGCAACACTCAGGTTCAGGATCAATGCCCGCTGTGTGGCTTCATCCACGTTCATCACGTCCGGCTCAGGAAATGCCAATTGAAAGAGCCAGCGCACGAGCAGCACGGCCACGACGCCTTTGATGGCATCGCCGATGATCGTGGGGATGGCAGCCTTCAACCCCGCCGCACGCCACGCGTTGGTGCCGCCCGTCCGGCCGCTGCCGACCTTGCGGATGTCGACGCCATACATGCGCGTCACCCAAAGACCAACTGGAATTGACCCCAAAACATACCCGATCAACGCTGCCAAGGGCACTGCTAACCAGATCGCAGTTCCGCGGGAAAGTAGATCCGAAGTCCAAGGGGTGACATCAGGTTAACCATTGGCGCTGAGCCCTTTTCAGAGCTCAGCGCCTGTCCAGTCTATAGCAGGCTGCGTACGGCTGTCAATGCGGCTTCATAGTCCGGATGCTGGCCAATCGCCGGCACATATTCCACATAGCGCACGACATCCGCGCCGTCGACCACAAACATTGCCCGCTGGTCGACACCCAGGTCAGCCACGAACGTGCCGTACGCATGGCCAAAGGGCAACCCCATATAATCTGACAACATCACGACGCGGTCAACGCCGGCCGCGCCACACCAGCGCTTCTGGGCCATCGGGAGATCGGCGCTGACCGTCAAAATGACAACCTGTTCACCCAGCTTCGACGCCTCTTCATTCATCCGTCGCGCCTGGTAGGTCGCACGCTGGTGTCGATGCTTGGCACCACACTGATCAGGCGAATTTTACCGGCACTATCGCCCAGTAGATTGGACGCGGCCAGAAAACCGGTCGCCAACTTCACTTCCGGCGCCTTGTCGCCCGGCTTGAGGGCCGCGCCCGTCACGATCAATTGCTTGTCTCGGAATGCTACAGTTCGTTCACTCATCTGTTCAGTTGCTCCAGATCATCTTTGTTTGACGAATTAGTGAATCCATCGAGGGCGCATCCTCTTCACTGCCCTGATGGAAGGGTGGGGGTGACAACGGGAATGGTAGGTTGTTCAGGCGGCTGTGGCGGGCGGAGATCGGTGGCTGCATCGCTGCGTATATTGACTGCCGCCCGCAGCACGGCGTTCTCTTCCATGTAGAAGCTATTGACGTTCAAGACGCCTTGCACCTGGCTGCCATCCAGCATCTCCACACGGTCGGCTTGAATGACCCCCTTGAACCGGCCCCGGATGCTCACCGTCTTGGCGACAATATCGCACTGTACATTGGCGGTGTCACTGATAATCACATTGACCGGCGTGACGATCCGCCCCTGGTCGACGGCGCCATCGATGCGGATGCTGGCATCACACTGCAAGCTGCCCGTAAAGGTGGCGCGGGGACCGATGACAACGTCGATAGCATCCGGTTCGGGCCGTGTTGATCGACCAAACAAGCGACACACTCCTTATCCTGCACAGGCGCTGCGCAGTTCATGGTGCTCAGGAAAGCACAAGCTGCTCGGAAATGCTCTGGCCCTTGTAGATGCGGTAGATGATGTCCGCCAGCAATGGCGCCGCCGAGAGCACCACCAGTTTTTGGTGCCGCTTCTCCGGTGGCACAGGGATCGTGTTTGTCACGACCAGCCGCTCGATCCGCTCATCCTCGTCAAGCCGTTTCAATGCAGTCGGCAGCAAGACCGGATGCGTCACGGCAAAACAGGCTTTACCCGCCGCACCGGCGTCATAGAGGGCGTCGATTTGCTTGAGCACGCTGCCGCTCGCCATGACGTCGTCGATGACGATCGGCCGGCGGCCTTCGATTTCGCCCACGACGGCGGTGGTCTCGGTGGTGGTGGCGCTCGTGCGCCGCTTGTGCATGACCACCAGCGGCAAGTTCAGCAACTCGGCATACTTGCCGGCGAGACTGGCGCGCCCGGTGTCCGGGCTGACAATAGCCGCCTGCTCAAATTCCGGCTTGCGGAAGTAGTCGGCGATCAACGGCAAGGCACTGAGCGGATCAACCGGGATGTTGAAAAAGCCCTGGATCGCCCGATTGTGAATATCAACATAAACCACGCGTCTGGCCCCCGCCATCTCCAGCATATTGGCCACCACGCGTGCACTGATCGCCTCGCGGCCTTTTGCCATCCGTTCCTGGCGGGCATACGGGAAATAGGGAAGCACCACACTGACGCTGTGCGCACTTGCCCGCCGAAACGCATCTAGATAGAGGATCGCCTCGATCAGATGGTCGTTCACAGGCTCAGAGCAGGGCTGCACGAGGAAGATGTCCTGGTCACGTACGACCTCGTCGACCATCACATGGATTTCGCTGTCTGGCATGCGCCGGGTCATGGCTCTGCCTAGATCCACATGCAGGATGCCCGCAATCTCCTGGCCAAGCTCGGGGTGGGCCGAACCGCAGAAGATCCTCAAAGGGTGATACGACTCAACCATGACTTGAATCCCTCTCCGGTGTGGACGGTCGCGTCCGCGGCTGCTACCAACGACAGGCATTATATGATAGCATTGGGGCTGACTAAAACCAGAGGACCCAACAATTCCTACACCGTATGATGAATCGAACATTATTGGTCGCTACGCACAACCAGGGCAAAATTCTTGAGTACCGCGAGTTGCTGGCGGATCTGCCCTTGACCGTTACGTGGCTGGATGCAGAACAGATCGACCTGGAAGTGGCGGAGACCGGAACTACCTTTGCCGAAAATGCGGCGCTCAAAGCGGAAACCTATGCACGTTTAAGCGGCCATCTCACCTGGGCCGATGACAGTGGGCTGGAGGTCGATGCGCTGGATGGCGCACCAGGTGTGTTCTCCGCCCGGTACGGTGGCCCGGGTCTCAACGACGTTGACCGCTATCGCCGGCTCCTCGCCGCACTGTCTACCTTTGGTCCAGACCAGCGCACCGCGCGCTTCCGCTGCGTCGTGGCGATTGCAGTTCCCGCTGGGCCGGTCTACACAGTGGAAGGCGCGATCGAGGGTGTCATTCTGGATGAGCCGCGCGGCGCCTACGGTTTTGGTTACGATCCGGTCTTTTATGTGCCGGCCTACAGCGCAACCATGGCAGAATTGCTGCCGGCGGTAAAAAATCGCATCAGCCATCGGGCACTGGCTGCCATCAGCGCCCGCAGGTTGCTGCGTGAGATGTTGGGGTACGACGAACGCGAACGCAAAGCCACATGAAGAAGCTGATCAACCGCCCTGACGCGGTGGTTACCGAGGCGCTTGAGGGGATGGCCCACGCCTATCCAACCCTGTTGCGCGTCCACTTTGAACCGGCTTTCGTCATTCGTGCGGATGCACCGGTGCGTGGGAAAGTGGCGCTCGTCTCAGGCGGTGGCAGCGGGCACGAACCACTGCACTGCGGGTATGTCGGCGCCGGCATGCTCGATGCCGCCTGCCCAGGCGCCGTCTTCACGTCGCCGACGCCCGATCAGATTCTCGCGGCGGCGCGTGCGGTCGATGGGGGCGCCGGCGTATTGATGATCGTCAAGAACTACACCGGCGATCTATTGAACTTCGAGATGGCGGTAGAATTCGGCGCGCCGAAGGCATGCACCTGGCCATGGCCGTCATCGACGATGACGTCGCCGTGAAAAACAGCATCTACACGGCCGGGCGCCGGGGAGTCGGTGCAACTGTCTTCGCAGAAAAGATCTGCGGCGCCGCCGCGCAGGCAGGCTTTTCGCTCGATGAAGTCCGGCGCTGTGCCGAAAAGTCAACGAACAGGGGAGAAGCATGGGGGTCGCACTGACGGCGTGCACACTCCCCGCGGTCGGCCGTCCGACGTTCGAATTGGGCAATGACGACGTCGAAATGGGGATCGGCATTCATGGCGAGCCGGGTCGCGCCCGCGTGAAAATGGCGACGGCCGACACCATCACGACGCAATTGGCGGAAACCATCCTCGGCGACCTGCCATTTCCTTCCGGCAGTCGCGTGATCGCCATGGTCAACGGCATGGGCGGCACACCGTTGATCGAGTTATACATCGTCTTCCGCAGACTGGCGGAAATCTGCAAAGAGCATGGCGTGGCGATTGTACGCAACCTGGTGGGCAACTACATCACCTCGCTGGAGATGGCGGGCTGTTCGGTCACGCTCCTGCATGTAGACGACGAGTTGCTGCGCTTCTGGGATGCGCCTGTCCATACCCCAGCCCTGCATTGGTAAATGACCTATGATCACCAAGTCTCAGTTGCTTGACTGGATCCGGCGCTACGCAACGCTAATCGCCGAAAACGCCAACTTCCTGACCGAACTGGATGCCGCAATCGGCGACGCGGACCACGGCGTCAACATGGATCGCTTCGCCGAGGTGCTGCAGCGCCTGCCCGAAACAGCGCAGTTGGATTGTGGTGGCCTGTTCAAGATGGTCGGGATGACGCTGCTTTCAAAGGTGGGTGGCGTCAGCGGTCCCCTTTACGGCACCCTCTTCATCCGCCTCGCTGCCGCATCAGCACTGAAAGAAGAGCTCTCTGTCGCCGAACTTGAGGTGGCGCTCAGTTCCGGCCTCGCCGGCATCCAACAGCGCGGTAGTGCGCAAGTCGGCGAGAAAACCCTCGTTGACGCGCTCTCACCGGCGTTGATTGCCCTGCGTTCTGCGCTTGCCGCCGAACTAGACGACTGCCAGGCGCTCAACGCCGCCGCAGCAGGCGCCGAGCGGGGCATGCTCTCTACGATCCCGCTGCAAGCGACAAAGGGTAGAGCCAGCTACCTGGGGCCACGCAGCATCGGTCACCAGGATCCGGGCGCGACTTCAACCTGGCTGCTGATCCGCGCACTCGCCGAAACCGTCTGTCAATAAATCAAACCATTCACCGGGAATGATGCGCTATGGCCAAGTACATTGCCTCTATCGACCAGGGCACGACGAGTAGCCGTTGCATGCTCTTCAACCACCGTGGCGAAGTCGTCAGTGTGCACCAACTGGAGCACACCCAGATCTATCCGCGACCAGGTTGGGTGGAGCATGATCCGCTCGAAATCTGGGATCGCACCCAAACCGTCATCCGGACGGCCCTGAACAAGGCCGATGCCACGGCCCGCGACATTGCCGCGATTGGCGTCACAAACCAGCGCGAGACGACGTTGGTCTGGAACCGCAAGACCGGCAAACCCTATTTCAACGCGCTCGTCTGGCAGGATACCCGCACGGACAAACTCATCGCCGAACTGGGCAAGCAGGAAGGCCAGGATCGATTCCGCGACCGGGTGGGCCTGCCACTCGCCACGTACTTCTCTGGCCCCAAGCTCCGTTGGATGCTCGACAACGTGTCGGGACTACAGGATGCGGTCGCCGCAGGCGACGCAATCTTTGGCAACATTGACACCTGGGTGATTTGGAACCTGACGGGCGGGCCGCGCGGGGGCGCCCACGTGACAGACGTCACCAACGCGTCACGCACCATGCTGATGAATCTGGCAACCTGCAACTGGGATGACGACATGCTCGCCGCGCTCGATATTCCCCGCCGGATGCTGCCGGAGATCCGGCCCTCCAGCGAGCCGGCGTTCTATGGCTATTCAACCCCGGACGGTCCTTTTGGTGGGCGTATCCCTGTCTGCGGCGACCTGGGCGACCAACAGGCGGCGACGGTCGGTCAGGCCTGTTTGACGGCGGGTCAGGCCAAAAACACCTATGGCACCGGCTGCTTCATGCTGATGAATACCGGCACTGACCCCGTGCCTTCCAACAATGGTCTGCTGACAACCGTCTGCTACAAGTTTGGCGCGGCGCCCACCGTTTATGCCCTGGAGGGGTCGATCGCAATCGCCGGGGCACTGGTGCAATGGCTGCGCGACAATCTGCGGCTGATCGATAGTTCCGCCGATATTGAGCCATTGGCGCGCACCGTCGACGACAATGGCGGCGTCTACTTTGTCCCCGCCTTTTCCGGGCTCTACGCACCCTACTGGCGCAGTGATGCACGCGGGGTGATTGCCGGGTTGACCCGCTATGTCCATCGCGGCCACATCGCACGCGCCGCCCTGGAAGCCACCGCTTTCCAGACGCGCGAAGTGCTCGACGCCATGCATCAGGATTCAGGGGTGACGCTCACCACATTGAACGTGGACGGCGGCATGGTCTTCAACGAGATGCTGATGCAGTTTCAGGCGGATGTCCTCGGTGTGCCCGTCGTGCGCCCGACGGTCGCCGAAACCACTGCGCTCGGCGCCGCGTATGCAGCCGGCCTTGCAGTCGGCTTCTGGAACAACGAAAATGACATCCGGGCAAATTGGGGCCAGGATCGCATCTGGCGCCCCTCAGAAAACGACACGGCACGCACGGAGCTGTATGCGCAGTGGAAGAAAGCCGTCACGCGCACCTTCGATTGGGTGGATTCCTAGACCACAAACACGATATATGGTCAGCATCGTCCTTGTTTCACACAGTCACGAGTTGTCGGAAGCCGTCAAGTCCCTGGCAGAACAACAGATCCAGGGGCGTGGTGTCATCGCGGCGGTGGGTGGCAGCGACAATCCCTTTCAGCCCTATGGCACCGATCCGGTTGCCATCGCCGATGCCATTGAATCGGTCTATTCCAGTGACGGCGTCCTGGTGCTGATGGATCTCGGCAGTGCCGTCGTCAGCGGCAAAGTGGCGCTCGATCTCCTGACTCCCGAGCAAGCCCACCACGTCATCTTAAGCGTGGGACCATTTATCGAAGGCGCCATGGCGGCAGCCGTGCAGGCATCGATCGGCATGGACCTTGCGGCAGTGGCGCGTGAAGCCGAAGAGGCCATGCAAGCAAAACGCGCGGTCCTGGTTGATGCCGAGGATCCCATCCATCAAGACGCACCCGACGCGGCGGATCAGATCTGCATGGAAGTGCGCGTCGTGAATCCAGCCGGTCTCCATTTTGGCCCGGCGGCACGCTTTCTCCAGGCTGCGGCCCAATACCAGGCCCACGTCACAGTCTCGAACCTGACCACGGGCAGCGGGCCGGCCGAGGCAGTGCGTTTCAATCAACTGCTTGGCCTCGCCATCGAACAGAATCATCGGATCCGCATCAGCGCCACCGGTCTCGACGCCGAACGCGCCGTGCATACTTTGGCGGATCTCGTCGCCCATGATGTGGCCGAAGCCGCACCGCCCCTCGCCAGCACCGGCCAACTCGCGCCACCGGGTGCAAACAGCGGCCGCGCCGTGCTGGTGGGTCTGGCAGCGTCGCATGGGGTTGCGGTGGGTGAAGCGGTCGTGTTGGTAGAGCAGTCCGATCTCACCGTCCCCGATTCCGCTGTGCATGCGCCGGTGATGCCCCCCGAAGTCGAATGGGAACGGTGCAACGACGCAATCGCAGCCGCTGCCGTCGAACTAGAATCATTGGCGGTTCAAGTGAATGAAACGCTTGGCATGGAACAGGCGATGATCTTCCGCGCCCATGCGCTGTTACTCCAGGATCTCGATCTGTTGGCGGAACTGCAGACGAAGATCATGAACGCCCGGCTCTCGGCGCCGGTTGCCGTGCAACAATCCTTTTCGACGCTGGCGCACCGTTTCCACAGAATGGCCGGCGCAACCTTCAATCAGCGCGCCGCCGACATCATGGATGTGGGCCGCCGCGTGTTGCGCCTCCTGCTGGGCGAACTAGAACAGACGACCCTTCTCCCGGCCAACGCGGTCATTGTGGCCCATGATCTCTCGCCCTCACGCACCGCCGGGTTGGACCGGACGCGCGTCGCCGCCTTTTGCACCGCCGCCGGGGGTCCAAACGCCCATACCGCGATTCTGGCGCGCAGCATGGGCATACCCGCCGTCGTCGGGCTTGGGGAAGCGCTGCTACACCAGGTGCAGACGGGTGACCCGCTGGCCATCGACGGCTTTCGCGGCCAGGTCGTCGTCGCACCGGATGCAGAGACCTACACGGCCTTTGTGACTGCGCAGCAAAGCGCGGCCGCAGCCAGGACGGAAGCATGGCACGCAGCGCAGCGCCCAACCTGCACCCGTGATGGATTGCGCGTTGAGGTCGTCGCCAACCTCGGTGCGGCGGCCGACGCCACCATCGCCCTCCAGGCCGGCGCCGAAGGGGTCGGCTTGCTGCGCACTGAGTTCCTCTTTCAGGAACGCAGCCTGCCGCCCTCCGAAGAAGAGCAGTACACCATCTATCGCCAGGTCGCCGAGCAACTCGGCGCCCGGCCGTTGATCATTCGCACCCTCGACGTCGGCGGGGACAAGCCGGCGCCCTATCTGCAACTGCCGCATGAGGCCAATCCATTTTTGGGCTGGCGCGCCATTCGCGTCCAACTGGCCATGCCCGAGTTCTTCAAGACGCAACTGCGTGCGCTGTTGCGGGCGGCGGTGCACGGCAGCATCCACATCATGCTCCCCATGATCGCCACCGCCGATGAAATTCGCCAGGCGCAGGCTTTCGTGGGAGCCTCAGCCGATGAACTGGCTGCCGCCGGTGTCCCCCATCGCCGCGATACACCCCTCGGCATCATGGTCGAAATTCCATCCGCCGCCATGATGGCGGATCAACTGGCGCCACTAGTGGACTTTTTCAGCATCGGCACCAATGATTTGACGCAGTACACCTTCGCTGCGGATCGCGGCAATGCCCACGTCGCGGCGCTCGCCGACCCGCTGCATCCTGCGGTGTTGCGTCAGATTGACGCGGTGATCCGCGCGGCCCACGCCCACGGCCGGTGGTGTGGTCTCTGCGGTGAAATGGCCGCCCAACCGGAAGCAATTCCGATTCTGCTGGGTCTGGGGCTGGATGAATTCAGCATGGCGCCGGCAAGCATTCCCGCCACAAAACAGTTGATCGGCCGGCTGACGGTCCCCGTCGCGCGCCGCCTTGCCCAGCGTGCGCTGAACCTCAGCAGCGGCGATGCGGTCCGCGCACTGGTCGAAGTCGCCCTGCGCCAACTAACCGCTACCCCGCCCGCATGACCCTTGCACACCCGCTCGTGCGTCGCACTTGATCCACGCGATCGACCTCTGCCGTCCGTGCGTCGCACTGTTGAAAAGGCACTTATCGGGTGGCGGTCAAACGATAGCCTCGATCTGGACCCGCTCTCGCACCTGCGGGCCTTCGTACAGAAACCACCACCAGTGCAAGCGATCTTGAAAATTAGGATTCGGCAAAGCCTTTGCCACCTTGCGCCACCGTCTGACCAATGCCTCGTCAAGTTCAGCAAGACGTCGCTGCTCTTGGGGCGCAAGATCGGTCGCGCTCAAATCGTTACGCGTCAAAAGCACCAGAATGCCATCTGTTTCAAGATCTTCACTGGCATCTAGGTTCTTGATGCGCTGTGCATAGATGCGCAATAGCAATGCAGGCGACTCACCACTTTTCGACATGCGTCACCGCCCCAAATACCACCTCGACCCACCAACTACGTCCCGAAACCAGATAGTCCTCGATGTTGTTGTGACGATACATCGTTTTGTGCGAAGACCCAGATTCATTATATTGCACAACCACTCCAGTGTCCATGCCTACCATCAGCCATGTCTGTGCGCACCTGAGGGAAAAACGCAGATCGCGGTTTAATATGTTCAAGAAATAGTTGCTGGTATTCATCGGCGTTAGAATACCGGTTCAAACCATCACCGTGGTGATCCATGATGCTTCGCTAGCAGCGCCGCGCCGCCGGCCCGCCGTGACACATCTGCCCCCAAAGCCTTCGGCGTGAATTGCTTTTTGGGCCGCAGCGAGTTGAGACCAATGCTTTGTGGCATTGACACCTTCAGTCGTTTTGCGTACCGCATCGTGCCTCACTGCGGATCATCCTTACGTCCTGCAGAGTCACTGAGTCTTACCGCCCCATTGGGGCATGACATGTCATGTCCGGGTTTGTCTTGAGGTTAGCATGACCGGCATGTGGCTGGGTGGTCGGCCGTAAATCTCTAGAGGAAATCTGGAGTTTTCCAACTGCTGGCGGGATCGTATCAGTTCGTCCCACTCCACCAACTCAAACAGACACGCTGTCAAATGCCATCCGACCCGCACATTGCACCCACATCCCAACTTGCGCCACCTGATCGCAAGACGTACACTACTACTGCAAACACCGATCACCTACCAGCCGCCAGGTCACCCTTGGCTCGCAGCGAGATGCTCATGAAACAGATCGAAACCGAACTCTTGGTCATCGGCGGCGGCTCGACCGGCGCCGGCGTTGCCTGGGACGCAGCCTTGCGCGGCTTTCGCACCATCCTCGTCGAGCGGCGCGATCTGACCCACGGCACCACAGGCCGCTACCACGGGCTCCTTCACAGCGGCGGCCGCTACGTCGTCAAAGATCCGCGCAGCGCAGTCGAGTGCATCGAAGAGAACCGGGTGCTCCGCTATACCCACGCCCATTGCATCGAAGACACGGGCGGCTTCTTCGTCGTGACCCCAGAGGACGAAGGCGACTATCCGGACAAGTTCAAAGCCGCCTGCGCACAAACCGGCGTCCCCTGCCAGGAACTGCCGCTTAAAGAGGCGTTTCGCCGTGAACCACTGCTCAACCGGCGCATCAGCCGGGTCTTCGAAGTGCCCGATGGCGCGGCCGACAGTTTCCTCGCTACCCACGCCACGGCGCAAGCCGCCCAACTAGCCGGCGCGACCATCCTGATCTATCACGAGGTCGTCGGCCTGCTGGTTGAAGGCGGCGACGGCGACCGCCGCGTCGTGGGCGCTCAGGTGACCGACAAGGTCACCGGCGAGGATTTCATCATCCGCGCAGCGATGGTCATTAATGCCTCCGGCGCCTGGGCCGGCAAGATCGCCCAATTGGCCGGCATCGAAGTAAAAGTCATCCCCGGCAAGGGCGTCATGGTGGCCATGAACCATCGTGTGGTCAACACTGTCGTGAATCGCTGCAAGATGCCCGCCGACGGCGATATCATCGTCCCGGCGCATACCGTCGCCGTGATCGGCACCACCGATGAAAAGGTCGCCGACCCGGAACCGCTTCGCATCCATCCGTGGGAAGTGCAGTTGATGCTCGATGAAGGCGACAAGCTGGTGCCCGGCATCAGCAAGGCGCGCGTCCTACGCGCCTGGGCCGGCGTCCGGCCACTCTACCAGGAGGGTTTCACCGGACAGAGCCGCGACGCAACCCGCGCCCTCACCCTGCTCGACCACCAGGCGCGCGATGGCGTCCGCGGCTTCCTCACGATTACCGGCGGCAAATGGACGACCTTCCGGCTCATGGCCGAGACGACAATGGACATGGCCTGCAAGCAACTGGGGACCGAGCGCCCCTGCCTGACGGCCAAGACCCAGGCGCCGGGCGTCGAACAGGGCCACTACTGGCTGGGGCACCGTCTTCATGCCGTCGAGGAGCACCACCTCCAAAGTGACTTGATCTGCGAGTGTGAACTCGTCACGCGCGCCATGCTACAGCAAGCGGTCTTGAAGAACCCGACCGTCACCCTGGACGATCTGCGCCGCGACACCCGGCTCGGCATGGGCCCCTGCCAGGGCGGATTCTGCACCTATCGCGCAGTCGGCGTCATCCACCAGATGCAGCACGAGACGCAGGGCGCCGCCAATCAGGCGATGCCCACGACCATTCAGCCCACAAATGCGGACACCGGCCCCCAAATCTGGGATGTTGCGCATCTTCAATCGCCGGCGCACAATGTCGACGCCCCGCATCGAGTCAAGATGACGGCCGGCGCCTCGCTCGCCGATGCGAATCTGCTCCTGCACGATTTTCTCCAGGAACGCTGGCGTGGCGTGACGCCTATCCTGTGGGGCCAACAACTGAAACAGGAACGGCTTGACGAACTGATCTATCTGAGTGTAATGAACGCAGATCACTTGCCCAGAAGCGAAAGCCAGAGTCCTTTGACCGATTTCTGGCAATTCGACACAACGCCAGGGGCAGGCGAATAGATGGTCAACCTATTATCGATGGTCGCTAAAGTCTGGTGACGCTATGTTGGATCTTCTTGTTATTGGCGCAGGTTTGACGGGCTTGACCGCCGCCCTCCGGGCAGCCGAGTCAGGTCTAAAAGTGAAGGTCATTGCGAAGGGTCTGGGTTCGCTGCATTGGAGCGCCGCAACGGTGGATGTCATGGGCTATCCCGCGCCTTCACCGGTCGCGGCGAAAAACCCCTGGGAAGGTTGGCAGAGCCTGCCGGCCGCACACCCCTATCACCGGCTGGGCGCCAAGCGCATCAAAGCCGATCTGGATGCGTTTCAGGCATGGACCGTAGCGCTGGGGTTGCCCTATGCCGCAAATGCCGACCCGGATCGCAATACCCTGTTGCCATCACCGGTGGGCGCATTCCGCCCGGTCTATCTCGCACCCAAAGCGCAATTTGCAGGAGATGTGGCCAGCCGCCAGCCGATGCTCATCGCCGGCTTTGACGGCGTGCGCGATTTCTATCCGCAGTTGCTGGCCGACAATCTTGCCGCGCAAGGCCAACCGGCGCGCAGCGTGCTGCTCCCGCAGATCACCCTCACGGACCGCCATGATGCCAATACGGTGCACCTTGCCGAGGCGCTCGATGACCCGGCAAGGCAGACGGCGCTCGGTGTGGCGCTCAAGAGCGCAGTCCAACCCGGCGAACGCATCGGCCTGCCCGCAATCCTCGGTCTGCGCGCACATACCCAGGTGATGGAGGCGCTGACTCGGATCACCGGCGCCACGATCTTTGAAATCCCGACCCTCACGCCAAGCGTGCCGGGCGTACGCCTGACCGCCGCGCTCCGCACCCGCCTCGATCAGGTTGGGGTGCGGGTCGAGGCCGGCATGGAGGCCATTGGCTTCAATGCCACCGGCGACGCCATCGAATGGGTCGAAACTTCGACCAGTTCGCGCCCCATCCGCCATCGCGCCCGGAATTTCCTCCTGGCGACCGGCGGCGTGCTCGGCGGCGGCTTCTCAAGTGACCACACGGGGCGCTTCTGGGAAGTTGTCTTCCAGTTGCCGCTGACGACGCCACAAGATCGAGGGCAGTGGTTCCGGCCACAGTTCTTTGACCCGGCCGGCCAACCCGTCTTCTCCACCGGCGTGGCCGTCAACGAGCGTTGGCAGCCGGTAGACGCAGATGGCAAAATCGTATATCGCAATCTATGGGCGGCCGGCGGCCTTCTAGCCGGCGCCGACCCAATCCAAGAACGCAGCCTGGAAGGGCTGGCAATCTCGACCGCAATGGCAGCAGTCGAATCGTTGACGACGAGGTGAATTGCACATGGCGCCCATCGCTTGGGAATCCGTAGACCACTCGCTAGACGAGTGCATCAAATGCAATATCTGCACCAGCTATTGCCCTGTAGCCGCCGTAACCGACCTCTTTCCAGGTCCCAAATACGTCGGACCACAGGCGCAGCGCTTCCGTGAAAACGGCCAACCGCACAGCCCGGATCATTCCGTGGACTATTGCTCCGGCTGCCGCGTCTGTAACGAGGTCTGCCCCACCGGCGTCAAGATCGCCGAGTTGAATGCGCGAGCACGCGCAGAGATCGTGGCGGAGCATGGATTGCCCCTGCGCAACCGGCTGCTCGGCCGCAACGAGACGCTCGGTAAACTGGGCAGTATCGCCCCGGGTCTGGCCAACTTTGCGCTCCAAAATGGGCTAAGCCGCGTCCTGGCGGAAAAGATCATGGGCATTGCCCGCGAGGCGCCCCTCCCAACCTGGAGCACCACCGGCACCTTCCAAGACTGGCTGCGGGCTTCGGCGCGCACACGGCTGAAGTCAGACAAGAAGGTCGTCTACTTCCACGGCTGTGCGACGATGTACTACGAGCCCTTCATCGGCCGGGCAACGGTCGCCGTCCTCGAACACCACGGCTATGAGGTCATCGTACCGACGACCCAGAACTGCTGCGGGCTGCCATTGCTCTCCAACGGCGAGTTTGGCGCCGCCGAAAAGTACCACAAGAACAATGTGGCCCACCTCAGCAGTTATGCGCGGGCCGGGTTCCCGATCATCGGCACCAGCACCAGTTGTACGCTGACGCTGCAGGAAGAGGCGCCTGAATTGCTTGACCTACACGATGAAGGTTCAGACGCGCTCAAGATGGCCACGTGGGACCTGTTTGAATGGCTCCGGGAACTGCATGAGAAGGGCGAATTCCGCACCGATTTCAAACCCTTGAATCTCGTCCTGCCCTATCACGCACCCTGCCAGATGCGCGCCCACCGGGTCGGCAAGCCGGCGCTGGAATTGATGGCGCTCATTCCCGGTCTGGATGTCCGCGAATCGCATGCCCGCTGCTGTGGCATCGCCGGCACCTATGGGTACAAGCAAGAAAAATACCAGATTGCCATGGACGTCGGTGAGGAGTTGTTTGACTTTGTCGGCGAGCAGGGCACGGATGTGCGCTATTCGGCCTGCGATTCGGAGACCTGTCGCTGGCAACTCGAACACGGCACTCACCTGCCCAGCCGGCACCCCGTGGAGATTCTTGCCGCGGCCTACGGTTTCTACGATCTAGACAAGCGCGAACTGATCTCAGCGTATACAGTAAACGACCACCGGTCCACAACCATGTCACTAAACACGCTCATCATTGGCGCCGGGGCGATCGGCTGCCTGGCCGGCGCAAAACTTGCGCTCACCGGCCAGACCGTGACCCTTGCCGGCCGCGCCTCTTTTGTCCAGGCCATGCGTGAACGCGGCCTGAGCTACACAGACGAGACGGGCCAACACATCGTCCGCAACATCCGCCCGGCTGGTAGCATCGACGAGGCGTTTGCGCGTGCCGAATCCGCCTTTGATCTGGCGGTGCTCACAGTCAAGAGTTACGACACGACCGCCGCACTGGCAGAGTTGAGCGACGCCCTGGCAAGCACCGGTGCACCCGCGCCCGCACTTTTAAGCATGCAAAATGGCGTCGGCAACGAAGACGCTATTGCCGCCGTATTGCCTGCTGCCACGGTGATCGCCGGGAGCATCACCACCCCCGTGAGTATGCAGGGACCGGGCGCAATTCGGGTTGACAAACCCCGTTATGGGCTTGGGCTTGGCCTCTGGCGCGGCCCCGCAGAGTCAGCGCTCTTCGCCGAATCGGTCGCCACCTTTACCAACGCCGGCTTTGCCGTGAAGACCTTTGCGAGCGCGCCCGGCATGAAGTGGACCAAACTGCTCATGAACATGATGGGAAATGCCATCGTCGCCATCCTGGGCGAAACGCCGGAGCAGGTCTTTGCCGACAGCCGGATGGTTGACCTGGAGATCGCTGCGTGGCGTGAGGCGTTGGCGGTGATGGACAAAGCCGGCATTCCTGCGCTCAACATCGACGGCTATCCATTTGCCACGCTTGCACCGCTGATTCGCACCGCACCCGGTTTCCTCATCCGGCCCGTGCTACGCGCACAGATCGGCGGCGCCCGCGGCGGCAAATTGCCCAGCCTGGCCATCGACCTGCAAAGCGGGAAGCCGCGCAGCGAGGTGTTCTGGCTGAACGGTGCGGTCGTGGACAAAGGGAAAGCCGCCGGCGTGCCGACGCCGGTCAACCGGCTATTGTGAGATCATGGGAGAATTGCTGGAGCACCCGGATCAACGGGATGCCTGGCGCGGCGCACGACCGCCTATTCCAACGCACAGGCGCCGGTCGCGCTAACACCGCACTTGCAGCATACGCAGCCCACCCCAGGGTACTGTAGTCGCTGTACGCTCCACCGTGCACTCACGCGTAAGCGGACCGAAATCCATGAGTACAGCATAGGACTGGCCACTTCGTCGATCGCCCGCTTAACATCAGGTTAAAGCAGTCATGGCACAAGATCATCAGTCAACTCGATCAAGCCGGGGCCAAAAATCACGATCAGGATCAGCGCCACGATCCCAAACGCGACAAATTCGAGCAACACCCGCCGCGTCAGACGGTCCTGCATACCCTGCTGCGCAATCCCCACTGCCAGATAGAAGCTCAGTAACAGCAAGAGACCGCCGGTCAGCCCAGGCAGCAAAGGCCAATAGTTGAGCGCCCATGTAATTTGACCAAGCAGCACCCCAACAACGAAGCCATAGATCAAGACGCTCGCCCTGTTTGAAGTCGCTGTGCGGAAGAGTTCAATCGCAAGTAGACACGCCGTCAATGCGACAAGGGTCGCCGACAGCAGGCTGCGCGTACGTGTCTGATACACAAAGAGAAATAGCAACAGCGCCGCGCCATAAGCCAGCGCATTTAAGATGAGCCGTGCGCGCCGGAAGCCAACCTGCCCCGGTTCCACAGTGGCGTAAAGACTAAAGAATGCGACGGCAAGCAGCGCACCGGAGAGCAGCACCACCAGCACCTGCAACAATTGCGTCGGCACCAGTGGCAATAAGACGACGGTGATGATGGCGATCGCCATCGGCAGCGCCCAAAATGCCCAGGTGGCGCTGGCGCGTTTCCGCATAAATCGTGGATGCACGCGGATGACGCTCTCCGTACCCGCGGCAGCCGCAATCGTCAGCACGATCGCCATCAACATGCCGGAAGATAACGGAATCGTGATCGGGGATCCAAGCGCGCGAAACGAGATGAGCGTCGTCGGGATCTCCAACAACATGCTCAACCCAAACCCGAAAACAAGCACCCACGTGACCACACTGATCCGATCACGATAATCCACGCCCTCCAGCGAGGCCGCGTCAGTGCCCCATAGGCGAGAGATGGATATCGACTTGCGAGTGTTGGACAAATAGCTGCGCATGAACTGATCTTGTGTAAAATGGGGGACCAAACGCGACGCTGATCGCATCAGAGCACGCCAGGCATGCTCGTCCCACGGTCAATCCGGCCATTGTAAGGTGCTTGGGGATACTCTGTCAAAACTACCGGCGTGATCATAGGTAGTTGCTCGGACAGTGATGGCCGGTGACGAGGCTCGATTTTCGTTGTCTACACTCGCATTCAATGTGCGTCGTCTGCTGGCGCTCACACGGTTGCTGCTGCTCTATTTGCTCCTATGCGCCATCCTGCTGGCCGGTGGTTTGTTACGTCGCACTGACACGGAAGCCGGCGCGGACATGCTTGACGCACAATCAGCAGTTGCGCCAATGGCGGATCAAGCGCCATTTCTGGGTGTCACCGTCGAATTGTCTGGGTTGCAGCCCGCAGCACGAGACACCACATTGGTCGATCTCAAGTCAGCAGGGTTTTGGTTGGGTCCGCCAGCGCATCAGTTGGGCCGCTGTCGAACCGCTGCCCGGCGCGTTGACTGGGGGGCGACGGACGAATTGCTCAACGCCATTGTCAAGGCCGATCTCATCCCCGTCGTCGTGTTGGATGGCAGCCCTTCCTGGGCACGCGCCAGATGACCTGCCACCGGCAGACAATCCTGCGGCCCCGCCAGCAGACCTTGCCGGCTTTGCCCGCTTTGCAGCAGCCTTCGCCGCCAGATATGCCGACACTGTTCGCTTCTACCAAATCTGGGATGAACCAAACATCGCCCCCCACTGGGGCAATCGTCACGTCGATCCAATTGCCTACGCACAGATGCTGCGCATGGCGGCAGCGGCCATTCGTGCGGAAGACCCGGATGCGCAGATCCTCACAGCGGCCCTGGCGCCAACGGGTGACCGCGGCCACCTGGCCGTGGACGAAGTCTATTTTCTACAGCGAATGCTGGCCGCCGGCGCCAAAGGCAGCTTCGATATCGTGGCCATCCAGCCGTTTGGATTCGGCCATTCACCTCTCTATCTTCGCCAGACCATCGATACGCTTAACTTTCAGCGCGCCGCACTGCTCCGGCGCAATCTGGTGGCAGTTGGGCTGGAAGATGTCCCCATCTGGGCAATCCGTTTCGGTTGGAACCGCGATCCAAGTTCGCCCTGGTCAACCGTCACCCCAAGTGATCAAGCGCGCTTTGCCACCGAGGCGCTTGATCTGGCATGGCAGGCGTGGCCCTGGCTGGGCGCCATGGGGTGGGCAATTGACCGGCCCGCTGCCCCCGCGTCTGATCCTCGCTGGGGATTCGCACTAAAAGACCAGGAAGGTCTGATTTCATCTGTGCGGACTGCGATCAGCCAATGGCGCGGCGGCCATCCTGATTCCGAACGCACCACGCTGGCCCCACCGGCCCCAAACTGGCTACCCTGGCTGGGGATCGGCGTGGCGCTCGCACTCATTGCGTGGCGCATGATCGCGGCAGGACGTGTTGCACAGCTTCGCCTCCTGCTGCGAGACTTTGGATACTTGCCCTGGCCAATTCAGGGAATGGCATGGCTGGCCATGCTCGTCGTCTACTACTTTGCAACCTGGCCACCCCTGATCGGCCTCTGTTGGCTCATCTGGGCGGCCTTGTGTCTGGCGCAGCCAGGCGCCGGGCTGGCGCTCACGGCCGCCCTCTTGCCCTTCTACTACCAACACAAAGACTGGCGCCTGGTCAACATGGTGATCAGCATCCCCCCAAGCCTGGCGGCGCTCCTTGCGCTCTCCCCGGCGTTGATCAGCGTGACCCGGCGCCGTGCGCCACGAGTGACCTGGCTTGACGGCGTCGTTCTACTGATTCTCCCGATCACACTTCTCTCTGCCGGTGTCATCTGGCATCGCGTGGCCTACTTCAATGGGCTGGTCGAACTCGTGTTTGCACCGTTGCTCCTGTGGGTTGCCGCGCGCGTGCTTGTACGCACGGACGTTGCACGGCGTCAGGTGGCGCTGGCACTCTTTGGTGGCGGTCTCATCGTGGCAATGTGGGGGCTTGTCGACTGGGCAATTGGCCAGGGCGCCCATGTTGACGGCATGCAGCGCCTGGTAGGTCCCTACTACTCGCCCAATCACACGGCGCTCTACCTCGTGCGCACCGTCTTTCTGGGAATGGGTCTTATCTGGGCGCTCGCCGGCTCGCGCCGCATGCTTCAGGCAATGGCGACCGTTACCGTGCTGGGGGCGCTTCTGCTCACAGGAAGCCGCGGCGCCATCCTGCTCGGTCTACCGGTGGGCGCCACGATCTTTGCATGGATGGCGCTGCGCCGCCGCCCGGCGCTGTGGCGGTGGCTGCGCTTGCGCCGGCGTTGGCTCTGGTGGGCCGCAGGCCTCGTGGCCGTTGGCGCCGGCGTCCTGCTGGTGCTGTCCTCCGGCCGCATGGCCAACACCCGCTCGTTGCTGCTGCGCGTTGATAGCTGGCAAACAACGTTTGCGCTGCTACGCACCTATTGGCTGACCGGGATTGGTCCTGGTGAGTTTCAGTGGTTTTATCCCGCGTTCCTACCCCTGACAGCAGTCTCGGCAGAACCGAATCTGCTGCACCCGCACAACGTGTGGCTTGAAATGGGCGTGACGTGGGGTGTTTGGGGCTTGCTTTGGCTGGCGGTGCTGCTGTCAATTGCCTGGTGGGAGAGCCGCACCGCGCCTCGCCAGAATGCAGCAATGTACTGGATCACCACCGGACTCGCTGCAGCCTTTGGTGCAGCGCTGATGCATGCGCAGACGGACGCATTCTTCCTGCTCGCGGACCTTGCCGGTTGGAATGCGCTTGCGTTCGCCCTACTCGTGCACGGCCGCCCCCTGCATTCCACTTCCTCACCCCAGGTGCGATCGTAGGCACCCCGCCACCCTCTCTTTTTCCCTTCCTCCCTTCCTCCTCCGCGCTCTCCGCACCATCTCCGCGTCTCCGCGTTGATCATTTTCCCCCGTCCCCCCCAATACAAAGGGAGCCGGACCAGCCAATGGCTGGTCCGGCTCCCTTTACGAAATCAATCCAACTACGCTACTCGACCGTGATCTTGACCGCGATGTTCGACCCCGGGAGCAACGGCAGAATCTGCTCCTCGATCAGCTTCTGGAGTGCTGGGTCGGCCACCGGCGAACCTGCCAGGTTCGGCTTGGCCAGATTCCACAGCGCAGCCAACGACGCCGCGTCATACTGCATGTTCATCGCTTCGGCGCCATTCACCAAAATCTTGAGCACGTTGGCCTCGGTCACGATGTCCAGCGAACTGGCGTTCAGGCTCTTCAAGATGTCATTGATGTTTGGCGGCAGCGCAGGAAGTTCAACGCCCAATGCCTTCAGTTGATCTGCCGACAGCCCACCCACCGACGTGATCTGCCCGTCCTTGACCACGGCCTCTAGCTTAAAGGTCGGCGCCGAGAGATCGCCAAGGTCCGGCGGGGTCAGCGTCGGCTCGGTTGGCGTCGCGACTTCGCCCGGGGTCCCGGGTAACGCCAACGTCAGTTTGAGCCCATCACCCTTGATCGAACCAAGCGCAGCTTCAATTGCCCCGGCGGGCAGCCCAGCAGCAGCGCCACTCGCCAGACCGACCAGCACCTTCATCCCTTCCGGGGACAAGTTGATCTTTGGCAGCGCCTGGCCGTTGATGTTGGCCAGAATACTGTCGCCCTTGACATTGAGCGCCAGGTTCTGAATGCCGGCATCTTCCAACTGCTTGATCGTGTCGGCCGGCAGTGTGACGCCCGGGATATCCAATCCCAACAGATTGACGCCACCGGTGTCGGTAAGCTTCACATCGAGTTGAGGCAGTTCCCCACCCTTCGGTTGACCGGTGAGGTTGACGTCAATCGTCGCGTCCAGCCCGGGCAGCTTCGTGAGCTGATCCTGCACCATCGCGAGTTGATCCCCCGCCATGCCGCTCAGCGGTCCGAGAAGGGGCGACAATGCAGCCAACGCGGCACTGTCATACGAAAGACTTGGCAGCGGCTTGCCGTCAAGGCTCAAGGTGATGCCGTTTGGCGTCGTCTTGATGCTCAAGTCCTCAGCGCCCAGGCTCTTCAGCGTGGCCAACAGATCCGGAGGCACCGCCAACGCTGCGCCACCAAGCAACGGCGCCAGCGCATCCAGATCGAGACCGGAGGTGGCAATCTTGCCAGAATCGTCAATGGCAAGAAAATCCAACACGAGTGGCTTGGCGTCGGCCGCGGGCTGTTCCGTAGCAAACGTGGTTTCACCTGTCCACTTTGGAATGTTCAACTTGGCCTTGCCGGCGGCAGGCTCAATGTTCAAGGTGAAGCCGGAGCCAACGCTCGTCAACTGGCCCAGGTCCAGCCCTGCCAGCGCCGGCACCGCGCCCGCCAACATCTTGACATTGGCGAGGGAGTCTTTGTCCCAGCTCACCGATGGCAGTTGCTGCCCGTTCGCATAGATTGCCAGGCTATTGGCGCCAATCCGAACCTGCAACTGCTGCACATCGGCATCTGCAGTTGCTTCGCCAGTGCGGCCGGCACGACAGGACCGAGGCCAATGCCGTAAATATTGGCATTGCCGGCGCCATCAACGTTTACAGGCAGGCCAGGAAGATTGAACAACGTCGAGGCCTTGCCGGCGGCGCCCCCGCCGCCGCATGCTGCCAATACAAACACAGCCAGGGCAGCAACCAGGAGGATGGGCACAAACTTGCGTTTCGCCTGCATAAGCAGTCTCCTCAATAGGTGGTCAGCGGATTATCGCACTTACTTTGGGAATTCAACATCCAGGATGACGAGTCCATGTGACAGTCATCCACGATGCTCGAATCATACAACATCTGTTTTGAACACACAAGCGAACATTTACGCCTCTCCTGGTTGGAGGAGTCCATTCAGCAGACTATTGCGGCCAAGCAATCCAACCAACTCCCCGTGCTCGTTGACGACCGGCAGCCGCTTGATTTGGTGGCGCAACATCATCCGGAGCGCATCCTCCAACGGCGTGTCTGCGCGGATCGTAAAAACCGGCGTTGACATCAGTTGCGCCGCCGTCTCCGCATAGGGCAGCGTCACATTCGGTTCGTGGCTCCCAGTCACCAGGCTTCGCAGACGGCGCACCAGCCCGGGATCATGGGCATGGCGGCTTCTGCGCAATAGATCCCCGTCCGTAATAATGCCTTGGACATGACGTCTGCTATCGACCACAATCACGCGGCGTTGGCTGCTCGATTCCAGTGCACGCACGATCTCCTCTAGCTTGGCGTCACCTGACAGTGTGGGGGCATCGGTGTGCATCAGTTCGGTGACGCTCTGCCCACTCCGTGGCGCCGCCTGGTCGTCGATAGGGTGCTGCTGGTTGTACTCAATCGTGCGCAGTACGTCGACGCGACTGATCAGTCCCAACAGACGATTCTGCTCATCCACGACCGGTATCCGTTTGATGACGCGTTTTGCCATAACTGCAGCGGCCTGCCGCACACTTTCATCTTCCCGCACCGTATACACCGTGCGGGTCATGATGTCGGCGGCCGTTTGCGGCTGCGACTGCTGCACTGCCATCTGCGCTTGCAGTTGCTCTGGAGAGAGGACATCCTGCAGCCCCAAACGCACCAACAACCCGCCCCGGCGCATCAGGTCACCATCGGTGATGATCCCCACCAGCCGGCGCTCGCCATCCACCACAGGCAGGCTCCGGTAGCCGCGCTGCACCAACAATGCCACCAGGTCGGTCACCGGTGTCTCAGGACCAACCGTCGTCACGCCGGTGCGCATGATGGCGCGCACTGGTTGGCCCAATGGATCGGATTGGCGACCGGCTGCGTATTGGACCACCTCAACTTTCTCAAGTGTGATCAGGCCGTGGTCAACCATACGCTGCACAGCGGGGAGCAGCCGTTCGACCGTCTCAAGCTCATCGATCCACTCGAGGCGAATGGGCAGGTCCGCCGACAGATCAGCCACCGATGCGGTATGGATCCGGCTATGCGCACCAAACCCGGCGAGTCCTCGCAGCACGGTGGCGCTTGAGGCGCCTTCGCTGCGCAAAAAGTCGATCAGCGCAGAATGCAGTGACCGGCCGTGCCGATGATCATTCTCGCCAATGTAGATTGTCACCCGGTACGCCTTACCCTGCATTTCCATATGTTTGTCATCCTATCCAATGGGCAATCAGCACACCGAAGAGAGCCGCCGCCAACGCAAGCAGGTTGTTGCCTGCGATATTCAATAAACCCAGCGCAAGGTTGCCCGTGCGGATCAGTTCGACACTCTCCACAGCATAGGAAGAAAACGTCGTGTACGCACCGAGAAAACCAACACCAAGCAATAGCCGCAAATCAGATGAAATGACCAGCCGCCCGGCAGCCGCCCCAACGATAAAGCCAAGCACCAGACTGCCGGATACGTTGACCAACAGTGTGCCATAGGGGAAGCTGGCGCCAATCCGCTCTGCCGCCCAGACATTTACCAGGTAACGCGCATTTGCCCCCAGGATCGCGCCAATTGAGATCAGCAGATATCGATTCATGGTGGTACAACCTCAGACGACATTGTACTCCCTGATCAGCCGTCCCTCCGCAAACCGCGCATAGTCAAGCGACGATACATCCAGCGTCGTGGCGCGACCATCCAACATGATCTCGGTCATCAGCACACCCGCTATCGGGCCGTGCATGAAACCATGTCCGGAAAATCCACCGACGACATAGTAGCCCGCTACATCCGGGACGCCACCAAAGATCGGGTGTGCATCGGGTGTATTTTCGTACAGACCAGCCCAATGGGCAGCGCGTCTGGCCTCAGCCAGCAACGGCAACCGGATCATGGCGGCCTCCATGTGCGCCAATTCCCAGTCAGCATCCACACTCTCGTCAAACCCGGGTGGCTCCTGTGCGTTTGACTGACCGGTAAGGATGCCTTCCCCTTCCCGGTGGAAGTAAAGACTGGTGGCAAAGTCGATCACAAACGGAAAGTCTGCGGGCAGTGCAGGCAGCGGCGTCGTCGTCAGAATCTGCCGCCGCACAGGCACAATCGGGAGTGGCACGCCCGCCAGTTCACTGACCGCCCCTGCCCAGGGCCCGGCCGCATTCACCACCATCTCACACGCGATCCGGCCCTGCGGCGTCTCAACCCCGTGGATGCGCCCGTGCTGCACGTGGATCCCCGTGGCCCCCGTATCGGTGAAGACGCGCACGCCTAGCCGCTTCGCCGCGTTCACATAACCCATGATCACGCTGTTAGGGTCGGCCAACCCATCATTGGGATTGAAAGTCCCGCCCAACACATCGTCCGCGCTCAAACAAGGCACGCGCCGGCGAATTTCATCGCCGGTCAGCCATTCAGTCTTCACCCCCAGACTATTTTGAAGGGCTTGATTCTGTCGGAACTTGGCAACGTCCAGTTCATTGGTCAACAAAAAAAGGTAACCGTCGCGCCGCAGCCCAATCGGCTGACCAAGTTCCTCTTCGAAGCGATCCAGCATCGGCAGCGATAGGATCGAAAGCCGGACGTTGATCTCGGTCGAGAATTGATACCGGATTCCTCCGGCGCATTTACCGGTCGCCCCCATCCCAAAGAATGGTTGCTTCTCCAACAAAACAATATCCGTGCAACCGCGCCTGGCAAGATGGTACGCCGTACTCGCGCCCATCACGCCACCGCCGATAATCACAACTTGAGCAGTGGAAGGAAAATCTGACATGGTCGGTGGTGATCTACTTTTTTGAAGATATTGAAACGGAGGCGATAAAGCAACTAAGACAAAGAGACAAAGAGACAAGGAGACGAGACGGAGACTAGGAGACTAGGAGACTCTATCAATTTCTCTTTGTCTCCCGGTCTCCCAGTCTCCCGGTCTCCCAGTCTCTATAGCCCGAGGTAGGCGGAAATTACCTTCTCGTCGTGTAACATTTCCTGAGCATTGCCGGACATTGTGATGCGGCCGGTTTCCAACACATAGGCCCGATTGGCAATCGAAAGCGCCATTTGGGCGTTTTGCTCCACCAAAAGAATGGTGATGCCACGTTGCTTGTTCAATTGCTCAATCGAATCAAAGATCGTCTCCACAAGGACCGGCGCCAGCCCCATCGACGGCTCATCCAACAGCAGCAACTTTGGATTGGCCATCAGCGCACGCCCCATTGCGAGCATCTGCTGTTCACCACCGCTCAAGGTGCCGGCGTGCTGGGCGCGCCGTTCTTGAAGACGGGGAAATAACTTGAGGACGTAGGCCAGGTCGTCGGCAATCTGGTGACGATTCTTGCGCGCATAGGCGCCCATCATCAGGTTTTCCTGAACACTCATCCGCGAAAATACACGCCGGCCCTCTGGGACATGAATCACGCCCTTTTCCACAATCTGATGCGGGCGTAACTGGCGCAATTCGATCCCGTCGTACATGACCGACGTGTCCTCAGTTGTCTTCAGTAGACCGCTGATCGCACGCAGTGTCGTCGTCTTGCCGGCGCCGTTGCTGCCAATCAATGTCACGACTTCGCCTTCATCCACCGTGAGGTTGATGCCTTTCAGCGCATGGATGTGGCCATAGTAAACGTGAAGATTCTTGATTTCTAGTAATGCCATAAATTCGCCTTCGCTTTGTGTGCACTTACGCTCAAGCCGAAGCATCTAACGCAAGCAGCCCCAGGTCGGCTGCGCACGGCAGCGGCTAATTGGCGGCCTTTAGCCCATAGCCTTCGCCCGTAGCGGCGCCGCGACCCAGATATGCCTCAATCACCTGCACGTTGCTCCGGATGGCGCGTGCATCCCCCTCGGCAATCTTTCTGCCAAAGTCCAGCACGGTGATCAGGTCAGAAAGATTCATCACCACGCGCATGTCATGCTCGATCAAAAGGATCGTGAGGCCGCGCTCATCCCGCAGACGCCGGATCAATTGCGTGGTCTCCTCGGTCTCCTTCGGGTTCATACCCGCAGTCGGCTCATCGAGCAGCACCAGACTGGGCCGGCTGGCAAGCGCCCGCAATCTCAAGCCGGCGCTGATCACCATACGGCAGATTCTTCGCCACGAAGTTGGCTTTCCTATCCAACTCTACGAACTTGAGAATCTTCATCGCCTCAGTTCGTGCTTCCTCTTCCTCGCGCCGGGCGCGCGAAATCGCAGGACAGCACCAAACCACCCCGTCCTTAGATGCCGGTGCATGCCCACGAGCACATTCTCCAGCACCGTCACATTGGCAAATAACCGGATGTTCTGATATGTGCGGGCAATGCCGCGATCCGCCACCCGGTCCGGCTGCATGCCCTGAATGGGCTCGCCGTTGAAGATGACCTCACCTTCCTCCGGATGGTAGAATCCCGTAATGCAGTTAAAGAAGGTGGTCTTGCCCGCGCCATTCGGACCAATCACGCTGTGGATCGATTTTTCTTCCACAGTCACATCCAATGCGGTCAGTGCTTGCAGACCACCAAAGCGTTTGCTAATGTTCTTTGCGGTTAACAGACTCATATTCCGCTCCTAAGACGGGATTGTCGCCGAAGGCGCGAGACCGGTCGGATCCTCGGAATCGACATTGGGCTCATCCTCAAAATCCAGTAGTTCTCGCTCGCGCGTAGCATCGGGCCAGAGACCTTCGGGACGGTAGAGCATCATCACCACGAGCACGATGCCGTAAACCCACCACCGGAACTCGTTGAATTCGCGCAGGAGTTCCGGCAGCCCGATCAAGACGATCGCACCCACCACGACACCCGGTAGGCTGCCCATGCCACCGACAATGAGCACCGCCAGCACGTTGATGGAGACCAATACATTGAAGGAGGCGGGCACCATCGATCCCAACTTCGAACCAAAAAACGCACCGCTCAACCCGGCCAGGGCCGCGCCGGTGGCGAAGGCCAACAGCTTATAACCGACCAGGTTGATGCTCATGGCCGCCGCGACATCCTCATCTTCACGCACCGCCATCCACGCGCGGCCAAGCCTTGATTTCTTGAGGCGCGAGGTGATGAACCAGGCAATCAGAATCGAAATTAGAATGAAGTAGTAGAACTCCTGCGGTGTATCAGAGACGATACCGCCGAGCACCGGTCTGGCGACACCGGTCACCCCTTGTGCACCGCCCAATCCCGGCTTCAAAGCGTCAGACAGCACCAGCAGGCGAATGATTTCACCGAACCCGAGCGTGATGATCGCCAGATAGTCGCCACGCGTCTTGAGCACCGGCACGCCGAGGAAAATGCCGGCCAACAAGGCCATGCCGACCGAGATCGGCAACGCCACCCAGAAACTCAGTTGCGGAATGTAGCCCCGCACCAACGGTAGTTCCGGGGTTGTCAACACCGCCATCGTATACGCGCCAATGGCAAAGAACGCCACATAGCCGAGGTCAAGCAGACCGGCGAAACCCACCACGACGTTAAGCCCCAGCGCCATGATGATGTAGAAGCCAACTAGATCCGATACCTCGCTAAGATAGGATCCCAGCACTGCCGGCAGCAGAAACAGCACAATAAGGAATGAGATCGTGACAACAAACGACATCGTGCGCCGCTGCGCAGGCGGCATCGCCGCAATCCGCTTTGATGTGCTCGGACGTACACGCATCCAGAAGTAGGCGATCAGCGCGACCACAATGAACGATGTCACCGCACCGACCAAAGTGAGACCGTTGGAGGCATACAGAAAGTCGCCGAGCCCCTCAGGAATCACCGGGAGCAGCACATCCTTTAGCAGGGCAAGGAGCACGACCGCTACCAGGCTAATGAGAATCGACCGTCTTAGCAACCCCGGCAGATAAGTCAGCACCGCCGCGAGCAAGCCGACGAGCGCAGCGCCCACCACCAACACCGCGGCGCCGGCGATCCCCTCCATGCCCTGCGGCATCAGGATCTTCGCCAGGCGCGGCGTCGCATTCACAAAAACTTCGCGCATATTCAGCGGAACGATGGCCAGCGCAAGGATCGCAACCAGCACCCCAACGATGGCGCCTGCGATCAGGCCAGCAGGAATGGTCTGTCCCGGTTTCGACTTGTGTGCCTGCGCTGCAGCAAAAAACGCCGACACAAACGCAACAGCCATCAACATTACTTGCGACATCGAGATGACGCCGTTGATGACCTCGCGCTTATTGAAAGCCTCGATCATACCGACCAGGGCAATCAACACGGCGGCAATCCCACCGAAGAGACCAAGCCGGACCGCATCCATCAACCTGAAAGGTTTTGCTTTTTGCATAAACTCACCTCCGGTTCCTTAGGCCCGTTTCGATAGCCGCTCGCCGAGAATACCGGTCGGGCGGAAGATGAGGATCAGCACCAGCACCGTGAAGGCAATGCCATCCTTGAGTTGGTGAGGCGCTGGGATACCGATCCCCTCCAGGAAGAGACTGGGACCAACCGACTCGATCACGCCAAGGATCAAGCCGCCAAGCACTGCGCCGGCCAGGTTGCCGATCCCACCCAGGACAGCGGCGGTGAAGGCTTTCAGACCAGGCACAAACCCCATGTAAAACGCCACCTGGCGGAAGACAAGCCCATACATCACGCCTGCGGCCCCCGCCATGATGCCGCCGACGGCAAACGAGATGGCAATCGTGCGATCCACGTCTACACCCATCAGCGCCGCAGCATCTTTATCCTCGGCCACAGACCGGATGGCGCGTCCCACCTTCGTCTTCGAGACGAAAAGCCAGAGTAACAACAGCAAGACGGCCGTCGCAATGAAGACCGCCACCTGCGTATTCTGAATCTTGATCGGTCCTACGGCAATTGAACCCGCCAAAGCCGGCACATTGGGGAAGGCTTCCACGCCCGAGCCGAAAAGGCCGCGGGCAGTGTATTGCAGAAAGTAAGAAACACCGATCGCCGTAATCAATGGCACCAATCGGGGCGCGCGCCGCAGCGGTCGGTAGGCGATGCGCTCCGCCAGGATTGCGACCGTGGCAGATACGATCATGGCCGCCGCCAACATGAGGAGGATCGAGATGACCCAGTTGCTTTCAAGCAACCCAGTCGCCGACAGGGCTTCCGCCATAAAAAAGGCGCCGAATGTCCCCAGCATGAAGAATTCGCCATGCGCAAAATTGATCATGCCCAAGATGCCATAGACCATCGTGTAGCCGAGGGCAATCAGCGCATAGATGCCACCCTGCGCCAGACCAAAAACGATGAAGTTTAACCATTGCGCGGTCGTATATTTGCCACTGGTCAGTGTGACGATGGATCCGTAAAGTATGAAAATAAGGAGGATGCCACCGATCAACCATAGCAAAACATCTGTAAAATCGTACTTTCGCCGCAGATTTGCGAACATCCAACGCTCTCCTTCGCAAACCTGCCAGAGTGTGGTCACCTTGAGTGTGCACCACACCCGGACAGGTAGTTCTGCCTAGAATAAGGGGCGGGGAGTTGACCCCCGCCCCTGTTGCGTGCTCTGGGGCAGCTTATCGCTGCTGTCGCCGGTTACTTGGGATAGATCTTCATCGGCGAGATGACATTCGGGTTCCACGCTTCCGTGTCCGTCACCTCGTAGACTGCGATCTTTGGATCGGCGCAGTCGCCCGTCGGGCTGCAGGTGAGATTGCCCGTCAAACCCTTGAAGTCCGTGGTGCCGGCAATGGCATCACGCAGCGCTTTGCGCCCAATGACCAGCGTGTCACCATCCTGCTTGGCAACTTCCTGAATCTTGGCGGCGAAAATCATCATGGCATCATAGGCATGCGCATGGAACGCACTCAGCGGCGCCTCGCTATACTTCTCGTCATGCTTCTTCAGGAAGTCCTGATAGGCATCGCCGAAGGCGCTGAAGTCAGGGCTGCTCAAATACATGCCCATGGCAGCATCGCCCGCCGCGTTGACAAAGTCCTGCGAGAAGGAGCCGTCCGCCGCCATCAGCTTGACATTCTCCAGACCCGGCACTTCCTTGGACTGCGAGGTGATGAAACCCGCTTCGGCCGTGAAGATCGGGTAATAGATGAATTCGGGACCGGCCGCGGCAATCGTCGTCAGCACAGGGCGCATGTCCGTGTCACCGACATTGACGGCCTGCTGAGATACGATCTCGCCACCCAACTTCTGGAACGCATCGGCAAAGGCGGTGGCCAGACCCACGGCGTAGAGCGAACCGTCATGGACGGTCGCGGCCTTGGTGAGCCCCAAATCACTGAAGACAAAGTCCGCCGCCACCGCGCCCTGCACCAGGTCGTTGTGGGCCGTGCGGAAGTAGCCGTCAACATGCTTCTCGGGATCGGTCAGATCCGGGGCGGTGTTGGACGGGCTGAGCATGCTCAGGCCCACCTCAGAGAGGATCGGGGCGCCGACGCGCGCTTCGCTCGAGCAACTGGTGCCAATCACGCCGACCAGACTGGTGTCAGAAGCCAGCTTCGTTGCCGCTGCCTGGCCGCCCTCAGGGCTGCAGCCGGAGTCCTCACCGACGATTTCAACTGGGTGCCCCAGAATTGCGCCACCCAGGTCATCGACGGCGATCTCGATGCCACGTGCGGAATCCTCGCCCAGCGAGGCGTTTGGACCGGCCGTCACCAATGCATAGCCAATCTTGATCGGATCGCCGGCGGCAATCTCAATGCAGCCGAGTGGGTCATCGCAGGCGCCGGCAGGCACGGCAGCTGCGTCGGTCGTCGTTTCTGTGGTCGCTTCAGCAGCAGCCTCGGTTGGCTGTGCCGCCGGCGCAGCAGGTTGCGCAGCCGGTGCACAGGCCGTCAAGGCGAGCGCAGCAACCACGAATACTGCCAGCAACAGTGTTCGCATTCGCATAGGGTGGTGTCTCCTTTTGGTGTGACTCAACAATCGAACGGTTGGTTGAAAAGCGAGCCTTCGTTGTGGGCTACTCTATCTCCACAGAAATGGGGGCTTCTGCTGAGCACATAGGATCGAAATGATGCGGTCCGCTGCGACGCCGGGATTATAATTTTCCGTAAAGTCTTTGTCAACACCGTTTTAACGATGCACACCAATTAAAAAGGGATGAGGAGAATCAACGGTCCCCTCATCCCTCTATGACAAACACTGTGATCAGCTACAAGCCGGGCAACGCACTACTTCGGCAAGCCGCACACCTACCCATTCTTGTAGGAAACAACAACTACTTCGGGTAGACCTTGACCGGCGAGGTGACGCCCGGATTCCAGTCGTTCGGGTCCGTGATCTCATAGACGGCAATGCGCGGGTCGGCGCAGTCACCGTTCGGATCGCAGGTCAGATTGCCCGTCAACCCCTGGACATCCTTGGTCGCAGCCAGTTCATCGCGGAAAGCCTGGCGCGGGATGTAAAGCGTGTCGCCATCCTGGATCGCAACCTTCGCGGCTGCGTTCATGATCAGGTTCGCCGCATCATACGCATGGGCATGATAGATACTCAATGGCGGCTCGCCGTAGGCTTCCTCATGCTTCTTCAGGAATTCCTGGTAGGCATCGCCAAAGGCGCTGAAGTCCGGGCTGCTCAGGTACATGCCCTTGGCGGCTTCACCGGCGGCCTTCACAAAGTCGGGCGAATAGAGGCCATCGGCGCCCATCAACACGACACTCTCCAAACCAGGGACTTCTTTCGCCTGGGCAGTCAAAAAACCACCTTCGGCGATGAAGATCGGATAGTAGATGGCTTCCGGGGCAGCAGAGGCGACCGCCGTCAGCATGGGGCGCATGTCAGTGTCACCGGCATTGACGGCCTGCTGCGACACTACTTCGCCACCCAGAATCTTGAAGTTCTCAGCAAATGCGTCCACAAGCCCCTGCGCATACACGGAGCCATCGTGGACCGTGGCAGCCTTCTTCAGGCCCAGTTCGTTGAACACAAATTCAGCAGCGACGCGGCCTTGCACCTTGTCGTTGTGCGCCGTGCGGAAGTAGCCGGCCACGTGCTTGGCCGGATCGGTCAGATCAGGCGCCGTGTTCGACGGGCTGATCATGCTGATGCCGGCTTCGGTCAGAATCGGGGCGCCAACGCGCGCTTCGCTCGAACAGGTGGTGCCCACCACGCCGAACAGACTGGCATTTGACGCCAGTTTCGACGCCGCGGCCTGACCACCTTCAGGGCTGCAGCCGGTGTCCTCACCGACGATTTCAATCGCATGCCCGAGGACTTCGCCGCCCGCATCCGCGACGGCAATCTCCATGCCACGCTGCGAGTCCTGCCCCAATGAGCCGTTGGGACCGGACGTCACCAACGCATAACCAATCTTGATCGGTTCGCCAGCTTCAATCTTGACGCAGCCAAGCGGGTCCGAGCAGGCGCCATCTGCGGGTGCAGCCGCAGCCTGGGTGTCACCACCCTCGGCAGGCGCCGCCGGTGCAGCAGGCTGGGTGGCAGCAGCGCAGCCACTGACAAGCATGGCAGCAACCATCAGAATGGCGGCCACGATTTTCCAAGATCGCATTGCAATTGACTCCTTTTATGATCTAATCTGAAACACCTGCAGGATCTGATATATCACACCCAAGTATATGCGGCATGGCGCGCCGTGTCAAAAACCCTGAACCTGCTGCCATTAACACAATACTCAGGTGACTGCACGCTGCGGCGAGCTCGGCAAACCCAACCCCGCCGCGCCCATTGGCTTGCTGCCCCGCGGGCGCCGCGCTTTACAAAACAGCCACCATTGTAATCGGTCCTTCGGGTCCTGACCGCGCCCTATGGTATAATCCGCGATTGTGCATCGACCGATTGTTGTCGGCCTCACGGGCAATATTGCCACTGGCAAAAGCACCGTGCTGGTCTATTTGCGCCAAAAGGGCGCCCATATCATCGACGCCGACCAACTGGCGCATCAAGCCGTTGCGCTGGATGGCCCGGCCTATGACCAGGTCATCGACGCGTTTGGGGCTGGCATCCTCCTGCCCGATGGCGCAATTGACCGGCGTGCGTTAGGCCGCATCGTCTTTGGCGACCCCGATGCACTGGCGCGCCTGGAAGAGATCGTGCATCCTGCGGTCTTTGAACTGGCAAAAGCGGAATTCGCCGCTGCCGCCGCGCCGGTTCTCATCGTCGAGGCGATCAAGTTGCTGGAATCTGGACGTCTGCTGTCACTCTGCAATGAGGTGTGGGTGGTGACTGCAACGCCCGAAGCGCAGTTGGCGCGTCTCCTGCAGAGTCGGGGCATGTCCGAAGCGGAAGCACGCCAGCGCATGGCTGCACAGTCATCGCAAGCTGAAAAGGTCAAGCGCGCCACACGTGTGATCGACAACAGCACAACATCGGCGGCGCTCTACGCACAACTGGATGTGATTTGGAACGATTTGATGCGTGATGCGTAGTACATATCCCGTATCACGTCATTCGTAATTCGTAATTCGTAATTCGTATCGCAAAGCGAGTGTAGCGCAACACGAAACACTTATGGACACCATCAAACGCTTCTGGACCGACCACCCCATCCTCTCCAACTGGCTTGTGCTGGCGTTCGGGATGGTCATTATCCTGTTCATCAGCGCCAACCACGTTGGGTTCGAACTGGGGCAATGGGCGGCGCTGATTGGCGCCACCGTCATCCTGGCAGGGCTGTGTGCGTGGATCATCAATTGGGAATAGCAGAATCAACGTCAGTGATTGAGCTGTCACCGGGTGGTTTCAGGCCCGAACAGCCACGCAGGTTTTGAAAAACATTCAATATGGATAAACGCGATTACTACGAAGTGTTGGGCGTACCCCGCACCGCTGACAAAGAGCAGTTGAAGAAAGCGTTCCGGCGTCTGGCGCAGCAATACCACCCAGACATCAATAAGTCACCTGACGCCGAAGCGCAGTTCAAGGAAATCAACGAAGCCTATCAGGTGCTGAGTGATGACCAGAAGCGCGCAGCCTACGATCGCTACGGTCACGCCGGCGTGCAGGGCGCAGCCGGCGCCGGCGCCTATGGCGACATGGGCGGCTTCGGTGACCTGGGCAGCATCTTCGAAGAACTCTTCGGCGGGTTTGGCCGGACCGGCGGCGCAGGCGCCTCGGGCCGGCGTCAGGCCCGGCGGGGCGCCGATCTGCGCGCCGACGTCAAAATCTCCTTTGAAGAAGCCGCGTTTGGCGCGGAGCGTGAACTCGAAATCCCGCGCATGGAGGCCTGCGATCGCTGCAAAGGCAGCGGCGCCGAGCCCCCAACGCAACCCGTGACCTGCCATACCTGCAATGGCAGCGGTGAAGTCAAGCGCCGCCAGCAAAGCCCGCTCTTTGGCACCGTGATAACATCGACGCCCTGTTCGGCCTGTGGTGGCACCGGTGAGGTGATCCCGTCCCCCTGTCAAAAGTGCGCGGGCCGCAAATATATCCGGATCACGCGCAAACTCAACGTCAAGATCCCGGCGGGCGTGGACGATGGGACGCGCATCCGCCTGGTCGGCGAAGGGGAAGTAGGTCAGGCCGGTGGCCCGCCCGGCAACCTTTATGTCGTGGTTGCCGTCGAACCCCATCCAATCTTTGTCCGTAATCAATCGGACCTTGTCTTGGAATTGCCGCTCAACGTAGCCCAGGCAGCCCTGGGCGCAACGATCAAGCTCCCCACCCTCGAAGGCGGTCAGGACGAACTGGAGATTCCAGCCGGCACACAGACAGGCGCCCAGTTCAAGAAACGTGGGCTTGGCGTGCCTCACCTTCAACGCAATGGCCGCGGCGACATGGTGATCAACGTGCGCGTCGTCGTGCCGACCAAGCTGAATAACGACCAAAAGGAATTGTTCCGGCAGTTGGCCCGCAGCTTTGGCGACAGCGGAGTGCCAGAACAATCCAAGGGCTTCTTTGACCGGCTCTTTGGCGCATAACCATTAGGATGTTCAAATTTGACGAATCAAGCCATTCTCGAAATCTCAGTCGAATGCGACACCGAAGCCGCCGAAGCGATCAGCGAAATCTTCAACCGCTATAACGGCGGCGACTATGACAGCGACACCGAGGCCGGCGAGGCCTCGGGCGGCGGCGCAGTGATCGAGAGCACAGGCTTCGATGACTGGGGGAAGCCCCTTGCCGGTGAATTCCGTCTCTGGGTGAAGACCTATATCAAACCCGGCGCCCGCGGCGACGAAATCCGGCGGCAGATCGAAGAGGGGCTTGGGCACCTGAGCGCCATCTACCCCATTGCAGAGCCACAGTTCCGTACATTCGTCGAGGAAGACTGGGCAAACGCCTGGAAGAAAAACTACAAACCGTTGCGCGTCGGCAAACGCGTCGTGCTAAAGCCCAGCTGGGAGGAATTCGCGCCGCAGCCTGATGACTTGATCGTCGAACTGGATCCCGGGATGGCCTTTGGCACCGGTCTTCATCCGAGTACACGTTTGTGCATTGCCGCGCTTGAAGAAATCGTACGCCCTGGGGACGAAGTGCTTGACCTGGGCACAGGGAGCGGCGTCCTCGCCATTGTAGCGGCAAAACTCGGCGCCCGCTTTGTGCTCGCCACGGACATTGACCCCATTGCCATCGATGTCGCCGTCGAAAATGCCGGACTCAACGATGTCCCCATTGGCCCGGAGGGGCAGCTTGAGGTGGTGCTGGGTAGTGTCCCAACGGGCATGACAGACCGCTTCCGGGTCGTGGTTGCCAACATTCTCGCCGAAGTGCATGTCAAGCTTTTCGATGCGGAATATGGTTACCCACCGCTGGCCGAACCCCTGGCGCCAGGTGGGATCATGATCCTCTCCGGCATTATCCATTTTCGCGCTGACATTGTCGTCGATGCAGCGACCCGACATGGCCTCACCCTGATTGACCGCAAACAGGAAGGCGATTGGGTCGTCCTGGTCGTGCGCAAAGGCTGACATCATGGGCAGGGCTGGTGGATTGCCACGCCACCGCTTCTTCGTGCCAGGCCCGCTGGTCGAAGGGACGACGGTCGCCGTTGACGCCCTTGCGCCCCAGTTGGCCGGGGTGCTGCGCCTCGCACCCGGTGCGTCAATTTTGCTCCTCGATGGCTCTGGTCAGGAGTTTGTTGCCACCGTCGTCGAACTTTCACGCCACCGTGCGCACGCCGTTATCGTAACAAGCCACCCCAATCTGGCAGAGCCAGGGCTGCGCCTTGCCCTGTTCCAATGCACACTCAAACAAGACAAGTTCGAATGGGTCCTCCAGAAAGGAACCGAACTTGGGGTTTCGCGCTTTGTCCCGGTCGTGAGCGAACGCAGCATCGTCCGCCCACTTTCCGCCGTAAAAGCAAAATATGAACGCTGGCAAACGATCCTTCGTGAGGCGGCGGAACAGAGTGGTCGCGGACAAATTCCGGAAACTGGCAGAGCCCCTCGATTGGCCGGCAGCGGTCCGCTCCCTGCAGGGACCCGGTCTCGTTGCCTGGGAAGAGGCTGTGGCGCAGCCAAACCTCAGCGATGCACTGCGTGCACCGGTTGAGACGCTCACACAGTTGTCGGTTGCGATCGGGCCCGAAGGCGGGTTGACCGGCGCCGAAGTGGAGGAAGCCGAAAACTGCGGATGGCGGCGCTTCACATTGGGACCCCGCATCCTAAGAGCCGAAACGGCAGCCATCACGGCGGCAACCATTGCGCTTGCCGCGGCGGGTGATTTGGGTTGACACCACCCTCATATTCGCGTATAATCCACTATGAAAAATATAGTGCAAGTGATTTGGAGGATTTCGAGATGACAACAGGACAGGGATCGGCCAACGGAACCGGCAAACAGGTGGAAGATGTGATCGTGGTGGGCAGCGGACCGGCTGGCTTCACTGCCGCCCTTTACACGGCACGCGCCAACCTGAACCCGCTGCTGCTCACCGGCAACGACTACGGCGGCCAGGTCAGCATCACCTACGATATCGAGAATTATCCCGGCTTTCCCGAGAGTCTGAGTGGGCCGGATCTGATCGAGCGGTTCAAGGCACAAGCCGAGAAATTTGGCGCCCGCGTTGAGTTCGACTACGTGAGTGAAATCGAATTTGACCACCATCCCTTTGTCGTGCATACATCAGGTGGGCAGGAATACCAGGCGCGCACGTTGATCTTGAGCACCGGCGCCCGCCCGCGCTACCTGGACGTGCCGGGGGAAAAAGAATTGACGGGCAAAGGTGTCAGCTACTGTGCGACCTGCGACGGCTTCTTCTTCCGGGGTAAGGATGTGATTGTCATTGGCGGCGGAGACAGCGCCGCCGAGGAAGCCCTTTTCCTCACGCGCTTTGCCACACGTGTCCGCATTCTTCACCGTCGCGACAAACTCCGCGCCAGCAAGATTCTGCAAGAGCGCGTCTTCGCCAATGAGAAGATCGAGATGCTTTGGAACACGGTCGTAACCGAGGTGGTGGGCGAAGGGGGCAAGGTGACCGGCGTCAAGACCGAAAACACCGTCACCGGCGAATCCGGCCACCTGGCCACCGATGGCGTCTTCGTTTTTGTGGGACATCTCCCCAACAATGAGCTTTATCAGGGCAAACTTCACCTCGACGAGGAAGGCTACCTAATCACGGACCGCAAGATGCGGACCAATGTCGAAGGTGTCTTTGCCGCCGGTGAAATCCAGGACAAGGTCTTCAAACAGGTTGCCACGAGCGTTGGTCAAGGCACGGCCGCCGCGCTGATCACCACCCGCCTCCTGGAAGACATCGAAGCCGGTCACAAGATCAACGTAACGGTCGATCCCCGCGAATTCGACGCCCCGCGCGTCCACGCATAGTTCTGAATCGTTGTGCGTTGTCAGGCAAACACCCGGTGCAGACCGGGTGTTTGTTATTGTTCGCCAAGGCTACCCTGTTCGATTGGGACAAAGCGCAACTCAAGCCGCACCCCCAAGGCAGCGGCAAGACGATTCAGGAAGGCCACTGAAGGTTGGCTTGATCCATGTCACCCGACTTTTCCCCAATCCCCCAACTGCGCAGTACGATAGCCCCATGTCTACCACCCTCCCAGCCGAGGACGCCGCACCTGCCAACACCGATGGTCTGGCACGCTCCGCAGGCATCCTGGCCATCGGCAGCTTTGCCAGCCGCGTGTTGGGACTTGCCCGCGAGATCATCATCGCCGCCCTCTTTGGCGCCTCCGGGCAGGTGAGCGCATTTCGCGTCGCGGCTCAGGTTCCGGTCCTAATTTATGATTTCCTCGTCGGCGGCATGCTCAGCGCCGCGCTGGTCCCTGTGCTCAGCGATTACGCCCGGCGCAGCCGCACAGAGTTTGCCCAGGTCGTCGGCGCCCTCATCGGCGCCTTTGTCGTGATCCTTTCGCTGTTGGTGATCCTGCTCGAAGCCACCGCGCCCGCGCTCTCCTGGCTACTCGCAGCGGGATTTCGCGACAGCGATCCCGCGCTGCTCACACTGACCACCCAATTGATCCGCGTGCTTGCTCCCGTCGTCTGGCTGTTGGGTATGGCCGGCGTCGTCACTGCCGTGCTCTACGCGCTGCAACGTTTCACGTTCCCGGCGATGGCAACCGCCGTTTTTAACCTGGGTGTGGTGGTCATGGCCCCGGTGTTGGCGCCGCGCATTGGGATCTATAGTGTTGCCGTCGGTTTATTGTTTGGCGCCACCGCGCAGTTGGCGCTCATGGCCGCCGATATGATGCGGGCCGGCGTACGCTTCGGGATTCGTTTGGATTGGCGCCATCCGGCGCTCCGCCGCATCCTCTGGCTCTATCTCCCCATCGCCGCCGGACTTGTAGTCAGCCTCTTTCAGGTGGGTCTGGACCGCCGGCTGGCCAGTGGCACCGGTGCGTCGAGCATTGCCTGGATGGCCAATGCGACCACGCTCCAGCAGATGCCGTTGGGATTGATCAGCGTCGCCATTTCACTGGCTGCACTGCCACGCTTGAGCCAGTTCTATGCCGAACACGACGAGGACGCCTATCGCACCACCCTGGCCCGTGGCCTCCGGCTGCTTTGGCTCCTGATTGTGCCGGCCGCCGTGATCCTCTGGCTGCTCGGCCCTGCTGTGGTGCGCCTCCTCTTTCAACGCGGCGCATTTACCGCCGCCGACACAACCCAGGTCGTTGCCGCCCTGAACATCTACCTGATCGGGATGATCTTTGCCGCCGTCGACTTTCCACTCAATTTCGCATTCTACGCCCGCAACAACACCCTGCTCCCCGCGCTCGTCGGCGTCGCCAGCGTTGCCGTCTATACCGTGGTTGCCCTCACGCTGGTGCAAACCATGGGGTATCTTGGGCTGGTCTGGGCGGACACTATCAAGCAGGCCGCCCATCTCGCCATCATCGCCTTTCTGCTCTGGCGCGTCGTCGGCCGGCTGCATGCGCGGACCCTCCAGGGATTTTTTCAGGTGCTGGTGGCCGCTGCTGCCATGGCAGTGGCCACTGCCGGCGTGGCCTGGCTGCTCCGTAGCCTGCCGGCCGGTGGCTCGTGGGCCAATCTGCTCTATGTAACCTGCGCCGGCCTGGCCGGGGGCGTGGTCTATGCCTTGGTATTGACCTGGATGGGCGCACCCGAATGGCGTTTACTTGTCGACACGGTCCGCCGGCGCCTGCGTCGTTAGCCCGGTGTACTCAGTGAGAACGCCCGCCTTCAAAAGTTTGCAGCCGGCCACGGTTGGCATATAATCAGCCTGTTAAATTGTTTACGCTGCCGAATCGCTGCATGTTCGGCTTTTAATCGTGGAATCGGAGAGTCAAGATGGCCGCAAAGAACCAGCCGAGCCGCAAGAGCACCAATGCGTCCCAACCGGCCGCGACCAAGAGTGCGCCAACCCCAGCCGCCGCCCCGCAACCAGTGGCAGCGAAAGCAGATGGCGCTGAAGTTTGGCGCCATGACTATGATTATGTCTTACGCGACCTGCGCCGCCTCCTGATCGTATCCGGCTCGTTGTTCCTGATCATCATCATCCTGGGCTTCTTCATCTAGGCCGCTGCACGCCCGACCTCGCCAACTCAAAAGCTCTAAATGCGATGACTTCGGTTGTCGCATTTTTTATGCATCGACTCTGTGGTGATCTCCCATCTTCCTCCTCGCATTTCCCTGCGTCCCAGCGTCCCTGCGGGAGAATCTCCTTTTGCCTTTTCTTTGCGCCTTTGCGGCTTGGCGGCTTGGCGGGAGAATCTCCTTGCGTCTTTCTTTTGCGGCTTGGCGGCTTGGCGGGAGAATCTCCTTGCGTCTTTCCTTTGCGGCTTGGCGGCTTGGCGGGAGAATCCCTCCTCTTGCGTCTTCCTTTGCGGCTGGCCTGCGGGGCTTGTTTCCTTGCTCTCGCCTTTGTCCGCGCGGTCACGCTAGCGCGATCCGATCGGATCTTCCCCCACGGCGGGCAAAACGCGCCAGCACCATCCAGAGCACGGCATGCACAAACCAGCAGAGCCAAAAGTTGCGTGTGTAGAAGAAGACAACGCTGGTCACAACCAGCGCCCCCACGGCCAGTACACGCCAGGAAGCGCCGCCATGGACAGCGATGGTCAGGGGCAGTGCAAGCAGCGCCGCCAACCAGACCGCCCAATACGCCGGCAACGCGACGACGGTGACCGACAAGAGTAGTTCCCACAGCGCACCGCGCAAAAAGCACCAGAATAGTTGCTCCGCACCACACAGTCCGACCGTCGCCAGTGCAACCAGCCAGATCGTTGGGGGCGCCGTCCCGACGCTGTGGTCGTCTGCCGATGGCTGCAAGACCAATCGCGCCACCATCACCAATACCAACAGGCCTATAATAAGACCCACCCCCAGGCGAAACGTGATTGGCCAATCCAGGAATTGCACCCCCATCAAACGCGGCGAAACGGCGCCGGTCAGCAAGGCAAGGTAGGGAATCCCCAGCCAATAGGCAATGACCATCCACATGCGCCAGGCTGTGCGCACAACGAACCAGGCTGCCGCCACCACGATACCCAGCAAAATCGCCGCCACCAGCCAAAAACCCGGCTCATGAAAGCTCGTAAAGGCGCTCACAGGATCACCGGTTCCTCATAGACACCCCACACCCGGCGCAGGACATCCATCATCTCCTGCAGGGTGGAGTAAGCGTGCACCGCAGCCAGAATCGGCGCCATCAGATTGGCGTTGTTGCTCTGCGCCGCCGCGGCCAGTTCATCCAGCCGCATGCGCACGGTCTCCGGATCGCGCTGGGCGCGCACCTCGGCCAGCCGCTGCAGTTGCCTATGATAACCCTCGACATCCATCCGCAAGAGCGGCACCGGCTGCGCCTCACCGCTGACATAGTCGTTGACGCCAACAATGATGCGGCGCCTGCTCTCCACTTCGCGTTGGTACCGGACCGCTGACTCGGTGATTTCACGTTGGAAATACCCCTCCTCAATCGCCCTCAACACACCACCCTGCTCGTCAATCCGGCGAAAATAGCCGTACGCCTGACGCTCAAGTTCGTCGGTCAGCGCTTCAACAAAGTAGGAGCCGCCAAGCGGATCGACCGTGTTGGTCACGCCGCTTTCGTTGGCAATGATCTGCTGCGTGCGCAGCGCCACCGTCACCGCTTCTTCACTGGGCAGGGCAAGGGCCTCATCTAATGAGTTTGTGTGTAGGCTTTGCGTGCCACCAAGCACTGCGGCCAGCGCCTGCATCGCCACGCGTGCCACGTTGTTCAGTGGCTGTTGGGCAGTCAAACTGGCGCCGGCGGTCTGCGTATGAAAACGCAGCAGCCATGAACGTGGGTTCTCTGCGCCGAAAGTTTCCTTCATTTCACGCGCCCAGATCCGCCTTGCCGCACGATATTTGGCAATCTCCTCAAAGAAGTCGTTATGTGCGTTGAAGAAGAACGAGATACGCGGCGCAAACGCGTCGACGCTCAGACCGCGACGAATCGCCCACCGTACATACTCAAAGCCGTCCGCCAGCGTAAACGCCAATTCTTGTGCGGCGGTGGCGCCTGCCTCGCGGATGTGATAGCCGGAGACGGAGATCGGGTTCCATAGCGGCATTTCTCGCGCAGCAAACTCCACCGTGTCGGTCAGCAGCCGCATGGAAGGCTGCGGGGGAAAAATGAACTCCTTTTGTGCGATATATTCTTTCAGGATGTCGTTCTGCAAGGTGCCACCCAGCCGGGCGCGCACGATGCCGCGCTTCTCGGCCGCGACAATATACATGGCCCAGATGATCGCTGCGGGGCTATTGATCGTCATTGAGGTCGTGATGTCAGCCAGCGGGAGATCGGCAAGTAGCACCTCCATGTCCGCCAATGAAGAGACCGCGACCCCGCACCGGCCAAATTCGCCTTCAGCCTCAGGCGCGTCCGTGTCATACCCATAAAGCGTCGGCATGTCAAAGGCCACCGACAATCCAGTCTGTCCATGCGCCAGCAGATACTTGAAGCGGAGGTTCGTCTCTTCAGCCGTGCCAAAGCCGGCAAACATGCGCATCGTCCACAATCTGCCGCGGTACCCCGTGGCATGCACCCCGCGCGTAAAGGGATACTCGCCGGGCAATCCCAGGTCACGGTCGTATTCGGAGTCCGCAAGATCAAGCGGCGTAAAGAGTCCTGCGATCGGGACCCCTGACATTGTGGTGAATTCAGGGCGCCGCTCCGGCAACTGTTCGCCGGCGCGGCCACGCGCCGCTTCCCAATGCATCCACTCTTGCTGCAAGTTCGCCAACGCAGTTGGATCAAACAATGGCATATCGAACCTCCGCGAATCGAGTGACTTCTCACAACAGGATAACAGGTGCAACAACCTGATAGATCGCAAGAGAACGCGCACGGATCATACACATTCTGTGTGATTGGCTATAATCGAACAGACAACGCGCGCAAACGAACTTCGACCGAATCGAGCGCCTATATGGACGTGCTAGAATCTGCCATCAATCCAACAGCCGATGAATTTGTCCGCAACGCAGCCCATCACGAGGCGCTTGCCGCAGAACTACGGGTGCGGTTGGCGCAGGTGCGCCAGGGCGGCGGCCCTTCCCAACAAAAACGCCATGCCGATCAGGGCAAACTCTTTGTACGCGACCGCATCGACCGGCTGCTCGACCCCGGCTCGCCGTTTCTTGAATTGTCTGCACTGGCCGCATGGGAACTGTATCATGGGGACGCCCCCTCGGCCGGCATCATCACCGGCATCGGCCGCGTTTCCGGCCGCGAATGTATGCTGGTGGCAAACGACGCCACTGTGAAGGGTGGCGCCTATTACCCACTGACCGTCAAGAAACACCTGCGCGCCCAGCAGGTCGCCCTCGAAAATCAGTTGCCATGCATCTATCTTGTTGACTCGGGCGGCGCATTCCTGCCCATGCAGGACGAGGTCTTTCCAGACGTCGACGACTTTGGGCGCATCTTCTACAACCAGGCCGTCATGAGCGCGGCCGGCATCCCCCAGATCGCCGCCGTGATGGGTTCGTGCACTGCGGGCGGCGCCTATGTGCCGGCCATGAGCGACGAAACGATCATCGTTGCCGGTACAGGCACCATCTTTCTCGGCGGTCCACCGCTGGTCAAGGCAGCGACGGGCATCGATGTGACCGCCGAAGAACTGGGCGGCGCCAACGTTCACACGCGCCGATCAGGAGTGGCCGACTACTACGCCAACGACGATCTGCACGCCCTCGAAATTGTACGATCCATTGTCGCCACGCTCAACCGGCAAAAACATGTGACGCTGGACGTGGCGCCGCCGGCAGACCCACTCTATGATCCCGCCGAAATCTATGGCGTGCTCCCAACCTCGTTCAAGGTTGGCTACGATGTGCGTGAGATCATTGCCCGCATCGTTGACGGTAGCCGCATGCGCGAATTCAAAGCCCTTTACGGCGACACACTTGTCTGCGGCTTTGCACATATCTATGGTTACCCCATCGGCATCATCGCCAACAACGGCGTGTTATTCGGCGAAGCTGCCTTGAAGGGCGCCCATTTCATTGAGCTTTGCACATCACGACAGATTCCGCTATTATTTTTGCAAAACATCACCGGCTTCATGATCGGCAAGGAGTATGAGGCCGCCGGCATCGCCAGGGACGGGGCCAAAATGGTGCATGCCGTCGCCAATGCCCAGGTGCCGAAGTTGACGGTGATCATTGGGATCCTTCGGCGCCGGCAACTACGGCATGTGTGGCCGGGCCTATGCCCCGCGCTTTCTGTGGATGTGGCCCAATGCACGCATCTCTGTGATGGGGGGCGAGCAGGCGGCGAACGTGCTGCTCACGGTCAAACAGGATCAACTGGCGCGCCTGGGTGAGCCACAGTTGACCCCAGAAGCGCAGGCGGAGTTCAAGCGGCCGACCCTGGAGAAGTACGAACGCGAGGGCAGCCCCTATTATGCAACGGCGCGGCTCTGGGATGACGGCATCCTTGATCCGCTGGAAACGCGATCGGTCCTGGGGCTTGCGCTCTCGGCCTGCCTGAATGCACCGATCGGCTCCACTCAGTACGGTGTCTTTCGGATGTAGGCATCTATGGCAAGAAGGCAGCCCGGAACTGTGCGCCATCGCGCGGTGGTCAGGGTGCAACGAATTTTCATTCTTGTCTTTCTATTGGCGCTGACCGGCATCGGCATCATCGTTGCCCGGACGGCGGGAATCGGCGCGCCTGACGCAAACGGACTGCCGCTCCAGGGCGTGGTCGGCGGTGCGTGGGGTAAGCACATCGCACTGATCAGCGGACATGCCGGCTACGACTCCGGGGCCGTGTGTGAGGATGAAAGCGGTCAGGCCACCATCCGTGAAGCGGACATCAACGCCAAAGTGGCGGAATTGGCAGCCGAACGGCTCCGCCGAGCGGGCGCCACCGTTGAGATTCTACGCGAATTTGACGCCCTTTTGGATGACCTGAAGGTGGATGCCATGCTCAGCATCCACGCCGACAGTTGCATCGACGAGACGGGTTACAAGGCCGCCTACTACTCTGGTACGCAGGTGCCGGAACTGGACGACGAATTGCTTGCCTGCATTGATCAGAAGTACCCAGCAGCCACCGGTCTTGCCCATCACCCAAACACAGTCACGCACGACATGACCGAGTATCACGCTTTCCGCCAGATCAACCCACAGACACCGGCCGCCATCATCGAATTGGGCTTTTTGGGTGGTGACCATGAGTTGCTTGTCTACCAGCCTGAACTGCCGGCGAAGGGCGTGGCAGACAGCCTGATCTGCTTCCTGGCGGGCAATGGAAAGCCAACGAACTGATGACCATTGAGCTCGCCCAATTTGATCACGCCAACCACCTTCATCTCCGTGCCATCGCGCAACTCTGGAATGCCAGCTTCGGTCAAGACATGAGCGTGTCCGAACGTCTGGTCGAGTACAACACGCGGCCGCTGCCGCACGCCGAACAGGCCGGCCGTTTTGTCGTCCATGACGGCATGCCCGTTGCATTTGTCTTGACCAGCATGGTGCATGACGAACCCGAATTGAATTCAGCAAGTGAGGGCTGGGTTGATGCACTGGCCGTCGATCCAGCCCATCGCAACACCAACTTTGGCTCCACCCTGCTCGAATGGGCCGAAAACTGGTTGTGCGCACATGGCGCTGAGTTCGCCAGACTCGGCGCAGGTCTGCGCCCCTTTGCACCTGGCATCGCCACTTCGCTAGGACTGACCGACTTCTTCATGCATCGCGGTTACAGCGTTGAATACACGACCTGCGATGTCGCCGCCAATCTTGCCCACTACGCCACACCACCGTGCGTCCGCGAGGTGCCGGCCGCCGTGCGCCCGGCCCAACCTGGGCAGGAGCCACTCATCCTCGATTTCCTTCGCCGCGAATTCTGTGGTCGCTGGCGCTACGACGCGGAAGCACTCTTTGCTGCCGGTGAACGGCTGTCAGATTTTATGCTTTTGTGGACAGAACATGGCGTGCAGGGGTGTTGTCTGGTGACCTTTGAGGATTCGCTCCGGCCGATCGAACGCTATTTCCCGTATCGCCTACCCCGGCCGTGGGGCCATGTCGGTTCCATCGGCGTCGCTGAGTCGCGTCGGGGCCAGGGCATGGGCGCCTACCTGCTGGACGCAGCGCTCCGCCGCCTTCACGACAATGGTGTCAACGGCTGCGTCATTGACTGGACGATGTTGCTAGATTTTTACGGAAAATTCGGTTTCACGCCCTATCGCGAGTATCAGTGCCTGCTCAAGCCGCTGTGCGAACAGCCGTAGCGAGCACTTCGACATGATGCGTCTGTGGGAACATGTCAAAGGGCTGCACTTGTTGAAGCTGGTAGCCGGCGTCGCACACAATGCGCAGATCACGTGCAAGCGTTGCCGGTTCACATGACACATAGAAGAGGCGCGGCGCCGCCAATCGAAGCAGCGACTCCAGTGCTTCCGGCTCCACGCCCGTACGGGAGGATCCAGCACGATAATATCCCACCGGCTGTCCTGAATAGTGCGTCGTCGCAAGGCACTATTGACATCAGCAGCCATTGCGGCCGCCACATCCGCTAGCCCAGCGCGCTTGAGATTGGCTTTTGCATCCGCAACCGCAGCAGGGTTGCCTTCGACGCCCAACACATGGCGCGCCCGCCTTGCCATTGGCACCGTGAATAGCCCCACCCCGCAGAACAGTTCCAGCACGCGCTCGGCGCCCGCCAGTTTCATGCTTGCCAACAACGCCTCGACCAATCGCTCCGCCACACCGCTGTTCGCCTGGAAGAATGCCCCATCCGAGACTTGATAGACTTCGGCCCCAATCGCAATGGTGTTTTCCCATCCCCTGAGTTCGACCTCGTCGCCCGGCTCAAGGTCAAGTTTACCCTTGACTGCCTCCGCCAGGTCCGCCTCCAGCGCTGGCTCAAGGACCGGGCAACGCTCGACAGGGACAATGGCATGTGAACGGGCCGCGCGATACCCTGCCAACCGAGCCTCGTCTACCGCCAATCGCGTATGATTGCGATACCCATAGGGCAGCGGGCTTGGAATACAGGGCTCGACCGTTACGCCTGCAAATCGACCGAGCCGCACGAGTTGCTCCGCGACTACTTCAGCTTTCCAAAGCAGTTGGTCGGCGTACGTGATGTGCTGCCAGTCACACCCACCGCAGACGCCAAAGTATGCACAACGGGGCGTCACCCGAATTGGACCAGACCGGTGTACATGGAGAAGTTGCCCACGTGCAAACGTGCGTTTGCGTTCAATGATGCGTACATCCGCATCGTCGCCTGGCGCCCCAAGCGGTGTGAAGATGACAAGCCCGGCCATCCGTGCGATCGCCTCACCGCTCGGTGCGAGCCGGTCAAAGGTGACGCGCACCACATCGCCCACACTGGGCGAGTTCTCGCTTGGCTCAACGCCTTGTGACGGACTCATCGCGCTTTGCTTTCGTGCCAGCTCAGCACCAGGTTACGCTGCGCTTCAGTCTCCGGTGAAGCGCGCCATCCATTCGGAATCTCACGCCGGAGTGCCGCAATCGTGGCGATGGCGTCGCGCCCGGCCATTCCGCTGCGCACCAGATGACAACCCACTATGGTCCCAGTGCGCCCAATCCCACCAAAGCAATGGACGTAAAGGACTTCACCTGCCCCTAATTCGGCGTCAATTGTGTCGAGAATGCGCCGCAGATCCACCGGCGCTGGCGTGTCCATGTCGGGTATTGAAAACCGGTAATGTTCCACCTGGCGGGCACGGAGCCCCCCGAGTTGCTGCACAACATCCTGATAGGCCGGAGACCGTACTCGCCCTCTTCCGTCAGGTCAATAAACCGAGTGATGCCAACGTCCAATAGCGTGGTCAACTTCGCCACCATTTCGGACTCAATGCGGGAGCCGGGATACTCCCCGGCTAAAAAACGCCCCGGCAAGACCCAATAGGAATCAGGGATCGGATGTTCGTAGCTCATCATCAAAGTCTATGCTGACTCAGTGCGCTCGACAGGCACCGTAAAGAAAAACGTCGTCCCGCGACCCGGCGCACTGCTCGCCCAGATCCGCCCGCCATGTGCCTCAACGATGTATCGCACCAGGAAGAGACCGATGCCTGCGCCCGCTGTGCTGCGCCGCAGCGAACTATCGACGCGATAGTAGCGGTCGAATATGTGCGGCAGTTCGCTGGAAGGGATGCCAATCCCCTGATCGGCCACATAGATGACGACATTGTCGCTTGGCGTGCGGAACGGCGCCTCGCCCTCTTCATGGGGCGCAACACCGGCATGACGCCAGCCACCGATGCGAATCACGCCGCCGTCAGGCGAATATTTGATCGCATTGCTCACCAGGTTGGTGAGGACCTGGCGCAACCGCTCTTCATCCCCCCAGACGGGTGGCAACGATTCCGGGAAATCGAGTTGGATGCGATGTTGATCGGTCTGCGTGTGGTATGCCTCAGCAACACGCCGGGCCAACTTCTCC
>JADJPH010000041.1 GCA_016713335.1 Candidatus Fredericiella danica | reverse complement strand
CACGTGTTGTTTGGACTCACGTGTTTCATCCCATTCTGCCCGACAGTCAACATATACAGGTTTCATCGTGTCTGCGATGTATGCCAGGGACACATAGGGATTGTGCGCAAGGTGTTGCGCCTTGGGCGAGTTCTGCCTGGTGACGACCCATCCTGTATTGCCTTCCCAAATGGGGTGCAGGATGCGTGAGCGGGGGCGGTCCTGTAAGTCGACGGTCGCGGCGTTGCACCAAACTGCCGTATGAGCACGCCGGATGAACTCTTCTTCAAGCTCCGCAAAACTCGCAACTCTCGGCATGATAGACCTCCCTAAGCCTCGTCAAGACGTAGCGACAAGTATGTATCCTATGCATCAAAGAAGATGAAATCGATATTGCCCGGCGACTGTCCTTTTTGCCGTCAACAGGGTGGCAAGTTCGGAATGGTGCTGCATGCCGTGGGCACCAGGTGCTGGAAGACCCGCCAGCGCATGAAGGTCACCGGTTCGCCGTGCCAGTTGGTCATTTCGACCGCGTCGCCGACCGCCTCGGCGGAAAGTAATCCCAGCATTGAGTCCCATGCTGCTTGTTCCTCGGCGAATCCCAATCTCAAGGCTGCGAGGTCTGCAAAGTCCGCCGGTTGAATGGGCGCTAGCTGCCGGCCGGTTTCCAGCGCCAAACGCCAACTCCGGTCCGTCCGCAGCAGATGGAAGAGCAGATCGTGAATCGATCCGTGGCCATAGCCGGGACTGGCGTGGTACTCATCCACCTCGATTTTTGCTGCGCAGTCCATGAGCCGTTGGGTGGTGTGCCAGTGATAGTCGAATAAGGTCTTGACGTGAGATTTACTTGACACTTGGTTCTCCTGTCTGGGTAAATAAAGGTAGTCGACGTCAATTGTTACTGGGTAGTATTCGACGCCAACACTCATTGTGCGTTGGGCGGGCGTCGCGTGACAAAACGAAACCCACCCCCACGCTGTACCTCGATGAGATGGCCGCGCCATACGATCCGTTGGGGCGCGATCAGCGCCGCAAGTAACTGGAGCGGAAAGATCAACTGGATCAAGGGCACGAGCCACGACCACGCCCACGGTGTTGCATTCGACAAGTAGACCTGATTACACCATGCAAAGACCGCATAGTGCAACAGCAATGCCGCCCCCAGAAGCAGCCCGATTCCATTTGCCGGCCACACGACGGCGCCGATGAATAGCAGCAACGGTGCAAATATCGGCGCCATCGCCAGTCCATAGACCAGGAACTGCTCGCGCCAGGGCAAATGGCGCATGATCGACTCCCGTGGAAAGATAAACCAGCGTTGGATCAAGCTTGTGTAGTGGCCGGCATCACGCACTTGTGTGCTGATGGCGTGACGCAAAGGCGTCTGCGCCAAAAGGTACGTGTGGCTGCGCACCTTCTGCGCCACGGCAAAGTCGTCGGCCAGCACAGTTTCAAGTCCCTCCCATCCGCCAATCGTTTCCCACAATGCGCGTTTGACGGCATAAAACATGCCGTTGATCGTCACCGGTTCGTGCAACATGCTGTAGGGGACATAGGTCAACAGACTGCTGCTGTTGACAAAGCAAGCGATCATGGCCGACCAGAATGTCGCAAAGTTGACCTGGTAGGGTAGCCCGAATGCCAGGCCGATGCCAGGCGCATCCAGAAATGGCGGGCACTGCTCCATTCCAAAATCGGGCAAAATGGTATCGTCGTCCAGCACGCACAGCACCTGGCCAGTCGCAGCGCGATGTCCCGCCAGCAACTTGACCGTCGCGTCATCTTCATCCAGTAACCAGAGATATTCCACCGGGTAGGCGGTGGCCATGTTCAGGTTCTGCGCAAGTGTGGCCGGCAGTGTTGGGTCGCCGCTCAGGATTGGTTGTAGGATGCTGACCAGTGGCAGTTCGAGCTTGCCGGCGTTCACAGGCGGCAGGGAACGCCTGAAGAAACTGACTATCATCCAGAATTTCCAAAGCAATAGAGCAATCCACGCGAACCCGATTGCCCACAGCAAACCTGGCATTTGCACTCACCTCTCGGGTTCGACCCGCTCAAACGTGCCCCCGCGGTTGAGGCGGAGATGCTGACCACGCCACTTGAATTCCGGTCTGCCCATCAGCGCCAAAATGCCCTGCACCGGCGCCACGACCGCAGCGATGAAGAGGTGAGGCCATCGTTCAATTGGCGTGCGCGACTGCAGATAGCAACGCTCTGTGAGCCAGTATCCAACGCCGAAAGCTCCCGCCGCCGCCAGGAATGCCCGGCGTGTTGATCGGCCTTTGCGCGAAAGGGACATTGTCGCCGCCAGCAGCGCGAGCAAGGGCAGGAGCAAATTGCCCACACTCCCAAGAAACGAGATCACCTGCTCGCGCGCGGTGAGGTAGGGCAACATGGTCTGCCGTGGAATCACAAACCAGCGCCGCATCTGATTCGCATAATCGGACAACCCAGTAAGCCGGTTGTCGACATCATAGAGCGCAGGCGTCTGGACGCAATGCAGACCATGTGCACGCACCCGGCGCGCCAACTCATGGTCGTCGTCGATGCGCTGAGCCATGCCAGACAGACCGCCGATGCCGGCAAACACTGTGCGGTGAAGCGCGAAAATGTGTCCGGTGATTGTGTAGGGTTCGGCTACGTAGGTCAGCGGCAAGTAGCTTGTCAGCGCATTGGCGTTGACAAATGCACTCATCAAGCTGGCAGCATGCGTATCCCAGTTGGTGTAGCAGGCTACGCCGAATGTGGCGCCGGCGCCCGGTGTTTCCAGGTACCGCACCAGAAGGGCAAGGGTGTCGGGGCGGGGCGCGATGTCGTCATCGATAAAGCAGAGGACCTCACCAATTGCGTGCTTCACGCCTGCGTTGAGTTTTTCGATTTTTGACGCGATGGAACCGGATGCGCCGTTAACCAGCAATAGCTCAACCGTGGAAGCGGGATGCCGTGTAATCCAAGCCTGGCAGATCGCCTGGCTCTCCAGGTCGGTCCTGTCGCAGATCAGGACGTGTTGGATTGCACCAGGATAGTGCATTGCGGCGCGTGCCTCGAGCGCTGCGGTCAGGTTGCTGGCGCCGCGTGTGATCGGTTGCAGCAAGGTCACCGTGGGCCACGTCGCGGGTGCGGCCGGCAGCGGCTTACCCATGAAGTGGGCGACAGCTGCCAGTTTGAGCGCGCGGTCGACAACGTAGATGAGTGCAGTGGCGCCAATCCACCAGCCGGATCCAAACAGGCTCCTTGGGACTTGAGTCGATTTCAACGGTTGGTTTCCTCCGGCTGTGCACGTGACAAAGGAAATGACGCTCCCTCTAGGAATTCTTGGTAGCAGGCAATATAGGCTTGTGGTCGATCGAGTGTCGTCGCGTGACCTTGCCCTTCGATGATTGCGAACTGCGCCTTGGATAACGCCTGCGCAGTTCGGCACGATCGGTACTCGAAAATGCCCGGTCGTTCGGGGTTTCGGCGATCAACACTGCCCCCTGATAGGCGTTCGCCACGCAGCATTCCGCATTTTTCGGCTGTGTCATGTCAATCATCAGATCGATGCGCTGTAGCAGGTCGGCTTTCGTGAACCAAGGAATCGTTTCTTCGAAGTAGGCGCGCCAGAAGCGATGTGCCGGGGTCGCGGCCGGCAAAAACCAATGAATCGATCGTCGCATGATTCCCAGCAGCCACGGCTCGGGCAATCCCACAATTGCAGGTCTGAGCACACGAACCCTGCGACCGCCCTTGGCCTGTGGCGCCCCTGTGTTGGACAGCAGCAGCGACGCGACGCGGTCCGGTTGTATTGCGGCCAGATACTGTGCCACAAGACCACTGTAGGAGCCACCCACTACATGCGCATGGTCAATTCCCTCAGCATCGAGTAGCGCGGTCAGTCCCGTGACAACTTGTTTGATGGTGGGGAGCGAAGGCGGATAGGTGCACGCGATCACACGCCACGCCGGTTCGAATGCCAACACATACTGGAACGAGGTCTCCGGCCAACCCAGGGCGCCGGGCAGCAGCAACAGCGCGCCATCGGCGTGCCGGGCCGTGGCGATGTATGACCACTCAGCCCCGCAAACGATGCGCCGCAGGGAAGGGTGCGTGGAACGAAACGCATGCAGCAATTCCATATCGTCGGCGGGAATGCGGCCACTTGTCATCCCCGTGCGGCATGTTCACTTGAAGGGCCACTTTCAGTGGGTTTTGCGGAACTGCCCACGCAACGAAGCCAGGATACGGCGCGTGGGGTCAGGTGCAACTCGATGCAGCCACGTGAGCGCCTGCTCACCGGCCCCCATGCCACCTCCGTGCGCCCTGCTTCGAGCGCTGAAACTATGCGCTCGCCCACAACTAGCGGGTTTGCCAGCCGGTAGAAGCGCCTCCCCGCCGCGAGTGGGGCCGTGAGTTCAGTCGCGGTGCCGGGCGGGAAGGCCGTCAGCACTTGGACTCCTACAGGCGCACCCTCGTACCATAGCGACGCCCCGAAAGCGGCAAGCCCAGCCTTGGTGGCGGCGTAAAGCGAGGCATAGGGCAATGGCGCCTTGCTCATTGCGCTGACCACCATCAATCGCCCTGCCGCCATCAGTTCGGGCCATGCCAACCTGGTTAGGGAGATCGGCGCTGTCAAGTTGAGTGTAACCACTGCGTGTATGTCATCCACTGCATGTTCGTCCAGGCGACCGGCGGCAAGCACGCCGGCGTTGTTGACCAAAATATCAATTCCGCCAAGCATAGTCCTGGTCGCGTCGATCAACTGCTCGCATGCGGTGACTTCTCTCAGATCGACGGCGAGCGCCACTGCCCGCCCGTTCAGCGCGTCGATTTCGGCAGCTACTGCCGCCAGCGCGTCCGGTCTACGCCCTGCGAGCATGACGTTTGCGCCGCGTCGCACCAGCGCCAGGGCGATGCCGCGCCCGATCCCGCTGCCCCCACCCGTGATGATCGCGTTCTTGCCGCTCAGTGCGCGCATTGAACCTCACCCTTGTTGCTTCAAAACACGACCGTGATTGCGCCGACTGTCAGACCGGCGCCGGTACCAATCAACAGCAGCCGTTGATTGCGCTGGATTCGCCCCTGCTGAACCGCCTCAGTCAGTGCCAGCGGAATCGACGCAGCAATGCAGTTGCCACGAATGGCAAGGTTGCTATACACCTGGTCTGGATGGAAACCAAGGCGCGTGCTGAGCAGTTCGACGCCGTGGCGGCTGGCCTGGTGAGGGATGACACAGTCGATCTCGCCCCGTTCCCACCCGGCATTGGTCAGAAACTCCTTCAAAACGGCGTCACGACCCGTACGGCTCTCTTAAAGACACCGGGGCCATCCATATGAAACAGGTTCATCTCCGGTGTTGTCGTTGGATCGTTCGGTGCGTGAAGGGTGCCACCGCCTGCTACCGTGGTCAATTCTGCACCGCTGCTATATGTGCGAAACAATGCCGGACCAACGGCAGACGGCTCATTTTGTGCAGCCCGCGTGACCACCACGGCTGCCGCCGCATCGCCGAAGAGCACTGCGCTTTCCGGCTCCTGTGGATTCAGGGAACGCGAACCCAACTCACTGCTAAATATTAACACGGTGCGATAGACGCCTGCGGCGATCAGATGGGACGCGTGCTGCAACGCGAACAGGAAACTCAGGCATGTCGCGTTGATGTCAAAGCAGGCACTTGCACCGTCAGGCGCCATAAGTTCGCGCTGCACCAGTGCCGCGGTGCATGGGATAGCCTGCTGTGGCGCCGTAGAAGCGCCAACGATGGCCTCCACTGCGGCAACGTCGATGCCGGCCATCGCCAACGCCGCACGCGAAGCCGCTGCCGCCATACTCACGGTTGTTTCAGAAGTCGCGTAGCGGCGTTCATAGACACCCGCAACGCGTTCGATCCAGCCGGGCTCCAGCGACCACGCCGATTCCAAATCTGCATTTGTCACGCGGCGAGCCGGCAAATAGCAGCCCACCCCAGCAATCTTCACAGCCAGCATCGCGTTTACTCCCGCCTCTTATCCTTCAACTCGCCTCACCCGCCTACGCTTGCTCTCTTGCTGCCACTTTGGTATGCCTTCCTCTACCACCAATGCCGCCGGCCGGCACCCATACATCGCCAGCGTGTCATCTGCATGACGGCGCACCACGTCTCGAATACTATCGAATGCGGTGTTGGGTAGCGTCGCCAGGAAGATGTGCAACTGCCCATCACTTTGCTGAACGATCTGATAGTCAGTGATCGCAGAACTAGCCAATAGCACCATCCGCCGCAACGTGTCAGGAAAAAAGGGGCGACGCTCACCGTCGACCGTCCAGAAGTAGCAGATATCGTCGCATCTTCCTTCGATCGCGGCAATGACACGAAAGGTGCTGCCGCACGCACAGCGCGGTGCAGACGGTCCCACGTCCACCTGTAACACATCGTTCAATCGGTATCGGATGATGGGTTGTGTGTGGCGCCACAGATCTGTGACAATGGGTGTGAACCGGCGCCGCACCGATGCGGCGCCGGCCGAGTCTGCAGTTGCAGTCACCGTGGACTCGAGAGGTGCCAATTGCACCGCAACGATATCTTCCTGTAGATGAAGCGTCCCTTGGGGGCAACTGACGGCCAACAGCCCTTCGGTGCACTGGTAGATTTGGTGGACCGGCGCCTGAAATGCGGCGCCGATCGCTTGGGCATCTTGTGGTTCAAGTACCTCAGCGACGGAAATCAGGCGTTCGGGTCGGGCTTGGAGCCGGCCTTCACGTCTGGCTTCGGCCAGAAAACCCAGCAGCGACGGCGGCGCCACGATCAGGTCTGGCGCAAATTGGTTCAACTGCGCGACGGCAACATTCAACGGCGTCATCAGATCGAAATAGCGGATCTCGACCAGTCGATTTCCGGCCCTGGCGTAGAGGTTGCTAAACGCGCGCAAAAAGAAAGCGATCCGCAGACCGCGGCGCGGAAGGCGGTGCAATGCGCGCGCCAAAATGACACCGGCCCACGCCGCCTGTTCCTGTGGGCTGACCAGGAAGAGGCCCCGGTGGCCCGACGTACCTGAAGAAAGACCGACCGTGAACTTGCCAACGGTGGGCCGGAAATCACGGGTAGTTTCAGCCCGCAGTGCAACCGCAAGGGCATCCTCTTTCGAGACGCCCACCGTGTTGAACGTCTCGAAATGCGCCATCATCGCTGTTTTATCGACGGTGGGTAATTCTTGCCAGATGTGGTGGTTGTTTTCGCCCCACAAGTTACGATAGAAGGGGCTGTGGGCGGCTGCGTACGCTACGATTTGGCGCGCCCGCCGGTATTGAAACGTCTGCAACCGCGCCCGCGCAGCACTTCCGTGCGCGGACGAAATGCGTTCCAATCGCCGTCGACATCTGATCCATCATAAGTTCACCGTTGCCACGTATTTGTCCGTGCCGGCGGCGGCGCCCATGCCACTTCGCGCAAATGTCTCGGGGCAGTGGCTGGGGATGAGCAATACGTCGGGGTTGTCGCGCATGAACGCATGCAACTGCAGGATGGTCGATCTAACCTGCGCTGGGTTATCAACGATGAAATTTGTCAATGCCGAGGGTGGTCGCTGTTCGGTGATTGAACGCGCCAGCCAACAACTGTCGGCAACGAAGAAGATGCGACCACGCTGGGTATTGGCGAGCAATCCCACCTGACCACAGGCATGTCCGGGTAGCCGCACAAGGACTGCCGAACCGTCGCCGAACAGATCATGGGTGGGTCCCAGGTGGGGCAGCGCCGGACCCCGCAATTTATCAAGCAGCGTGACACGGTTTCGGAAATCGGCCGGCAACAATGCCGGCACAAAACCGCGGCGCAGGGCGGCAAGTCCTTTAAGCGGCGCGATGCTGGCGTACGCGTCGCGCAGGGTGATGATGCGACTAGTCGGGAAGTCGGCGAGACCCGCTAGATGGTCGGCATGGAAGTGCGAGATCACGACAGTGCGGATATCCCCTGGCGTCAGTCCAAAGTGGGGCAGTTGAGCCGCAGCCGCTAATTCAGGTCGCAGCCGCAATGGCGTCGCGAGCCGGTAAAGACTATATGGGAAATGTGCGGTAGCGGACAACATATGCGGCGCATAGCCTGCATCCCAAAGCATCCAACCGCAATCGGGGTGTTGCAGCAATGCAACGATCGAATGGCAGTCTACCTCACGCCGGGCGCCCCCTTGAATCAGCAGATTCTCGTGGGCGAGGCAATATCCGGTGTCCAAGATGTGGCAAGTCAGTTGCGGTGTCGGCGACATAGCGGTACTCGTGGTTCGTGTCGTTGGCGATACTGATTATGTTCTGGGCCATCAGCTTCGTAGTGCGACCAGTGTTCTGCGAATTCCTTCAGCCACGGACACGTGGGGAGCATAACTGAGGTCGGTTCGCGCAGCGCTGATGTCATAGGTTTGGGTGCGGGTCAGAATGGCCACGGTATAGCGCGTTAACAGAGGCTCGCGACGCGTAAACACTGATTGGGTCTCCATCATGCGCGCGGCACTCATCGCCACAGACACTGGCATCCCACGTAAGGGGGGCAGCCCGAGTTCGTGCAGCACGCACTCGATGAGTGGCCATAGGGCGGGATGCTCGTCGTTGGTTATGAAGTACGTGCGCCCCTGTGCCGCCGGAGCCTGCATCGCCAGCACCAGCGCCTGCACCACATTATCAATATAGGTCAGATCGACCAGGTTGCTTCCATCACCGAAACGACGCAAACGCCCCTGGCGCGCGGCCGCAATCAGCCGTGGCAGCAAGGCACGGTCTCCCGGCCCAAAGATCGCCTTGGGACGCAATGTGACCGTGTCAAGCCCGGCCGCTGCAGCATTGTTCACCAGGTCCTCTCCCAACTTCTTGGTTTTGGCATAGGTCGACGTAAATTGGTGTGGATAGGGAGCCAGTTCGTTCACGTCAATCTGGTCGCGCCCGTCAAACACCACACTTGGTGAGGATACATAAACGAGTCGCTTCACCCCATGCTGCGCACAACCCTTGACTACGGCTGCGGTTCCATCGACGTTGGTGGCGTAAAAGTTGGCTGCCGCCCCCCACGGCGCCGACAGCGCCGCCACGTGAAAAACAACGTCCATACCGGCGCAGGCGTCAACCACCGCTTGGTGTGTCGTGAGATCAGCCGGAATTGGGGTGGCGCCAGCCTGCACCAGGGCAGTGACAGCATTGAAGTCACGTCCCAAAATGCGGACATCTTGATGCAGATCGAGCAGTCGACGGGTCAAGTGGCTGCCAAGAAAACCCGTGCCGCCAGTAACAAGTATACGCATAGAACATACTCTAGCGATGTTCGGGAGGAATGCCAAACAGTTGTTTTGGCATTCCTCCTCCCTATCTTCGTTTCGAATTTCCTTCTCAACTCGCTTTGGAGTACGATCCAGCAGGCGATCAAATACTCTAGTGGAGGAGCAGTCAATGTCTGAACGTATCGGCTTCATTGGCCTCGGTATCATGGGGCGTGGCATGGCCGCGAATCTGTTAAAGGCCGGGTTTACACTGACGGTCTGGAACCGCACCGTGGCGCGCACGGAAGAGCTTGTTGCGCAGGGGGCGCACGCAGGCGCCAGCCCTGCCGATGTTGCTGCGCGCAGCGACGTAATTCTCATCTGTGTCAGCGATACGCCTGACGTGGAAGCTGTTCTGTTAGGAGAACAGGGTGTGCTTCATGGCGCCAGACCGGGGGCGCTGGTGATCGACCACAGTACGATCAGCCCGCAGGCGACGCGTGAATTCGCCCGTCGTCTCGGCGATGTGGGGGTGAGCATGCTCGACGCCCCGGTCAGCGGTGGCAGTGAGGGCGCGGCCAAAGGCACGCTGAGCATCATGGTGGGTGGTGACGCCGCGCAGTATGAGCGGGCGCTGCCGATCCTGCGTGCAATGGGCAAAACCGTGACCCATGTCGGCGGTGCGGGCGCAGGTCAAACCGTCAAACTGGTCAACCAGGTGCTGGTGGTCGGCAATTGTCTTGCCATGTGCGAGGCGCTGATGTTCGCCCAGGCCGGCGGGGTCGATCTCCAAAAAACCTACGATGCGATCAGCCAGGGGGCGGCCGGGAGTTGGATGTTCACCAACCGTGCCCCGCAGATCATGCAGCGGGACTGGCGACCGGGGTTCACGATCGACTTGCAGGAGAAGGATTTGAGGCTGGTGATGGAGGCCGCCGATCAGTCAGGGGCGCCTCTGCCGGGTACGGCGCTGATATTTCAACTCTACCGCACGCTGCAGACCCGTGGGCACGGTGCTGAGGGTAATCACGCCTTGATCAAGGCGTTGGAGAATCTGGCGGGCTTTGAGATTGAGCCTGCGGCGGGTTAACCTTCGCCGACCTGGTCACCGTTTTGTTCGCAAATTTGATGTCTGGGGCATTTATGGAAGCCGTATCATTTGATGGCAGTATCACCGCTCCAATCGATCGCACACTGAATGAACTTTGGTTTTTGATTCAGGGTGAGCAACTTGTGCTGGCCCGGGACGGCGAAAACGTGCGCGTCGTTGACGCCCTGGATGTAGCCGCTCTTGGCTTTCCCATTGTGCGCTTTCAGTTTCTTGGTAAATTGAGCAGGGATGGCGAATACCTTAATTGCTTTTCGGCCGAATTGGATGGATCCGGTTCGTTGCCCGATGGGTATGTCGCGCTGGATTTGCGCCAGTTGTTTGACCAACTGGATGTGGTGACTTTTGGCCTGGCCGGTCGCGCCAAGCAAATTGTAGCATGGGATCGGGATCATCAGTACTGTGGGCGCTGCGCCACGCGCATGGAGGCAGTGGAGGGCGAGCGCGTCAAACGTTGCCCATCGTGTGGGCTTACGAATTATCCACGGATTTCGCCGGCGGTCATTGTGGCCGTCACGCGACCATACGACGATGCGCAACGTATTCTATTAGCGCGCAACCATCGTTTTGCGCCTGGGCGTTATAGCGTGGTGGCGGGGTTTGTGGAACCCGGTGAGACACTGGAGGAGTGTGTCCGGCGTGAGGTTGGCGAAGAGACTGGGATCGCGGTCGACAACATCCGTTATTTCGGCAGCCAGCCGTGGCCGTTTCCAAATTCGCTGATGGTTGGGTTTACGGCGGATTACAGTGGTGGCGAGATCCGGTTGGAGGAGTCAGAGATCGCCGATGCCCAGTGGTTCGCAGCAGACGCGCTGCCAGGGCTGCCCCCGAGGATCAGCATTGCCCGCCGTCTGATCGACGATTTTGTTGCACAGCAGCACGAGTTGTGACAGGAGCAACGAGGTGGCAGGCATGGTTCATGAAGGGAACTTCGTGACCAGAGCAACGAGTGCGGTCAAATGTGAACTGAGATCGGCCGCCTGGTAAGCACAAATGAGTACCAGCCAGCCAATCAGGGCGGCTAATATGGCGGCTAAGGATGCCCTCTTCAGAGACTGCGATGATTCTTCCATGATGTCACACCCAACAAAAGGACGATTCGGTTCGATTTCCATCATAGCGGGTGGAAATCGATTGCACATCGGCGGATCGAAGTAACAATTTCGGACAATCGCCGTATCATTCGCCGGTGGTCTCAATGCAGCCGGGGTTGGGGACCACGCGAACGAACGCAATTCAAATTGAATGTTAATCCAGCCGTCCATTTGCTTGTGGTATGATTCACGAATCGACCGTTCGGTCGGCAAAATACGTTCCTGTTGCGTGCGGCGCCTGTCTGCGACGCCGCGGGTGCGTTGATAGCGAGGTTGGGGCTCATGCGGAAGTTTCTGATTTTCATCGTTGTTGTCGCAGTGGTGGCGGTGGGCGGTTGGTTTGCCTACCAGCAATTTGTTGTGCCGCAACAGGCGCAATCGCAGGCGCCTGAATACGAAACGGCCGACGTCAAGCGAGGAAACATCCTCAGTATCGTCAGTGCAACCGGCAGCATTGAGCCGGAGGCGGATGTTTCCGCTCGTTTTCCGGGCCACAGGTCCGATCAACCAAGTGCTCGTGGCGGTTGGGGATGTCGTGGAGTCGGGCCAGTTGTTGGCCGAACTGGACACCACGGATCTGACCCTTTCGTTGGCGCAATCTAGAGTGCAGCAGGAGATCAGCGAGGCTCAGCTTAAGAAGCTACAGGCACCACCTGATTCGATGGATGTGGCGGCGGCGCAGGCCGCGGTGGAAGTTGCGCAGGCCGGCGTCGCCAGCGCAGAAGCCGCTCGGGCCAGCGCGCAGGCAGCCTATCGAGATCTCCTGGCGCCCAACACAGAGACCGAACGCACGATCAATGACGCACAACTGAAGCAGGCCGAAATTAACCTGAAGCGAGCGCAGCAGGCGTACAACAAGATCAAGGATCAGCCTGATGTCGGCATATACCCACAATCCGCGGAACTCGAACAGGCGAGCGCCAATTATGAACTGGTAAAGGCGCAAACGGCGAAGACCGCAGAACCCGCGAGCCAGGCCCAGGTTGCGGCGGCGCTCAACCAGATCGCGCAGGCCGAATCCGGTGTGCGTAACGCTCAGGCCCAGGTGGTGAACGCTCAAAACAATCTTCAGAACCTCCTGGAGGGTGCAAAGGTCGAAGACATCGATATTGCGAAGGCGCAGGTCAAGCAGTCGCAATTGAGCCAATTGCAGGCTGAACGGCAACTGGAAAATGCGCGGCTTGTGGCGCCGCTATCCGGTGTGGTCAGCGAAGTCAACATCAAGCAGGGCGAATTACCCACTGCAGGTCGCCCTGCCGTCGTCGTGACCGATCTCAGTGCCTTTCAGATGAAGGTGTTGGTCGACGAGATCGATGTGCGCCAGATCGATGTGGGCCAGCCCGTACGGCTGAGCGTGGACGCCTTGCCGGGCGTCGAGATCACCGGCAAGGTGACGGAGATTGCGCCGACGGCGTCCAATGTCAATGGCACGATTGCCTACGAGGTGACCATCGTTCCGGATGCCACTGATGCGCCGCTGCGGGCTGGGATGAGCGCGACCGCCATTGTGACGACGGCCGAGGTCGATGATGTGTTGTTGGTGCCCAATCGCTATATCACGCTCAATCGCGATAGTGGTCTGGCGTATGTGTACAAACTTGTAGAGGGTGAGCCGGTGCAGCAGGAAATCGAGTTGGGGCTACGCAACGAACGGGAGAGCCAGGTTCTGGCAGGTCTGACCGATGATGATGTCTTGGCCCTGGTCACGCAAAGTAGCTCAGACCAATTGCGTGGCGCGCTCTTTGGCGGGGGCAATTGATGAGTGACGCGCCTGTTGTCTATTTGCGCGGGATCAAAAAGCTATACCAGATGGGTGATGTTGAGGTGCAGGCACTGGCCGGCGTTGACCTCGAGATCATGCCCGGCGAAATCATGTCCATCATGGGACCCAGCGGCAGCGGCAAGTCGACACTGATGAACATCATTGGTTGCCTTGACGTGCCATCCGAAGGATCTACGAGATTGATGGCCACGACGTCAGCCGGCTGAAGGATGATGAACTTGCGGAGATTCGAGGGCGCAAGATCGGGTTTGTTTTTCAGAGCTTCAATCTGCTTCCGCGCACGACCGCGCTGGCCAACGTTGAACTTCCGTTGATCTATACGGGTGTCAGCGGGCGTGAGCGGCATCGCCGCGCGCAAGAGGTGTTGACGCTGGTGGGACTGGGCGAGCGCATGCGGCACAAGCCGAACGAACTATCTGGGGGCCAGCAGCAGCGCGTGGCCATTGCGCGGGCCCTCATCAACCGCCCATCTATGATCCTGGCCGACGAACCAACCGGCAACCTCGACACGAAAACCAGCGTCGAGATTATGGAATTATTCCAACGGCTCAATAAGGAGCAAGGTCTCACGGTTGTCTTTGTCACGCACAACCCTGAGACCGCCGACTATTGCCACCGCGTGGTGCGGATCCGTGACGGCGCGATTGAGCGCGACGAGCGCCGCACCCCAACGGAGGGGATCTATCGCTCGATAGAAGACGTGACCACGGCTAGCGTTGAAGCGAGCAGCGTGGCGCCGGCCATGTAGATGCCGGTGCAGGAGAAGTTTGTTTCATGAAGATCATTGAAGCCATTCGCATTGCGATGCGTGCGCTGGCGGCGAATAAACTGCGCAGCATCCTGACCATGCTCGGCATCATTATTGGCGTGGGCGCGGTGATCGCGTTGATGTCCATTGGTCGGGGTGTCGAAAAGTACGTTACCGACCAATTTGCCGGGCTGGGGAGCAATCTCCTCTTTATCGCGCCGGGCAATATCTCCGAGGGGCCGCCGCGGTTGCGCCAGACGAAGGTCAAACCATTGACCGTGGCGGATGTGAGCGCCGTCGTCGACAGTGGTGCAGTGCCAGAGGTGCGCGCGGCTGCGGCTGAATATCAGCAATTCAGTGAGGCGTCTCGCAATGGCAAGGACATTCGGGTGCAGGTAAGCGCCACCACGCCCAATTTTCCCGAGGTGCGCAACTGGAATCCGATCCTGGGCAGCTATTTCACCCAAGAGGACATGGATGAGCGGCAACGCGTGATCTTGCTTGGCACCGATGCGGTTGCGGAGTTATTTCCGAATGGCGAGTATCCGATTGACCAGGTGGTGCAACTGAACGGTCTCAACTTCCGCGGATCGGCGTCATGGAGAGCAAAGGCGGCGGTCCGGGTGGAAACCTGGATAAGTCGGTCTTCTTGCCCCTCACGACGGCGCAGGATCGCATCTTTAAGGCCAAGACCTTGAATGGCCAGTACGAGGTGAGCGTGATCTACGCGTCGGTCGAACATGCGGATCACATGGAAGACGCGCAGCAGCAGATCACAGAACTGATGCGTGAGCGGCGTGGGATCGCCTATCTCGACCAGGATGATTTCAGTATCATCAGCCAGAATGACATCATCTCGGTCTTTGGCGATATCTTGGGTGCGCTGACGATCTTCTTGGGAGCAATTGCCGCCATCTCGCTATTGGTCGGCGGGATCGGCATCATGAACATCATGTTGGTCAGTGTCACCGAGCGCACGCGCGAGATCGGTCTCCGCAAGGCCGTCGGCGCAAAACGCAGCGATGTGCTGGTGCAGTTCCTGATCGAAGCAATTACGCTGGCGGTGGTAGGCGGCGGCATCGGCATTGCCCTGGGCTGGGCTACCGCATTTGGTGTCAGCACCGCGTTTGAAGCGTTCGATGCAGTGGTGGGCCTTGATGCGGTGCTCACAGCGCTCTTCTTCTCGATGGCAGTGGGGCTGTTCTTTTGGGATCTATCCTGCGTTCCGGGCGAGCCGGTTGAATCCGATCGATGCGTTGCGGTATGAATAGGATCATGGGGCACAGGACACAGAGCCGGGAGCGCGAAGAGGAGCAATTGTCAAACGTCAAACGTCAAACGTCAATTGTCACTAGGCTCGCACTTGCGGTGTTCGCACTTGGCGTGGCGGGGGTGTGGTGGGGACCGCCGGTGCCGGCGACGCCGATTCCTGCCAGTATTGTGCGCCCCGCGCAGGCGACGCCTGATTATCCAAGCCAGGCGAAGGTCTTCACGCTGGGGGCACCGGTGGCCAGCCCCGTGTTTTTGCCAACGGCAACGGCGACGATGCCGGCCGCTGAGAATGGTGGCGCTTCTGCAGTGCGCGATCTGATGCAGTATCTGGCCATGGAGCAGACGCCTTCGGCCACTGGGATAGCCGCCGGTGGGGCCACGATCTACGAAGCCCCTGGCGGCCGTGCACTGGGCAGCATCCCCGTGGCCGGGCTTGTGACGATTACCGGCAAGTCCGCTGACGGCAATTGGTATGCGGTCTACGACGACGGCGCCGTTTTTGGGTGGACGCCCACTGGGCAACTGCGTGTCTTTGGGGGCGATGATCTGATCGTGGTCGAGAAATCGCTTGATCCGGCGCCCGTGGCCACGTTGATTGCGCAGGCAATGGAACCGGTTCAGGTGTTGGATGTGCTGATGCCGACGTTGGAGGCGATGGCCGCGGAACAGAAAGCGGTGGTGGAGGCGGGGGGAGAATTGTCAATGGTCAATGAGGAAGCAACACCACCTCCTACTGCCCAATCAACGACAGTCATTTCCGGCGGCGCAGGGATCACGGGGACGGTGGTGAGTGACGGGCGGCTGAACCTGCGGGCGGAGCCATCGACGAGTGGTGCAATTGTGGCGAAATTGGCGGCTGGCAGCATTGTCCGGATTTTGGAACGCAGTGCCGATGGCAAGTGGCTCCAGGTAAGCGTGGAGGGAAACACCGGTTGGGTATCGGCTGAGTTTGTTGGTAGCAACGAATGACGGCGACCGCCATTGAACTTGTTGCCCAGTGGGGGTGGTAAGCCGGCGAATTTTCAGCGACCGAGCACTTTCTGCATGGTCAGCCTGACAACTTCATAGCCTTGTTTCTCATAGAGCGCACGCGCTGCGGCGTTGTTTGCCGCCACGTGCAGCCGGATCCGCTGAATCCCTTGTTCACGCATCAGGTTGTCGACCAGGTCAAGCGTTTGCCTCCCCAGACCCTGGCCTCTGAAGCCACCTTCAAGATAGATGTCCTGCACTACGCACCTCCCTCTGGAAGTGTTGACCTCGAGCCACAGATTGCCAATTCGTGATCCCTGTGCGTCATCGGCCCGCACGATCTTATAGACGTTCTGCCGTTTCGTTGGCCTTTCATCGTGCAGCATGGCATCGATTTCGGTTGCGGAGGTAATGCGTGCTTCGTCGAGGGGAACATCAAAATTGAGCATGATCTCCATCGCGTAGTCTTCGACTAGATAGTGCTTATATTCGTCGAACTCGGACGGTTCCAGCGCTTGTAGGCGGATCATTTCTGCTACCTTTGTCTGTCATTGTGGCGTTCTGGATGGTGCGCGTGTCACATTATCGCACACATTGCTGCATCTTCGATCCGATCATGCTACACTGCGCAGATTGTGAATCTTCTTGTAGCACCGCTGTGAAGCAGTGCATGAAATGAAAGACCTGCGTGATGCAAATCGAATGTTCGGCGATACTGTTTGATTTGGACGGTGTGTTGGTAGATTCCGCAGATTGCATTTTGCGGCTCTGGGAGGGTTGGGCGGAACGTAACGACCTCGACCTGGAAGAGATCATGCGCGTTGCACATGGCCGGCGCGCGGTCGAAACGATCCGGATCGTGGCTCCCCACCTGTCTGCGGAAGATGAGGCCAGAAAACTGGCTGAAATCGAGGCCACCGATATGCGCGGCGTGGTTGTGATCGATGGCGCGATCCCACTGCTGCAATCGCTGCCGTCTGACGCCTGGGCCATTGTGACGTCGGGCGTACGCACCGTCGTCACGCCCCGGCTGGAGCGGCTTGGTCTCCCTGTCCCAAAATTCATGATCACGGCCGATGATGTAGTGAAGGGCAAGCCTGATCCAGAGCCGTACCTTGCCGGCGCAAAAGTGCTTGGTGTCCCGGTTGAGCAATGTGTCGTGGTCGAAGATGCACCTGCTGGGATTGCTGCGGCGAAGGGGGCCGGGATGCGCACGATCGCGGTGGCGTCGACCCACGCACTGGATGAACTGACCATGGCGACTGCGGTCGCAAACCGGCTAAGCGATCTCGCGGTTGAACCCGGAAACGATGGGCGGTTGCGGATACAAATCACCAACGTGTAAGTCGCTGCGGAATCGCGTGGAGATTGCCAGCCAACGATCTGCTGCATTGAATTTTCGGCATTCATATTGACATTTCAGGTGGTTTACAGTATCTTGTTGTAGAACTTTTGTTCTGGTTGTGTTGTGTGCACGTTTGCGCGCAACTTTTCTGAGATTGAAGCGTCGCAATCCTTCGGCGATGTCGTTTTTATGCACTATCCCCTGACCTGGGTTGCCACTGCCCCGAATTGAGTGACGTTTGACGCCGTCAATGCATGCTCTGCGCTGGCGGCGCCGGCACTACGGCGATGGCAAGACAGGCGGTTTGCAGTGAGGTTTGTGCTCGTTGTGTGGAGCACCTGGGCGTGACAAGGAGGAGGAAGTAATGGCTGGTGTACGTGTATTGGTGGGCACTCGGAAAGGTGCGTTTATCCTGACGTCCGATAGCAAGCGCGAACAGTGGGAGGTCAGTGGTCCCTACTTTGCCGGTTGGGAGGTGTACCACCTCAAGGGATCGCCGGTGAATCCGGATCGACTCTACGCATCGCAGTCAACCGGTTGGTTCGGGCAGTTGATCCAGGTTTCAGACGACGGCGGCAAAAGCTGGACGCCGGCGGGCAATGAGTTTCTGTACGAAGGGACGCCTGGTACGCATCTTTGGTATGACGGTAGCCAACACCCATGGGAGTTCAAGCGCGTGTGGCATCTGGAACCGTCACTGACGGATCCGGACACGGTGTTTGCCGGCGTGGAAGACGCTGCCCTGTTTCGTTCGAGCGACGGTGGGAAGACCTGGCAGGAATTGGCTGGTTTGCGCAATGTAAAGGGAGGTCTCTGGCAGCCGGGCGCCGGCGGGATGTGTCTGCACACGATTCTACTTGATCCCAGCAATCCAAACCGGATCTATATCGCCATCTCCGCCGCGGGGGCGTTCCGAACCGACGATGGCGGCGAGACCTGGTTGCCCATCAACAAGGGTTTGCGGTCGGACTACGAATTGCCTGACCCAACCGCCGATGTGGGCCATTGCGTACACAACCTTGCGATGCACTCATCGCAGCCTGGGGTGCTGTTCATGCAGAAGCATTGGGATGTCATGCGCAGTGACAATGCCGGAGACATGTGGCATGAGGTGAGCGGCAATCTGCCGAGTGACTTTGGTTTCCCGATTGCGGTCCATGCGCATGAGCCGGAAACGATCTACGTGGTGCCGATCAAGAGTGATTCGGAGCATTATCCACCGGATGGCAAATTGCGTGTGTACCGGAGCCGGACGGGTGGGAATGAATGGGAAGCGCTCACCGATGGGCTGCCACAGGAGAATTGCTACGTCAACATCCTGCGCGATGCAATGGCTGTAGATACGATGGACCCGTGCGGCGTCTACTTTGGGACGACCGGGGGTCAGGTGTACGCCTCGACCGATGCCGGCGACCACTGGACCGCGATTGTGCGTGATCTGCCGGCGGTGTTATCGGTTGAAGTGCAGGTGTTGCCGTGATTCGAGTGCGGTTGCCGACGCATCTCCGTACATTGGCGGGTGTTGGGAGCGAGGTCACGCTGGAGGTTGAGGGGACCGGTGACGCAGCGGTCGGTGATCGATGCGTTGGAGGCTGCGTACCCGATGTTGCGGGGGACGATACGGGACACGGTCAAGCAGCAGCGCCGTCCGATGGTGCGGTTCTTTGCGTGCGGGCAGGATTTGTCGAATGAGCCGGGTAGATGCGTCGCTGCCGGATGCGGTGGTGAAGGGGTGGAGCCCTATTTGATTGTGGGTGCGATGGCCGGGGGGACCAACAGAGCCGGTTAGCGTGAGCGGCCGGAGGGCTTGGCGCCAGCCGAGCCCTCACCACCCTGACGGGATGGTGCTCCGATGTTACAAACAGAGCCACGCACGTGAGTAAGTGGTTGGCTGGGCTTTAGCAAAGGCGATCACCACCCTGACGGGATGGTGCTCCGATGTTACAAACAGAGCCACGCACGTGAGTAAGTGGTTGGCTGGGCTTTAGCAAAGGCGCTCACTACCCTGACGGGATGGTGCTCTGATGTTACAAACAGAGCCACGCACGTGAGTAAGTGGTTGGCTGGGCTTTAGCAAATGCGCTCACCACCCTGACGGGATGGTGCTCCGATGTTACAAACAGAGCGCGGGTAAGTGGTTGGCTGTTAGCAGGCGCTCCCACTGCCGGGGTGGGCTGACGGACGGGGACGGGGATCACCACCCTGACGGGATGGTGCTCTGACGGAGGTGCGCTGACGGAGGTGCGCTGACCGACGGTGGTGGTGCGACCAACAGAGCCGGTAAGCGTCAGCGGCCGGAGGGCTTTGCGCCAGCTTTAGCGACGAAGGCGATAGACGCGGGCCTCGTAGGGGCGGAGGGTGAATTGATGGAGTTCACCCACATCGGTTACGTCGTAATTGGAGATCATGAGGTCGGCGTCCGAATAGGTAATTGAACTGGGCAACGTGAAGATCGGTGTGTCCTTGCTGAAGTTGAGAATCACAAGCAGGCGCTCTCCGTCTAGCTGCGTGAAGGCGTAGATCTGCTCATCGTCGGAAGCAGCAAGTCATACGTTCCTAGACCATGATCGGGTTCGCTTTGCGGAGTTGGATCAGGCCCTGGTAGTACGCAAAGATCGAATCCGCGCTGGCGCGATCCCGCATCACGTTGATTGCTTTGTAGTTCGGGTTAACCTGGAGCCAAGGCGTCCCACTTGTGAAGCCGGCATTCGCACTTCCGTTCCATTGCATTGGTGTCCGGGCGTTGTCGCGGCTCTTGGCATGGATGATTGCCATGGCGTCCCTGGGATCGCCGCCCTTATCCTCCACTAGTTCACGATAGACCGTATGCGTCTCGATATCACGGTAATCTTCGATTGAAGAGAGGCGACGTGTCAGCCGATTCTTCACCTGATAGATGTAGGGTGCCCGGCTGGAACGGCCAGCTGGCCGACTCCATGCTGTCCATCATCGCCAAACCGGGAAACGGCGCGCGGCATATCGTGGTTGGTCAAATAGAGGCTGTTCCAACCGTTGCCCTCGAGATCTTTGCCAGCGAGTCTGATGCGTTGAGGTCGGTGAGACGCCTGGCTGCGCGCAGACTTGCCGCAGGGTCTTCGTCGATCCCCATGTGCTCAAACTGGAAGAGCATGCTCAAGGACCCCGTCGTTTCGTTTGTGACCTGAATGGCGTGTTCGGTTGTGACCATTGGCGTTTCGCCGACGGTCACGATGTCGTATTTTGAAAGCACTACTTGCTTCATTTCACCCAAATAATCGTGGAGGCGGGGACCATTGATGAAGTGTTCGCCTCCGAACTGGTAGCGATCGACTGTCACTACCGGCACGTCCGGCAGACCAGGTCGCTTGGAAATCATGTTGATGACATCCATGCGGAAACCGTCGATGCCTTTTTGCATCCACCAATTCATCATGGCAAAGATTTCGGCGCGGAGCTTGGGGTTTTCCCAGTTGAGATCAGGTTGCTTCTTTGAAAAGAGGTGCAAGTAGTACTCGCCGGTCGTCTCGTCAACCTGCCAGGCGGAACCGCCAAAAAAGGATTCCCAGTTGTTGGGCTCGGCGCCATTCTTGCCGGGCCGCCAGACGTAGTAGTCGCGGTAGGGGTTGTCTTTGGACTTGCGTGATTCGACAAACCAGGGGTGTTCGTCCGAGGTGTGATTGATCACCAGATCCATGATCAACCTGATGCCCCGCTTGTGCATCCCGTCAAGCAACTCTTCCCAGTCTGCAAGCGTGCCGAACTCGGGCATGATTTCCTGATAGCCGCTGATGTCGTAGCCGTTGTCGTCGTTGGGCGACTTGTAGACAGGGCAAAGCCAAACAACGTCGATGCCGAGTTCAGCGAGGTAATCAGCTTCTGGATGATACCGCAGAGGTCGCCGACGCCGTCACCGTTGCTATCGTGGAAGCTGCGTGGGTAGATTTGGTAGACGACGCTTTCTTTCCACCATTTTCGATTCATCTGGGTGTTCCTTTGCTTCGGAATCAATGGTCGAGATTTCCACCGCCCCAGCCAAAGGCGATAGATTCCCAGGTCAGCAGGTCGCCTTCAATGTGGTGGTGGATACCAACATGTTCCATTATATACATGACCTGGGCGCGATGGTGCATGTTGTGGGTGATCACGTGTCCGATCGCACCGCCGAAGGTTTTCAAGCGCGGAGGGTTATCCAGCGTGTCGAGAAAGCAGTCATCGTAGCGCCCTTCGCGCGCGATCTTTCTGGCGATATTTGCGAATTCTCCACTGATAGCACTCAACCGTTCGAGCAATTCCGCAATGGAGTCACCTACGCTCTCGCGTACTGCGCGTTCGCAGAGTAGGTCGGTCCAGACCTCCATGTTGCGTATCATGTGGACGAAGGTGTGGCGCAGGGTGTGATGGTCGATGTCGAACTCGCGATCTAGCGCGGAATCGGGCAAGTCCGCACATGCCAGCAGCAGTTGGCGTGTGGTCCATGTGTCGTGTGCCAGCATTCTATCGAGTAGATCCATGAGTTGTGTCCTTTGTTGGTGCCCGATTGGATTCGGCTACTAGAAAGCCGTTGATCGTCATTTTGCACCCTTTCCAGTTGATTGCTTGCTAATATCTTGGCAGAGTATTGCCAATCAATCAACCGGCAACCTGCGAGAAATTCAACCGCTGTGTCTTCAGGCATTAACGATGCGATAATGTCGTCATGAGAAGGATCTAAGCACGAACAGTGCGCTCGTGTTTAGGTTACGAGTTGAGCTCCCAATGGAAGTAGAAGCGTTCTTCTTAGGACATGTCGATTCTCAAGCGATCTTTGACGTCTTGCACCGGTTGATTGATTCGATTGGGCCGGCAGAGATGCGGTGCACGAAGAGCCAGGTCTCGTTTCGGCGGCGCAAGGCGTTTGCGTGGGCTTGGATGCCAGGCCAATATCGCCGTGGCAAGAATGCACCGTTGGTGCTTACGCTGAGTTTCCGCGAGCGCAATGAGTCGCCACGCTGGAAGTCGATCGTCGAACCCTCTTCAGGGGGTTATACGCATCACCTTGAATTGTATTCACCGGACGAAATCGACGGTGAGGTCGTTAACTGGCTGGAAACGGCCTGGGCGCAGGCGGAGTAATCGGACACGATTTGTCCATAGGGGGATGAAGATGGCGGTCTTTCGCACCACAATCGTGAAGGACTCCGAGGTGAATGCCACCGGCATTCAGATCCCGGAAGCGGTGATTCAAGAACTGGGCGCGGGGAAGAAGCCGAAGGTCAAGTTGACACTGAACGGCTATACCTACCGGACCACCGTCGCGGTGATGGGTGGGGCATATTGGGCGCCCCTGGCGGCCGAGCATCGCGAAGCTGCCGGGGTCAAGGCAAATGAGGAGGTTGAGATCACGATCGAACTCGACACGGAGCCGCGCATCGTGACGGTTCCAGATGATCTGGCGGCGGCGCTGGCGGCCGCGGCGGGGGCAACGGCGGCATTCGAGGCGTCCTCTTATTCGGTGCGCAAGGAATACGTGCGCCAGGTGGAGTCCGCCAAGGCCCCGGAAACGCGCGCCCGGCGCATCGCTGGGGTTGTTGAAAAGCTTCGTGCAAAATCATAGAAAAACGTTATACTTGCGTACCGCGAGTGCGACGACGCGATGATTTCTGTAGGCATACTTTTGCTTTGAACTCGTGCCGGTATCGTTGAGGCACGCGCAGCGAACGACGATCAGTCAAACAAGGAGAACCAGGGATGGCACTAAAAGAATATAAGCCCGGCACAGCTTTCACCGGGGTGATCGGGCGCACGGTGGATGTCTCCAGCCAGGCGTGGCCGGAGCCACTGCGCGCCCGGCAGGGGATGCCAAACGTGTTGTTTATCGTGCAGGATGATACCGGATTTGGCCAGATGGGGTGTTATGGGAGTCCGATCGAAACACCCAACATTGATGAACTGGCTGCAAAAGGTCTGCTCTTTCAGAACATGCATACCACGGCGCTCTGTTCACCGACGCGCTCATGCATCTTGACGGGTCGAAATCACCATTCGAACGCCATGTCCTGCATCACCGAAGGCTCCACCGGTTTTCCGGGCGGGAACGGCAACATTCCGTTTGAGAATGGGATGCTTTCCGAAATTCTGCTCCAGCAAGGGTACAACACCTATGCGATCGGCAAGTGGCATCTGACGCCGGCCGATCAGGCCTCAGCGGCCGGCCCCTATGATCGGTGGCCGCTCGGGCGTGGTTTTGAACGCTTTTATGGCTTCCTGGGCGGTGACACGCACCAATACTACCCTGAATTGGTCTATGACAACCATGCTGTGGAGCCAGAGAAGACCCCTGAAGAGGGATATCATCTGACCGAGGATCTGGTGGACAAGGCGATTTCTTTCATCGCCGACGCTAAGCAGATCGCACCGCAAAAACCATTCTTTATGTATTTCTGCCCCGGTGCAACGCATGCGCCACACCACGTCCCGAAAGAATGGGCGGACCATTACGAGGGGAAGTTCGACGACGGTTGGGATGCCTATCGCGAGAAGACCTTTGCACGCCAGAAGGAACTGGGCATCATCCCAGCGGACGCAGAACTCTCCCGCCACGATCCGGATGTGCAAGATTGGGATTCGCTGTCCGATGGGGAGAAAAAGCTGTATGCCCGTATGATGGAGGTGTTTGCCGGTTTCTTGACCCATACGGACTACCACTATGGACGCCTGTTCAATTTTCTAAAATCGATCGGTGAATGGGACAACACGCTGATCATGTTCATCTCGGACAACGGCGCCAGTTCCGAAGGTGGACCGCATGGGTCGGTGAATGAAAACAAGTTCTTCAACAACGTGCCCGACTCGTTGGAAGAAAACCTGCAGATGATCGATGAGTTGGGCGGCCCCATGACCTTTAACCACTACGCCTGGGGCTGGACTTTTGCCGGGAATACGCCGTTCCGCCGGTGGAAGCGTGAAACCTACCGTGGCGGGATCAGCGACCCCTTTATCGTTCACTGGCCGAATGGTATCAAGTCGCAAGGTGAGGTGCGCACGCAGTACGCACATGCCATCGACATGGTCCCATCGGTGCTCGAAGCAGTCGGGATCGATGCGCCAACGGCCATCAGGGGCGTCACGCAGTCGCCGATTGAAGGTCTCAGCTTTGCCCATGCCCTGGATGATGCCAGCGCACCGTCCAAGCATTTGACCCAGTACTTTGAGATGATGGGCCATCGCTCCATCTACCATGATGGCTGGCGCGCGGTGTGCCCGTGGCCGGGACCGTCGTTCACGGAGGCCGGGGCATTCTTCGGCGCCCTCATCGACAAGGACAAGCTGACAGAACTGGATGCGACCGCGTGGGAGTTGTATCACGTCGATGTAGACTTCGCTGAGAACCACAACCTGGCTGCGGAGAATCGCAGCAAGCTGATCGAGATGATCGCCACCTGGTATGTTGAGGCGGGCAAGTACAACGTGTTGCCGATTGACAGTCGGGGGACGATGCGTTTCGCCGATCCTCGACCGCAGATTGCGGTTGCACGCGAGCGTTACACCTTCTATCCTGGGACGCAGATGGTCCCGATCAATGCGTGCCCGAATGTGCTGAACCGGCCCCACAGCATCACCGCGGATGCGGAGATTCCCAACGGCGGCGCGGAAGGGGCGCTCCTGTCAGCGGGCGATGTCCAGGGCGGTTATTCTTTCTATGTGCAGGACGGCAAGCTTCACTATGTGTACAACTATGTGGGCAGCCAGTTCTTCCATGTGGAGTCGAACGTCCCCGTGCCAGCCGGGCGTCACAAACTGCGCTTCGAATTTGAGGTGACCGGCAAGCCGGACATGGCCAAAGGGAAAGGCGCGCCGGGTCTGGGGCAGTTGTACATCGATGGCACGTTGGTCGGTCAGACGGAGATTCCGGTCACGATGCCGTTGAGCCTGGGCCTGGGCGGCGGCATCGTATGCGGGGCAGATTCTGGGTCGCCAGTCTGGGACAAGTATGAGCCGCCGTTCCGCTTCTCAGGCACGCTCTACGGCGTGATAGTGGATGTAAGTGGGGAATTGATCCAGGATCCGGAACACACGACGAAGATGATTATGGCGCGGCAGTAAGATAATAGCGAACGCCCGTAGGTGCGGTTTTCAAACCATACGCATCAAGCTAAGGAGCAAACCCGCCCGCCAAGGAGGGGGGAAAAGACGCCCCCCGCGGGGCGCGGGGGGGGGGAAAAGAAGAGGGGGGGGGGGGGGGGCGGGGGGCCCCCCGGGGGGGCCCCCCCTCCCTCCCCCCCCCCCCCCCCCCCCCCCCGCGTCGCTTTTCCCCCGCCCCCCCCCCGGGTCCCGGCGTCCCTGCGGGCGATTTATCGTTACCTGCGGTCAGCCAACTGGTGCGATGGTCACCCAACGGTGCAAAAATGGCGGGTTTAGCTTCGTCGCACTTGCTTAGGCCACGTCGTGCGGCTGCAAGCCGCACCTACGAGCACGGTGCACTTTCTATATATAGTTCAATGAACTCACGACCGACGGTTGTGCCGGGAAGAGCGTGTTGACAAGCGATTCTCCCTCAGGTGTTGTCCAGACATCCGGAAACATCGTGCGCAATTCCGCAAGGCTGCGATAGCCAAAAAGTAGTTTGAGAAACACGAGCGGTGGGCATCCACAGATGCCGTCGTCGCTGTAGGCCGGTTTTTGCCAGGGCGCTACGCTGGTGATCGTGCCATTCTCAAATTGCAGGTGGATCCCATCGTCATAGAGATTGATCTTGACGTCGCCCGTGTGACCGGCGTGAATCGATCGCGCCACACGCGCCTCCAGCACCGGTGCGATCAACTCGACAAATGCCGGAAGATCGGGGACGCGCACATACCAGGCATAGGGCGGTTCGTCGCGCGAGGCGACTGAGTTCCCCAGGATTTCGTAGACGGGATGGGTGCGGCCGAAATTAAGACTCAAGCCTGTGTAAGGTTTTGTGTTGCCGTCGTTGACAGGCAGGCTTTCCCCATACGCTCGCAACAGGCGCAAGAGACAGGGCAGCGCCTGCTGCCAGTTCCGCCCTTGCTCCAGTTCCAGCGCAAAGACCTCCAGGTCAGCTTCCCAGCGTTTTGAAGCCAGCCAACAGTAACCGGCGGTGGCGCCGGCAGTATCCACGCTCATATGGAGCCGGGTCGTCAAGCACACCTGGGTGGAGCCTAACGGCGGCAGCCGGGATCGTGCGATACCCGTCCAGATCGAACACGTATTCATAACCGAATTTCCGATAGAAGTACGCGATGCCGGTGATCACCTGCACAGGCTGGCCTTCGGCCGCGCTACGGGCATGGACCATCTCAAAGAGTGAGCGGATCAGACCGCGATTCCGATACTCGCTGTCGGTGGCGACCATTTCCGGTTGACCTACGGCAAATGGAATGCCGCCGTAGGTCCATTGGTGGCGCCACAGACAGGTATAGGCAACGACGGGACAGTCCGGCTTTGAGGTGTCTTCGACGATGGCAACATCGCCTGGTCCCATATAGGGGAATTTGCCATTCATCATGACTCTGGCCATGTCCGCTTGCCGGGGATTGAACGGTTTGGCGGGGTCACGGCGATAGACGGTGCCCATCAACTGGGCGATTTTGGGTTGGTCCGCGCTGGTGGACCAGCGGCGGATCAAACCATTGCCAAGATCGCCAACATACGTTGGTTCATGGAGAAGAGCGGTCATTGCTTTGGGGTCCTTTCCTTCAGCCCAATTCGAAAATAGCGCCGCACTGATGGCAGGAAGAAGAGCGCTGTGAGCGCCACCACGATTGCCGCGGTTATCGCGACCGTCGCAGCGGCGTCTGTTCCAACCAACGGGCCAAGGTAGACTACGAGCAGCAGCCCGAGCAGCAGGATCAGCACAATGTGCAGAGTAATAACTCCAGGGCCGGTGTACCAGAATGGCAATCCCGGCAACGAGGAACAGCGAGAATAGTGCTGCAACCGGCAGGAAGATCAAGTTCATGCCGCCTGCATGGGAGAAAAGCAGGATGCCGGCAACGGACAACCCGAACGCTCCCAGCATAAGTTCGACGGCGGCCAGGAGCCAGAGGAGAATGCGAGTTATCATGGGATTCCCTCCACTTCAGTGGATGTGAATGGTCATCTGCGTCTTCCATATGGGCGGCAACAGGAAAACACAATAGTCAATTTTCAATGGTCAATAGTCAATTGTCAATGTGTGTCCGGCATGTGGGTGTGTTTCAGGATTTTAGAATTCGCGGTAGGGACAACGGCATGGCCGTGTCCGGGGGTGATCGCCGCCTACCCCTCGCTCGTAGGGACAACGGCATGGCCGTGTCCGGGGTTATTGACGAATACAATCGTCTCCGTCCAGTCGGCAGAGCTTTGCTCCGAAGACCGAGGTCTCGGCTAGCTGCTGAAGTCCACCTGCGTGGACTGAGCCTGGAACGGCTCGCGGCTCTTACGGCGAACGCATTCGGCCGTCTGCCAAAGCCAGCGGTGCGGCGGGTGGATGACGCGACGGCGCGCCCACGGCCGGGCCTGGGGCCCCGCCCGGATCCTCGCGGCGGCTACTCTGGGTAGGCGCCGGAGACAAACTGGTCGTATTCGATGAGGGCGCCGGTCATCACGCCCGCTTCCGGGCTGAGGATGTAAGCGACGAGTCCTGCCAACTGGTTTGGATCGACCAGTTGGCCCATGGGTAGCTTTTGCGCTGCGAGTGCGGCCCAGTCCGCGCCCGCGCCGTGGAAACGACGCTGAATCTCGGCTTCGCCTGGCGTCTCCATCCAGCCGGTGAGGATGCCGTTGCAACGGATCCTGTCACGCACAAAGGCGTTGGCGACATTCTTGGTCAGCGTTGCCAGCCCGCCCTTGGAGGCAGAGTAGGGAGTGAGATAGGACTGGCCACACAACGCCACCATGCTGATGATATTGACGATGCTGCCGGGGATGCCGGCGTCCTTCATGTAGCGCACGGCGCGCTGCATCGTGAGGAACGGTGCGCGCAGGTTGATCGCCATATGTTCTTCCCAGAGCGCCAGATCCGTATCGAGCAGACCACCGCGGGTCGAAATCGCGGCGCTGTTGACCAGGGCATTGACCCCGCCATACGTTTCGATGGCGGCATCGACGACCTCGTAGCACTCTTCGGGCCTGGCTAAATCGGCCTGGACGCAACGGCAGGCGGCGCCGAGCGCGGCGATTTCTGCTTCGGCTTCGGCGCCTTTGTCTGCACTGCGCCCACAGATGACGATGGCCCTGGCGCCTTCCTGCGCCAGGCGGCGGGCGATCGCCAGACCAAGGCCCTGCGTGCCGCCGGTGATCACGGCGACGGTGTGCTCATGGCGACGATGAGTAATGAGATTCTCGGGCAACGGGATGCTCCTCGAAAGTAGTTTGCGAGCCGGTTTCCGGCGAAGTCAGCGTGATTTGATCGGAGGATTCCACCAGGCAGTCACCTCCTGCCTGGTGGAATAGAAAAGCTCGGTGCGGAACTCTTTATGGCTGCACGTCTTCCCACGAACCACTTTCCCAAGAACGGATCATGGCCTGGTTGGTGCGCGCCGCGGCATAGGCTGCGCCGAAGCCCGGCGTATTCTGTTCGCCTTCGACGATGGACTTGAGGAAGTGATAGGCCTCGATCGCCTTCAGGTCATCGTAGCCAAGGCCAATGCCGGGGCCTGGATTGAAGTTGCCGTGGAATGGATGATCCGGGCTGCCAAAGATGAGTGGCGAACCCGTCATGGCCCAATTCTTGGTCCGGGATGTAGACCTGGAGTTCATTCATGCGCTCGAAGTTCCACTTGACAGCGCCCTTGGTGCCATAGACTTCGAAGGCCATTTCACATTTTGGACCGAAGACCGTGCGTGAGGTCTCGAGCGTTCCCTGTACGCCATTCTCAAATTCGACCAGGGTGCCGATGTAGTCTTCATTTTCCACCGGTCCGGTCGGGTCACCCGGCTCACCAACGGAGAAGTGGGTCCCGCGCCCGGGCACCGGCAACGGGCGTTCGGTGATGAAGGTGTTGCGTTGGCTGACCAGCCGGCCGACGGGGCCAACCAGCCACTGGGCAAGGTCGACCACGTGGGTCATGATGTCGCCCAACACGCCATAGCCGGCCTGCTCAAACTTGAAGCGCCAGGTCAACATCCCGTAAGGGTTGCTGCCGTACATGGAGTAGAAGCGGCCGCGATAGTGGGTCAGTTCGCCCAACTTGCCTTCCTGGATCAACTGGTGCGTGTACTGCACGAGCGGCGCCCACCGGTCGTTGAAGCCCACGCCCGTGATCACGCCCGCGCGCTGTGCGGCTTCGGCCACTTCGATGGCTTCTTCCGGGTAACGGCCGATCGGTTTCTCGCAGAAGACGTGTTTGCCGGCGGCAATCGCCTCAAGCACCATCTCCTTGTGTAGATAGTTGGGGGATGCGATGTTGACGACCTGCACGTCGGGATGATGGATGACCTTGTGCCAGTCTGAAGTCGACTCGGCAAAACCAAACATCTCCTGCGCCTGCTTCGCACGCGCCGGTAGATCGTCCGCGCAGATGACAAGATTTGGGCGAATACCGCCATTAAAAAAGCGATCCGGGATGGTGCGATAGCCACGGCTGTGGGCCATACCCATCCACCCCATGCCGATGACGCCGATGTTGAGGGTAGTAGTCATTTGGTTATTCCAGTTCAGAACGCAATAGGGCGAGCACAGCACCTTTCCTAGCAAAATTGGCGGAGACCTGCGATTCGCGGGCTTGCTGCGCGACTTTCAGCGGTTCCCACTTCCAGTATTCGGGTTGGAACAACTCGATCGAGCAGGTGTCGTTGTAACCGATGGCGCTCATGCGGCGGCAGATTTCGTCCAGCGGAATCACGCCGATGCCCGGATAGAGGCGCGTGTAGTCGGTGATCGCCTCCTTGGGGGTGTCTTCCAGGTCATCCAGGTGGAAGGCGAAGACTTTGGCCGGATCCAGGTCGTCCAGTTCGTTCAGCAGACCGCCGCCGGCGTATAGATGGGCGCAGTCGACTGTCATGCCGACATTGGCGCGGTCCACCTGCTTAATAATTTCCCATGCGCCGCGTGGCGTGCGCACGGTGCACCAGCCAAAGCCGAGAAATTCGAATGAGAGACGCGTGCCGTAGGGCGATGCAATATCAGAGAGGTCGCGCAGCACCTTGACGTATTCAGCGACGACATCCGACCAGGGCAGTTCCCAGCGTGTCAGGGTCGGGCTGGGGACGACTACAAGCATCGGGCAGTTGATCGCGGCAGCGATCTCGCACATCTCCTTGCAGCGCTTTTGAATGTCCGGGTATTCGTCGCCGCGGAAGCCGACAAATACGAGCGCGTTGAGGCTGAGCGGCGCGACACCACTTGTCTCGAAGAGTGCTTTCAGTTCCTCCAGGGAGTGCGTCTCCAGATAGGTGTCCACCTTTGCGGCCCACAATTCCAACCCGCGATAACCGGCATCGCGCGACACCGCGACATCGGTTTCCAGGTCACTTGTCATCGTTGTTGCGCCATGAAAGCCGAGGAGCATGATGAGTCCTTTCGACGGTTATTTGGGTGTCCAATAGTTGATTTTGACCGGTTTGTTTGCGTGCAGCGACTCGATGGCGGCTTCTGCGATCATCTGGGCGCGCAGGCCATCGATCAGTGTCGGATAATCCGCCGCTTTCCCTTCCAGAGATGATGCGAATGCATCCACGGCCAGCATGAAGCTGGGTTCCATGCGTTCGAACCAACCAGGGTGTAGACCGTCAGCGACAACCTTGGCGCCGGTGTAGAGCGCGACTTCGCGGGTCGGTTTGCGCTTGGATTCTACCATGCCGGTGGAGCCGAAGACTTCGATGCGCTCGTCATAGCCGTAACCGGTATGCCGGCTATTGTCGATGTGGCAGAGCGCGCCGCTCGGCATCTTCAAGATCAGCATCGAGGTGTCGACGTCACCGGCCGCTGTGATGGCAGGGTCGATCATGGAGGCGCCGCAGGCGTAGACTTCCACCGGCGCGTCGTTGGCGATCCAGCAGAGCAGGTCAAACATGTGGATGGTCTGATCCCGGAATTGGCCACCTGAAACCTTGATATAGCTGAGCGGAGGCGGCTGCGACGAGCGGCAGACGAAGTGCATCATCTCAACAATGCCGATCTCACCCCCCTGCACGGCCTCACGCAGCCCCCTGTGATTGGGATCAAAGCGCCGGCTGAAACCCATCATGATGGGGACGGGATTATTGTGCGCTTCCTGCACCACTTGCCGTACGCGCTCCAGATTGAGGTCGATCGGCTTCTCGCAATAGACCGGCTTGCGGGCCTTGATGGCGCCACTGAGCAGATCCGCGTGGGTGTTGGTGGACGAGGCAATGAGCACGGCATCCACATCGCCGGCTGCCCACACTTCGTCCGGGTTGGTGGCGATTTTGGCGCCATAGCGGGAAGCCAGTTGCTCGGCCGCGGCGGGGTTGACGTCATACACAAATTGCAGTTTGGTGCGCGGGTTGGTGGCGATGTTGGCGCCATGCACCTGCCCGATGAAGCCCGCGCCAAAGAGCGCAAATCTAACCATGATTGGTCTCCATGAAAATGAAACAAGAAGGACCGGGGAGACGTGGCTATCCCCGGTCCCCGATATCCTACTAAAGTCCGATAGTTTTGAGATAGGCCCGATTGCGTGCGGCGCTCTCCTTGGGGCTGCCCATGCCCGGCAGGACATCCTGCTCGACCACGATCCAGCCGCCATAGTTCATCTTCTGTAGTTCCGCCAGGATTGCCGGGAAGTCGACATCGCCTTTGCCCAGTTCGCAGAAGAGACCATGACCGACGGATTCCACGCCTCCCCACCCTTCGGCACGTGAGCGGGCAGCCACCGCGGGATCGTGATCTTTGAAGTGGACGTGCCAGATGCGGTCGGCATGCCGGCGCAGACCGGTTAGCGGATCACCGCCGCCGAAACGATAGTGACCGGTGTCGAAGCACAGCCCCAAGACCTCGGGGTCGGTCATGCTTAGCAGGCGCGCCGTCTCTTCGGGCGTTTCGATCCAGGTGCCGATATGGTGGTGGAAGACTGTGCGCAGCCCGGTCTCCCGTTTGACGGCGCGGGCGACCCGATTGGCGCCCTCAGCAAAGATCAGCCATTGGGCCTCGCTCATGCCCTGGTCCGGCTGAATCCGGCCGGAGTAGAGGGTGCGCACGGGGTCCATATAGGGGTCATTGCCCAGCACGATCAGGTCATCCGGCCCACCGACGTTTGCCAACTGGCGGGCGGTGCGTACGGCATCCGCTTCGCTTTCCGCATGGCAATCAGGGTCGTGGAGTTTTACGCTGACCCACGAGGCCAACAACTTGAGATTGCGCGACCCCAACTCGGCGCGCAACTGTTCCGGATCGGTCGGCATGAAGCCCCAATCCCCGAGCTCGGTGCCGGCATAGCCGGTCGCCGCCATTTCATCAATCACCTGCACATAGCCATCGCGGCTGCCTTCGACGTTTTCAATGACACCCCAGGAACAGGGGGCGTTGCCTACCGGAATTTTGTTTGGCATGATTCGAACTCCTTTTGGATTTCGTAATGCGTGATATGCCCTCAATCTTCAAGGTCTAGCGTTGCGTCCACCCATCGCCCATCCTGCTGGTTTGATTCCACCGTTGCCTCGACAAATTTCATGCCGAGCGCGCCGTCTTCGATGGTTGGGAACGAATAGGCCATTGGGTCGGCTTCGATGCCGTCGCGCCGGGCGAGGATCGCTTCGGCGATGTCGGTGTAGAGGTTGGCAAACGCGTCATTGAATCCTTCCGGATGGCCCGGCCAGAGTCGATTGACGCGGCGGGCGGCCGGGTCAAGCCATCCGGCGCCGCGGGGCAGGATCTGGTGGGGGCCGTCGACCGGTCGGAAGTTCAGTTCGTTGGCCTGCTCCTGGATCCACTCCAGGCTGCCTCTTTCACCATACACGCGGATCCGAAGGCCGTGCAGATTGCCCGCGGCGACCATCGACACCCACAACAGTCCTTTGGCGCCGTTGCTAAACCGGAGCATGACGTGACCGTTGTCATCGGCGCGGCGCCCCGGCACGAGCGTCGAAAGTTCTGCGGCGACTTCGGTGACCTCAAGCCCGGTAATGAAGCGTGCCAGATGGTGGGCGTGGGTGCCCAGGTCGCCGATCACCGTAGACTTACCGGCAATCTCCGGGGTCGTGCGCCAGAGCGCCTGCTTGTGACCCTCGGCTTCCAGGAGGGTCGATGCCCAACCTGAGGCGAGTTCGACCTGCACCAGCCGGATGGCACCGAGATCGCCGTTCTGCACCATCGCGCGGGCCTGGCGCACCATCGGATAGCCGGTGTAGTTGTAGGTGACGCCAAAGACAAGCCCATTGCGCCGGGACAGCGCTCTGAGTTCGAGCGCCTGCGCCAGGTCCGTGGTGACCGGTTTATCGCAGATGACATCGATGCCCCGTTCCAAAAACGCCCTGGCGATCGCGTAGTGGCTGTCATTGGGCGTCATGATGCTGACGACTTCGATACCATCCGGCCGGATGGCTTCTTGTTCCGCCATTTCCTGCCAGGATGTATACCGGCGATCCGGGGTGATGTCCAGGGTCGCCGCAAAGCCCTTGCTGCGGTCTGCGTTTGTTGAGAAGACTCCAGCCACGAGCGCATAGCGGTGATCCAAACGCCGCCTGGCGGTGTGTCTCGCCGATATGCGAGCCGGGGCCACCCCCCAACGATGCCGAGGCTGGAGTGGGCGACGAGTTTGTTGTTCGGATGAGCGCATAGTGTTGTCTCTATTTATTCCATAAATCCATCCACGCCTTTACCGTCTCCGGCTCAAGCATGATTCTGCGTTCCGCCGTGGCCCCGTCGCGGGTCAGCACGAAGATGAGTTCGTGCAAATGTTCATGAGCCTCGGACCGTACTTCTGCAATGGCCTTGCGCGGGATGCGGGTGATGGTGAGGCCATATTGTTGGCTCTTTTTGACAAGTGCTCGATCCTCGCCGATGAGCAGGACCGAGGCTTCAGTCAGCGCCAAGAGTGTGTTGGGGGTGATCTGGCGCTTGACGACGGACCATTTCTGGTCCCAGATGGCAGGTTGGAAGACGGTGTCGATCAGGGTTTCGCCAGTATAGAGGCCGTAGCGCGGCAGTCCGTCTGCGAACTTGGGCGGGAGGGTGAGGACGAGCTTTTCCGCCATCGCCTTTTGCATTTGCTCGATATCATAATCGGGGACGGGCACTGCGATGACCTTTGCCACCATGGCGCGCCACTCGGTTTCCATCAGGCGCCAGCCGATGCCGCTGAACTCCATTTCCAGCTTGCTCGGTTCGCCACCCTGTGCGCTCACCAATTCCAGCCGGCCATAGAGAAGCACATGGCTGGAGCGCATGTAGAGGAGGCTCTCAGGGCGCACGAATGTCGTCACCGGCCCGCTTGTCCCCTTGGGGTCATTTTGGACATGCAGCACGCCGTCATCGGTGAAGACGAGCGCCTGTTCGGGTACACGGCGGGCATTGCCGCGCCCTTGGGCGCGATAGTCTGGGGGGCACCACCAGGGCGCGGATTTTACGGGTGCCGGTCGGCAGTTGCGCCGAAACCGCGCCACGCAAACTCTCCGGCAGTGCCTCGATCCGATCCGCCATATAAGGGTGAAAGTCTGACGCTCTTGTCTGCCACGGTGGTAACATTTTCCGCCTCCTTTCTCGAACGTTTGCCGCGTGAAACCTTCCCACGAGGTTTATCGGGGTAAACGTTCGAGCGTAACGTTGTGAAACTGCTGAAAAGCGCCGCTACCGGTTCTTGCGCTCGTCGATAATGACGGCGATGACGATGATCGAACCTTTGACAATGGTCTGCCAGTAGGCCGACACGTTGAGCAGGTCCAGGCCATTATTGAGGACGCCGATGATCAGCGCGCCGACGATGGTGCCCCAGATCGTGCCGATACCACCGGAGAGGCTGGTGCCGCCGATAACTGCAGAGGCGATGGCGTCCAACTCGTAACCGAGGCCGAGCCCGGGCTGGCCCGAACTGATACGCGAGGAGAGTACCAGACCGGACAGACCTGCCAGGGTACCGGCGAGGGCATAAACGCCGATTTTGACACGACTGATGTTGATGCCGGAGATGCGCGCCGCCTGCTCGTTGCCGCCCAGGGCATAGATATAGCGCCCAAATCGCGTCTTGTTGAGCAAGATATGAGCGCCAAGTGCCACCACCAACAGAATGATGATTGGGAGCGGAATGCCGAGGACTGCGCCCTGCCCAATGAAGTTGTAGGGGTCGGTTAGACTGCTGATCGGCCGGTCGGAATAGATCAGGGCAAAGCCGCGCGCCACGGTCATCATGCCCAGCGTGGCGATGAACGGAGGAATCTTAAATTTGGCGATCAGCGAACCATTGACTGTGCCGCAAAGTGCGCCGACAGCTAAGGCGGCCAATACTGGCACAAGCACCGGCACTTCCAGGCCTGGGAACTTGGCTCCTTGCCAATCAAGCCGTTGCGCGAGACTTGAGGCCACGACTGCCGCGAGCGCCAGTACTGAACCTGAGGAGAGGTCAATGCCGCCCGTGATGATGACCATCGTGACGCCGATCGCAATCAGCCCCATCACGGAGATCTGCCGGATGATGTTGAGGAGGTTGCCGGGCTTCAAAAAGGCTGGGGAGAGGATCGACAGGGCGATCAGCATGAAGATGAGAATAAAAACGATGGCGTATTTGCGGATAAAGGCATTGAACCTTTCCCGCCCCAGACTTTTGGCTGCTGTCTCTCCAGTGGTTTGCATGTTCAGTTTCCTCTTACGAATGTGCGTTTTCGGCCACTGCTTCGACGGCCAGTGCATTGTTGCCTGTAGCCGCGCGCATGATGATTTCCTGCGTTGCCTCGGCGCGCGTGAACTCGCCTTCAAGCCGGCCATCATGCATGACCAATATCCGGTCACTCATGCCGAGAATCTCGGGCAACTCAGAGGAGATCATGAGGATGGCCTTACCTTCTTGCGCCAGCTTGCACATGAGCCGGTGGATTTCCGACTTGGCGCCGACATCAATGCCGCGTGTTGGTTCATCGAGGATTAGAATGTCGGGCGTGGTCAAGAGCCAACGGGAGACCAGCACCTTCTGCTGATTGCCGCCCGAAAGGAGCTTGATGATCTGATCCATGCTTGGCGTTTTGATGTCCAACCGTGAACGTTCACGATTACAGGTCTCGTCGATCAAGCTGCCATTGAGTAGACCGGCAGTCGTGTAGTTTCTCAGGCTCGCAATCATCATGTTGTCGCGTACTGGTAATACGCCAAGAATACCGGTCAATTTACGATCTTCGGTGAGCAGCGCCATCCCACTCTTGATCGCATCGCCTGGGGACTTGATTTGGACCGGCGCACCCTTGACCGTGATCTCGCCGGTGTCGATGGGCTTGATGCCAAAAATGCCTTCGATCACCTCGGTGCGTCCCGAACCCATCAGCCCAGCCAGCCCCAAGATTTCGCCCGGCGCAGGTCGAAACTGACGTCCTCGACCATGCCGTTGCGGGTAAGGTTGCGCACGGATAAGACCACCTCGCCAATGAGCGCGAATTCTTTTGGGGAAAATGTTGGTGAGTTCGCGTCCCACCATCATGGCAATCAGGCTGTTCCGATCCGTCTGTGTAGCGGGAACCGTGGCAATGTGCCGGCCGTCGCGGAAAACCGTGATGTCGTCGGCGATTTGAAATACCTCATCCATCTTGTGGGTGATGTAAATGACAGCGACGTCTTTCGCCTTGACCGACCGGATCATCTGGAAAAGGTGTGCCACTTCGCGCTCGGTAATTGCCGAGGTCGGCTCATCCATGATGATCAGGCTAGAGTCGTATGAGATCGCCTTCGCAATTTCGACCATTTGGGTGTTTGCGACGCTCAAGGTCCGCATCACAGCCGTTGGGCTGATGTTGATCTCTAGCCGCTCCAGGAGCGCCTTGGTATCGGCAACCATTTTGCGACTATCGATCAATCCGAAGCGGCTTAATGGTTCTCGGCCCAGGAAGATATTTTCGGCCACGGTCATGTAGGGTTCAGGGGAAAGTTCCTGGTGGATCATCGAGATGCCGAGTTTGAGCGCAGTTTCGGTGTTCTCGATACGGACCTTGTTCCCCTGAAACGTGATTTCACCGCTGTCCGGGATATACATGCCGATCAGCACCTTCATCAAGGTGGATTTGCCCGCACCGTTTTCGCCCATCAGCGCATGGACTGTGCCTTTGCGCACGGCGAGGTTGACGTTGCTTAGCGCCTTTACGCCCGGGGAACGATTTGAGATATTATCCATCACGAGGATGGTGTCCTGGTCCATGCCATTGCCTCCCACAATATTACAGGATCCAGTAAGGCGCACCTTGCAGGACCCTGTCCATTGTTCAGGCGCACACTTTCGGGTTCTGGCGCCCGGAAGTCTGCGAACCGGACTTACTGCATGTATTCTTTGTAGTTCTCGGGCGTGACGAGCTCGTAGGGAATCCAGGTGATCTGCTCGATATCTTCGCCGCGCGCCAGTTTTGCCGCAGCTTCGATGCCACCGGCGCCCTGCCCCTTGGCGTTCTGGAAGACGGTGACGTCGAGGCGGCCCTTGTCCATCTCGGCCAGTGCATCTGCAGAGGCGTCGACGCCGCCCACGATGATCTCGCCCAGTTTGCCGGCGGCTTCGATCGCGCTGAGGGCGCCGATCGCCATTTCGTCGTTGTTGGAGGCGACGGCGTCGATCTGATCACCGGTGGCCAGCCAGTTTTCCATCAGGGCCAGGCCTTCGGCGCGGCTCCAGTTGCCGGTCTGTTCCTTGGTGATCGTGATGTCTGGGAACTTCGCGGCGATTTCCTTGACACCCTGGGTGCGCATCTGGGCAGCTTCCTGCTCCAGGTTGCCCATCATGATGACGACGTTGCCTTTGCCGCCCAGTTTGTCGGCAATCCATTCCATCTGGAAGTGACCGGCGTCGATCGAGTCAGAACCGACGAAAGCAACGCCTTCCGGCAGGTTGGCCGGCTCGCGGTTGACATAGACCAGCGGGATGCCGGCATCGACGGCGGCCTTGGTCATCGGGTCGGCGGCGTCGGTATTGGCCGCCACGAGGACGATGGCATCGAGGCCCTGGGTGACGAAGTTCTCGACCTGGCCGAGCTGGGTGGCGACATCTTCTTTGGAGTCGACCATGACCAGTTCGATGCCAGGGTTGGCCGCGGCGTACTCGGTCATGGCATCGCGCATTGTGGTCAACCAGAGGTCATCGAACAGCATGGTGACGCCGATCTTGACGGGCTTGGCGGCATCGGCGGCAGGCGCTGCATCCTCGGCGGCGGCTTCGGTTTCCGCAGCCGGCGCGGCGGCTGGGGCAGCCGCGGGTGCGGCGCAGCCTGCAATCAGCAGGATGCCCATGATCAACACGAGCAGGAGCGATAGGGACTTCTTGAGTGACATTGAGCGTGTCTCCTTCAGGTTAACAATTGGGTGAAAGAACGGTTGACTTGTGCTCTTAAGATCGAATTGGGCTTTCATGTCCTCCTTTCAAATCAGTGCTAGAACGCCGTGAGGGCTGTACGGCAAAGGGAACTGCCTTCCTCCCCCCTCACGCCAGGTATGCTTCTGTGGCAAATACGGTGCTCAGGACTCTAGAGTTCGTCTGGTGTATTGTTTTGGTCCGCCACCAGCCCCCTCTAACATACGACTGCACCTCGTCGTCGATGCCAACTGCTGAACCGGATCGCCCGCAGGCAAATCCGGTTTCGCGCCAACGTACGCTAGAACGTGCGCGACCATTCTCCCAGCCAGCGTTCCACCACGACCTTGGTCTGCGTGAAGAACTCGACGGCATGCTTGCCCTGGGCATGCAGTGTGCCGAAGAAGCTGTTCTTCCAGCCGCTGAAGGGGAAGAAGGCCATAGGCGCGGCCACGCCGATGTTGATGCCGATGTTGCCAGCGTCCGCTTCATAACGGAACTTCCGGGCTGCGGTGCCACTGCTCGTGAACAAGCAGGCCATATTGCCGTACTCGCCGCTATTGACCAATTGAATCGCTTCTTCCACCGTGTCGACCCGCATCATCCCGAGTACAGGTCCGAAGAGTTCGGTGGTGGCGATGGTGCCGCCCACGGGGATATCGGTGATGATGGTCGGGCGTAGGAAATTCCCTTGTTCCAGACCGGGAATGGTTGGATTGCGGCCGTCGACGACCATTTCGGCGCCTTCATCCAACCCCTTTTGGATGAGTCCCTGGATGCGCGTCTTGCTTTGCGGGCTGATCACGGGACCCATGTGGACGCCCTTTTCCAACCCATTGCCGACGACGCGCGAGGTGGCGGCTTCGGCCAGCGCCGCACAAAGATCTTGTCCGGTCGGCGACCGTAATGGCGAGCGAAGCGGCCAGGCAGCGTTGGTCGGCGTTGCCAAAGGCGCTGTCGATGACAATATTGGTCGTTAAGGAAACATCGGCATCGGGCAGGAGGATGATCGGGTTCTTGGCGCCGCCCTGCGCCTGCACCCGTTTGCCGTTGGCAGAAGCGCGAGCGTAGACATGGCGTGCAACGGGCGTTGAACCCACAAAGGTGACGGCCGCGATCGCCGGATGATCCAGCAGTGCATTCACCGTATCCGAGCCGCCGTTCACCAGGTTGACGACACCCTTCGGGAAACCAACCTCATCGAGCAGACGGAAGACCTTCTGGAGCGTGATTGGGCAGCGCTCGGACGGCTTGACGATGACCGTGTTGCCGCAGGCGATGGCATAGGGCAGATACCAGAAGGGAATCATCCCTGGGAAGTTGAAGGGGCAAATGATGGCGGCGACACCGACGGGCTGGCGGATCATGTACTCGTCCACGCCGCGGGCAACGTCTTCCGAGAAGTCGCCCAGCATCAGCATGGGGATGCCGCAGGCCACTTCAACATTCTCAATTGCGGCGCATCTCGCCGCGGGCGTCGTCCAGGACCTTGCCATTTTCCAGGGTGATGGAGCGGGAAAGGTCATCAAAGTGCTCTTCCATGAGCGCCTTGAGCTTGAAGAGATACTGGATACGCGCAGTCGCCGGGGTTCTGCGCCAGGCTGGGAAGGCGGCGGCGGCGATGCGCGCGGCTTCGTCGACTTCCGACACAGGCGAGAGTGGCACGGTGGCCAGCACCTCGGCCGTGGCAGGGTTCGGTATATTCAGATAGGTTTCGGCTTTCGATTCGCGCCACGCCCCATCCACGTAATTGAGTAGTTTTTCCGCCATGCGATCCTTCTTCTTTGTGTTCTCTGTGCTCTTTGTGGTTATTTCTTCTTTGTCTACTCTAAGAAGTAGCGCTCGGTGACCTGCATTTTTTCGTATGCGGCACGCACCTCGCGCACGGCGGGCAGCTCGCTGACTTCGGGGATGGCGACGTCCCACCAGGTTTCGTAGCCGGGAACGCTATGCAGCCGGTCATTCTTGATGACAACCACTGTGGTGCGATCCGCGGCTTTGGCGGCTTGGAGGGCGGCCACATAGTCAGCGCGCGTTTCGCACTCGATGACGTTGCAACCGAGGCTGCGCGCATTCATGGCGTAGTCGATCTGAGCCGCTCCACGTTATCACCCACAGAGTCACCGGCGAGGAAGCCATTCTGGGGTTCGATGAAGGCGTGCCAAAGCCGTCAAGACCCAGTGAACGGCTCAGCGAACCGATGCTCTTAAAACCACCATTGTCCCAGAGCAGGACTATCAGCTTGATCCCGTTTTGGACCGCGGTCACCAGTTCCGAGGAGAGCATCAAGTAGGTGCCATCGCCGATGATCACGAAGACGTCACGGTCGGGTGCAGCCAGCTTGGCGCCCATGCCGCCGGCGATCTCGTACCCCATGCAACTGTAGCCATACTCCAGGTGGAAATTCTTGGGGTGGGTCGTGCGCCACAACTTGTGCAGATCGCCCGGCATGGAGCCGGCAGCATTCAACATGATGGCGTCAGGTCCCGAGATCTCGTTGATCACACCGATCAACTCGCCCTGGCTCGGCAACGGTGCGAGGCGGATGTCATAGATGCGCTGCACTTCTTTGTCCCAATCGTCGTGGAGACGCTGGGCTTCCGCTCGATACGCGGGCGCAACGGCATAGTCTTGTAGTAATTCGCTGAGTTCTGCGAGCGTTTCGCGCGCGTCGCCAACAACGGCGAGCCCGTTGTGTTTGCCCGCGTCGAACTCGGTGACGTTGATGTTGATGAAGCGCACGTTTGGATTCTGCCAGGCAGTTTTGGAGGCAGTGGTGAAGTCGCTGTAGCGGGTGCCGATGCCAATCACCACGTCGGCGTCTTTGGCGACGCGATTTGCCGCCAACGTGCCGGTGGCGCCGATGGCGCCCAGATTGAGCGGATGATCCCAGCGCAGGCTGCCCTTGCCCGCCATTGTTTCGCCGACGGGGATGCCGGTCTTGGTCACGAAGTCACTCAGGGTTTCTGTTGCATCTGCGTAGATGACGCCGCCACCGGCGACGATCATTGGATTCTTGCTGGTGCGAATCAGTTCGGCAGCCCGACGCAATGATTCGCGGTCAGGGCGGTTGCGCATGATATGCCAGACGCGTTTGCGGAAGAATTCGACGGGATAGTCGTAGGCTTCGGTCTGTACGTCCTGGGGCAACGCCAGCGTGACCGCCTGGTCTCGGATGGGCTGGTGAGAATACGCATCGCCTCAGGCAGGGCGGTCAGGAGTTGATCGGGCCGATTGATGCGGTCCCGGTATCTGCTGACCGGTTTGAGGGCGCGACGTTGCGGCGCGCAAAGATATCACCGGGGAGAAGCAAGACCGGCAACCGGTTGATGGTTGCGGTCGCTGCGCCTGTGATCATGTTGGTGGCGCCGGGGCCAATGGAGGACAGGCAGGCAAAGGTCTGCAGCCGGTTCTTTACCTTCGCATACGCGGTAGCCGCGTGCACGGCGCCTTGCTCGTTGCGCACCTGGTAATAGCGGAAGTCCGGATTTTCCAACAGGGCCTCACCGACGCCTGCCACACAGCCGTGGCCAAAGATGCCAAAGCAGCCGGCAAAGAAAGGCGTTTCCACGCCGTCATGTTCAACGTATTGGTTTTTGAGGAATCTGATCAACGCCTGCGCCATCGTCAGGCGTACTGTGGATTTATCTGCCATTTTTCCCAACTCCTTCGCTCGTTCTGCGGGTGCAAATGAGCGCACCCGGATCATGTTTGTACCTTGTTTGGCAACGCCTCAGCCCACCGCAGTCGCATAGATCGGTAACCGCGGATCCATGGTTTGATAGGAATCCTTGATCCAGGCATAGTCCGGATCGTCCTGAGCGGCCAGGCTCTGAGCGCTGCCTGACAGCACGTTCAGGTAGTAGGCCGTGTAGCCAACCGGGCAACTGACGGGGTGATACCCTTCCGGGATCAGCACCACGTCATCGTTGCGCGCCATCACGACCGCGTCGATTGGATACCCGGCGGCGTGAAGAGGTGAATCGGCGTCCGTGTAGACGCGTTGGAATGCATACCCTTCCGGTCGATCAATCTTGTAGTAGTAGGTCTCATCCAGATCCGCCTGAAGCACATTACCCTTCGCATCGACGGTATGGACGTCATGTTTGTGAGGCGGATAGCTTGACCAATTGCCGCCGGGCGTATAGACCTCGACGACGACCAGCCGCTGACAGGGGAAGCCGGGGGGCAACATCTTGTTGATCTGCCGGGTGGCGTGGTCGCCGCCGCGGATTTCGATGCCAACGTCGGTGGGGGTCACCAGCACAGGGGCATGATCCTCGGTTGCCGCCACCCACGCGACGGCAAACTCACAGTCTGTGACGGCGCTGACGGAGAAGTCCGTGTGCGGCGGCAGATAGAGGGCATAGGGCAGACCGGCGAAGACGTTGGCTCTGGTCCCAAGCCCCTGCCATGCGCCACGATTGGAGGCGACGTTGACCGTACCGCCCAGCACAACCAGGGCCAGCTCATTGTCAGTGGTTTGGAACGACCAGCTCTTCCCGCTTTGCAGGCGACGGGCCTGGAAATTGATGGTATCCCAGCCCGCTGCGGCAGGGGTGACGTCCACGATGACGTCCGGATCCGCTGAGTTGCCGGGATGAATGACCAGGTTTTCGACCGTGTATTGTTGCATGAGTTGTTCTCTTTCCGCCACCATCTACTTCACATCCGGGTTGGGCAGCATGAAGTCGCGCACTACCGCCATCAGGTCATGGGCGGCGGCGATAAAGGCGCGTAGCGTGCGCGCCGTGGCGCCGTAGCCGACGAATTCTTCTGGGGTCATGCCATCGGCGTCATAGGCGCGGCGGAAGTCCGGAATTTTTGAGTAGAGTGTATCGACGATCTGCGCGTCCACCGGGTTCTGGATGCGCTTGACGACCGGTATATCAGAATCGTTAATCTTCACCTGCCATTCGTAGGGAATCGTCAGGACGATGTCACCGCCGATCAACTCCGACCAATGGCCCAGGTGGCGATAGGCCGCGGCCAGCAGCCGGGTGCGATAGCCGCGTTCCTGATAGATCCGGTAGGCATTCTTAAAGACGGCGATGCCCGCCCAATTGAGATAAGTTGGATCGATGTCGACGCTGTCGCGTGCGGCGACGACCTTTATCCAGTCATCGGTGCGGCCAATCATGATGGTGCAGACCGGCGACATCTTGCTGATGTCTTTGCCTTCGGCGGCTCGGCGGTCGAGACCACGTTCCACGGCTTCAGCGACGGCGATGGCCTGCGGCACCGGTAAAACTAACCGTGGCATTGACGTTGACGCCATGGTAGGTGGATTCTTCGATGGCGCGCACCCCAGCCGCCGTGACAGGCATCTTGACCTGCATATTGGGCGCCAGGGTATCGAAATGGCGTGCCTGGTCGACGATTGCCTCCGGATTGCGATAGAACATGGGGTTGGTCTGGATGGAGAGGCGCCCTTTCATGCCGCCTTCACGCTCGAAGGCCGGCTGGAGCAGGTCCGCGCCAACCACTGCCATTTCTTCGATCAACTTCCAGGCGACTTCAGACTCAGACCAGGTTGGGTTTTCGGCAATGATCTCGCGGATCCGGGCATCCCAGAGGTGCATTTCCTGCTTGAGCACGTTGAGCACAATATTCGGGTTGGTGGTGGCGCCGACGGCGCCATGGCCAATCGCGTAGTTCAATTCAGCCACGGAACAAGAATCGTTCCAATAGTCAGTCGGGGTGGTCGAGACCGTTTGATACAAAGGGCTCGGATTCGCCATAAAGACCTCCTAGGAAAAAGCAGCGCGCGACGCGACTAACCAGAATCAGCATCGGCAAAAAAGAAATACGCAAGCAAGCTTGCGCAAATATTGAACATTGTCACCCGCAAAACAGCAGGAGAACGAACGCGCTTTGGGAGCCAACTGGGTGTCTTTGCACACGTGTGCAAAGCCTTGATTACATTATCACAGGCAAGAACCCTTGTCAAGCATCAAAAACTCCATCAACCTTGCGCGGCGGCCCCGGGCGGCGCAGTGCTTGCACGCAGGACGAACTCGTTGGGAAGCAATTGACTCTGTACGGACCGGCCTTCGAGTAGCTCCAAGAGCATCTGCATCGCAAGCTCGCCAAGCCGCAGTTTGGGCTGGTGGATGGTTGTTAGCGGCGGCGTGACGTACCCTGCGATCTCCACATCATCATAGCCGACCACGCTCAACTGCTCTGGAACACGCACGCCAAGTTCGCGGCAGGCCATCAACACGCCAACGGCGATCATATCGTTGTAGCAGAAGACGGCCGTGACCCCGGCGCGTAGAAGCGCCGGGAGCATCGCTTTGCCCTCGGCAACGTCATCGGTGTGCGCGCTAATGCGTAGTGGTGCAATCCGGACCCAATCCCTCTGCGCCCACGATGCCGGCATCGTGCAGCATATCGCGATAAGCCGCCAGCCGCCGGCGGCTTGACTGCATGCGATTGGCGACGCCGAGATATCCGATCTTGCGGTGGCCAAGCGCTAGCAGATGGTTCACCGCGTCGCAGGCGCCGCCATAGTCGTCGGCATCGACCGAAATCAACGTATCTGCTGCAGATTCAGGCTGCCGGTTGATCATGATGGTTGGCATATTGATCTGCGCCAGGCGTTGGACATAAGGACCGAGAATTTGGGCACCGGTGCTGATGACGCCGTCTACACGGCGGCGGTGAAAGGTCTCAATGACCTCGAGCTTCGCGCTCAGGGTCGTTGTAGGAAGCGCTCAGGAAGACGCTGATATTGGCGGCTTGGGCGACATCCTCGACGCCGCGCACGACGCGGATGATAAACGGATCGGAGATGGAGGTGACGACCAGTCCCACGGTATTGGTGCGTTTGCCTTTGAGGCTCTGGGCGACGGCGTTTGGGGTGTAGCCCATTTCCTGGGCAAGTGACTGGATACGCTGGCGCACTTCCGCGCTGATGAGTGGGCTATCGTGCAGGGCGCGTGAGACGGTCGAGTGCGACACGCCGGCTTCCTCTGCAATATCCTGAATTGAAACAGATCTTGGGCTCATCAGTAGGTTGTCTGGGTGATTTGCGGGTTCACTACTGTGACGTAGTAGGCGTCACTATGTTTTTGCACACGTGTGCAGTATATCGAGGGAATAGGGGATTGTCAATAGGCATTTATCGATTGCCTCTCTCCGCCTCTCCGCGAACTCCGCGCCAACTCGGCGTCTCCGCGTTGATCTTTTCCTCTCCCGCTCCAACGACCAACGCGGAGGCGCAGAGACGCGGAGAAAACGCGGAGAGAAACGAGAATCAAACAACCTCATACCTCAGCAGCACATTGTCCGAATCGTCCCATCTGCGGGTCTCGATGAGCCGGAGTGAGGCGGGCGTCTTGCCGGCGAAAACAGGGACTCCTTGTCCCAGGATATGGTTGCCAATTAGCAGATGGATTTCGTCAATCAGATCATGCGCCAGCAGATCGTTCCAGAGGGTCCTGCTGCCGGTGATCAAGATATCTTTGCCGTCCTGGCGTTTGAGTTCGGCAAGTTGCTGATAGGCGTCGCGACGTCTGATGATGCGGACATCTTGCCAATTCCCCGTCAGCGTGTCTGAGATGACGATGCCCTTGATGTGCTTGCTCGCCTGCGAGAGATCGTTGTGCGTCCGTCCACTCATCTGAGGTCGGATTCTCGGCGACCCTGGGCCAGAAACTTTGGAACAGTTCAAAAGAAACGCGGCCCATCAGGTGCACATCGGCGGTGCGGAGCAGTTCGGTATTGTAAGAGTCGAAGACATCTCCAATCATTGGGAACATGACCGAGACATCATTCTCCAGACCGGTATGGTACCCATCCAGTGAGATGACGTTGTAGACAATGATTTTCCGCATGGCCGTTCTCCTCTGGTTCGTTTGTCAGTTGGGCGACAGGTTATCAAGATATCACATTCCTGATGTTTTTAGTTTCTTTGCGTGCAAGAAATGGTAGAAGGGTATTGACGACTCTCTGACTACCTGCTACCCTAATATCAATCGTAAGTATCAATCCCTCAACCCCGTACGCCAGCAGGTTCACTTTGCGCCGGCTAACTCGTCACACTACACCCTATGAACAAACGGACTCTGGCTCTCCTGGCCGTGATGCTATTCGTTGCACCCATGTTGGCAAGTTGCTGGGATCCCGCGCCAAACGATGAACCCAGTAATGAAGCAAAACGCAAATATGCCCTCTTTATTGAGCAGATTCAGTTCTGGACTGATTCAGAAGCGATTGATCTGTCGACAATTGGACGCACCGATCGCGCAACGGTGCATCTGACATACCTCGCACCCCAGTTGATCGATGCGGCAATCGATTATCAAATGGCGCTAAAAGGTAAATCGGTCGACGAACAATGGGTGCGGGATGAAGTCCACCGTCGGCTTCAGGACTCCAAGCGTATCCCTTTGTTCTCACGGTTCAACCCACTACGATGCCTGGTTATGTCGTGGGTGTTGGTCCTGCCAATCACTCATTTCATTGTATACGGTGTCTGGGCGCATTATTCGGCCATCGGAGTTTGATCGCATTTTGTTGAACAATTTAGTGGAACAAAAAGCCGAGCTGGCTATGTTTTTTTTTCCGCTTGGGGACAATCCAAATCAATGGCTCAATCTTGATGAAGAACCATCGCTGACTGTGAAGATGAAGGATTTTCTCTTTATGCCCAATCGTGCAGGCTTCCAGGAATGGGGCACTCAATTTTTCTGGAATTTCAACCTGGTGCCGGCAGACATCCCGATCCAGGCGATTGAAAAACTGGCAGTGGCGCTATGTAGCGCCAAGCGGCAGCGCCAGTTGTAGGATGTATTCTTCAGTCTCGGCGTCGCGGGCGTTGGCAAAACCTTTGTCTTCACCGATGATCTGAAAGCCGCACTTCTGCAGGACGCGCAGCGAACCCACATTGTCTTTGGCGACGTGGGCAAAGATCGGGCGTTGGCGCTGCTCTGCTAGAAACAGCGCCAACGCAGCAGGTGGCAACGCCCCTTGCCCCAGAATTCCTTCCCGATCCAGTAGGTGACTTCAGGTTCCCCCATTTGTTCGTAGCTGCCTACGTAACCAGCCACCTGATCCCCAGAAATGATTGTCCGGAGCATGACGGTCGCGTCCGCTCGGATTCGCGCCCAGTGCTGTTCAAATGCCGCGCGATCTGCTGGGTCTTTGGCAGTAAACGCAGCCATATCGTTGGCCGCCTCATCCAACCCCTGCTCGAAGAAAATGGGGAGGTCGGAATCGACGATTGGGCGTAGGGTGATGGACATATAATTCTAAACCCCGTACCGCTGCCGTAGGGACTCGCGCAGGGCGGTCAGATGGCGGCGGTCGGCGACGGCGGCGAGTGCTTTGACGTATTCTGTGTCCGGTGTGTCGCGCAGTTCGCCAGATTCATAAACGTCTAATGCCTGCAGCATGGCTTCGGCGCCGACCTTGGGATCGGCCTGGCCCTGTGCATTCTTGATCGAGTTGATCGCAGAACCGGCCAGGAAGAGGATGTTTTCGGTGATGCCGCGCCGTGCCGCTTCGGCCAGGTTCAGCCCGATGTTGCCCTGATCCAGGGCGCCGGCGCGGGCAATCATCGTCGGGTTGATGCCTGGGATGGGGCGGGTCAGGATCTCTTCCGACGCCAACCATTCGGCGCCATAGGGCCGGATGTAGGGTACGGCGCCCGGACGGACCGGGGCGGTCTGGCGAAAGTCGATCCCATCGAGGCGCGCAAGCAGGTCAATCACCTCACGCCAGATCGCATGTGTTTTGGCGCCGATGCCGGCATTGTGGCCATAAATGGCAGGCGGCCGTTCCATGTGTTTGGTCGCCTCGCGCACCAGGCGGAATGCGCCGCCCGCGAAGGTCTCGCTCAGCATGACGCCGGTGGCGCCGGCTTCCACCACGGCTTCTAACGTTGCGCGTAGTTCGTGCGGCGCACCGCTGATGTGCGGTGCAAAGATCAGCCCCAGCCCGCCCCGTTTGTCTCTGGCGCGCTCGATTGCGGCGACGGCGCGGCGCGTGCGCTCGGCAACCGGCGAGTAGTCGAGATTTGGATAGAGATCTTCATCTTCCTTGATAAACAAGAAGAGCGGATTCTCCGCAGCCTGCGCCACGAGATTGCCCACTTCTGCGGGCGTGATCCCAGCGGTCGGTTTTAAGATCGTGCCAAAAGCCGTCTGCGTGGGGGCGAACCCCGTGGCGCGCCGGATCCCCAGTGGGCCGTAGGCCGGTCCAGGAAAGGACCGTAGGACCTTTTCCGGGATTTGAAGGTTGACGAGACGCGCATCCTGGTTTTCGTAGAAGTCGAAGATCACGGCCGATGCGATCGTGTGTAAGATGTCGCTTGAGGTGAGATGGCCATCGGGTTGGAGCATCATCTTGAGCGGGAAGGCCACGTGTAGCAGCCCCATGCGGCCCGTGGCATCAAACGCATCCACGCCGGCTGGGATTGCCGAGCACGCTTCGAGCAGCGAGCCGGGAGGAGGGTGGTGAACGGGAAGGCTTGCCTTTGGCTGTGTCAGGATCTGTTCCAGTTGGCTCCGGTCGATAGTGCCTGGGAGACCGATGATCACGAATTGGGTGGCAGGCGTTTCATCACCCCACAAACGGTCCACATTTTCGCTCCAGCGCTTGCCGACCATTTGAAAGCGGTGGCGGTGTTCCGGGTCTTCAACCAGGTAAATAAAGCCTTTGGCGCGCAGAATGGAAGACGATAAGACACTGAGCAGTGCGCTTAGCGTTGCGCGTGTCACAGGGTGTTCGCTCCGATAGCTCCAGGTGTCGTAATCGAGCGGGTGGTTGTGCTCCGATGCTTCGTCTGTCGTGCCAGGTGGACCACCATGTCTCAGATCAAGCAATAGGGGCAGGGGCGCCTGTGCGTTTTTGACAGGGATGAGATGCGCCTCCGGCACCAGGTCAAGCAGCCACTGTTTCACCTGGTCCAGTTGTTCTTGGGAGACCAGGTCGACCTTGTTGAGCACGATCATGTCGGCCGCTTTGAGTTGCCTGATCACCGTCGGTCCTACGTATTTGTCCTTTGCGCGCGCACGCACCGTCTCCGCGTCGGCCAGCACGATGACGCCATCCAGACGATAGGGTGGCACGTGTCCATATTGTGCGATCTTATATGGGTCGGCGACGCCACTCGCTTCGATGACGACATGATCCGGACGTGGTGATCGATTGGCCAGCATGAAAAGGCATTGGATCAACCCAATGGCAAGGGTGCAGCAAATGCACCCATTCGCAAGGTTAACGACGTCGCCGTCCTGATGCTCGATCATGGACGCGTCGATGTTGATGCTGCCAAAATCGTTGACGATGACGGCAATCCGGCGTTCGTGGAGGCCAGAAAGCAGATAATTCAACAGCGTTGTCTTGCCCGATCCCAGGTAGCCGCCTACGACGGTTAAGGGGAGTCGGTTATCTTCTACGTCCATATCCTTGGTCCTGGCTCACGTGGTGGTCTGACATTTGCGGGGAAGCGATCACGCGGACGGCGCGGGATACTTAACGCCGCCGACAACGGTGCCCCAGATCCCGATATCTTTGATCTCGATTGGCTTGACGTCCAGCGGGCTGGCTTCGAGCACGGTGAAGTCGGCCAACTTACCGATCTCGATCGATCCGATCTCGCTGTCCATGTGCATCTGATAGGCCGCGCCAACCGTGGTCGCATAGAGCGCGTCGTAGGCACTGATCCGCTCTTCTTCGCCCAGGATGCGACCAGAGGGCGTTACCCGATTGACCGCGCACCACATCGTGTGGAGGTGGCCTAAGGGTGTGACGTTGGCATCGGTATGCAACGAGAAGTGGACGCCTTCGCGGATGGCTGTGGCGCAGGGTTCCATGCGGTTCGCACGTTCCGGCCCTACGGTCTGCTCGTAGTGTTGGTCGCCCCAGTACCAGAGGTGGTTCGTAAAGAAGTTGGCGCATAGGCCGAGTTTTGCCATCCGGCGCAATTGGGCGGAGGTCAGCAACTGGGCATGCTGCACCGTGTGGCGATGGTCGAGCCATGCCCATTCCTTCAGAACATCCTCGACCGCGTCGATCATGATGTCGGCCGTCTTGTCTCCGTTACAGTGCACACTGACTTGAATCCCCGCCTTGTGGAATGGCAGCATCCAGTCTTTGAATTGCTCTGGCACGGTCAGCAGTAGCCCGTGGTCTTCACCCGTGTAATATCCCGGCCAGTTCAGTACTGCGGTCCAACCCTGGATCGAACCATCAATGACGAATTTGACCCCGGGGAAACGCAGCTTGTCCGATGACTCGTGCATCTGCAGGTCCTTGATCTTGGCGGCTACCCCTGTCCAGTCAGCGTTCACTCCGGCCAGCGCCGCAAGGTTGTAGCTCGCCACGCGCGCCGGGAATGCCGGGTTGTTGACGACCCGCTGCCAGGTGGCGAGGTCCTGTGGTTGCATCAGGATCATGCTCGCCATATCAGTTACGGTGGTGAGACCTGCGTTACGCGCGGCCGCGCCATAGCGGCGGATGCCGTCTTCACTCCCCATGATGCCCATCAGGATATGGAGTTCAGCGGTTGCAAGCGCCATCGCGGGCATTTCCTGCAATTCACCATCCGGATCGCCATTTTCATCACGGCCTACGCCCGCCACTGTGGTAGCGCGTGTGATGTTGGATGCGCGCATAAGCGCGGTGTTCACGGTTGCGAGGTGACCGCTGGCATGGAATACCAATATTGGGCGGGTCAGCGAGACCTGATCGAGGTGTTTTGCCGCCAGGCGTTCGCCCGGAAAATAGATGGGGTCAAATCCCTGGACGATGAGAGGGGCATCCGGTGGCGTCAATTGCTGGTCGAGTTGCTTCAGGAAGTCGATCAATTCAGCGTAGCTTTTGATGCCTTTGGCCGTCGAGCCGTCAATTCGTTTCCGGTCGAAATAGCCGGTGTAGGGGAGTTCGGCGAGCGCGCCTTCCAGCACATGGGCGTGGGCTTCGATAAAACCGGGAACGAGGACATGGTCCTTAAAGGTGTCGTCGAGTTCATACGCGCCCCAGCCCTTGAGTTCAGCCAGCGTGCCGGCGCCGAGGATTTTTCCCTCCCGCACGGCGACGTGGGTCGCTTTCGGATTGCTGGGGTTCATGGTGACGATCTGCTTTGCTTGAAAGATCGTGATCGGTGTTGGCATATCGACTCCTGTGTGGAAGGAAGTTGGGTGAGTGGATATGCGTTCAGTATACACGGAATTTGGGGAGAGTTGCGCGAGGGAGTTGTTGGGAGCGTTACGCCCCAACTGACCACCTGTTCTGCGCCAAATTGTATTCGATCGGGACGTCGATCGCGAGTGGGTGAGGATTCGAGCCGTCCGCAGCCATGACCCACAGCCGCCAGGCGCCGGCAGAATTATCGTCGCCACGATTGCTCAAGTAGACGATGTAGTTGCCATCCGGGCTATAGGCCGGCGCCACATTGCTCGGCAGTACATCGACGAGTGTCGTGACCGGTTGCGTGATGCCGTGAAGATCTGTGCCATCTGGATTGACCACATAGATCTCCCATTGGGCGGCGCCCTTTACCTGAAAGGCGATCTGCCCGCCATTAGGCTGCCAGTCTGGGTCGTAGTAATAGGGCTTTAGCTGGTCGAAGGCAACCAGTTGGTTGACGGCATCGGTGGCATCGGCTGTACGTTGAATGCCATCTGAAGACTGGTATACAATCCCGGCCTCGTTCCAGTCGAGGGCCTTGGCGGAGGGCATCGAACCGATGTCGTGATAGTTGTCACCGTTTGCGTCGACAGCCGCCAGTTTGTAGGAGTATTGCTTTACCAAAGGATAATCTTCTTCGGGTTTTCGGTCTCGGAAGCGGCGCTTAAATTCGTCGGGCGTAATGCACTGGTTGTGGCCGAGATCGTAGCACTCAACATATTCGTCGCCACGGCTGAAGGCGATCCATGCGCCATCCGTGCTCCATTTGGGTGAACTTAGCTGCGCTCGTTCGTTGAATATCATCCGTTCGTTTGCACCATCGATATCGATCAAATAAAGGCCTGCTTCGCCCCATCGCGTACAAACGCAACGGCGCTGCCGTCTGGGCTGATGGCGGGGTCGGAGCCATTCGTTAGCGGCGTGAGTGAACCGGTATCCTGGTTGTAGGCAGAGATCATCCCGCCGCGGCTTTGTTGGAAGACAAGCGTGCCTTGCAGCCCAGTAGTGCCGGTCGAAGACACAGCCGCGGACACTTTCTGGATCGTGGCAACAGCACCGGCGACTGCCGGTGCTGTTGTGTTCGCCGAATTGCTCGTGGCGGGGGTAGCTTCCGTTGGATCTGCCGGTGCGTCCACATCAACCACAGGCAGGCTGGAAGCATCCCCGTCGATTTGGAGATACTCGGCAGCCGCCCAGCCTGATGCGCCGCTTTCATCCGCCGGTTCAACTTGCAGCCAATCGCCATTTTCTGTGCGTCCAACGACGGTGAAGACGTCGCCGGCCTCGGCTTTGGCCAGCACCTTGTAGTCAGTGCTCGGACCTGACCGTACGTTGAGGCGAGAATCCTCCAGCGTGACGGTGGCGGTAAGCGGCGCCGCTACGGCTGGGCAACTTCGCCTGCGGGCGCTGGCCGGCGCTTCCACCAGTGCGCTTGTGGAAGGCGCGAGTTCAGAACTGGTTGCCAACGCTGCACTGGCGCCAGCAGCGATATCCTGGGTGCTGGCCGGGCTTAATGCACCTGCGCCATCAGTGCTTCCCGCGCCTACCGGCACTGTCATCGCCAGGCTGGTGGCGTCCGTCACTGAGGTGGAGTGGCCAGAGCCAGTGGGGATTGCCACAGGTAGTTCCTGGATTGGCAACCGGTCAAGGCCAAAGGCAATGACGGAAGCAGCCTTCACCCAGCTTTCTCCGGCATCGGTATTCACTGCCAACCACTCGCCGTCGTTCGAGCGTCCCATGATCTGCAGGGCGTCGCCGCTGTCCAGGTTCTCGACAAGCACCCCGGCGGCATCCCACAGCGAGGCATTTTCTGTACCCGCGACCGCTGGAATCACTACCGCCTCGGTCGGTGCGGCGGCAACCACCGCACCGGTTGTGGCTACATCACCCGAGGTTGACGCGTCTCCTGCTGCGGCCCCGAATGGCGGTGCTCCGGCAAGGGGCGCACCCATTCGGGCGCCGGCGGGGCGGCCGGAACGGGTCTGTGCCTGCGAGGCTGTGGCCGCGCTGGCATTTGCTGCCTGGGCAGAAGCCGCTGTCTGTTGGCCGGCAGCAGTCGTCGCTGTGTCCCCTTCGAGGTTTAGCTGGTCCACTCGCAGCGGCCGCGGTTTGGCCGGCCTGCGGCAGCCATTGATCCAGCATTCCGTTCTGAACCGCCCACCAGCCGCCGGCTCCAAGTACTGTGAGAAATACCAATATGATGATCGTGTTGCGCCAGCCGAACCGTCCATGACGATTCGTAAGTCCGGGCTGGTCACTGATTTCTGCGTGTGACATCGTTGACTCCTCGTATTCGTGCGTGATCTAGGGTGTCTGCCGGCATTGATTACCGCATGGGGCCGCTACCCATCATGGCGCCGGGTGGCGGTGCGCCCCCGCCTGGCCCAAAGAAGTTCTGGCTGTTGAGATTGGAGGTGAGACTGCCGATCACCTGATCGCCTGCCTGCAATTCGGCGGATGCCACCGTGGTCCATTCCCCCTGCACCGCGCCGGTGGTAACCGTGACCGGCGTTGGGGTTGAATCACGCATCACCATCACCGTGGTGACTCCGTTCCCGGTGCGCAGTGCGTTTGTCGGCACGAGCCAACTGTCCGCTGAGAGTGTCGCCATATCGGTCAGAGTGGCGACTGCGTTCATCCCTGGGAGGACGCCGTCCAGTTGCTGTGAAGTCAAGCGCACGGTGACCGGATAGCTCACGGCACTGGAGGAACTGTCATCCACCGGTGAAATCGTCTTGACCACGCCTTCAAAGGTCTGGCCAGGCAGCGCATCAACTTCCACCTGGGCTGCCTGGTTTTGGGAAACCCGCGGGATATCGGCCTCGGCGACCGAAATCACCAACTGCAATTGTTTCGTGTCGGCGATCATGGCCACGACCGCATCTGCGCCGCTCCGCACACCAACTTCGGCGTTAAGGGAAGTGATGACGCCGGCAATGGGCGCCGTTACCGTCGCTGCCTCGAGGTTGCGCTGGGCGGTCTCCAGTTCGATCAACGCCTGTTCCAGCGTGATCTTGGCGCTGCGGATCTCGTTGGCCGTCGGTCCGGTCTGAAGATCGGATAACGTCGCCTCCGCGTCGACCACGGCGGCCTCTGCTGTGGCAATCTCTGCGGCGGTGGGTGAGTTTACCAACTCATTGACCTGCACCTGTGCAGATTGGATTGCGCTCAGGGCCGACTGCAAGTCAGAGTTCGTGGCCGAGGCAGTGGATGCAGCATAGGCGGCCCTGGCCTTTTCCAGCGCGATGGTGGCGGTCTGGAGATCGGCGGCCTGGCTGCTCATCCCGGAGCTTTCCTGCCAGGCGATCTGGTCGTAGGCCCGTTGCGCCTCGGCGACTGTGATTTCGGCCGACTTCATGTCCGCGCTCAGTTGGGTCAGTTCATCATTGCTGGGTCCTGCCTGCAGCTCACTATAAGAGGCCTGGGCGGCCGCAAGGCTGCTGCGTGCAGCGGCGATTTCCTGGTCGCCTGGCCCAGCTGCTACGTCAGCAAGATTTTCCTGGGCTTCTTCTAGGCTGGCCTGGGCTTTGGCGATCTCGGAAGCTGTGGCGGGTGTCTGCAAGTCGTCGATGGCAATCTTCGCAGATTCCACGGAGAGCTTTGCCTGGGCAAGTGCACGCTCCAGATCGGTCGTGTCCAGTTTGAGGAGCACGTCACCCGCATTGACGGTGTCGCCCAGCGCTACTTTGATGTCGCGAACAATGCCGGCGACTTCCAGTGCAACGCTGCGCTCATCGACCAGTTCGAGGTTGCCCGCAGCGCTCACCGGCGTCTGTGCTTCGGCGGCCGACTGGATTTCTACGGTCGGTGGTTGTGTGGCTGCGTCACCGGTGTCGGCGGCAGATGTTGTTGACGGTGCTGAGTTCTGCGCCAGCAGGGTTGTGCGTGTGGCAACCAGATAGCCACCGGCGACGAGCAGTGCCGCGACGGCGAACAGGGCGATCCAGCGCTTACGTAGTTTCAGAGTTTTCATACGGCATTCCTTACGCTTCAATCTTCCAAAGAAGAATCAATTTGTTTCGTACGCATTCGTCTTGGCGAGAGCTACCAGGCTACTCGTAGCGCAGCGCCTCGATTGGGTCCAACTGTGTCGCGCGCATGGCCGGGTAGAGGCCAAAGACAAAGCCACTGGCGGTACTGACTGCGAGCGCCAGCATGATGGCCCAAGGCTCGATGACGATCTTGTAGGTGAAGCCCGGGATCATGCCGGCGCCGACGGCGAAAAGGTAGCTGATCCCGATCCCGATGACACCACCCAGTGCGCACAGCACCAACGCCTCGACCAGGAACTGCAGCAAGATGTCGCTGTCATGCGCACCCAACGCCTTGCGCAGGCCGATCTCCCGGGTGCGCTCGGTCACCGACACGAGCATGATGTTCGTGATGCCGATGCCGCCGACGATCAGACTGACGGCGCCAATGCCCCCCAGCAGTGCGGTCAACGTGCCGGAGACGTCGCTCGCCATATCCAGCAGATCCGCCTGGTTGCTTACGCGGAAATCATTGTCATCATCGGCGCCGAGGCCATGGCGCAGCCGGAGCGTCTGTTCGATCTTGAGCGCCGAGGGATCCAACTGTTCCTGGCTAACGACCTGCACGATGATGCCCGAGATTGAATAGCTGCCACGGTAGCGAGCAACATTGAAGAGGCGGCCAAGGGCCAGGTTGATGGGCACATAGACCTGGCTGTCGCTACTGTCGAAACCGGAGCTGCCACTCGTCTCCAGGACGCCGATCACCTTGAACAGGGCATCATCGATGCGAATCGTCTGATCAATCGGATCCTGACCGCCGAAGAGATCACTTGCGACGGTAGCGCCGATCACCACCACATTCGCGTTGTCTTCCACCTCTACCGTGCTCAGAAAACTGCCTGATGCAACCGTAAGATTTTTGGCGGAGGCATAATTTTCCTGTCGTGCCGACCACCGTGTAGCTGCCTTCGCTGGCGCCATTGGTAAGCGTTGCACTGGACGAGTATTGGGGGACGACAAGTTTCAAGTTCGGAAAGCGCCCCGTGTTCATCAGCGCAGTCGCATCGCCCAGTGTCAATGCAGAACCTGCGGTGCTGCCCCGACTGCCGGCGCTGATGGTCAGCAGGTTTGTACCGCTGCTCTCGATGCGCTCGGTGATGCTGACTGCCGCGCCGCTGCCGATGCCGACCGTCACCAACACGGCGGCCACGCCGATGATGATGCCCAGCATGGTCAGCATGGCGCGGAGTTTGTGGGCGCGAATGCTTTCGAAAGCCACACCGAGATATTTAAACAGCTTCATGCGTAACCTCCGCCTGCTCTGCCAGATGACGCTGGACTGCACGGGCGACCAGTTGGTCAACGGTGTGACCATCGCCATTCACCGGGCTGTGACCATTGTCGTGCACTGGACTGGCGCCGTTCGTGCGCGCCGGAATGTTGGGCCGGTCTTCGATGATTTCACCGTCGCGCAGGGTGATGATGCGTTCTGCGCGATGCGCTACGCCGATGTCGTGGGTCACGACGACGAGCGTAATGCCCTGGTGATGGAGTTCATCGAAAAGCGCTAATAGTTCTTGCCCGGTCTTCGAGTCCAGCGCACCGGTCGGCTCATCGGCCAGCAAGAGGCTGGGCATGTTGACGAGCGCCCGGGCGATGGCCACACGTTGCTGCTGGCCGCCCGATAGTTCTTCCGGCCGGTGTTGGGTGCGTTCGCCGAGACCGACCCGTTTCAGCGCCTCAACTGCCATTTGAGCTGACTTGTGCGACGGCACCCCCGCATAGAAGAGTGGCAGTTCCACCTGGCGCTGTGCCGTTGCGCGGGCCAGTAGGTTGAACCGCTGGAAGACGAAGCCGATCTCTTGGCAGCGAAGATCGGCCAGGCGATTCTTGCCGAGCCGGCTGGCTTCGGTGCCACGGATGCGATAACTGCCGCTTGTCGGGCGATCCAGCAGGCCGATCATGTTCATCAAGGTGCTCTTGCCGGAGCCGCTGGCGCCGATGATGGCGACGTATTCGCCTTCGCGAACGGTCAAAGAGACACTGCGCAGCGCCTGCACCTCGGTGGCGCCCATGACATAGGTCTTGGTCAAATCCGTAATTTCGATAATAGGGGTTGCTTCAGAATTGTTACTGTCCATGCTCACCGCCGTCTTCTTGGAGGTTGGCACCTCGTTGATTTGCTGTATTGATTCTGCCGTCTGAATCTCAAGGAATTGTCAAGAAGTGCGCAAGAGGTTGTGCAGAAGGGGAGTGGAGTCTTGTCTCCTTGTCTCCTTGTCTCCTTGTCTCCTTGTCTGCTTATCTATGATAGACTTTCCTCAACATTCTTATCTCTGCCAACGGGAGTGCACATGACGATCCGGATCGAAGTGCGGAGCAGCCATCCGGCTGCCAGTGAGAGCGTCCTGCAAGGCGCGGCGGCATTGGGGATCGGCGGGTTGCAGGCGGTAAACATCGCCCGGCTCTACTTCCTCGCTGAGAATCCCGGCGCCGAGGCCGTCGACCGGCTCTGCACGATGTTGCTGGTCGACCCCGTCATGGAAAGCGCGGCGTGGCGCGTCGAAACCGGCGCCGACCCGACCGCGGACGATGGGGCGCATATCGTCGAAGTGGCCTTTCGCCCCGGCGTCACCGACGTCGCTGCGCGCGAACTGGCGCGGGGCATGGTGGAGATCGGGCTGCCCGCCGGCGAAGTAGCCACCGGCGCCCGCTATGAGTTGCTGGGCGATGTGACGCAGGATGATGTGCGCAAGTTGGCGCGGCAACTGCTCTGCAACGAAACCGTCCAACACTACAGCCTTGGTCCCATCGCGATCCACTTCGGCCAGGACGCGGCGGCCGGCGATCGCGTCGAGACGATTCCGCTGCGCACCCTGGACGACGCCCAGTTGCAGGCGCTCAGCAAGCAGCGTCTGCTCTCCCTTGACCGCGACGAGATGCGCATCGTGCAGCGCTTCTATATTGAGGCAGGCCGCGACCCCACGGACGTCGAACTGGAGACGCTGGCGCAGACCTGGTCCGAGCACTGTGTGCACAAGACCTTCAAGGCGATCATCGACTTCACCTGGCTTAATGCCGACGGCAGCGTCCACCGCAAAGAGACGGTAGACGGTTTGATCTACCAGTATCTGCGCGCCGCTACCGAACTGCTGCAGCCAGCCTGGCTCCGCTCTGCCTTTGTCGACAATGCCGGCATCATCGCCTTCGACGATCAATATGACCTTGCCTTCAAGGTCGAAACGCACAACCATCCCTCTGCGCTGGAGCCTTTTGGCGGGGCCAACACGGGAGTAGGTGGCGTCGTGCGTGACGTGATCGGCGTGTCGGCCCGGCCCATTGCCACGACTGATGTGCTCTGTTTTGGCCCGCAAGATTTTCCTTATGACCAATTGCCGGCCGGCGTGCTCCACCCGCGGCGGATCGCCGCCGGCGTGGTGGCGGGGGTCGGCGATTACGGCAACAAACTCGGTCTGCCCACGGTCAACGGCGCAGTCATCTACGACGAAGGCTATCTGGGCAACCCGCTTGTCTTCTGCGGTGCGGTCGGTCTGCTGCCTCACGGCAAACATCCGCGCACGGCACAGCCGGGAGACCTGGTGGTTGCGTTGGGTGGGCGCACGGGCCGCGACGGCATCCACGGGGCGACGTTTTCCTCTGCAGAATTGACGCACGAAACCAGTGAACTTTCTGGCAGCGCAGTGCAGATTGGCGACCCGATCACCGAAAAGGGGCTGATCGAACTGATCGAGGCCGCACGCGACCAGGGACTCTACACGGCCATCACCGACTGCGGTGCGGGCGGCTTTTCGTCTGCTGTTGGGGAGATGGGCGAGAAGCTCGGTGTCGACGTGGACCTGGCGAATGCACCGCTCAAGTACCCAGGGCTTGCGCCGTGGGAGATCTGGATTTCGGAGGCGCAGGAGCGGATGGTGCTGGCGGTGCCACCTGACAATTTGCCTGCGCTCCAGGCGTTGGCCGATCTCTGGGATGTCGAACTGAGCGTGCTCGGCGCCTTCTCCGGTGATGGTTGGCTGCGTGTCCACTTTGACAGCCGCGTCGTCGCCGAATTGCCAATGGCGTTTCTGCATGATGGGCTACCCAGAAGGCGGATGCGCGCGGTGTATCAGGAGAAGGGGGCGGAAGATGCGAATTACGAATTACGAATTACGAATTACGAATTACGGGGATTGGAATCGTGTGATCTTGTCGATGTTGTCGTATCCGTCGGTTGCTTCGAAAGAAGCAATCGTACGGCGGTATGACCATGAGGTGCGTGGGGGGACGGTGGTGCGGCCGTTTGCGGGACCGCAGATGGATGGGCCGGCGGATGCCGCGGTATTGAAGCCATTGGGGACATGGGGGCATGACAGGGCGTTTGCGCTGTCGTGTGGTGTGAACCCGCTGCTGGGGGGCTGCGATCCGTATGCGATGGCCATCAGCGCAGTGGATGAGGCCGTGCGTAACGCCGTCGCCGTGGGGGCCGACCCTGATCGGATCGCCATCCTCGATAACTTCTGTTGGGGCAATCCCACTTATCCGGATCGCCTTGGGGCACTGGTCCGCACGTGCCAGGGCTGTCATGATGCGGCGCTGGCGTATCACACGCCGTTTATCTCCGGCAAGGACAGCCTGTTCAATGAGTTCAACGGGCAGCCGATTCCAGGCACGTTGCTGATCTCTGCCATTGCGATCGTGCCCGACATGAATCGTTGTGTCACGATGGATCTCAAGGCGCCGGGCAATGTGCTGTTTCTATTAGGTGAGACCCGGCGCGAACTCGGCGGATCATTGCTCCACCACCTGCAAGGAATGGAAGAGGGCGTAGCGCCGGGAATGCCGGAGAATCCGAGGGCGCGCTATCGGGCGCTGCATGAGGCAATCCAACAGGGGTTGATCCTGGCGTGCCATGATCTGAGCGAGGGGGGGCTGGCAGTGGCGCTGGCCGACATGTGTATGGGGGGCCGGCTGGGCGTTGAGGTGGAGTTGGAACGCGTGCGCGATCTGGCGGCCCATCCATTGCGTCTGGTCCATGCGCTTTTTGCCGAAAGCAATGGCCGGCTGCTGATTGAGGTCAGACCCGAAGATGCGGCTGCCGTCGGCGCACTGCTTGCCGATGCGCACCTGGCGCGGCTGGGCGAGGTCAGCGAAGAACCGCGGCTGCTCATCACCGCCGGCGGCGAAGTCGTTGTTGATCTGACCGTAGATGAGATGCTGATGGCGTGGAAGCCAGACTAATCTGAGCGCGACAGATGATTGTGGTAAAATACAATCACCAGGGTTTCGGAATAGCGAGTGTAGCCCTGGACCTATGTTGATGCCAAATGGGGTGGTCGTCATGACTGTGCATACGATGACAATCAAACTTCCGGAACAGGTGTACCAAGAGTTGGTGGCCCTTTCTCAGGAAACGAATACGAACCCCACCACACTGATTACACAGTGGGTTGAGGAAAGCAAACAGCAGCGACGCTGGCGCCAGGCTTGGAGAGAGCTACGTGAGCGAGTACAAAGTGACGGCGGTTATCCTCAAGACGAAACGATCGATTCGATCGTAGATCAGATGCGCAAAACACGTGCTGAAGTCTTTGAAGCCGAATATGCGCATTTGTATCGATAGTTGTGTATTCATACGCGGCCTGCACACCTCAGATGTACACATTGGTCGATTGCTGGACAGGATCGGTCCTGATATCCGCCTTGCCATTCCCGCTTGATTGCCATTGAAGACGCGGAACTTGATCAACATCGATCAGGTTCGTCGTTTCTATGGGGTTTTTGACACCTCTGCTTTTGCGGAAATCGTCGATGCTCCAGTTCCACGGACTTGTGGAAAAGTACAGCGACCTGGGCCTGCCGGTGAAAGCGGACGCGTAATCGGTGCGTTTGCCGAATGGCAGCAGATTGAGCCGATTTCTGACAATCGCCACTTTCTCACACGGTTGAAATCTTCGTCATTTGTTGTCCTGAGACCGGAGGTGTTCGTTACAAGGTTATGAGACCCTCTATCCTGATCCTCCACGCATCCGGCACGAATCGCGACACTGAGGCTGCCCGCGCCTGTGAGTTGGCCGGCGGTGCGCCCGAGATCGTCCATATCAACCAGTTGCGCCGCGGCGAGCGGCGATTTGCCGATTACCAGATGTTATTGCTGCCTGGCGGCTTTTCCTATGGCGATGCGTTGGGCGCCGGTGCGCGCCTGGCCCTCGATCTCCAGGTCTATTTTCACGATCAGTTACATGCCTTCGCCGGGAGCGGCAAACCGGTGTTGGGGATTTGTAATGGGTTTCAGACGCTGGTGAAGGCTGGAATCTTGAATTACGAATTACGAATTACGAATTACGAATTACGCGACGCGCAACACGCAACACGAGACACGCAACAAGAGATACTAGGTACCGAATACGCGATACGCAGTACACAACTCACACCGCGCCGCTTGACGCTGACGGAGAACGCATCCGGTCACTTTGAGTGCCGGTGGGTGCATTTGAGTGTAAACCGGCAGGCGCGGGCTTCGTTCCTTAATGATCTCGATGAACTGATCTTTTGCCCGATCGCGCATGGCGAAGGGAATTTCCAGGTGGCGAACGGCGATGTATTGGCGGAACTGGAAGCGGAGCACCTGGTGGCGTTTCGCTATGTGGACGCTAGCGGCGCCCCGGCAAACGGGCAGTATCCGCTCAACCCTAACGGGTCCGTCGCCGACATTGCGGGCATCTGCAACGAAGCGGGAAACGTCCTTGGGTTGATGCCGCACCCGGAGGATCACATCCTCCCCATTCAAACTCCGGTGCGCGGCAACAGGCATCTCGGGCTTCCTCTCTTTCGCGCGGTTATCAATGCATGTCAGTAACCAATCGGGAGGACAGGGGAAAAGATCAACGCGGAGAAGCGGAGGAGGAGCGGAGGACGCGGAGAAGAAGAGACTCCCGCGAAGACGCCAAGGCGCAAAGGGGGAAGGAGAGACTCCCGCGAAGACGCAAATAGGAGAAGGATCGTCTCCTATTTCGCCCACCTCTCTTCCTCCTCTCCGCGAACTCCGCGCAACCTCCGCGTCTCCGCGTTGATTTTTTCTCAGTTCAGTTAAGGAGCTCACACCATGAAACCTCTCTCAAGCAAGATCGCCCTTGTTGCCGGCGCGACGCGTGGCGCGGGCCGCGGCATTGCCTGCATGCTGGGCGAACAGGGGGCAACCGTCTATTGCACCGGGCGGAGTGTGCGCGGCCATTCGGCATTTGAGGGCCGGCCCGAAACGATCCAGGAGACCGCCGAGATGGTGACTGCATACGGCGGCAAGGGGATTGCCATCCAGGTCGACCATACCGACGAGCAACAGGTGGCGGCGCTCTTTGCACGTGTACAGGCGGAGCAGGGGCAACTTGACGTCCTGGTCAACGACATCTGGGGCGGCGACCCGCTCGCCGAGTGGGGCAAGCCCTTCTGGGAATTGGACATGGCGAAGGGCTGGCGCATGCAGGAGTTGGCGGTGCGCACGCATTTGATCACCAGCCGCTACGGCGTGCTCATGCTGGTGGCGCGCGGGCAGGGGTTGATCATTGAGATCACCGATGGCGACACGCCGCGCTACCGCGGCAATCTGACCTACGACCTGGCCAAGGCATCGGTGATCCGGTTGGCGTTTGGGATGGCGGAGGAACTGCGCCCGCATGGTGTCACGGCGCTGGCGGTGACGCCCGGGTTCTTGCGTTCGGAGGCAATGCTTGAGTTGTTTGGCGTGACCGAAGCCAACTGGCAGGATGGCGCCAAGGTCGAACCGCATTTTATCGCGTCAGAGACACCCTATTTCGTCGGCCGCGCCGTGGCCGCGCTGGCTGCCGACCCGCATGTGGCTGAGAAAGCCGGTGGCGTCTTCAGTTCATGGGGTTTGAGCGACGAATACGGCTTCCTCGACATCGACGGGCGGAGGCCGCATTGGGGGAGGTACTACGCAGAGAATGTGGAAAACGTTCCAAATACAAGCAGTTGATCTGCCACATTCCACGCAACATTCACCACAAAGAGCACAGAGAGCACAAAGAAAACGCCGCTCCTTCTTTGCGGTCTTTGCGTTCTCTGTGGCCAATCCCATTTTCACCACAAAGCACAGAGAGCACAAAGAAAACGCCGCTCCTTCTTTGTGGTCTTTGCGTTCTCTGTGGCCAATGATCTTCTTCACCACAAAGAACACAGAGACACAAAAAGAAAACGCCGCTCCTTCTTTGTGGTCTTTACGTTCCTGTATTAATCTCATTTTCACCCTGACACAGAGAGCACAAAGACGCCGCTTCTTCTTTGCGGTCTTTGCGTTCTCTGTGGCCAATCCCATTTTCACCACAAAGCACAGAGAGCACAAAGAAAACGCCGCTCCTTCTTTGTGGTCTTTGCGTTCTCTGTGGCCAATGATCTTTTTCACCACAAAGAACACAGAGAGCACAAAGAAAACGCCGCTCCTTCTTTGTGGTCTTTGCGTTCTCTGTGGCCAATGATCTTTTCACCACAAAGAACACAGAGAGCACAAAGAATACGCCGCTCCTTCTTTGTGGTCTTTGCGTTCTCTGTGGCCAATGATTTTTTTCACCACAAAGAACAGAGAGCACAAAGAATACGCCGCTCCTTCTTTGTGGTCTTTGCGTTCTCTGTGGCCAATGACTTTCTACCAAAAGAACACAGAGAGCACAAAGAAAACGCCGCTCCTTCTTTGTGGTCTTTGCGTTCTCTGTGGCCAATCCCATTTTCACCACAAAGCACAGAGAGCACAAAGAAAACGCCGCTCCTTCTTTGTGGTCTTTGCGTTCTCTGTGGCAAATTTCCTTCTTGATGGACTATTCACTACAAAGACCGCATGGAGGGACTGCGTCCTCCGACCGGTCATCTCCCAAAATACCTACCGAACAGGAGCATCCCGATGCGCGACATGACAGCACTTGCCGATCAGATTCGCCAGATAGCCTATGAGATCCATGTGTATCACGGTCACGGCCATCTGGAGAAAGTCTATGAAAATGCATTGGCCCATCGCTTACGCAAAGCCGGTCTGCAGGTAGAACAACAGCATCCAATCAAAGTCTTTGATGAAGATGGCACGTTGATCGGCGACTACTTTGCCGATTTGCTGGTTGAAGGCGTAATGATTATCGAACTCAAAACGGCAAAGACGATCGCAAAAGAACACGAGGCACAGATACTGGGTTACCTCAAGTCATCTCGCATCCAACACGGTTTGTTGATAAACTTCGGTTCATTTCAGTTTCAGATCCGCAAGTACCTGTGGACGAATTGGCGGGCTGAAAATACCGACGCCACAACCGAAATCCATTGACACGTATAACGTTAACCGCTAGATCAGTATTAGTGGATGGAGAAACCGGTGACAAATGCTACGCATTCCGACAAATGGACCACCAACACATCCGGGTGGGATGTTGATGGAGGAATTCCTGCAGCCACTTGGCATCTCGCAGTCTGAGCTTGCCAAGTTGATCGGCGTGTCATATCCACGCGTCAATGAACTGGTGCACGGTAAACGCGGCATGACGCCGGATACAGCCCTTCGCCTCGAGCGCCTCTTTGGGATGGAAGCCCACTTCTGGCTCAACTTGCAACTGATTTGGGATCTCTACCGGACGATGCACTCGGCCGCCGCAAAAGAGATTTCGCAGATTGAGCGGTATCCTGGCATGACGCCAGTCTGATGACCACACTGAGGTCGAGCGTGCAATCATCCAACCTTGCCCTTGCAAAACGCCTCGAAGCACATGAAGCCTGGAGCAGCGGCGCGCATACGCGGAAGCAGGCAGAGCTTTACCCAACTGGCGTATACGGTCACGACGCTGGCCAATGAGGCGCCACAGGCGGAGGAGAATCGATGAGTCAACCGCCCGGCAAGCGCCTGCAAATCCTCCAGGCCGACATCACCACCTTGCATGTCGATGCGATTGTCAACGCTGCCAACTCTTCTTTGCTCGGCGGCGGGGGGGTGGACGGCGCCATCCATCGCGCTGCCGGACCGCAATTGGTGGAAGAGTGCCGGACTGTGGGCGGCTGCCCGACCGGGCAGGCCCGGCTTACGCATGGCCACCGCCTGCCAGCCGGCTACGTGATTCACACAGTCGGTCCCGTCTGGCGTGGCGGCGGGCATGGTGAAGACGACTTGCTGTTGTCCTGTTATCGATCTGTCTTTGCCATTGTGACCGCACGCCCCGATATCCATTCCATCGCCTTCCCGTCCATCAGCACCGGCGTCTACGGCTTCCCCATCGCCCGCGCCAGCCGGATCGCGCTCCGCGCGATGCTCGATTTTCTACAGGACAACGCCTATGTCGAGAAGGTCATCGCCTGCTGCTATTCATCCGCCGACCGCCGCACCTAGAAGATACATTCCTGGAAGTCGCAAAGGCATATTAGTGCTTGCGTGCTGTACGTTGCAGAAATGCAGCATTATCCCGCAATGATGACGTCTTGCAGGTGGAATGGGGAAGCGTGTACGTGGTGGTATCATATAGCGTATGACGTTGGGCTAATCCATTCACAATAGGTATTGCGCCCCATGATTGTCCAGATCGAAACGCTGTACTACCGCAGCCTACGCTACATACGACAATCACTTGATCCCCTTCAGGTGCTGATCGGTCCAAATGCAAGCGGTAAATCCACTTTCTTGGATGTAATCGCGTTTCTTGCGGACTTGATACGCGATAAAGAAGGGGTCGCGGGGGCTGTTGCGGCGCGTGCCCCAGATTTGCAGGACCTAACCTGGCTACGAGAACGCGACGCTTTTGAGTTGGCCGTGGAAGCTGTCGTGCCCGAGAATCTGCGCCGCCAGAGAAGTGGACAGGCTGGCCGGCTACGGTATGAGGTACGTGTTGGCCTAGCCCCGGGAAGCCGCGAAGTGAGCCTCTTGGCTGAAACACTCTGGCAGTGCCCCGAGCAAAAGGATGGCGCCGCCGAAATTGCTCCACGAACCCTATTCCCACTTCCGCAGCCGCCACCAGGTTCGATTGTCGTAGCCCCCGGTGGCCACACACCGCCCGGTTGGCGACGCGTAGTCAATAAAGTACCCGAATCTGGGAATGACTATTTTCGTTCTGAATCCTCCAACTGGAATAATCTCTTTCGGCTAGGACCGCGCGGTCTGCCCTTGCAAACTTGCCTGAAGACGAAGAGAAGTTTCCGGCTGCAATTTGGTTCCGCCGGTTGCTTTTGAGGGTGTCCAACGCCTTGCACTCAACAGCGAAATTCTTCGTCTTCCAAGCCGCCCAGGCATGGCGCGCCGCTTCTTGCCGGATGGTGCGAACCTGCCCTGGGTGGTGCGAGACCTTGAGGAGCATCATCCCAGGCGTCTGGCAGATTGGGTGAGTCACATCCGCACTGCACTCCCTGACGTTGAGGGAATTCGCACCGTGGAGCGGGAAGAAGACCGGCACCGCTACCTACTGTTGAAATATCGAAACGGCTTGGAAATTCCTTCGTGGTTGGTATCCGACGGCACGTTGCGCATGCTTGCACTCACAATTCTGGCTTATCTGCCAGACCTTACCGGCATCTATTTGATTGAAGAGCCAGAGAACGGCGTCCATCCACGTGCTGTTGAAACGGTGTGGCAATCCTTACAGTCGGTATATGATGCACAGATCTTGCTTGCGACACACTCACCGGTGATTCTAAGTCTTGCTGCGCCTCGCGATGTACTTTGCTTCAGTCGTGATGAACAGGGTGCAACGGATATTGTCCGTGGCTCAGAGCATCCGTTGTTGCGAACATGGCGGCAAGAGACTGACCTAGGGACACTGTTTGCCGCCGGAGTATTGGGATCATTGACCTCGTAGTATTGGCTGCCGATAGCAACATGCAGGCGGTCGGTCATTGCGCCAGAACTGGAAATCTGGGCATGGAGTCCCTCGCAACATGTTGCTGACTGCCTGGGATGGGAAAATCGATATGCTGATTTGCGGCAATGGCTCGAACACACGAATCGCTGGCCGCAAGGCCAACACAAACCGACAGACCCCAAAGGTGCGCTGGAGGCGGCGCGATGTTCTCAATTGTAATAATGTTCACAATGTTGACATTCAGGTAGTTTTCCAGTAGTTTATACTTGTATCTCCCGAATACGGCTTACCTCCGTAAGCCAACTGAACACTCTGCGATTCCGGCGCATTTGACGTAGCGCGATTGCTATACGCTGTTCACCCTATTGGTATTGTCACAGGTGATGTGCAGTACTTGGTCTGGTATTCGCCAATACCGGGCTAACGCCACCATGTGTTACGTCGTGTAACTCGTTGTACCCGCGCAGCAGTGTGTCACGTCTGTTCCAAGGAGGGTGATCATGGTACGCAGTACACGCAAACAATTCGGCAGGTTCCTCACGTCGCTAGTCGTTGTTGCTATGTTGATTTCTATGTATCCGCTTGGAGTCTCTGCGCAAGATGGAGAACCTACCACCGGTCCTGGCACCATCTTCATTCCACTGGCCCAAGGCGACGCTGCAGGCGATGGCGTCGAGGTTCCTACCCCGACCGATGAGCAGGTGCTCGAGGCGGCTGGCGTGCGCGAGACTGCCAGGTCGATCATGCCGCCAGCCTCAGCACAGGTGACGCTCGACTGGCTCGATGAGCCACCGGTCTTGACGGCGGCACAAATGGCCACAGCCGAGGCCGAGCTCGCCATGACGCACCTCCCTGGTCCTGAGGCAACGAAAGCCGAAGATCTGGCGCCGCTCACGACACAAATGGCCCCGGAGACGCAGTCATTCGTGCAGAATTCGGTCGAACTTGATGCTGCGTCTGTGGATCCGAGCAGCGAGAAAGAGATGCTGGCGCCGACGGCACCTGGGGATGCCTGGTTATATCGGAATGTGGCGCCAGTGACCACAGGTGGGTCGAAGTCGAATGTCATGGAAGCAAGCACAGCCCAGGGCGGCGCCTATGCCTTCTACACCGGCAACTGGTTTGCTGCACGGTCGATCACGGGTGGCTCAACCTGGAGCTACGTCAATCCCTACGCCGACATGAGCGACTTCTGCTGTGATCAGGTCACGCTGTATGACGAATCACGCAACCTCCTGTTTTGGTATCGCCAATCTTCCCGACAAGTGCGGGTGTAAATCGCTTCCGCCTGGGCCTCTCAACCAACGGTGGCGCGTCATTCTGTTACTATGACGTGGCGCCGACAAACACGAACAGTGCGTGGACCAATCAGTGGTGGGACTATCCGCATCTACAACTGGGCGCGGACTACCTCTATATTGCCACCAATATGTTCAACGCAACCCTTCGTGGACACGCGCACTGTGTGCTGCGGTTCCCGCTGGACAGCCTGAAGGACTGTGCAGGATTTGGCTACAACTACTACAGCACGTCGAGTTGGTTCACGTTTGTGCCCGTGCAGGGTGCTGATCACATCATGTATTTCGCATCAAACGGACCGTCGACTTCGCCCTTTAACAGCCGCATCATCATCTGGAAGTGGGCGGAGAACTCGACGAGTTTGAGTTGGGTGACGCGGACGGTGGCCGCCTGGACCACGAGCGCAGCGACTTGCGGCAGTTCCTCGGGCAACTGGGCAGGGCGCACCGACACGCGCTTGCTTACGGGCGCGCGCTACATGATCCACAACACCAATCTGGCGATCCCAGGGAGAAAGGTGCTTGGCTGGTGGTGGAATGTGGCGCAGGGCGGTTCTTTCGGTAGACCCCATATCGACGGCGCTGCGTTCTATGAAGATACACTGACACAACTCAGCGGTAACCAGGGCCGGCCATTGGTGTGGAATTCGACGATTTGTTTCCTTTACCCAAGCGTGGCCGCAAATAAACGCGGGACCTGGGCATGGTCCTCCATGAAGGGACCGGCACCGGCCAAAATCCCAGTGTTGACTACGCAATTGCCGACGACTACACAGGCGCCGTCCCTGGATGGTCACTGAGGCGGGTTCGCACCAGCAATGCGCGGCCGTCGGATAACCGTTGGGGCGACTACAATATCGCACGCCCTTCTTCCCGACCGGCGACGCCTGGATCGGTGGATCGCACTACATTGCCACGGGTAAGAACTGCACCAGTTGCGCAACGCCGGTCTTCTTTACCTTTGGCCGTGCGCGTGATTACACAGTTGGCTGCGCTGGCAAAACAAGTAACCTGTATTTGCATTTGATGGCAGCCATGCGCCTGGAGCAGCCAGACCGGCCACCGGTCTGGCTGCTCCATGCGCCTGGCTTGTGCGGCTACGACTCTGAACGTGAGGACATGTCCATGAGGAATGCTTTCGTCTTGAGACTTGTTTCGGTCCTACTGCTTGCAAGCCCTGGTTTGACTGGTTGCGTCACCACAGGCGCGGGGGGAGCGGCCACGGCCGAACCGCGAGCGATCGAGAACACACCGCAGGCAGTTGCAACTGATTTGGTGCAGGTTGTTGGTCAGACGACCACGTTGGGAGTTGCCGGGCAAGCAGTCCAGCCGGCGGCCGGAGCATCGATTCCAGTTACATCCGCTGAATCAAGTTCGATTCCAAGTGTTGAAGATCGAGAAAGTATGCTCAATCAGGGGTATTGGGGGCCTACGCCGTCGTCGACAAGCGCTGCGGCGCCTTGTTACACTGCCCCGCCAGGGACAGAGACGAATCCACCAGTGGACAGTGGCGAGCCGCCTGGCGCATTGGAGGAAAGTGCAAGCGGTGAGGCGACGCAGCCTGCGGCAGGTCCATCGATTCCAATCACGAGCACAGAATCGGAAGGTATTCCGAGCGTCGCAGAACGCGAGGCGGAGCTTGACCAGGGCTTCTATGGGCCTACGGAGCCCGTGACTGGCACTGTGCCGCTCGGCGAAGGCTTGGCGCCTGGTGGGGAGTCGGACGCTGCGGGAACTCCAGAGAACCCGCTGCCACCGTGC
>JADJPH010000040.1 GCA_016713335.1 Candidatus Fredericiella danica | reverse complement strand
TTTCCCAACCAGGTGCTTTGCCACATCCATGCCAGTTGGCTGGATCCGAGCAAGACCCGCGAGATGACCGTGGTTGGCAGCCGCAAGATGATCGTGTATGACGACGTCAGTGCAGAAGGCAAGGTGCGGGTATACGACAAAGGGGCGTTTCGCAAGGGGGACGTCACCTATGGTGACTTCCAGTACAAGTTGCACAGTGGCGACATCTTGATCCCCCGGTTGGATATGCGCGAGCCGCTTCAAGAGGAGTGCAGCCACTTTGTGGCCTGCGTGCGGACGGGTGCGCAGCCGCTGACAGACGGCGCCAACGGGTTGCGGGTGCTGCGCGTGCTGGCGGCGGCGCAACAGAGCCTGGAGAGTGACGGCGCCAGGGTCGACTTAACGTAATGCCACAACACGAAATGCGCATTTTTATGCACACATTTTCTTGACAAAACAGCGACTGATGTCGGGTGCTTTTACATCAAATGACGGGAGACACATCAAACATATCTACATAAAGTGTCTTTACTTTTATGTTTTTGCTGGGTGACATATCGCATAGCCTTGACTGTATTTCCAAGTTGCAATATACTATGTAAACATAGAACTTAAATATTGCTTTGTTTTATCGTTATGGTAATGAAAGGGGTATAGTCTCGCCGTCGCGAGCGCACGTTGCTGGGGGGCCAGAGTAGGCGTGCCGAACCGACTGTCAAACGAAGAACCCGTTGGGCAGACTACGGTCACCTGATGACTGATCCGCCAGTGGCGTGGTGTGTTGCGCTGCTTCATTATGCAACCTTCATCGCCGCCACATTGCCGCCAGTTACGCGTTGCAGCATATCCTTCCCCTCGAGGGTTCAGACGGTTGGTGCTCGCCTTCGTTGTCTGTGCTGCCTGCCTTTGCTTCCCGCTACAAGCCATCGGCCACTGGGTGCCACAAGGTCGTTGGGATGTCTTTCGCCAGTTCTATGGTCCAGATGTATACAATGCATATGTGATCTTGCCGGAAAAGGATGAAATCTGGTTCGGTACAGGCGCGGGTATCAGCCACTTTAATGGTACCTGGAATTCATATCCATTTGACCGTATTCTTGGTCGCGAGCCTTTAGATAACGGCGCTAGCGGACCGCGTCACATCACTGCGTTGGCGTCGGCGACAGCCGGTGGCATTTGGGCCGCGACGGATTGCGGCGAGCTTCTGCGTTGGGACACCTTCCGCTGGCAACCGGCAGTTGAAGTCGGCAGTCCCATCACGGATCTCCTCGACGCGGGCGCCACCCTCTGGATCGCCACCAACGCCGGGTTGATGCAGTCCACCGCCGCGCGAATCACTGTAGTCGATGAACTTGCCGCCACCGTGATCCATGATTTGCACTATGCGGAGGGCTACCTTTGGGTGGGTGCTGACAATGGACTCTGGCGCATTTCTCCGGCTACTGGCGATGTGCTCCAGATGTCCACTACGGATGCGCTCAACCCATTGGATGACGTGCCGGTTACGGCCATCTGGGGCGATGGGTTGGGAGGCCTCTGGCTGGGACTGGGATTGAATCTGGTGGAACTGGATTTAGCGACCGGGCATGTTCAGTCGTATTCCCCATTTTTCAGCCACAAGCCGGAACACCGGATTACTGCGATCCAGGGCATGCCCAACGAGAGTCTTTGGGTGGCAACAAACGGCGCCGGTGCAGTCCAGTACCTTTTTTCGAACGGACGCCAGGTAAGTTTGCGACGTCTGGGCATTGCAGAAGGTGGTGGCCTGGAGTCGCCAGATATTCGGGCGATGGCGCTAGATCAGGATTACTCGATCTGGTTTGCATCGGCGCTCGGCATTTATCGCTATCAACCCTGGGCATGGCACGATCTTGACTTTGGCGGGGGGATGCCGATCGTCGATCTCGTCTTTGATGTCCATGGGAATCTTTGGGCGGCAACCCAAGACGCAGGAATTCAACTCTATCACAGCCCGTATGAGCCACCGACCACGCTGCATCCGCCAGCAACCCGAGCCGGGAATGTCCAGATTAACGATCTTGCGCTTGATCGCTACGGTGCGATTTGGGTGGCAACGGAGCACGGTGTCAATCGCTACGCATCAGACAAGTGGAGCAATCCCATTGCAGACGCTGCGCTCCCGTCGCTGCAGGTGCGCACGCTTGCGCCGGACCGCCACGGACTCTGGATTGGGACGACCGAAGGGTTGGCTTATCACGCGTTTGCCAACGATAGCGTTCAATGGGATCGTAATTTTTCCGGGCAGTCGATTGCCCTGGTCAGTGTCGATCAAGCAGGCCGGGTTTGGGTTGCACCGCAAGGTGGCGGGCTCTGGCGGCGGGCGCCCCAGGGTGCGTGGGAAGATGCTGCGCAGGGCAACGAATTGCTTGGCCGGGCGAAGGTAACTGCGCTGAGTCCAAGTCCGGCGGCGGCGGGTGGCATGTATGTCGCCTTCGAAGGCAAAGGGATCTACTTCTGGGACGGCGCAACATGGCGCGTGTGGGGACAGCGTCAATTTGCCGGTAGCGATCGCATCTTTGTGATCTCCCCAGATCGGGTTGGCGACGCCCTCCTGGTCGGCAGTATGGTTGGCCTTGCACACATCGATCAATATGAAGTTCCGCCGTTTGATGCGGTTGGTACGGCCCCTACAGGATCCGTCACGGCAATTGCGCTCGATAACAACGGCGGTTATTGGTTTGGTGGCCAAAAAGGGCTGTCATGGTACCGCCCCGAAAAATCACCACCCTGGATGGAGATTACCGACCCAACCGGCGCGGGCGTCCAGAAAGAGGGTGATCGGTGGCGACTGGTGCTCGATGAGCAAATCCACTTTCGCTACTCGATTGGCGATCTGGCAAGGCAGGTGATCGCAACGTCCATGTCCTCTATCGGTTGCGGGACCAGGATTGCCCGGCAACTGGCAGTTCACCAACGCCGGACGGATCGACGTCACCCTGGAACAATGGGCGACTATGCGCTGGACGTCGTCGCCAGAGATGCGGCGATGAACTATTCTGCGCTCAAGACCTTTAAGTTGGTCGGTGGTCTGGCGCCGTCTACGTATATGGTGCCGCTGCTGGGTGTCGTGCCCGTGCGGGTACTGCAACTGCTGGTGCTGTTCGCCATGCTGGCGATCGTGGGCTTTGGCTACGTCAGCTATGAATTTGGGCGAGAAAGATTTCGTGTGGTCAGAGCCGTGCAGCGCGGCTTCAATCCGTATATCAGCGGTGAGCCGGTGCGCAGCGAAGCCATGTTCTTTGGCCGGCGCGAGATGCTCTCGCGCATCGTCTCCACCCTCCACAACAACTGCATCATGATTCATGGCGAACGCCGCATCGGCAAGACGACGCTGCTCTATCAGTTGTTGCTGGCGCTGAGGCAGATCGACGATGACGCATACTGGTTTGTGCCGGTCATGATCGACCTTGAGGGAACGACCAGTGTGCTCTTCTTTCATCTGCTGATGGACGAGATCGTCGAGAATGTCGGCGCATTACCACAACTCGAACCTGCGGATTTGGCGCAGCTCTCCGAACTGCAAGTGCGCGAGATGGCGCCGAACGACTACACCGACCGTGAATTTGGGCGCGATCTCCGTACGGTCGTCGGTCTGCTCGAAGAGTACAGCGCCAGCTACAAAACAGGAAAGTATGTGCGGTTGATCCTGCTGCTCGACGAAGTCGACACGCTGAGCCGGTTTGATCCGCTCTATCAGCAGCAGTTGCGGCGTATCTTCATGCGCGATTTTGCATCAACGGTGGGCGCGGTTGTCGCCGGGATTGCCATCAACAAGGAATGGGACCGCGTGGAGAGTCCCTGGTACAACATGTTCAACGAAATCGAAATGCCGCCGTTCACGCGCACGCAGGCCGAAGAATTGCTGCGTGAACCGGTGCGCAAATTTTACGCATTTGATCGGGCAGCTTTGGACTTCATCCTGGATCAGACGGACGGGCGACCCTATCGTGTCCAGCAGTATGCAATGGAGGCTGTGAATCACATGCTCGCCCGTAAGCGCCGCCAGATTACGATGGAAGACGCTTACTTCGCCCATACAGAACTGACAGCCATAGCAGCGGACGCCAAAGGTGAACTTACCGGTAGTCCCGGCAACGGCGACCGGACGGGGACGTTGAACCATGGGGGCATTGTGATGAAACCCCTCCAGGCAGTTAAGTAGGTGGTGCTGTAAACGGCAACACCTGCGTAAAGAAACGCCGGTATAGATGTGATGCGCAATCCGTATGTTGTAGGACGCTGGGTTTCAGGCCAAAACCATTATGGCCGCCAGCATGTCATTGATACCCTGCTGAACTCACCTGAAACGGAGTTTTGGGTTGTCGGTACACGCCGCGCCGGCAAGACGTCCCTGCTGCACCAGTTGGAGCATTTGACGGACCGAGAAGGATGCTCCTGGGTCCCGCTCATCTGGGATATGCAGGGATGTGAGACGAGCGGCGATCTCTCGGACGAACTCTATATGGCTGTTGAGGACGCCCATCAGCGTTTCGAGCATTGCGGCGTAACCGTCAGAAGGCTTGCCGGACTGGATGCTACGGTGATCCTGGCGCGGCTGGCTGAGTCGATCGGCGCAGCAGGGAAAAAACTCTTGCTGATGGCCGACGAGGTGGAAGTGTTGCTTCGAATCGCCAGATCTGAACCAGCCTGGGTGACTCGCCTGCATGCTGCCTTGAGTAGCGGCAACCAGAAGACCATTCTCACATCAACCCAACTACTGGCCAACCTGAACCGGCTCTGTGTGGGGAACGCGCACACGCCCTTCCTCCAGAACTTCAACGTGATCCATCTATGGAAACTGGAGCCGGAGGTAGCGGCAGCGCTGGTTGAGCAGCGACAAAGTGACGAGCCGTTGGCCGTTGCGCCTGAGATCATCGCTGCCATTTTGGATCATACGAATTGCAACCCCTATCTCATCCAGTACTTGTGCCATCGCCTCTACCATGAAGCCGATGGCGCTTTCCTCGGCTTCGCACGCCGGACCCGGCCGACATCGACCCGGACCACCTGCTGGCTGGGTTGTTCTCGGTTGACCTACAGCACATGTCGGCGTTGCAGCGCCAGATCATGCTTTTGTTGGCAGAGCGCACCGGGATTGAGGACTATCGGATCGAGAGTCTGTTGGCTGACGTCGCAGCTACGCAACTCCAGACGATCCTGTGGGGGTTGGAGTGTACTGGGCAGATCCGTTTGGAGGATGGATGCTGGAAGATTGGCAACATATTCCAGCGGCAATGGCTGACACGTTCGTGGTATCAATTGACCGACTGGAGCGACTCACAACTCAAGGATGACGCAATCGAACAGATCTATCTGGCCAGCTATCGGCATGCCACATCAAGCCTTTCTGCTGAAGTCGAGCTCCTGGAGGCCAAACACGCAGTGCTGCACATTCTGCATCGTCAACTTGGCCTTGGGACCGATCCCGAGTTCCAGAATGAACTTGCGCAGACCCATCGGCGGCTTGCCGTTGCGCATCGCGTACTGAATCATCATCGCGATGGGCGCGCCGCAGCACCTGTCTAGCCCGGCGCCGGAGACCAATTCAGCAATCCAGGCGCCGCTGACGCACTCAGGGCGCCGTTCGAAATCCACCCCTCCTTCTAACTTTGGTTAATGGTCATCTGGTGACCTATAATCAGCCATAGTGACCGTTGCGATTTCGATCCCATCCTGGCTGAGCGCGAGCGCTCAGCTAGATTTTTGTCAGAGTAAACGCAAATGAGTGATGTAAAGATTCCATTGGTCGACTTGACGGCGCAATATGCGTCCATTCGACCTGAGATCGACAGTGCGATCCAGCGCGTCTTAGATTCGACGAACTTCATCATGGGACCCCAGGTGAAGAGCGTTGAAGCGGCATTCGCCGATTACTGTGGCGCTGCGGTTTGTGCCGGCGTTGCCAGCGGGGCGGCGGCGCTTGACCTGGCGTTACGGGCCTTGGGCGTGGGCAGCGGTCATGAGGTGGTGACGGTGGCGCACACCTTTATTGCCACCGCCGAAGCAATCTCGGCGACAGGGGCGAAGCCCGTCTTTGTCGATATCGATCCTCGCACCTATACGATGGACCCGGACGCGCTAGAAGCAGCGATCACACCGGCCACACGGGCCATCTTGCCTGTTCATATCTATGGGCAGCCGGCCGATATGGATGCAATCAAGCGCGTGGCTGCGCGCCATGGGCTGCCGGTGCTCGAAGATGCGGCGCAGGCTCACGGTGCAACCTGGAACGGTGTACGGGCGGGCGCCCTGGGGACCGCGGCCTGTTTCAGTTTTTACCCTGGAAAAAATCTCGGCGCCTATGGGGATGCAGAGGCAGTCACAACGTCCGATCTGCAACTGGGCGCCCAGGTTGCGTTGTTGCGCGACCACGGTCGCCGTTCGAAATATCTGCACGAGGTGAAGGGCTACGGCGAGCGGCTCGATACGCTGCAGGCGGCGGTGTTGGAAGTCAAACTGGCCCATCTCGACCGGTGGACGGCGGCGCGTCGTCGTCTGGCGGCGCGATACTCCGCACTGCTTGCGGAATTCGAACTTGAAATCCCTTATGTCGCCCCCCAGGCCGATCCGGTCTGGCATCTCTACGTGGTGCGCACGCCCCGTCGCGATGAACTGCTCGACGCTTTGAACCGGCAGGGCATCGGCGCCGGCGTCCACTATCCGGTGCCGCTCCATCTGCAGCCCGCCTATGCCGAACTTGGGCATCGCCCTGGTGATCTGCCGGTGTCCGAGCAAGTTGCGGCCACGTGCGTCAGCCTCCCGCTGTACCCTGAAATGACCGATGACCAGCAGGATCGTGTCGTCGAGGCAATTGCTGCCTTTATGGCGTCCTGAAGTGAAGACGAGTTACGCGCATGACTGCATCTGGAGTTGAGGCACTATTCTCGATCAGCGTTGTCGTCCCTGCGCGCAACGAGGAAGGCACCATCAGCCAGGTGGTCGCGCGGTCGTTTGCGGCGTTTGCCGAGTTGCACCGGAAGGGTGAAGTCCTCGTTGTCAATGACGGCAGTACGGATGGCACCGCCGTTGTCCTCGCTGACCTGCAGACCCAGTATCCACATTTGCGCGTGTTCACGCATCGCCGCAGCCAGGGTATGACGGCAGGACTCCAGAAGATGTTCACGGCCAGTCGTGGCGACATTGTAATCTTGATCCCTGCGGACATGGAGTCGGATCCGCTGGTCGATATACCAACGCTTGTGAATTTTATGGAAGCGGAGGATCTCGACGTCGCGGCCGGTTGGCGCCAGGAGCGCAACGACAACAAGGTGCTGGCGAGTCGGTTCTACAACTGGATAATGCGCAAACTGGGGGGTGTGAACGTCCACGACGGCAACTGGATCAAGGCGATGCGCCGCGATGTGGTCGATAGCTTCCCGCCCCTGCGCAGCGACTGGCACCGGTTCCTGCTGATGATCGCCGTGCACAATGGCTTCACGGTCGGCGAGACACCGACGTTTTACCAGCCCCGCCCCGCCGGCAGCAGCAAGTTTGGCTGGGAGCGGATCCCAAAGAGCTTTCTAGACGTGCTGGTGCTGAAATTCTTGTTGACCTTCAGCGAAGCGCCGATTCGTTTCTTTGGGGGCTTGGGGCTGGCCGGGCTGTTGGTCAGCGCCGGCATCTTTGGCTATCTGGTGCTGCTGTACCTTTTTACCCAGACGCAGCAGCGTCCAATCTTCATCGCCGCCGGCGTTTTGGCGATTATCAGCGCATTGCTCTTTCTGGTCGGTTTTCTGGCGGAGCTCATTGTGAGCCAGGGTGAGCGCATCACCGTGCTGGAACAGCGGATCGGGGATGCAACTCGTGACGAGGCCCAAAGCTAGCCGGGGTGCAGCGCCACAGGCATCCGTCCCTGCCGGCCAACTTGTTTGGCCCCATCTGTGGCGCTACAATAGATCGCCGAGGCTCGTCGCAGGCGCGGCGGCGGAGTTCCTGGACACGGTTATGCAACATCGTCATCTTACCCAGCAAGACCTCACCCTTGCAGCCATCGACGACATCATTGGCCGCGGCAAGCGCGCGGATTGGGCAGTGTTGCGCACTGCGCTGCTCGCAGATCCCTCGCTTTCCACGAAGATACTCCGTGTCTGCCAGGCGCAGATTGCCGATCCCTACGCTCAGCGCTACCACTTTTGGAGCCACTATGCCCAACGATTCGCTTCCTGAATGGGAACAGGTGCGGACCGCCTACATTCGCTGCGCCGACCTCATCTTTGATCAGATCAGTGGAATAGAAAACTGACTGCGTTCTGAGATGCGGAGATCCACCATTGTCTACACCTCACCGCTCAAACACCGACACATGCATAGTGCTTGCGGATGTGAACGCTCACGACTCCACCCACCCCAGCGGTTATGCAACCGCAACCCCGCAATCCGTGCCATGAGGTCGAGTTCGCTCGGCCACGCGTAGCGCTGCACCACCGGGTTCAACCGGATGCCGCGTGCGGAGAGCGATACATGGCTCTCTTCTATCGTCTGCGTCGCACCGTCATGCCGCAGCACATCGAGCCAGACCTCATCCATCTCAATGCTCTCCGCCTCCACATACTGGCTGTTTTGCAGCCGGACCAGAAAGGCAGGTTCATACGCCTCGATCAAGAAACAACCATCGGCGGATAGATGCTTTGCCACATTCTGGAAGCACCGCACCTGCTCATCCTGGCTCAAGAGGTTGAAAAGGTGTTCCACACCACGTAGATCAGCCGATATTCACCGGCAACCGCCACGTCGGCAAAGTCGCCCAGGGTGACGGCGATGGACTCCCCGCCCGGCTTACTCCGCAGTTGGGCGACCATCGCCGGCGAGAGTTCGATGCCGTCCACCCGGATGCCATGCGCAGCCAGCGGCAGGGCAAGCCTGCCCGCCCCAATGGCAAGTTCCAGCGCCGGCCCGTCGCCCGCCAATTGCGCCAGCAGCGCCACGGCCGCGGCCTCATCACCACGCGTAATATCTCGATAGACGCGGGCTACTTCATCACCAAAGCTTAGGATGGGTTGGTAGTTTTCATGTCGTGCCCGTGTCTAGTGGACGTAGATCAGAGCAGCCAACCGCCGCCGCGCGGCTCTGTGGTACTTGTGATTCTGTAGTATGAACGATCCATGATCAACAGCCAATCATCAATTTTCAGTGACATCTACAATGCTCCGTCACTTCAAATTGACAATTGGCTGTTGCTGATTGACCACTTGCAGAGTCGCTTCTGCCTTAGACTGCGAAAACCCAGTTCGCAATTATCAAAGAGTTACAGGTCCACAGCCGCCCTCACAGTGCAAAACTACTTCGTGATCCACGGCAGGAAGAAGTTCTGGACCGTTTCCGGCTCCTGGAAGCAAGAGTCGGATACGTCCACCTCGAGGCTGCCAATGGCATTGTTGCCCATCCCGTCGGTCACCTGCACGCGTACGGTGTAGACGTTGTTTTCGCTGCAGACATACGTGTGACCGGCTTCCTGTGTCACTGATGCTACATACGCGCTGCCGTCACCAAAGTCCCAACGCCAGGCGATGGGATTGACGACTTCAGCCGGGTATCCGGTCGGCGCCGTGGAGGTGTAATGCGCCGTGAACAGCGTGATAGCCGTCGTTGTCGCCGGCGTGGTGTTGCTGATCGAAGCCATGCCGACCTCAGATTCCGCCCACGTCAGGACGTGACCCAGCAGTTCCACCGGTGTCGTCGGCAGTGTGGGTGTCAAGACCTCGTTTGGCCCCAAGTCCATGCCTTCGAGGCCAAACGATGCGTAGAAGGCTCGGCCCCAGAAGGGCGGCACGGGTGATTCCAGCACGGGCTGGTCGCGGTGGACCAGAGCAGCCGTGCCAGTGCCCAGATTGAATGGGCCGCCATAGTTAAGAACCGCCACACCCCCTCGGGCCACGGCGCGATCGGCCAGTTCAGGCGCAACTTCGTCCACGTAAAGTTGCAACAGACTGACGATGATGTTTCTGAAGAAGGGCGGCATGGAAGGTGCGGACGTCGCAAATCCGGTCGGCGCATTCCCGTTGGAGATGCTATCCTGCAACCACCTTGCCCCCAGTCCCCAGTTGTAGAGCCAGTTAAAGTCCGTACCCGGCGCGGCATCGAGCGTACCGGCCAGATCCTGACCCATGGCGATTACGATGCCGCCGTTGTTGAGGTAGTCCAGCAGTGAGTACTGATCCTGCGTAGTGAGACCGGCCACGGGGACGTAGTTGTCACCGGTGTACCAAAGGATTGCGCCGAAACCGCTCAGAACTGCCGGCCTGGGAATCGTCTGGTCAAGCCCGAAATAGTCGGCCGGGTTGGCAATTGAGTAAGTCTTACCCAACGCCGTGAGTGTGCTGGTGTAGATGTACAGATAGTCGCCGAATGATGGGTCGAGGTCACTGGCGTCGTTGTCGATGATCAGCACATCGGAGATTTGTGTGGCCGGCGTCACCCGCGCCCAGACGGGCATGTGCGCGTCAAACACCGCGCCATCCATCACGACAAAGCCCTGGTTCTCACCGAGTCCCTGGCTGGTGTTCGTGTCGAAGGTAACCGAAACCACCTGGGTTTGACCGGGTTCGAGCGTGACCAAAGTTGGCGTCACCGTAAAACCCGGCAGCGCCGTGGTCTGCGTGAAGCCGTTCCCCAGTGTAGAGCGTGCTCAACTGATAGGTCTCAGTTTGCGTCGCCACGCTCGTCACCCACACCTCAAGGGTCTTGCTCGTGGGTGAAGGCACGACGCCATAGCTCAGTTTCGGGGGATTCAGGATCACACCCGGTGCGAGCGCGCGCGTCAGATCAAGGCGGCCGGCGCCCATGTCAAGCGGTTGAGCCGGCGAACCATTGTAGTTGTAGACATCGGTATACTTCGCAGTGGACATCAGCGCCGATTTGATCTCAGCGTTTGACCAGTTGGGATGGGCCTGGCGCACGAGCACGGCGGCGCCGGCCACGTGCGGGGCTGCCATGGAAGTGCCTGAGGCCTGGCCATAGCCGAGATACTGCGCTTCACCGCTGGCGCCAGGGGTATATCCCTGCGCAAGGATGTTGACGCCTGGGGCGGCAATATCGGGCACGAGGGCCGGGCCAACACCAGGACCACGGCTACTGAAGCTGGCGATCAGGTCTGGCGTGTTGCCCGCCTGGAAAGCGATGGTATTGAGGACAACCTCCACCGCCGGATCGGCGACGTATGCGTCAACGATGGCCTGCCCGTTCGTGTGGCCAACGAAGATGGACGAAATTGTCACCTGGTCGCCGACTTCACCCGGCCCCATGTTGATCAGTTCATCGCCGCCGGCGACGCTGTTGTAGACGATGACAAAGTCGGCGCCTCCGTTCTCAGCATTGAGTACCTTGACGCCAAATTCACAGTCACCACGCCGGATCAGCGCAGCCTTGCCCGTGAACGTGCCGGCTGGCCAGGCATTGCAGCCATTCGTGTTGGCCGGGTTGACACTCTCGGAAGGCAACACGGGGTAGGTGATCACCGTTGCGATCGGCAATGGCGCACCAAAACTCGCGACGGAGAAAGCGATATCCTGCACTTCAGGATGGCCGGGGACGTCGATTCTGCCACTGGCGAGCGTGCCACTGGTCGTCGATGCAGCAACATTGATGTACTCGGACCGCGGGTGGTCAACGGTCGAGTTCGACGGACCGGCATTTCCGGCAGACATCGAAATGAAGACACCGCTTGCCGCGGTGTTCGCCAACGCGATCTCCAGCGGGTCATCATAGCCATTGCTGGAAGGACCGCCACCCCAGGAGTTGTTGAGTACATCGGCGCCATCCATGGCGATATCTTCAAGCGCCGCAAGCCCCTCGGCGTTGTAGAAAGAACCGTCGTTGTTCACGCTGCCATAGAAGACCTTGTAGCTCATCACATAGGCGCGCGTGGTGCGACGCCGCTGATCGTGCCGACCGGGTAACCGCTATAGACCACGTCGGTGATAATGCCACCGGCTGCAGTGGAGGCCGTGTGGACACCGTGTGATGTGCCTTCTGGCCCCGGCCAGGCGCACGCGTCGCCGCATCCACTCTCCCCCAGGTCTGCCGTCTGCGGCGGATCCCACGAGCGGAAGTAGGCACGCGAGGTGATGATCTTGCCGTTATTGTTGCTGGTCAGACCCTTGCCATTTGGGCCAAATCCGTTGGGGTAGGTATAGCCGGTCCCATCGAACATCGGTGAGAGGTGATGCACGCCGCCGTCCATCGAGGCAAATTTCACACCGGCTCCCGCCATAGCGCGACCACCCAACTGGTCCCAAAGCACCGGGGCGTTGATGAGCGTCGTACTGGTGTATAGATCGGATTGGTGCGGCATGTCAGGATAGACGTTTTTGACGCCGGGCATTCGCGCGATACGTGCGCGGGCAGCCTCGCGTTCGGCGGCAGTCAGGTTCGCGCCGGGATTGATGGCCATGCCGTTGAACACCACCTGATAGGTGCTATTCTGGCGCATGCCGGTTTCGTCGATAAACTGGTTGACCGTGGCAGTGGGCAGTACAGCCTGAAGTTGGCTGACAAAGGCTGCCTGCTCAGCCTGCAATTGGGCGACGTAGGCTTGCGCGGCGGCAGACTGGGCATCCAGCCTCCCGTTGGCGGCGGCCGCCTGCAATTGCGTCTTATACTGGGTGGCCAACGGTGGTGAATCAAGTTCGACGATCAAGAGGGGTGACGCGGTCGAACCTGCCGGCGCAGGTGTGTCGCTCGCCGGCGATTCCACGGCCAGTGCTGCACCGGTGAAGGCGAGCATGCAGACAACGCCTATCAGGATTGGGATGATGATGCGTAGTTTGCGCACGAATGGATTCCTTTCAAAGCAACTAAGAGTAGCGGTTAACGCGAAGGGGTAGGACATCTTGAATGAACATCAACACAGAATCATTTTGATCACCAGACACTCATTCTTCCTATCTTCAAAAACCCGGCATTTGCCTGCTATGCCTTGACAATTGCCGCCAATACCGTTGGCTCGCCCGGGAGCAAGCCGGCCTGCGCCAGGCGCGGGACCAGTTCACACCAGACCGGTTGGGCCGCAAAGACTTTGCCGAAATATGGCAACGCCGCGGCCAGTTGCCCGGCGTTGACCAGGGTGCACGCAAACCAGAACATCCCTTCAGGATTGTGGGGCATCAAGTTGGGCGCCTGGGCAAAAGCGCGCCATCACGGACCACCGTCTCATCAAGGTCCTCCCGGCGCAGCAGCGCCTCGGCGTCATTCCAGGCGTAGTAGGCGCGGCACACCGTCACCAGGCGCCGCAACTCCGGCAAAGCTCCCAATGATCCTCCACCCGCAGGTCAAAGACCCGGTCACGCCACGGTTGGCCGGTCGGCTGGGCCTTCACCACCATCAGCGCCGCCGACTGCCGCCCACGGATATCGCCCCCTTCGCCTTCCGCCGCTTCCAGGGCCGCCAACATACGCTCGGCGAGATCCCCGGCCGTAGTCAGATAGGCATCTGCCATCGCATCCCAGACCGTATCGCTCAGCATCAAGTTCGCCTGCACCGAAAAATTCGCCCCGGTCTTGTGCCCGGCGGCAGCAATACAACGCGCGCCGGTATGCACTGAGACATTGCCGTGGAGATCGACCATCGCCACTTGACGCTGTTCGCGCAACGGATCGGCTGCCAGAAGCCCATCCAGCGCCTGATTGGCGCTCTTGCCGGCCCGCATCAACGCCAGCCCAAGCGGGCCATACGAGGGGTCTACAAACGACTGGGTGGCGACTGCACCCACGCCAGCTTCCACCCAGGGCACAACGCCCCCCACGCTGAAGTAATGAGACTGGAACGCAACCCCAAGTTGCCCAGCTTCACGATCATAGGCGACGATTGAGTAGGTATGCGCAAGCGTAGAGAAAGATAAGGGCAGTTTCATCAACCTCACTCCAGACCGATCGGCTGCGGTCGTAACTGGTAGCGGAAGTCGCAATAGGGTGCGCCCTCCATGATGGTCTGGGTACGCTCAAGGCCGATCCCAGGGTTGAAGCCCTGGATGAGCGCCCAATCCCGGTTGCATGAAAAGATTGCACCCAATTCAGGCACACCCAGCGCGCGGTACAACTCAGCATAGCGGCACCGCGTCACATTGAAAGAGAATGTCTCTTCATCCTGCTCCAGGATGTCGATCTCCATGGCATTGTCCTGGCGCCAGGCGCTAAGTGAGCCGGCAAAATCATCCAGGGAGTTACCGCCGATTTGACCTGCGAGCGACTCACCCTGCCCGCGTGCAATCTGAATAATCGCCTCGCGCACCACCGCGAGGACGCGCTCGCGGCCGAATTCTGCGGCCAGCGCCTCGATCAGCGGCGCCAGCATGCGCGCCTCCACTTCACGGCGTGTCAGTACGCCGATGCGAGCATTTAGTGAATCTGGATAGGCCGCAGAATCGACTGGTTGCATAGCACTTCCTCAAGTCTACAATTTCTTAAGCTTTATACCCAAATTTGGATGCTTGGACTTTCCTATTTCCCCTGCAGACGCCAATCATCCGCTTCAATCGTCGTCAACTCAATCAGGTTGCCAAATGGATCGCGGACAAAGAAGCGGGGGCGTCCGGGGATCGGGATATCGGATGCAACGGTGACGCCGGCAGCCTCCAGCCGCGCCCGTAACTCCTCCAGGTCATCGACAGCCAGACAGAAGTGCCGGCCCGAATGATCCTGACCGGCGGGTTCTTCGACAAAGAGATGGAGTTCGGTCGCGCGATCCAGACGATACCAGATCACTTCGAGCGGCTTCAGCACTGCCGGTGGCAGCACCTCCTCCAATCCGAGCACTTCGCCATAGAATTGGCGCGCAACCGCCGCCGTTCCGGGCGGCCGCGGGAGACTGGCGTGCTGCAAACGCACTCCCATGATGATGCTCCTATTGTGAGGTATTCAAGGATGAGAACGGACTATTGCCAAGAAAATCGACGAATCTCGCTAGGCGGGCTAGCCGCCTCCACCGCTGCTTGACTACCCGTGGGGATCACGCGCACAACCGACACCAGCCAATCATAGTCCGCGCGTTCGCCTTCGCCCGGCGCCAGCTCAGCGCCAAGTTGAAACCGCGTATCCTTGGTCCAGGCGGTTGAAGAGGGTCTTGCCTGGGGACTGCGGGGCAAGACTTGCACGACATACCACTCGTTGGGCCGCAGTTCACCAAGACCCGCCCATTCAAGCATCACCGGATCGGTGCGAACAATACTCTCATTGTTTGGCGGCCCAACCAGGCGCGGCTCTGCATAGTTCGGCGCCGGCGTCGCTGTATCCTCACCTGGAACAGGCGTTGACTGAGGGGCGCCACGCAACTGCAGCGCCTCCACGGGCGCGCCGCGTACTGGAATGTTGAGGAGATCACCCGGGCGAATCAGGTCATTTGCGGCAAGACTGTTGGAAGTCTGGATGTCTTCCACGGTGCTGCCAAACTTGAGCGCAATCGAGATCAGCGTATCGCCGTCTTCAACCGTGTAGGAGAAGTTATCAGCCGGTCCGCTTGAACTTGTGAGCCCGCTCTCGCGCACGACAGGGATATCGAGTTCATCACCGACGCGGATGAGCTCGGTGCTCAACCCATTGGCCCGCTGAATCTCCTCGACACTGATCCCATATTGGATGGCAATGGAAAGGAGCGACTCTCCGCCCTCAACGACATGTTTGAGTAATAGGGTCTCCGTGACGATCGGTGGCGGGGTGGAAGTGGGCAGTGGCGTAGGAGTTACTGTTGACGTCGCCGTAGGCTCCAGTAACGGTTCGCTCGTCGGCAAAATTGCCTGCACGTCGCTTGAGTTTGCGCCCTCGTTGGCAGGATTGCGTGCCGATGCGCCACCAGAAGAAGAGCACGGCCAATACGGCGGCGACGAGAAGCGCGCCAACCCACGAAAAGCGCCGCCGAGGACGGGCCTGGCTGCGCAGATCGTAGCCGCACATAAAGCAGCTTTCAGCGTTGCGTGCCACACGCGTGCCACAATTGGGGCAACGCCGCTCCGCCGTAGTCGAGGACACCCGGTCTTGTGCCATGGTGGGTCCATTATAGCACGAGAACAGCACCCGTCTGAAAGCATGCCGCCAAACCCGGGTGTGTTTCAGATTTCTGGGATCCGCCCAGGACGATCGTAGGGACAACGGCATGGCCGTGTCCGGGGTCATCGACGCATCCAACCCTCACCGTTTAGGGGACAACGGCATGGCCGGTCCGGGCAACGCACCAGGCCAGGGATGCGCCAAGCTCGAAAAGCCCACAAAGATACCGCCCCAACCGTCTTTTGCAAGATGGGCTCTGCGCCTGCGGGAGAATTCCTTTTGTCTTCCCTTTGCGTCTTTGCGGCTTGGCGGGCGGGTATGGAAACGTAGCGGAAACGCACAAAGTGTAAACAAAAGCGGGCGAAATGAATCGCCCGCTTCAAGATCAGGACTGCATGGCTACGCCCGCTAGCCGTTACTCCTGGGTCTGCTGGAGCAGGTAGGCGACTAAATTCGCCTGATCCTGCACCGACAGCGACTCGCTAAAGGTTTTGGGCATGATGCCATCGGGATAGGACGGCACGAGAAAGGCGCCTGGGTTCATGATGCTTTCATAGAGGTAAAGTGCGGGTGACTCCGCTGGAACCCGCGAGACCGCGTGGTTGGCAACGCCGTACCAACTGGGGCCGGGCTGCTGCACGGCCGGATCCATTGAATGGCAGCCAATACAGGCGTTCGTCTGCGCCAGCGTTTGGCCGACCGTTGGGTCCGCCGCGGCCAGTGCATCCGCAACATCCTGCGGTAGCCCTGCCGTGATCTGTTCCGGTGCGAGATCTGCCAGGATGGGCGCCTTGGTTGGTTCGGCGCGGACGACTTCTTCACCGGCGGCGCGCGCGGCCAGTTGGACGCCGAGTTCCGGTGAAATGATCAATTCGCTGGGATCGGGTGCACAGGCGGACAACAGCGCTGCGCCGGCAAGCAACACAGCCACCATCGCTACCAGACCGAATCGCAACATACCCTTCATGCCGAACCTCCCAAGAAATGGGGTTTGTTTTCTGTAAAATACGGCGCGTTGACACGCCGTGCTAGTGTAGCACAGCGCTTACCCGTGGGCAATTCACGTTACATCTGCGCCGGAATTCACAAGCGCATTACACCACTGCTCCAGCGTGGTCGCCGGTGCGCCAAATAGGCGATTCGCCTCGCCCGGATCGCCCGCTTCAGCGACTTGCTCGATGTAGCGAAAGAAAGGCACCACAGCCTGCAAATCCTTGTCGCGGGAGATAGTGCCGAGCAGCGAGGCCATCCAGAAGGGAACCGATGCAACCTTGGCGCCCGGGTTCACGAGGCGACAATAGGTTTGCAGCGCATCGCGCAGCGTCATGGCTTGGGGTCCAAACACATGCAGCGTTTTGTTCGCCGCTGCCGGTGTGACATACGCCTTGGCGACCATGCCGGCATAATCGCCGGCAGCGACCCAGTGCCAGGGGTGCGGCTGATTGCCGATCAGATTGGCACGCTTGCCACGCACCAGCCTGGGCAGCGTCTCCATAAAAAAGGTTCCCTGGAAGATCGTATAAGGTACGTCGGCAGCCCGAATCGCGGCCTCGGCCTCGTATTTCGCCTTTGTGCCGGCATACCAACAGTTTTCCTTCGTGACCGAAGTCCCCGAAAGATAGGTGATACGTTGGACGTTCGCGGCGGCGGCGCCGGCGACGTTGGCAGCGCCGCGATGCTCCAGGTCCGGGTCCAGCCCGCCTTCAGGATTGATGTGGACCGCGTCGCAGCCCTGGACGGCGGGCTGCAGCGAGGACAAATCATCGACGTCGCCACCGATCAGCGCATATTCCTTACCGAACTTTGCCTGTGCCTTCTGCGGATCACGCGTCAAGATGCGCACCTGATAACCTTCGCGTCGCGCTCCAACCCCGTCCGCGCCACTGGCGTCGCTCGCCCCATGCATTCCTGTTCCACGCCAAATCCACCCAACTCGACCCAGCGTTGTTGCAAGCAGTAGCCGAGTCACACCCACAGGAATCTTAGGAAAGCCGTGCGGCACAAAATACAAAAACTGGTGATAAAGACCGCGAGACACTGTTCGGTGAGCGCTTTTAGCACCCACCGGACGACACGCGTCTGAAAACCATTCTACGAGAATCGTACCTGTCGCAATTCGACCCCACTGTTGAAGTGGCATTTCAGGGTCCTAGAGAACCCGACCGGCATTGTAGGCAAAGAGAAACTCAGGCGTGGGCGTGATGCCTGACACTGCCCGCAATTGTGTGAGAATTATCGTCGTTCGAAGAGGACCAAGCACGTTCAGAAACCATGAAGTGATCTCCCCGACACCTGCCAAGTCAGTGGCCGCCACGAACCAGGTGTGTGGGTCAACTATGCTGATACCGCTTCTGGTCCATGCCGAAGTCGTTCGGTTAAATGACGATGATATGTCTCGTGCCACGACATTGGTACTTTGGGGCGGGGAAAGTTCCTATGTCCCTAAAAGCAATTGAGTGAGATGTGGCGGGAATTAAGCCATGCTGATGCCAGAGAGGCTGGAGCCAATGCTGCGGGCGATGGCTTTCCTGTTCCTTTTTGGCATCCCGGCGAAGGCGGACTGGGCTACCCCCGAACCTCTGGCCTCTTGGACCGCAACCAAGCGCTCTAATCCACTGAGCTACGGGGACAAATATCTGGACAATGCAGCCACAGAAAATGGCGGGGAGGGAGGGATTTGAACCCTCGAGGGATGAAACCACCCCTACCCACTTAGCAGGCGGGCGCACTAGACCGGGCTATGCGACCTCCCCATTTACCTGTTTTGCAGTCCGTGGCGGAGGGAGAGGGATTCGAACCCCCGGTGACATTACTGCCACAGTTGTTTTCAAGACAACCGCCTTAGACCGCTCGGCCATCCCTCCAAGTGGGTCTGACCACCGCTGCACTATCCAATTGTTAATTGCCGTCCGCTCGACATTGCTGTTCTGCTGAAAGGCATTACATAGTATACATGGCCCAGCCCGCGCTGTCAAATTTGGCTTGTTTTTTTGGGTCCACTTCGACCTGGCAGCAAACCACGAAGTTCACGGGAAATCCAATGGTCAATTGTCAACGAGGAGGTAGTACCGCCGCCGTTGCAGCATTGACGATTGACAATTCTACCTACCCCCGAATGACTTCCAGCCCCCCCATATACGGTCTCAGCACTTCCGGCACCACCACGGATCCATCTTCCTGCTGGTAGTTCTCCAGGATCGCGATCACGATGCGCGGCAGCGCCAGCCCAGAGCCATTGAGTGTGTGGACATACTCCGGCTTTTCACCCTCCGCGGGTCGATAGCGAATGTTGGCACGGCGTGCCTGAAAATCTCGGAAATAGGAGCAGGAGCTGGCTCGCCACTCCTCAGAACCCGCCGCCCAAACCTCAATGTCATACTTGATCGCCGCGACGAAGGATAGATCGCCGGTGGCAATCATGATGCGGCGGTAAGGCAGCCCGAGCCGCTCACACAACACCTCGGCGTCGCGCGTCAGCGCTTCCAATTCGGCGCGACCCGTCTGCGGCTCCACAAACTTCACCATCTCCACCTTCTGGAACTGGTGCACGCGGCAACCGCGCGCCGGCGCCTTTTAACAAATAACCACGGCTGCCTGCGAGCTTGGTGCCGCGGTCGAAATCGATGATGTCCAGTTTTGGCCCCAGATCCCAATGCGCCAACGGCTTGAAGGATTGCTGCGGTTTCACGCCCCACTCCTTGACCACCACGTTGCCGCCCTCATCTTCGGCAATCGGGACATCCGGTTCGGGAATGTTCGGAATGCGCAACATGGCGTCGTCAAAGGCGGCTTCCACAGTGCGCAGTTCGGCATCCAGCGCATCGATCTCGTCGCCGACCACGCTCATGCGCGCCTTCAGCGCATTGGCTTCGTCCATCTTCTTTTCACGGAAGAGAACACCGATCTCCTTGGAGCCGGTATTGCGCTCTGCCCGCAACGCCTCCACCTGGGTCAGGATCTGCCGGCGCCGTTCGTCCAGATCCAGCGCTTGTTGCCACGGCGCATCGGTGACGTAAAGCTTACCCATCGCCTCCGCCAACGCGGCCCGATTCTCACGCATCCAGCGAATATCTAACATAAGTTCCTCCTAAAGATTTGCTACGCCCACGAATGGTGCCCAATAAAAAAGCCCCCTCATCCCGCTGTTTCAGGACGAAAGGACTTCGTGGTGCCACCTGAGTTCACGAACGCAGGAGTGCGTCCGCCTCATTTATCCGATAACGGTGGAACACCGCCCGGCCATTGCCTGCCGGGGACTCACGCGCTGCTGATACGCCGCACCCCTGCTGCCTCGCACCGCCCGGCAACTCTCTGAAGGGAAAGGCGGCGAACCGTGGTCGCGGTTGACGTCGCTACTTGTTCATTTTGACGCTATGTTATCATTGCCTTCGCAAGGCGCCAAATTCACCATCGAGGCCGTTCATGAGCATTCGCGATCAAGTTGCCATCGTCACAGGCGCCAGTTCAGGCATTGGCGCCGCTCTTGCCCGGTCACTTGCCGCCAAAGGCGTCCATGTGGTGCTAGCGGCGCGGCGCACCGACCGCATCGATGCGTTGGCCATCGAATTGGCGCAGCAATTCGGTGTGCGTACGCTGGCGATTGCCACCGATGTATCGAAGCGTGCAGAGATCGAGGCCCTGGTCGCACGGGCGATTGTCGAGTTCCAGCGCATCGACATCCTGGTGAACAATGCGGGTCTTGGTCTGCAGGGCGACGTGGCGGACCTGGCTGAAGACAGACTTCGCTATCTGTTTGATGTGAATGTTTTCGGCCTGGTCAATGCCATGCAGGCGGTGCTGCCCTATATGCGCCGTCAAGGCAGCGGCGTCATTGTGAATGTCAGCAGCATCCTGGGCAAGGTGGTCGTACCTTCACTTGGCATGGTTGGCTCGTCTGCCGGGTACACGGCGAGCAAGTTCGCCGTGCAGGCCTTCAGTGCGGCCGCGAGGATGGAATTGGCAGCACAGGGCATCGCCGTGGTGACCGTACTTCCCGGCATCACCGAGAGCGAATTCAACACCAACTTCATGGTGAGCGACGCGAATGGGGTGCGCAAGGTACGCAAGACCGGAAGTCTGGCCGGCGTCAAACCGGCGGCGGCAGTTGCGGATCGGATCGTCCTGGCGATCGAACGCCGCGAGCGCGAAGTGCTCTTTTCTTGGAAAGACCGGCTCTTCATCTGGGGCGCCCATCATTTTCCGGGGTTGTTCGAGTGGGCAATGATACGGTTTAGAGCATCACGGATTGGGGAATAGAAGCTATCTCGCACCGCGTGCGCCGAATCTCCAATCTCCAATCTCCAATCTCCCAACAGGCTTCACGCCCCACCTTCTTCTCCACCCGTCTCCAACTCCTCCTCGGGCGCAAAGGCAAGCGCCCAGACGCGGTCGGTGACGCGGCGATAGATTTGTTGCAATTGGACAAACGCCTCAGCGCCATCCGGCGAAGGCGTCGGCGGACCTAGACGGCGTAGCAGCGCTAATTCCACCGCAGGCCGGGTCAAGTGATGGTGGACCTGCTCCAACACCTTGCGCCGGCCCCAGAAATCCTCGATTTGCAGCTCAAGCGATGGGTCGGTGGCATTTGCCTCACTCACCGTTGCCTGCGGCTGATAGAAGGTGTCGACACGCGTTTCGGCGGGAACTGTGCGCTGCGGACGTGTCGGGCCTTCGCTGCTCGCCTGCGCATTCCGCTGCTCATGCACTGCGGCCAGGAGTTGCTGCCGATCACGACCCCGCAAGCGCAACAGCAGCCACGGGTCCTCGGCGACCATTTCACCCAACTGGTAGTAGACGGCGGCAACGGGCCGGCAGGGACTTGCCCCGGACGGGCAAGCTGAGCAGGTGTGTGTCAGTTCGCCGTCGCCACTCGGCAACAGAGTTGCCCCGGCCTGCGCAAACACATCTTCGATTTCCGGTGGCATATTCCCGGCCAGCAGTTGCGCCGCAAAGATCGCCTGGCCCCCAAGGCATCGGTGATGAATTTCCACTGGCTGTCGTCCAGCACGGGGATTGAGATCTGCACCGCGGCCGCACCCAGTTCGCGATCCTGCACCTGTGCCTGCACCATGCCGGGCAGTACTTCCAGCCGCTTGACGCGGCAGCCGCGCAGGGCGCCATTGTCGGGCGTTGGCGCCAGGCCGATCTGCTTCAGAAAATTTTGCCAACGCCGAACCCACCATGCGCTTGTAGTTGCCGGAGTGGTCATCTACCTTAGTCCTCCAACATTTCGCGACGCAGCGTCAACAATTCGCGCAATTCATCCGTACCGAGTTCCGCCAGCCAGTTCTCACCGCTACCCACGATCGATTCGGCCAACGCCTGTTTGGATTCGATGATTTCGTGGATCCGTTCCTCCAGTGTGCCTGCCACCACGTACTTATGCACCTGTACGTTGCGCAATTGGCCGATGCGGAAGGCGCGATCGGTGGCCTGATTCTCGACCGCAGGGTTCCACCAGCGGTCAAAATGGAAAACGTGGTTGGCCCGCGTGAGGTTGAGCCCCGAGCCGCCTGCGCGCAGGCTGAGCACGAAGATCGCCGGGCCATCTTCATCCTGGAACGCTTGCACCATCTGGTCGCGCTGTGCGGCCGGTGTGCCACCGTGCAAAAACAGCACTTCCGTGTTCAACCGCTCGCGGAGATGGCGCTGCAGCAGTGTGCCCATTTCAACGAACTGCGTAAAGATCAACGCATGGTCACCGACTGAGAGCGCTTCTTCCAGCATTTCAGTCAACCGATCCAATTTGCCGCTGCGCCCACTCAAAGGGTCACCCTGCTTCAGGTAGTGCGCCGGATGGTTGCAAATCTGCTTCAACTTCGTGAGCAGGCTGAGCACAAGGCCTCGGCGTTGGATGCCATCCGCCCGATCCAGCAGCGCCAACGCATCATGCACTGTGGTCTCATAGAGCGATGCCTGCTCCTGGGTCAACGAACAATAGACCACCATCTCGTTCTTTTCCGGCAAGTCCGAGATAATGGTCGGATCGGACTTCAGCCGGCGCAGGAGGAACGGTTGCACAAGCCGGCGCAGCTCTATCGCCTGGTCGTCATCATTGTAGCGCTCAATTGGCACCGTAAATTGTTGCCTGAACCGTTCGTGGCTGCCCAGGTAGCCGGGGTTGAGGAACTCAAGGACACTCCAGAGTTCTGTCAGGTGATTTTCGACGGGCGTGCCGGTCAACGCCACGCGGTTGCGCGCCTTGAGTTTCCGCACCGCCTGCGACTGTTTTGCGCCAGGGTTTTTGATGTTCTGTGCTTCGTCGAGAATCAGGTCGCTCCACTCGACACCTTGGAGCACCTCAATATCGCGGCGCGCCGTGCCATACGAAGTCAGGACTAGATCGTGGGCGCGCAATGCATCCAGGAAGGACCCGCCTTCCAGACGGCTGCCACCGTGATGCACGAGAATGCGCATACCAGGCGCAAATCGTTCCACTTCGCGACGCCAATTGGCGACGACGCTGGTCGGACAGACCAGCAGCGCCGGACGCAGCGCATCGTCCGCCTTCCGCTCGTGCAGCAACATCGCAATCGCCTGGATGGTCTTCCCCAACCCCATGTCGTCCGCCAGGCAGGCGCCCAGCCCAAGCCGGCGCAGATAAGCAAGCCAGCCGACGCCGCGGCGTTGATAGGGCCGCAATTCGCCGACGAATCCTTCGGGTTCCCCCAGTTCGGCCACCATGCGTTGGGTGCGCAGCAACTCAAGTACATTCTGCAGCCAGCCATCGACGTCGACCGCTTCGAGCGGCAACGCCGCTGCAAGTTGACCGCCGGCCGCCGGCAATGCGAGGGCCTCACGCTCTCCCTGCAATGCGTTGAGCGGGCGCTGTGCGGTGGTCTCTTCGACATAGGCCTGTGCCATGCGGATCGACTGGAGGAGCGACATCTCTCCGGCCGTCTGGCGTTCGGCAAGGAACTGTTTTGCCGCATCAACTTGTGCAGGATCCAGTTCGATCCACTGATCGCGCATCTTTAGCAGCGGTACATTCAGGGCCGCAAGCCGCTCAAACTCCTCCTGGCTGATTCGCTCGGCGCCCAACGTCAATTCCCAGACGTACCGGATGGGCCGGGGATGGCCAGGGCGCCTGCGCACCGGCGCGTCCACCGGCGCGTCGTCCGCACTGTTCCAAACCTCGCCATCGTCACTCAAGAGCCGCAGGCGGAGCCCGAGCCGGGTTCGCTGGCGGGCGTTCCACCAATCCGGCAGGAGCACACCGAAACCGTTGCTCTCCAGCAGCGGGGCCGTCTCACAAAGGAAGCGATGCGCCTCGTCTGCGGAAAGCAGCGCATATTCCGGCCGCGCAGAGCGCAGGCTGCGTTCAATTGGCGGGAAAAGCCGGCTGGCCGCACCAAGACCCGCCAACAGCCGTTCCTGGGGACGGTCGACGCGGCGGTTCCCAAAGCGGAGTGCGCCGTTGAGCGCGCCCCACACTTGATCGGCAGGAATCAGCAGCCGCAAATCATCCCGCGCCTGCAGATAGTAATGCAACGTCCATTGGCTGCGCACAGGGGGAGTCACGGCGCCATTGCTACCCAGCGCGCCGGTGTACCCGCCGGATTGGGCGGAGGCGTCCGGCTCCACGAGTTCAAAGGTAATGCGGAAGTTCGCATCACTCGTGATATGTAGTTGCTCGATCCAACTCTGCCAGTCCTGGATGAGCCGGTATGCGGGCTGAGGCGGCAAGACAAAGGTGCAGCTGGGCGCGCGGAGTTGATTCACCCACTGCAATGACGGGGTCGACGGTGGTGCACCATTCGTACGGCCATTCGCCCAGGTGCGGACCGCCGCATCAACCACCGTGGCGACGAAATGCTCAGTCAGTGCATGGGCGCCGATGGCATCTTCCGTGCGCTCCAAGTTGTACGCACGACTGACGGGCGGCATCGTGTCAGTCAAAGCCGCGAACTGTCGCTTAATCCGGTCGTCGAGCAGCATCGGCTGCCACAATGCATAGATCGCGGCGGAACCGTTGATCCGCATGGCAGGCACATACGACTGGCCAATCAGCAATTCCAATGCGAACTTGGCAACATTGCTCCAGTAAAGGAGGTCGTTGCCAAAACGCAACCGTTCGATGCGGCGGACATTGCTGCCGGTGCGGTTCGGGTTCTGCTGGCGAACCTGGCTCAAAAAGATCAACGCAGGCAATGGCGCCGACGCCAGCCCGGTGACCTGCCAGTTGCTGAGTTGCACCGGCGCCACGGTGCGCACATTTGCATCGTGCGAAGCCTGCACGACGCTGCGCCGCGCAAGGGGCATCTGGTCACGGCTTGGGAGCCAGACCGTAGCGCTGGCAGGCTGCATCTCGGCGAGGGGCAAGCCGCCCACTTCTTCATCGAGCAGATTACGAATTTGGTTGATCGGAAGCTGACCGGGGTGCGATGCCGGTTTCGATGATCGCCTGCCGCCGCCATTGGCGGTGGCGCTTTCAGTCCGGGTATTGGGCTGAAAATCGAGCGTTTCGGCCCAAAAAAAGAGCTTACCGTCTACAACTGGCTCATCGGAACGAAGCCAGGCCGCATGCAAGGTCAAAGGCATAACGAGTATTGTACCGCGTCGAGGCGGCGCGATCAAATTTTCGTGGATTACAACGGCTTTCAGTTATGCGCGTCCGGCAACCGCAACCACGATGCTGCCGGCCAGGATGATCAGGGCCGCGCCCCCGATCCAAGGCATGATCGAAGCGCCAACCGGCCAGGCGCCCGATGGCGCCAGCAGCGGCGACACTTGATAAGGTGCAGGCGTTTGTGTTGGCGTCGGCGTGGTGGTCGCGGTCGCAGTCGGGGTCGGCGACGGGGTAGGTGAGTGAGTCGGACTCGGCGTCGCGGTGGGTGTATCCGCCGGCGCCGGTGTCACGAGCGGCGAAGTGGGTGCATCTTGGGCGTGGAGGATGAAATCGGATTGGCGCCGGCCAGCGGTGCAACGAGCACGCCCAGGACAAGCACAAGCAGGCCAATTCCGAAGAGCCGGCGCAGCAGGCGCCAATGGCAAATGCACGATAGATGACCTCAAGCTTGTGGCGTACTGCGCTTTGCGCCTGGCAATGCTTGGTTGACTGGTGCTTCTTCAGAATACGCCGGACCTTCGCCGTTTTCGGCGCCAGTCCGCACCTGTTCTTCGAGTCTGAGCAGTTCATCCTCGAAACCGTCGATCAGCGCCTGCGGATCGGTGACGAGTCCCTCATCGGCCATGATACCCAACATGACGCCGTTGTTGTAACTGATGATGCTGATCCCCAGACTGATTTCACCCGATTGAGGCACCCAGAACATGATGTTGCGCATCCGCTTCCCGGAGAAGTAGATCTGCTGGCGCGGCCCGGGGACATTGGTCAACACCGACGACGCTTTTGAAGAGAACCACATCGTCGCCTGGCGGGCAAGATCAAGCGGCAAAACGCCGATCAGCCCCAGAATCTGGTAGCCAATGAATGGTTCGGGCGAGTTCTTGAGCACGTCCATATGGCGCTTTGTCATCATCAGCCGATCATAGGGATCGGCCAGGCTCACAGGCAGCGACAGGTAAACCAAGGCGAACTCGTTCCCCAGGTCCTCTTTCGGGCGATGCTCAGGCCGCAAATTGATGGGCACCATCGCATTCATGTCACCCAGCGCAGGATCGTCGCCGGCCATGATCATGTAGCGCCGCAGCGAACCGGCGACGGCCGCCACCAGGACATCATTGACCGTGGCGCCGTAGCGCTTGCCAAGCGTTTTCACCCGCGTCAGGTCGACAGGGTCGGACCAGACGACCCGCTTGATGGCCCCCAATTCCCCCTTAAACGCCGACTTGCGATCAGGCGACAGCAGCACCAGCTTGGCAAGAATGGCCGTACTCGCCGCCGAAATAATCCCTCCCGAACGCGCGAGATCGACCAGATGCGACGGATGTTCAATCGTCTGGAGCGACTCACTCACGGCAACACGCGCCACATCAAGACCGGTCTTTGTAATCGAACGCGTCATCCCGACCAGCGCCCCCACCGGGGTATGGCTGCCTCCATGCGGTTTGTGTGGGCGTTCAAGTGCAGTAAGCGAATCTTCGGCGGTTGGTCCGGTCATATCGAGCAGCACGCGAATCAAAGCAATCCCGTCCGCCATGCTGTGATGGAGCCGCACCAGCACTGCGCTGCCGCCTTCGACGTTCTCCAGCAGCAGATAGCGCCACAACGGTTTGCGGCGGTCAAGCGGCTCATTCACAATGGCGCTGACCACCTGCTGCAACATGGCCTTGTCGCCAGGTTCGGGCAGCGCGTAGCGCCGCACATGGGCACGAATGTCAAAATGCGGATCGTCTTCCCAATAGACTCTGCCGCTGGTCCCTTGCACCACGCGCTGGCGGAAGCGCCGGTAGCGAGCCACGAACTTCGTCTCCAGGGTATGTTTCAACTCGTCAAAGTCAAGGACGTCATCAAAGGTCATGATGCCGTTGATGATCATCAGGTTGACAGAGCTGTCCATGTCCAGCCACGCCTTGTCCACATTGGACATCTGCTCGCGTTTACTCGCCATTCGGTTCTCCACGGCTATGGACTATCAGTAGTTCGTTGGCGCAATATACTACAAACAGATTCATTATTCCAGTCTGGATCAAATTGACCACCTCGGGTGGCCGCGTTACAATCTCATGACGCGCCATAGCAGCGGCCTTTTTCAGGCCCCCTACCGAGACGTGCGCGCGCGATCAAAGAAATCGACATCCGGAAAGGGATTGAAAGCATGTTAAAGACGCATACATGCGGCGAGTTAAATCTGAACCATGTCGGTGAGCGCGTGACGCTGGCTGGCTGGGTCAATCGACGGCGCGATCACGGTGGGCTGATCTTCATCGACCTGCGCGACCGCTTTGGCCTGACGCAGGTCACGATCGACACCGATCAGGTGCAAGCGCACGACACCGCGGTGCAGGCACGCAACGAAGTTGTGATCCAGGTCAAGGGCATTGTGGCGGCGCGCCCGGAGAATATGCGCAACCCGAACCTGGCAACCGGTGACGTCGAGTTGCTGGCCGATGAGGTGACGATTCTCAACCCGGCCAAGAATCCGCCGTTCTATATCAGCGGCGGCAGCGACGAGGTCGATGAAACCTTGCGCCTGAAATACCGGTATCTCGATATTCGCCGGCCGCGGCTGGCGCAGAATCTCACCCTGCGCCACCGAATCGTGCGTTTCATCCGCGAATATCTCTCGGATCGCGATTTTCTTGAAATCGAGACGCCGATTCTTCTCAAGAGCACACCGGAAGGTGCGCGCGATTTTGTGGTGCCGAGTCGCTTGCATCCGGGCGAGTTCTACGCCCTCCCCCAGAGTCCGCAACAGTTGAAGCAGTTGTTGATGGTGGCGGGCATTGAGCGCTACTTCCAGATCGCGCGCTGTTTCCGCGACGAGGACCTGCGTGCGGATCGCCAGTTGGAGTTCACCCAGCTTGACCTGGAAATGAGCTTTGTCGACGCCACGGACATCCGAGCGCTGATTGAAGGCTTGCTCATCAAACTCACCGCCGCCGAAAATGCCGGCAAGCGGATCATGGAACTTCCGTTCCCGGTGATCAAGTATGCGGATGCAGTCGAAAAATATGGCATCGACCGGCCAGACCTGCGCTTTGGGCAACTGCTCTTCAACGTGACCGACGCCATGCGCGGCAGCCAATTTGCGGTGTTCCAGAACGCGATTGCGGCGGCGGGGAAGTCAAGGGCGTCGTCTATCCGGGTGCGGCCAACCTGGCGCGCCGAGAACTCGATGAGTTGACTGAGTATGTGAAGCACTATGGTGCAAAAGGGTTGGTCTGGATCGGCGTCACAGCCGCGCCGGACGCCGCAGGTCATTACGCAGCGGAATCGATTCGCAGCCAGGCTGCGAAATTCTTCACGCCAGATGAACTGAGCACGATCGTCAGCGCGAGCGGAGCCCAGGTCGGCGATCTCATCTTGATCGTCGCCGACAAGGCCTCGGTGGTCGCCCAGACCCTGAGTAATCTGCGTCTGGAGATCGGCAAGCGCGCCAATCTGATCGACCCCAACCTGCTTGCCTACTGCTGGGTGATCGACTTCCCCCTGTTGGAGTACAACGACGAGGAAAAGCGCTGGCAGGCGGTGCACCATCCCTTCACCAGCGCGCGGGACGAGGATTGGGCGCAGTTGGAGAGTAAGCCGGGCGAGGTGCTGGCCAAGGCGTATGATGTCGTGCTGAACGGCTGGGAGATTGGCGGCGGCAGCATCCGCATCCACCGCAGCGACCTGCAGGACCGGCTCTTTGCGATGCTGGGGCTGACAAAGAAGAGACGCAGGCGAAGTTTGGGCACCTGCTCGAAGCCTTCCAATATGGCGCGCCGCCGCATGGCGGCATTGCCCTGGGGATTGACCGATTGGTGGCGCTCTTTGCCGAAGCCACGAGCATTCGCGACGTGATCGCCTTCCCCAAGACTGCCGCCGGCACCGATCTGATGCTGGACTCGCCGAATCCGATCGAGCAGAAGCAACTAGACGAACTCTCGATCGCGATCAAGAAGGCGAGCAAGTAGCGGGAACGCGGGAGAAACCGAGTAATCAATAGTTAGTCGTCAATGATGAATGGTGATGCGCTAGCCCTGGCACACCCCACAATTGAACGTGCACGTCAAGGCAAAAATATCATCACAAATTGACGATTAGCTATTGATCATTCTCTCGAAGTCGAATACCCCTCGCACCGTCCAGGGAATATCGTAGGGACATCGGCACCGCCGTGTCCGGGGTGGTTGACGAATACCCCTCGCACCGTCCAGGAAATATCGTAGGGACATCGGCACCGCCGTGTCCGGGGTGGTTGACGTATACCCCTCGCACCGTCCAGGAAATATCGTAGGGACATCGGCACTGCCGTGTCCGGGGTGGTTGACAGCCCCCGCACCGTCAGGCAATATCGTAGGGACATCAGCAGCCTGTCCGGGCGCTGTAGAGCACCATCCCGTCAGTGGTGATCCCGTCCCCCGCACCCCGTCCGTCAGCGCCCTCTGTCGGAGCACCACCCCGTCAGGGTGGTGATCCCCCCATCCCCCCGTCCCGCCGTCTGTCAGAGCACCATCCCGTCAGGGTGGTGAGAGCCTGGCCAAAGCGTCCGTGCCATCCGTGTCATCCGTGATTCAGACGGACAAAACGGTAGCTTCGTGTCAATCCAGATAGTGGACGCCAGTCAGTTCTTCGGAGGCTTCCCAGAAGCGCTTGAGCAGATCGGCATCCTTCAAGGCGTCATTGCACTTCTGCTCGGCGGGATAGCCGCGTATGCGCAGCGTCTTAGGCCCGTAGAAAACGCCGCCCTTAGCCTCCGGCGCAGTAGAGGCGTAGAGTTGGGGCAGCACGCCCATACTGATGTCCTGGGCCATTACCGGCGCGAGCAGCCCGTAGAAAATCCGCTCCCCAAGTGGTGTGCCCGACTCCACCATGCTATTGGTCTGCAGATTGGTCATCACAAAGCCGGGATGGGACGAGTTGGCGATAGTGTCGTGGCCGGCCGCCCGCAGCCGCCGGTTGAGTTCGGTGGCAAAGGCGGCATTGGCCAGCTTGCTCTGGCTGTAGGCGGTCCAGCGCCCATAGCTTTTCTCGCCCATCAGATCGTCGAGATTGATGACGCCCATGAACGCGGCGCTGCTGGACGTGCTGTGGACGCGCGCCTTGGGCGTCGCCGTCACCACATCCAGCAACTGGCCCGTCAACGCAAAGTGGGCCAGGTGATTGACGCCAAGCTGCATCTCGAAGCCGTCTTCGGTCAGTGCGCGGGGGATGGCCATCAACCCAGCATTGTTGAGCAGGATGTCCAGCCGGTCGTACTTGGCCTTGAAAGCGTCAGCAAAGGCCCGCACCGAGGCCAAACTGGCGTTGTCCAACGCCATCACATCCAGCCGGGCGGCAGGATTGGTCTCCAGCACCTCGGCCTTGGCCTCTTCCGCCTTGCGCACGTTGCGGCAGGCCATCACCACCGTTGCGCCCTTCGCCGCCAGGGCCTTGGTCGATTCCAAGCCCAGGCCGCTGTTGGCCCCGCTGACGACCACGACCTTGCCGGTCATGTCGGGAATGTCCTGTTGTGTCCATTTGTTACTCATGATGATTGTCTCCTATCGGGTTTGTGGGTCGCTTTCCGTGTCTCCGAACAGTCTTCATGATTGGAGGCGCCCCCAAGATTGATTGAGCGGTCAGTCATAATTCAACATAAAAAAAGGGAGCGTCTATCTCCCCACGCCGCTCCATAACACTTCCGAACTCAGGGCGATCAACTTGGCCAGCGCCATGTCTTTGAGCCCCAAAGCGGTTGCATAGCGCACGGTGGCGTCCAGCTCAGCCATCACCATGCTGTTGAAATAGTCCACGGACATCTCTTTGAAGATCCCCTGGTTGAAGCCATCCTGGATCAACTCCTGTAGGAACGCCAATTCCTCAGCCTCGTAGTTGACTGCCTCATCACCCAATACGCCGGACATGCTCAACTGCTGTTTGAGGTTGTAGCGCTCCGGAAAGCGCACGCCCCAATCGATATTTCGGTACCAGATGTGTTCCAGTCGGGTCTTGATGTCCGCACGCGCTGGATAGTCGCGCTGAATGTGCTGGAGCCATTCATGTTTGAGGTGCATGTAGACGGCGTCGATCAGCGCGTCCTTGGAGGGGAAGTAGTTGAAGAGTGTCCCCGTAGCAACGCCGGCATGTTTGGCAATACTTGCCGTGGATGTGTTCCAGAACCCTTCCCTGGCAAAAAGGTCGATTGAGGCTTCCAGCAGTTGCTGTTTCTTGTCACTCATGGAGGAGAGTATACACAAGAGTGACTAATCAGTCAACTCCTATCCTGGCCCGGGTGCAAGCAAAAGTTGTTAGTGAACTTTGAGAAGGGACCTCACCCGGCAGCGAACGCATTGCACACAATGCGCAAACGGTTTACACTGCAACGCCCGTTAGACGAACTCGAAGTTACGCTATTGGCCATCGCCCCCGAACCTGTGGAGATCGACATGACGAGAGTATACAGTTGAACAAGCAACAAATCACGATCACGGGGGGCGCCGGCTTTATCGGCTCCAATCTCGCACACCGGCTGTTGGCCGAGGGCCACGCGGTGACTGTCTTTGACAATCTATCGCGCTCTGGTGAGCAGAATCTGGCCTGGCTGCGCACCCAGCATGGCGAGGCGGCGCTGAAGGTGGTGTGCGGCGAACTGAAGGATGAGGTCGCTGTGGCCAATGCCTGTGAGGGAGCGGACCGAATCTATCATCTGGCCGGTCAGGTCGCCGTTACAACGTCTGTAACTAACCCGCGCCAGGATTTTGAAAGCAATGCGTTGGGCACCTTCAATGTCTTGGAGGCGGCGCGCACCGTTGCGAACAACCCGATCGTTTTGTATGCAAGCACGAACAAAGTCTACGGTGGAATGGAAGACGTGCGTATCGAAGAAAGCGATACGCGCTACTCCTATGCTGATTTCCCGTACGGGATTCCCGAGACCCAGTTGCTTGATTTCCATTCGCCTTATGGATGCTCCAAGGGCGCAGGCGATCAATACGTACGTGACTATCACCGGATCTACGGTCTACGCACAGTGGTAGCCCGCCAAAGCTGCATTTACGGCTACCGCCAATTTGGTGTCGAAGACCAGGGCTGGGTCGCCTGGTTTATGATTGCCGCGCTCAAACAACGTACCATCAAGATCTACGGCAACGGCAAGCAGGTGCGCGATGCGCTCTTTATCGAGGATCTGATCGACGCCTACGCCGCGTTGGTCAACCACATCGATACGGCGGCCGGCCAAATCTACAACGTCGGCGGCGGACCGGAGAATACCATGAGTATCTGGGCTGAATTCGGGCCGCGTCTGGAGCAACTGCTCGGTCGTCCGATCCCGATCGAGCATCACGCGTGGCGTCCGGGCGATCAGCCGGTGTACATTAGTGACATCCGCAAGGCTGAACGAGATTTAGGTTGGCGGCCGCGGATTTCGGTCGAAGAAGGCATCAGGCGCCTTTTCGAGTGGATCCGCACCAACGAGGATCTTTTCAAGCACTTATAAGCAGTTGTTGAACATCAGCCTGTTTGGTCAAAGCTTCATCCAACGGAAGAAGATTCATGTCCAAAGTTCTGTTGATTGGGTACAACCCGCCGCAAATCGTGCCGAACGTAAAGATTGAAGCGGCACATTATCGGACCTGGCAATTTCTCGAGCCGTTGTTGGCTGAAGGCCATCAGGTCCATTTGTGCGCCGGTACGCGTGACGAAGTTGCGCAGCCGGCAGATGTGCCTGAGCAATGGCGCGCTCAACTGGCATATACACCAATTGCGTTTGGGCGCAGCGGATGGGCAAAACAGTTACAGGCCGTGCATGATGCCTTTGCCCCCGATTGTGTGGTCGCCGTTAACTTCAGCCATTGTCTCTATGCTACCAAGTTGGAGACCAATGCGCCGATCTGGATGGAGATCTACGGCGATATGCTCACGATCATGCAGGCGGCATATTACCGGCAGCAGTCGGATCGGGGACTTGGCACGCAGATCCGCTTTATGGACGAAGTGCTTCGCAAAGGCGACATCTTCTCCGGCTGCGGCCGCCCCCAATGTCACATGTTGGTCGGCGAGCTAGCAATGGCGGGCCGGCTCAATCGCAGCACTTTTGGCTATGAGTTTACGCGCGTGATTTTGCCCGGGGCCCCGCCGAAAGCCGGCATTGCCACCGGCAAGCAGGCAAACGTACGTTGCTGGCAGAGAAAGGGATCCGTGACGACGACTTTGTTGTGCTTTGGTGCGGAGGCTACAACACCTGGACTGACGCGGACACACTGTTTGCCGGTTTGGAACAGGCAATGGCCGCCAACCCGCGTGTACACTATGTATCGGTGGGCGCCAGCACCTATGCTGCGCCTGACAACTTATATGAACGGTTTTGCCAGCTGGCGGCAAAATCGCGCTTTGCCGGCCGCTATCATCTGCTCGGTTGGCGACCATGGTCTGAGGTGGAAACTTATTACCGGGAAAGCGACGTTGGTATCAACATTGACGCGCTTCACTATGAGACGCTCTATGGCACGCGTACGCGCCTGGTCGAGATGATTGCCTCCGGGCTGCCGATCATCACCAGCCTGGGTGCTGAACTGAGCTATCTCTTGCGCGACGCCGGTGCAGCGTTAACTTTCGCGGTCGGCGATGCAGCTGCGCTGGGCGCTGCCGTGCAGAGCATGGCGGACGATAGGGCGTTGACCGGCAAGATGGCGGCAGCAGCATTGGTGTATGCACAAAACGATCTCTCGTTTGCCGCTACAACTGCAGCGCTGCGCCAATGGGTGCAGCATCCGGCGCTGGCGCCGGATAAAGTGCAGCGGACGCCGCGCGAACGACTAAAATCGGTCGAATATCGCTCGCAGTACGCTACGTCTGGCAATGTGGCATCTAACCGGTTCGGATCAATAGTCTCGTGAGTCGTGCGTAACCAGACAAAATCGCAATGTTTGCCAGCCCCCCACGCCAGGCGTCCGGTCAGCGTGCGGCCCACCGGCAAGCAAAATGCTGCGCCTTCACCCTGCTCGCCACTTGTGGTCCAATGCGCACGCTCATTTTGGAAGGTAAGTGAGGCGAAAAATGTCGACAAATCAGATTAGCCAGACACTACCACAGCTAACGGAACCGCTGGTGCGTGCTGGCTGCTATCCATCCTCTGAGCAGGCACTCAAGCACATCGTCCTGGATTTCGTTGACCGGCGGATTGCCTGGGCGCAGGCGAAGGTGCGCCGGCTCGAGAAGAAGCACGGGCAGACGTTTGCGGAGTATACACGCACATTGACCGGACAGGCGCCCCCCGCGGACGAAGACGAGTGGATGGAATGGGAGTCGCTGCTCGACATGGTGGAAGGCTGGCGCGTCGTCAAAGTAGAAATTCAACAAAGCGATACAAGCCACCTTTGGAGCGGAACAGGTGATCATCAGCGTGCCAACCTACCAGAATCTCATGGCGGGATTTGACTATAGGGGCCAGGACATTCAGGTGACGGTCGTCGCGCCAGCGACTTCCCGGTTTGTCACCATGACCGTCGGCAGTTGCGTGCAGGCCGGCGACTATGCAGTGAGCCTGGTCGATCTACGGGTAAACGGCCCCCAGCGGGGCGAATTCGTGGTGACGAAGCCGGTGACCGCAACCATCAATTCGCAGCGCCAGTATCCAGCCAGTAAGAAGCGGAAGTGCACCATGCCATACAGCGGGCCTCATCTCAAGGAAATTCAGCAAGCCATCAAATCCGGCTACAAGCGGGACGAATTCCGCCACTTGGTTGAGGCAAATCTGGAGGGTCTGGACTTCGACCTTCTGGTAGCTGCCGCCCTGGAGCCGCAGTTGCAGGGCCAGGCCGCGGCGTAGTTCCACCGTGATGCGGCGGGCGCTGGTCTCCTTGCCGAAGTTGCGCGGACTCTGGCGCAGTAACACCCGCAGCCGCTCGGCCACCGCCGCATCAAAGGCGACCTCAACGCGGTGCGGCGCCATTGACCCTTGCGTCAGGGCCGCCAACCCGATGCCGTTGAACGCATTGACGCATTGAGGGCGGTATCCGCATCACACTTCAACGCAGCCCCGATCTGCGCAGTTTGTTTGCCTTCGGCACTGGCCAGCAAGATCTGGCAGCGACGCCGCAGCAAACGCAGCCCCTTTTGCTTTTCCCTATCCGTAACCATCGTCATGGCGGCAAGACCACACCGAGGACAACCCAAAAACCTGAAACACACCCTTGGGAGGAGACACGATTGCGCCAGCGTCAGAACGCGCGATAATGTAATTGACGCCAAACGCGTTTAGCGCCAGATCGGAGAAAACCTATGGGACAAAATCAGGCGGGCGATCCCACAAAGCGAGGCGTTGGGGCCTGCGCCGTCGTGCCGAAGACACCTTGTCATTGCGCGCCAGGGGTTGGGAAAGTCAATTGACGCCCGAACAGCTACAGCGCCTTGTGCATGAATTGCAGGTGCACCAGATCGAACTGGAACTGCAAAACGAAGAACTACAGCGCATCCAGCAGGAATTCGAAGCGTCGCGTGACAAGTATTTTGATTTGTATGACATGGCCCCGGTCGGCTATGTCACAATGAGTGCCAAGGGGTTGATCGAGGGGGCCAACCTCACTTTATCCACGCTACTGGGGGTGAACAAATTGAATCTGGTCAAGCGGCCCCTAGATCGCTTCGTCGTCAGTGAAGACCAGAATGTTTTCTATCTACACCGTAGGTTGGTGGATGAGACTGGCAAGCGACAAACGTGCGAACTCCGCATGGTCAGGCAAGGGGGCGACCCCTTTTGGGTCAGTATCGAAACCATCGTAAGGCAGGACGCACTTGGGGCTCTGCCGTACTACTGGATAACGGTGACGGATGTTTCTGAGCGTAAGCGGGCAGAAGCAGCCTTGGCAAAAAGCGAGGCCATGTACCGGCTGCTGGCCGACCATTCATCGGACACCGTATCGCTGATCGATGCTGGCGGCACAGTAATCTATATCTCACCGAGCAATGTTCGGCGGCTGGGCTATGACGAGAGCGACCTGGTTGGTCTCGATACGCCGGGGATCTTGCAGCGAATTCACCCGGATGATCGCGCCGGCATCGCCGCCGAAATCAAGCGTGGTCGCGAGTTGAAGCTGCCCGCCAGCCAATATGAATATCGGATCATGACCAAGCGGGGCGACTACATATGGCTGGAAGACGTGCTGCACCGGGAGTTTGATGAACACGGCGAGTTCGTCAGGACCATCGTCAATTCGCGGAGATTTCGAGACGCAAGCAGGCGGAAGAAAAGTTGCGGCGAGTGAGGAGCGCCTGCGCGAGTGCTGGAGAATTCGCTGGATGCGTCCTATAAGCGCAATCTGCAAACCAACTGCATTATGATTATTTGAGCCCGGTGTTTGCCAAGTTCACTGGCTACACCATGGAAGAGATTACCGCTTTACCCATTGAAGCGGTGCTGGCGTTAATCCACCCCGATGACCTGACTGAAGTCAGCCCTGTGATCGTCGAATCAATGTCCGCTCCTACGGGCGCGCCCTATCAATTGGAATATCGCTTCAGGCACAAAGACGGTCACTATATCTGGTTGCAGGATCGGTTTACAGGTCGTCTGCGATACTGAAGGGCGGACGGTGGCACGGATCGGTAATGTGAGCGATATCAGCGAGCGCCGGCGGCAAGAGGACGAGATTCGGAGGCTGAATGCCACACTGGAGCAGACCGTGGTGGAACGCACGGCGCAACTTGCGGCTCTGGTGGCGGATCTGAAGCGGGCCGGAAAAATGAAAGACGAATTCATGGCCGCCATCAGCCACGAATTGCGGACGCCGCTGACCGGCGTGTTGAGCATGACCGAAGCATTGGAGATGCAATTTGTCGGCCCGCTAAATGAACGTCAACTTCACTATGTGGCGAGTGTCCATCAAAGCGGTGCGCCTTTTGGCGATGGTCAACAACATCTTGCGGTACACAAGCTTGATGGCGAACAACGTGACGATCCAGCAAGAGCGCTGCATCCTGGCCGAACTGTGCGCAGTCGGTGTACATACAGTTCACGAGCAGGCGACGCAAAAAGGACAAACCCTGACTTTTAGCGTCGAGCCAGCTGGTCTAGAAATCATCAGCGATCCCGAAGGCATCATTCAGATTGTCCAACAACTGCTCGATAACGCCGTCAAGTTCACCCCAGAAGATGGCCAGATTGGCCTTGAGGTGCGGAAAAATGGCGACGACAAGACCGTACGCCTGGTGGTATGGGACACCGGCATCGGGTTGCCTACAGAACAACAGCGTGCCTTCCAGCCCTTTGTGCAAGGTGACGGCAGCCTGGCGCGCAAGTATGGGGGTGTCGGATTGGGGCTAGCCTATGCACCGGATGGTCGAACTGCTGGGCGGTGCGATTACGGTGGAGAGCGCACCCGGTGAAGGCAGCCGATTCACGGTCACTTTGCCTACCAATGACGTGACCGCAAACGTGCACCCCGCTTGACGCTCGAATGTGCCCCTGTACCCAGTGTTCGCCATATTGGTCAAGGCTTTCACACCCACACCGTGCTGACCGGTGACCGACGGTGACCGCGCGTCACCGCCCGCGCTCGGTCTTCAATAAGCACCTCGTGCGTCGTTGCGGCAGCCCAACAGGTTGGTGCAAGTCAAACACTGGCCGGGCGAAAACGTCAGTTTTTCCGTGCTATAGACTTAACCATTCAGCGGGCTTATAATGAGGGTAGGCTATCCGAAACCGTCGAGGGAGATCGAGTATGTAGCAGACCCTTGCCGGAAATCGCCGCAGCCCGGATCTGGGGTTGGCCCAGACGCCAGGTGCAGCGCTCCCTGCTAGCCGCAATGCATTTTCGATTGCCGTCGCCGACGTCGATACAGGTGGGCTAGACGTGGCGCCGATGTCCCCGCAATTCAGGCATGGCCTCCACCCATTGGCACGCTGGCTTTGGATGACAAGCGCTTCGTCGTGGTGGGAAAGCAGATTGTGAACCAGCCCCAGGTCGCTGGTTTACGCATACATCGCCCCCAACCCCACCTTGGAATAATACAGGATTGAAAGCGTAGTGGTCGCCTTTCTGGAAATCTCCACCCCCTATATAGTGGAAGCGGCGTCGCGCCGATACGATGACAAGCGCGAAGCGGAGGATCACCATGAACAGTCACAGTGTACGCGCCCAAGACAACCCAAAACGACGCACAAGCGCGGAAGAACTACTCGACGCTAAGTCGCCGGACGGAGCACCCCATCTGCGAGAGGGCGAATACGCGCGGTTGGTGCACGAACTCCAGGTACACCAGCTTGAACTGGAACTGCAAAACGATGAACTCGCCCGCACCAGCGCCGAGCTCGAAACGAGCCGGGACGAATACACCGACCTCTACGATTTCGCCCCGGTCGCCTACTTTACGCTGGACTGCCACGGCACCATTCAAAAGGTGAATCTTGCCGGTGCATCGTTATTCCACCTGGACCGCTCGCATTTGCTCAACCGGAATTTTGCCGATCTTGTTGCGCTCGCCAGCCTGGCGGACTTTACGGCCTTCTTGGCTGACGTGCTCAACACGGACTCAAAACAGCATTGCGAAGCCTCCCTCACCGACACAGGATTTCCACGCCGAGCGGTGCGGATTGAGGGTGTCCGCCTCTGCTCCAGCGGCCATACCGTTTGCCGGATGGCGCTCGTTGATATTACCGACCGGATTGAGAAGGATGAGGAGATTTCCCGCCTATACAGCACATTGGAGCAACAGGTGACCGAGCGTACGGCGCAATTGGCGGCAGCGAATGCTGCTTTGGTCCACGCGTTGCTGGTGAAGAATGAGTTTCTCGCGACCATGAGCCATGAATTGCGTACGCCGCTGACCGCCATCTTGGCGATGTCGGAAGGGCTGCAAGTTCAAATCTACGGTGAATTGAACAACCAACAAAGTGAGTGCATCAAGGGTATCGAACGTAGTGGCATGCATCTGCTAGCTCTGATCAATGACCTCCTCGACCTATCTGTGACGGAGGCTGGGCAGTTTGAACTGCATAAAACGCGCTTTGGGATTGCTGAAGTTTGTCTTGGTGCGATGCAGATGGTGACGGAGATAGCAAAGCAGAAGCGGCTGCACTTGAAAGTGCAAACCGAGCCGTCCAATATAGAGTTGGTCAGTGACTATCGGCGGGTTGAACAAATCCTTATCAACCTCCTGGGCAATGCCGTCAAGTTCACGCCAGACGGGGGACGAATCGAATTAATTGCGATCGGAGACGCTGTGGCACACACCGTCACGTTTTGCGTGGAGGACAGCGGGATCGGCATCGCCAATGAGAACCTTGGGCGGATCTTCCAGCCTTTTGTCCAACTCGACAGCGGTTTGTCACGGCACTTTGAAGGCGCAGGATTGGGCTTGGTGCTGGTACGGCGTCTGACTGAACTCTGTGGTGGGCAGGTGAGCGTCGAAAGCGTCCTCGGCCAGGGCAGCCGCTTCTGCGTCGCCCTACCTTTGCCGCCTGACCTGCCCTCTACGCTCGAAATCGCGTCGACAGCGATCACCCCTCCCGTGGAAAGCCGACGAGCCGTTGCCAGCGCCACACCTGGCCCACAAATCTTGCTGGCCGAAGACGATGCGATCATCGGACAGGCGATCACCGACTAACTTGAAAGCTGCGGTTATTCCGTCACTACTGCAGTCGATGGGGCGGACGTATTGCATCAACTGGAAAGTGCGCGCCCCGCTCTGATCTTAATGGACATCTAAATGCCGAGGATGGATGGATGGAGCGATTCGTCGTACGTAGCCGCCCGGACGAAGCAGCCCAAACCCCACGCCCTCACCGCCTGCCCCCAAAGACGCCAGCGCTGCCTGAAAGCGGGCGCGGTGCTTACCTCAGTAAACCCATGAACCTGGCTGCACTGGCACTAGTGAGACCAGTGACATCCACCGGCGTCAAGTCGGCGTGATCAGGTTCATTGGCGAGGGCGAACCCCCAACACTTCACGCCGCCCGTGGTCGTTAATGCGCACGTGTGAGATCCCCCGGCCGCGATGGCCTGCACACCGGCGGCGAGACCCACAACGTCAGCCGACGAAGCGGTCCGTTGCTGCCCGCACGTGGGGGCACAGGTAGGTGACCAACTTTCACGTTCACTTTGCGAAATGGTGTTGCGGCACGCAGGCGAGCACCCATGTGCCCCACACCGATTCACCTCATGCCGTCGGGTACGGCTTATCCAGATCCGGGCGAGCGCCGCCAAACTTCAGGTCAAAGGATCCGGTGCGGGCAGCCCCTTGGCAAACTGGCGTGTCCAGCGTAATGCCGGCGGCTTCGCAAAGCGGGGGCGGTTGGGGTCGCAGGCGCGGTTGAGATGGAATAGATTGTTGCCATACGGCCCGACGAAGCCCGGTTGCTGCCGGGAGCACGTACGTCTTTATGCGCCACGGTTCGGGAAGACGAGGGGGCGCCCGCGTGCGCGCCCGCGCCCGCCAAACCCGAGTCAGCCACCCCGGCGGGTCGGTGGCGTCGCCGCCAACTTCGCGATGCGCTGCCGGCATCCCTTCCGCGTGCCAGGTATTGCCGACTTCGCCGCTGCCCCCGGCCGTTGAAGACACGCCATACGCCCGCGTCCGGTCTTGGTCGGAACTCGCTTTCGCGCCCGGACGGAGACCCGCCAGAACCAGAATTCGAGTCGATGGCGTCCAGCAATCGCCCTGCCCCCACGCCGCGCCTTGGACCGCCAATGCGCGTCTGGTGCTCGACGGACGGGGCCACACCCCCCAAGAACACAGAGGCACAAAGGAAACAGAACCGGATGGCACCGCATTTTCTTTGTGGTCTTTGCGCTCTTTGTGGCCAACAATGCTCTTCACTGCGTCCCTGCGTCTCTGCGGGAGATTTTTTTTCGTTGTTCCTTTGCATCTTTGCGGCATGGCGATCGAATTCAGGCAGGCAGAATTTGCGGTTCCTCATGTCAACTACTGCACCAACTGAAGCACACCCCTTTCCAACGCCTTTGCACCGCCTTTCTCGCCTGTGCTATACTATAAATGACTCTGCCGAACTCGTGATTCGGTCGGCACACGGGGCGAGCCAACACTTCAAAAACGGGAGCGAGACCAAGTGGCGCGGATGTGTTAGCCCTCGCGGCAAGACGGAAGCGTCCAGTCTGCACCCACCTGCTTATGCAGGTTCGTACCCACTGACCACACGGTTCTGCGGAGTCCTGACCCCGCCAAATACCGCTTGTCATGACAAGCGGTTATTTTTTGGCCGGACGCCGGATTTCATCCTGCGGGAGCCTCTGTGCGTGCCTTTGGCTCTACAAAGTAGATGAAGGCAGAGGCCGCAAGACGGGCGACAAAGGCCAGGATGAGCGCGATGCGGATATCAAACCAACCCGCCAGCAGCGGCCCCAACAACGCACCCAGCAAAATCGCAGCGTTCAACGCCAGGTTGTACCACGCCAGATACGCGGGCCGGTCGCCCGCAGGCACTTTGTCCAGCAGATAGTTGCCCAGTGCACCACCCACCAGCGCCCAACCCTGCCCACCAACGATCGACGTCACCAAAAACCAGAAGAAGTTGGGCATCAGCGCAGTGAGCAAGGGGTAAAGGCTGAGCAGGCTCGTGCCGGCCACCGTCAACTTGTGGTTGCCAAAACGGCGGGTCAACCGTCCGAGATTCACAGAACCCACAAAGGTCGAGATGTGAAACACCGCCGTTGCCATGGCAATCTGGCCATCCGAAAAGTGCAACACATCGACCCACTGCAACGGAAAGAGGGCGGCAGGCATATACTGCGCAGTATGAAAGGCGAACAGCGACAGGATCACCCAGCCAAAGCCACCCCGCAGGACTTCGGTCCTCAGCAGATTCTGGCCGCGGGTAAACGCACGCAGACCGACGCCAACCCGGCCACCGACGCCTTGACCCCCACGGGTATCTCCCGGTTGGGCCGTGTCGCCAATCACTTGCCGGAGCCGCTCTGGTTCGCTGGAGGGCTTCTCCACCACATTGCGCAGCCGGCCCAGATGATAGGTGCTCATCACCGCACCGACAAAACCCAGACCAAAGACCAGGGTGTAGCCGACCGCCTGGGAAGTGTTGTTCAAGATGACGCCGGCCAACAGCGAGGCAACCACGTACACAAGCGAGAGCATGGCATTGCGCCGCCCCGCCACCACCCCGCGCCACTCAGGCGGCACCGCCGCGGCAAAGAGCGCGTTAAAACCGATGGCAAGCACCACGCCGGGGAGCGCAAAGATGAGCGTGGCGATGATCATCACGTGGATCTGCGCCGGGTCCGGCAGCAGCAGCGGCACCAGCGCATAGACAAGAAAGAGCAGACGCGAGGCGACTGCGGCGCCAAACACCGCCGGGCCGATGGGCCGGTTGTGCAGCCACCGGCCCGCGGGCATGGTAAAAATGAGGTTCACCAGCGCCGGCCCGGCTGTCAGCAGACCGATCTGAAAGGCCGTTGCGCCGATATGCGCCGCATAGACGCCAAGGAAAGCAATCGTCGTCCCCGCCAGCAGCCCAAACCAGGCCACATCCGCGGTGAGATGGTGGAAATTGCGCCGATATTCGGGCGGGATCGGAGTGGTGGCGCCAAACGATCGAATGACCGGCAACTGAACATTCCTGTGTCGTGAACCCTCCATCGAATTGAAAGGACAATTCTAGCATGGTCAAAGGCAGCGCGCCCAACCCAGTCCGGCTGGCGATCATTGGCGCAGGCATTTTTGCCCGCGAGACACACACGCCGGCTTTGCTGCGCCTGGCTGAGCGCTTTCAGGTTGTTGCCGTCTGCAGTCGCGGCGGCGAGTCGGCCGCTGCCCTGGCCCAGCAGTTCGGTGCCGACGTTGCGGTCGTCGCCACACCGGCTGAGGTGCTTGCCCGCGACGACGTGGACGCCGTCGATATCGTGCTGCCCATCGACGCCCAGGCGCCGGTCGTGGCGGATGCCCTCCGCAGCGGCAAACATGTCATCAGTGAGAAGCCCATTGCGCCCGACAGTGCCACAGCCCAGGCGCTCATCGAACTCCACAGTGCGCAGACCGGGCAAGTCTGGATGGTGGCAGAGAACTGGCGCTATGAAGACGCCTATGTCCGCGCCGCCGAAGTCGTGAAATCCGGCGTGCTGGGCCGCATCCTGACGGTGCATCTCACCCACTTTGCACCGATGACGCCGGCCAACAAATATTACAAGACCGCGTGGCGCAGAGCGGGTGGCTTTCCGGGCGGCTTCCTGGTCGATGGTGGCGTGCACAACGCGGCGATCTTGCGTCTGATCGCAGGCGAGGTGGACTCGGTGACGGCGTTCACAACGCAAGCCAATGCGGATCTTCCTCCCGTCGACACCCTGGGCGCTGCGCTACGCTTTGCCAGTGGGGCGTTGGGGGTCTATCTCAACACCTATGCCGCCGGCACCCCGTTTAATGCCCCACTCACGCTGGTGGGGTCGCAAGGAAGCTTGCGCGTGGAACGCGGACGGCTCGAAATTACCCGCAACGACGGCAAGGTAGAAACAGAGGTGCTCCCTGCCATGACCGGGGTGCAACATGAACTGGCAGCCTTCGCTGACGCGATTCAGTTTGGTGTACCGCACCGCAACACGCCGCAGGAAGCGCTACGCGACTTGCAGTTGATCGAGGCGATGTTGCGCGCGGCAAATGAGAGAATAGCCACCAATATTCTGTAGACCGATTGGTATAGTGTCATTTTCAATCAAGGAGAAAACCATGACATCAGCCAAAGTCACGACCACGCCACCGGTGCGCTTGACCACCAGCCGGATTGCAATCGCTGGGCTGATCGCCATCGTCGCCTCAGTCATCGCCAACCTGATCGTCTACTTCATTGGCAACATGATCTGGCCGCCAATGCCCGATTTCAATCCGTTGGCGACCCCCATCCCCACCATCATTTTTACGACGGTGTTCCTGATCGGCGCGACGATCGTCTACTGGCTCATCAACCGCTTCACCAAGAATCCACCCCGGGTGTTTCTGATTGTGGCCTGGATCGTCTTTCTGGTGGGGTTGGTTCCTGACTTCATGATGATCATCAATCCGGCGTCCTCGACCATGGGCACCCCGACCACGGGATCCGTGATCACGCTGATCATCATGCATGTCGTTGCATTTGCTATCACCCTCTGGGTCTTCCTCCGATGGGCGCCGAGCAAAGCCTGAGAAAACCAAAAGCCTGCCAGAAGTTCTGGCAGGCTTCTCTCTGTCCCGCTACTTCGCCGTCTACTGCTTCGGCGCCGGCATCCCCAGTTGTTGGGCGACCTTGCCATGAACCCGGTAATCTCGGTCAAGAAGGTTCGCATGCCCGCCTTCTCCATTTCTCGCTAATCCCGCTTGAGCAGTTGCTGCACTGCATCCAATTCATCACGATTGACCGTATGGCCCAGACCGGGATAGATGCGCGATCCACTGCACCCCCAAGCGCGCCAGAAGCTGCGCACTTCGGTCGACGCGCGCTGCGGGAATGTGAAAGTCGGCGTCGCTACAGCCGAGGAAGACCGAGGTCCCCTCCAGCGAGCCTGAGTATGTACGCGGTTGATCGCCGTTCTCAATCAGCGCCGCGCTCAACCCGATCACCCCACCATACCGCTGCGGATGGCGCGCCGCATATTCAAGCGCCAGACAGCCGCCCTGCGAAAAACCAAGCAGAAAGATGCGTGATGCCGGTAGTCCGGCTGCCAGCAACCGGTTGACAAGGCCGTCCACCACGTCGAGCGCCGAGGTCAACCACGGTTCATTACTGGCGACCGGTGCGATAAATCGATTCGGGTACCAGGTTGAATTGGCGGCTTGCGGCGCAATGAAAGCGAGATCGGGAGCATCAAACTCTTGCGTCAAACCGAGGATGTCCTCTGCGGTGGCGCCGCGGCCATGCAGCAGGATCATGGCCTCCTGCGCCTGATCTACGGGTGCACCCACCAATGCAACTGGCATCCCACGATGCAATGCTATCTCACGTCCCATACCAGTTCCTTGTTGCAGTTCAGCGCGCCGGCGACCAGATTGGCGCCGAAATGGGTTTTAGGTTGCGCTCAATCGAATCGCGGTGCGCCTCGTACCAGGGTGGCAGCTTCAGATGGGTTCCCAATTCCGCCACCGGCTCATCGACGGCAAAACCCGGTCCTGCCGTGGCGATTTCAACAATATGGCCGTCCGGATCATTCGTATAGATGCTCTTGAAATAGATGCGATCCATCACCGGTGACACCCGCAGACCGGCGCCCAGCAGTTTCTCACGAAACGCGAGTTGCGCTTCTTCGGTGGCAACGGCAAAGGCATAGTGGTGGGTCTGGCCGGCGCCCATCCGCACGCGCGGTTCGCGCCGCGGGTCACGCTCGACGTAGGTAATCAAGGTGCCGGGCGCGCCCTCGCCTACCCCCCAATACCAGTGCGCCGAACCCGGAGTATCCACATCCGAAGTCATTTTCACCCGCTGCAGCCCCAGCAGCCCACCGAAGAAGGCATGGGTGCGTTCGATGTCTGCGCCGATCGCGCTAATATGGTGCATCCCCTGCATGAGCGCCATGTCCGCCGTGATCTGCGGGATCGGCTCTGGCCACATCTCCGCGCGGATGTGGGCCTCGTCGCGAATGGCGATGAGCAGTTCGGACGGCGGCTCACGATATTCCGCACCAAACTGACCTTCCGGTTCATCAACGGTCCAGCCCGGACCGTCGGTCGCGATCTCGACAATGGTGCCGTCCGGATCGCGGAAAGCGATAGAGGTAAAGTAACGCCGATCAAATGGACCATCCACGGTCAGTCCCAAGTCGGTCAGCCGTCGCTTCCATTTCAGCAGCGCCTCATAGGTCGGCGTGCGCAGTGCGAAGTGATGGGTGCCGCCGATACCGGGCGCACCCTTCGGTGCACCTGGCCATTCGAAGAAGGTGATTGCAGTGCCCGGCCGGCCCGTTTCATCGCCGAAGTAAAGGTGATAGCTCTCCGGCGCATCAAAGTTTACCGTCTTCTTCACCAGCCGCATCCCCAGCACGCCGGTGTAGAAATCGATATTGCGCTGCGCATCGTTCGCAACGATCGTAATGTGATGAAGTCCTGTGATTCCCATCGCGCCCTCCGCCGATCAATCCAAATTCGTTTCCTGCCCCATAGTAAAGCAGGAATCATTTAACATTGAAGTAACATGGCCCGCATTTGGTGGCAGCTAGTTGCGATAGAGTCCCATAGGATCGAGTTCATGCCGAATGCACTCGAGTTCGGCGGCAGTTGGCGCAGATGTCGCGACCAAATTCGCAGCCGCGCGCAGCGGCCAACCGGTCTCCGCCTGCACTTCCGCCAGGGTGACCTGCGGATAGAGCTCTGCGACCTGCATTTCGCGCTCAGAATTGGCAAAATCAAGAACGGCCTTGTCGGTGATGACAAGGCTGGGGCCGGCGCCGGGCAACCCAAAGGCCGCCCGCCGGTTGGCGTCACCCAGATGACCGGGGCTGGTGACGAAATCGAGCTTCTCCACAAAGGCACGGCGCTTCAGCCGCATGATCATGAAGAGCTGTTGGGCATTGATGGCAATTTCACAGGCGCCTCCGCTCCCAGGAAGGCGCGTCCTGGGATGAGCATAGTCGCCGATGACAGTCGTATTCAGGTTGCCGTAGCGGTCGATCTGCGCGCCGCCCAGCAGGGCGACCTGCACCAGACCGCGTTGGAGATAGAGGCCGAAGAGGTCGGCCATCGACACAACGGAGGTTGCGCCGGACACTAGCGTGGGGTCACCGATCGAGAGCGGGAGGCGTGCGGGCTGCGCACCGTAGACGCCGGATTCGTAGATCAGTTCCAGGTTCGGGGCGACGGTTCTACGCGCCAGGTTGCACGCAATGTTCGGCATGCCGACACCGACAAAGACGGTGCGCACACCGGCAAGTTTGCGTGCCGCCACGACGATCATCATTTCGGCGGGTGTATAAGCTTGATCCGGCATCAGGTCTCTCCCCTTGCAAAGGCTGGCTCGATTGCGTCACGCATAGCGCCCGTAATTCACCGGTGTTGCGAGCGCTTCGCCTGGAGAGAGACGCACCATCACGCCAGGATCAAGTTTCTCGATATACGCCGTGCGGTCGGGGACAGCGTAGACCCATTCCTGTAGCCAGTCCTCAGTGGCAGCCAGATCTTGCGAAATCCGGTCCCACTCCAGGTAGGCTTCGTTGTCGCGATCATAATAGCCCTGCACATAAGATGGGTGGGCGCCAAGCGGTTCATGCACAACGGCGTCGACGATCAGCCCCGGGATGAGGGTTCGATTCGGGTCTCCGCGAATCACCTCCTCAGGCACGATTTCCTCGACAACCACGATCACCTTGCCGGCCGCAAAGGCAACCTCCTTCTGCATGCCGGTAAGTCCCCACAATTGGGTGTTGCCGTCAGCATCCGCGCGCTGGGCATGGATGATCGCGACGTCCGGATTGAGGGGAGGAACCACTGCGATCGGCCCGGTGCCGTAGGGATCTTCGATGAAGCGAATGGCGGGATTGACGTCGGGCAGGTCAGTGCCCACATAGCTGCGCAACGGGAAGAAAGGCATGCGGTTTGCCCCCGCAATGTAGCGCCCCACCATCCCATAGTGCGAGTATTCTTCCAGTTCGAGCGGCTGAGGAATGCTCTTTTCGACGGCGCGCCGGATCGCGTGTAGGGAACCGACACCCGGGTTGCCCAGGTACGAGAAGACCAGTTTGCGGGCCACGCCGGCTGCGATCATCTGGTCGTAGATGAGGTCCGGTGTCATCCGGATCAGGGTGAGATCACGCCGGCGCTGCCGAATGATCTCATGACCGGCTGCAAAGCAGATAAAGGCGGTGAAACCTTCGATGGCAAGTGAGCAGCCGTCGGGGACAAACCGCGCGACAGCGTCGTGCATGGAGAGAAGTTTCATACTCAATACGCTCTCACCCGTTTTTTGCCGCGGCCAACCGATCCCTTTCACGGCGCGCCAGTACATAGCGGGCGCCTACAAGCCGGCCATAGACGCTGGCCAACTTCTCGGCATTGCCGGCCTCGGCTGCCTTGAGCAGATCCCCTTCCAACTCGGCGACATCTAGTCGAAGATAGTAGTCGAGGCTCTCCTTAAGATGTGCGGTCACGATCTTGCCGGTAAGGAGCGGATGGTTGTTGGTAACATTGGTGTCAGGGAAGGTGACGCCGTGCTCCAGTTCAACTTCAAGCCCCTGCCTGAATTCGTCGGCGGTGATCTCCAGGGCTTCGCCGCCCAAAATCGACTGGATCACTTCGGCTTCCGAGAGTGGCACAGAGGTGTCGGTCAATGCGCTCCAATCGCGCAGACCCAGTTCTTTGCAGACACGTTGGACTTCGTGTTTGGTGATGTACTTCGGGGATTTGCATGGGTTGCTCCTGTCGAAAGGTAACGCGAAATACGCACCCTTCTATTATCGCGCAGGCGCGCCGTGAGCACGATCTTGCGTTGCCAGCAACTGGTCCGCGCCGGGGACGGCCCCGGGGGGGCCGCAAGGGCCGGCGGACCAGAGAAATGGGGCGCGCGGTTTCCGAACCCCGCGCGCGCGCCCGCCCCGCCCCGGCGGCCGCCACGAAAGGGGGGGGGGGAAAATTGGGGGGGCCGGCCGGCAAAGCAAGGCCGTCCCGCGGGCCGAAGGGGAAGCGGGGGCGGACAATTCCTGCCGAACCCCGCCGTCGCCCGCTTAATACGCCCCAAGTCCCAAGCGCGCCGAAACGGAAGAGGGGCGGGCGCGCCGGGGGGGCCCCCGAGCCCGCCACAGGCAAGCCGTCCAGCAGGACAAAGGCGGTTAAAGGTTTGGGCGCCGGGGGGCGCCTGGGCGCGGCGGCTTCGCCCGCCCGGCAAGCGCCCGAACCGGGGGGGGGGGGCGCGGGCGCGCCGGGGGGCCGCCCGCCCGCAAGGCGGCGCGGCCAAAACGGGCGCCGGGCCGGCCCCCCCCGGCCCCCGGGAACCGGGGCCGGGGGGGCCGGCCCCGGCCCAGCCAGCCGTCCCCGGCACGGACCAGGCACGCGGTCATCGATGAATCGTCTGGTGGTCCGTGCCGGGGACGTTCGCGCGCGGCGCCCCTTCAACGAATGCCATCGTACTCATGCGCATGGTACTGTCTGCGCGATAATTAGGATTGCATGCATCACGAGTCCTGTTACACGAGCTACAAAATACGAGGCACGCCGTATGCAAACCAACCCCGACCTCCCAGCCCAAACCTGGATCGACCGCTATGTGCACCAGGCGCTGCGGTACCAGCCCACAAGCGAACACAAAGCCGCCGAGGCCTATGTGCGCGCCCAGATCGACACGGCCTTGAACACCGCCGGCGCGAGTGACCCACCCCACCACAGATGAGGTGCTGCGCACGCTTGATAAGTTGGGACCGCCCGCACAAGTGGTTGCCGGCTATGGCACGCCACCATCGCTCATTGGTCCCATGCTCTTCCCCGTCTTTCGCACGGTGCTGGCAATCGTGCTCCTGACATTGACAGGGCTCTTTATCTTCGGGATGGTGATGGCCGGGGCAACCTTTAACGGCGCACCATCGCTCTTTGCAGCGTTTGGTGGTCTGTTCTCTTCCCTGCTGCAGGCCATCGGGATGCTGGTCATCATCTTCGCCATCATTGAGTGGCAGACGCGCCGGCAGGCGCCGGGCAGATTGGAAGGCCGATTCGCTGCCGCCAGTGGAAGATCCCGACCGCATCAGCACCGGCAAGACCATTGCCGACATCGCTTTCACACTGGCAGCCATCGTCATCTTCAACGGCTTTGGCGACCGCATCGGGTACTTTAACCAGGTCGATGGCCGCTGGACCATCTTCCCAATTTTTGGCCCGGGCTTTATGGCCTTTGTTCCCTGGCTGACCGCACTGTGGGTTGCGGAAATCCTGCTCAAGACCTACCTCCTAACGCAAGGGCGCTGGCATACGATCACGCGCCTGGTCGAATTGCTCCTTTCCGTAGTGGGCATTATGCTGCTGGCATTTATGCTGGCAGCCGGCAATCTGGCGGCGCAAGCCAACCTTGAGCCACTGTTCCGGCTCGTCATCGGTATCGTGCTTGCCGTCGCCACCGTGGATGCCATTGTTCAAGTATACCGGTTGGTCAAAAGATGAATTACGAATTACGAATTACGAATTACGACAATTGCATAACCGATTGCGCCGCCTTCAGCCAACGCACCGCCAACAACGCGTGGCCAATCGTAATTCGTAATTCGTAATTTCCTCATGCCCACGCGCCTACTGATTATTTCTCAAGACATTGTCGGCCTAACGATGGCGGGTCCCGGCATCCGCTATTGGCAACTGGCGCGCGTCCTGAGCCGGCACGTCGCGACCACCCTGGCAGTCCCCCTGGCAGACGGTCAGGCGCTGGCCACCCTGCCGCCGGCAGGGTTCGACGTCGCCACCTACAAACGGCGGGAGTGGGCAACGCTGGCGCCAGTGGCAGCAGCAGCGGATGTCTGCCTGTTACCGTCCGATATCGCCGATGAGTTGCCGGAATTGGCGCAGCTTGATGCTTGCCTTGTGATCGATGGCTATGATCCGTTGATGGCGGAATGGCTTGCCTTGAGCACCGGCATGGAGGACGCCGTACGTGAAGCAGGTTGGCGGCAACGGCGCGTGGAACTGGCAAGCCAACTGGCCATCGGCGACTTCTTCATTTGCGCCAGCGAGCGTCAACGCGACTGGTGGCTCGGTCTGCTTGAAGCCAGTGGCCGCATCAACCCTGCAACATACGCTGCCGACCCATCCTTGCGCCGGCTCGTCGATGTAGTGCCGTATGGTCTGCCGGGTGACCCACTGCCGGCGCCGCAGCCGGTGATTCGCGGCGTGTGGCCCGGCATTGGTGCGAACGACCGCCTGCTGCTCTGGGGCGGTGGGCTTTGGCCCTGGCTGGACCCGCTGACCGCAGTGCGCGCGACCGGAATACTTGTCGCCAGACACCCCGATCTCAAACTTGTCTTTCCCGGTGCGCGCCATCCAAATCCGGCGATGGCCGGCATGCCCAATCAGGTGGAGGCGGCACGCACGCTGGCCGGTGAGCTTGGCATCCTCGACCGCGCCGTCTTCTTTGGCGACTGGGTGGCCTACAGCCAATGGCCGCACGTGCTACAGGAAAGTACGCTCGCCATTTCCCTGCACCATGAGACCTTTGAAACACGTCTGGCCTTCCGCAGCCGTGCTTTGGAAACCATCTGGGCGCATTTACCCAGCATCGTCACCGCCGGCGATGCAACCGCAGAATTGATCGGCAGCTATGACCTGGGGGCGGTTGTTGCACCCAACGATCTCGACGCCGTCGTCGCCGCGGCTGACCGGCTCTTGCAGGAAACCCCGGCAGATCGCAGCCAGCGCTTCGACGCTGCGTGCGCGGCATTGAGTTGGGAACAAGCCGCAATGCCACTGCTTCGCCTCTGCCAGGCGCCACAACGTGCGCCGGATCGGATTGGGACACCCAGTGCAACGCATGACCTCACCGATGCACTGCGCGCCGATCGCGATCGGTGGCGAGCGCTTGCTCAGGCCTATGCCAATGGCCGGATCATGCGCACTTTAACCCGCTTCCAAGCGTACCTCCGCAGATAATCGCACTATAGTTGCATGAATCTCGACGCAATCGCGTTAAGCCTGCGTCAAGCGTCCGTATTGATTGCGCCGTTCCTCCGAAGAGCACACCCAACACAGCATGCTATAGTAGAAGCAGGGATTGAAATCCCTGCTTTGTGCGTACTGATGCCGGCAATGTCGCCACAAGCCACAAAGCGTGATACGCCAATCGCGACTTTAGGAAGGAAAACCATGCGGAAAGCTAATCGGGCACGCTCCCAGCGTACGTTGTCGTTGCTGGTTTCGTGTATCTTGATACTGGCGACTGTGTTGCCAATAAGCGTCCAGGCGCAAGACGAAATTGCCCAGAACACCCTGCACGTGGACGGTGCCTCCGGTTCCGACGACCCAGCCTGCGGCGGGACCGGCAACCCCTGTCGCACCATCCAGTTTGCAATCGACAAAGCGGCGGATAACGACACAATTAAAGTGGCCGGCAGCCCGACCGGGATTGTTTACACGCGTACTGCAGCCTCACAATGTGAAAACACCATCGGCGCGACGGCTGTCGCCTGTCTGTTCCAGAAACGAATGACGATCCTCGGTGGTTATGCCGCGGGAAATTGGACGGCAGCAGATGCCGCGACGAATCTATCCATTATTGACGGGCGCAACCAGGATCGTGGCGCGCTGGTGATGAGCTGGGCCAATCCAGGCACCACGGCCCTTCATATGGAAGGCTTCACTGTTCGCAACGGGTTCGGCATGGGGCTGAGCAAGAGTCCGGGGGTCGACTCCTATTGGGCATTTGGCGGCGCCATCATGGCGCTCTACGTGAGTTCAATTGATTTGCGCCATATGGTGTTCTCGAACAATGTTGCGCGCGGTGGCGATCGGTCCTCCGGCGCCGGCGGCTACGCCTCAGGCGGCGCCGTGAGCATGCGCAGCGTGAGCGGGGCCTACCTCCAAAACGTCACTTTTGAGAAGAATGTTGCCCAGGCCGGTTCCGGCGCCAGTCGCGGCGGCTATGCGCTCGGCGGTGGCATCCATGCGCTCAGTGCAAACGTAAATGGCTACGGACTCAAGTTTCTCAACAACCGGTCGATCGGGGGCAGTTCCAGCGGCTATGGGGACGACAACGGGGCGCGTGCAGATGCCTTTGGCGCTGCCGCCACCATCATGCCTGGCTCAACTGCGTCGCTGTATGGTGTGGTGGCCGAGAACAACGAGGCGACCGGTGGCAATGCCGGGGTGCATGCCGGCGGCGCCTTTGGCGGCGCCTTCAAAGTCGAGGGTGCTCAACTCAACCTCACCGACGCCAAGGTCAGATTCAACGTTGCGCGCGGTGGCAATGCGCAATATGGCTGGCTGGGCAATGGCGGGGCCATCGAAGGCATCAACGCCACGATCAATCTTGACCGCGTCGTCATGATTGGCAACCTGGGGATTGGCGGCAATGGCACGAGCGGAGATCGGGGCGGCGGCAACGGCGGCGCAATCAACATCACGCGCAGCTCCGGCAAGGACAACGCCTCCAAAGTATCCATGCTGAATTGCATCATCGCCGACAATCGTGCCGCGAACGGCGCAGGCAGTCGTGCTGGCGGTGGCGGTGGCGGCGCTATCTTCAACTTCAATTCCACGGTTACCGGCGAGAACTGCACGATCACGAATAACACGACCGACGGTTTCTCCTATGGAAGCGCCATCCTGCAACTGCAAAACTCGGCGGAGCCAGGCAATCCATATGCAACCGTCACGCTCCGGCGCAGCATCGTGGCGAATCACTCCGGTGGCGCCTATAACCAGGTGTTGCTCGCCGGGAGTGGGAGTTACATCAACTTTGAAGGCGGCGTTTACAGTGGCAATCGCGGCGCGACTGTCGGCAACATCACCGGGATGGAGTCGATGATTGACGGGGCGCTCGATTATCTATCGCAGGGTTCCCCGAACTATGACTATCACATCGGGGCAAGTTCGGTCGCACGTGACCGGACAGTGGGCACGACCCCAAGCGTCGACTTCGAAAACGAGAAGCGGATCGACGGCCGCCCCGACTATGGCGCCGACGAGTTCACCGCGCCACCACAACCGGAGATGGCGTATAACCAGGTCTATGCGACCACAAACTCCGTCTATGTCAGTTGGCGCGTCGATGCCACCATTGCCCAACAAGTCGACCACTATCGGATTACACACGGCTATGTTCAGGTGGGTACCAGCACGCTGCCAATCACCGAGACCGTCAATGCAGGAGTCAATACGGCCTATCGGTTCGCCAACCTCAAGGAAGGTTCTTTGCACAACTTCACGGTCGATGCAATGAACGCCGGCAACGATGTCATTGCATCGACCGGTCAGACGAAGATTATGGTTACCAGCAAACGGCTCCAACTGCCCTTTGTCCGGCGGTAATCGAACCGATTTCACCGATCTTGGTAGACCACTGCCAGGAAGCATGAAGCTTCCTGGCAGTTTCTTTAGCCACGATGCGCCAACGTACGGCGTAGTGTTTGGACATCAGCCGCGGTTAACGCACGCGCCAACCAGCAAACGAGCAGATAAACCGCGCCGCCTGCCGCCACCTGTAGCAGCCAGGGAACCGGCAGCAGCCAGGCAACGATCCCCGCAATGGCGGCAGCGGCGAAGATACCCCACAGCCGTTGCAGTTGAACCGGCGCCTCATAGTGATGCAGCATCCACAATCCAGCCGTGGCGCCTACCATACCGGCAAGTACACCCGCCCAGGCCGCGCCTTGCGCACCGCCACGCTGCGTCAGCAGTGGCAGGGCAACGGCTGTGACCCCAATATGGAGCGCAAGCAGACCGAGACTACTGCGCGGATGGCGTTCGACCATCAAGAGCGTGATCGCGTAGTTCTCAAAGAGGAAGAGCGGCGCAGACCAAATCAGGATCTGGAAGACAACTGCCGATGCTGTGTACTCGGGCCCAAAGACAAGGGCAAACAGACCGTTGGCGACTGCCGCCCCAATCGTGGCCAGCGGCATCAGTAGCAGCAGGCCATACCGTAGGCCCAAACGTGCCAGCCGTTCATACTGGTCTTGCGCCTGACGGTGCAGCCGGCTCAGCGTCGGGTAGAGCGCCTTCCAGAAGCTCTGCACCAGTTTCATCAGCACGCGCACGACGTTGTAGGCCGCGCTATAGATCCCAGTCACCATCGGCCCGGCAAAAATGCTCAACAGGAGAATATCCATCCGCTGCAGGAGCACGTCGCCAAGGGATAGCCCAAGGAAGGGCATGGCCTGCCGTAAGAGCGGGAGACGCGCAACGCTGCCACCCTCCTGCGGCACTGCCAGCAACTTACTCCGTGGCACCAGCCAGAGACAGATCGCGGTTGAGCAGACTTGCGCCACCACAATGACAGCAATCAGCATCATCTCGTTGCCACCACGCCACAGGATCACCAGGCTGAAGACCAGAATCAGCGTATTGACAAAAATCTCGGTGCCCATGACGAGCTCCATCCGCTCGCCGGCTTGAAAAAGCGTCTGCGCCGTAGAGGACGCAGCATACAAGGGCAAGGTGGCCCCCACCAGCCAGAGCGAGATCTGCGTCGTTTCACCATAGGGGAGGACAAAGGAAAGGAGCACGAGGCCAACCCATACCAACAATGCCGCCCCAAACTGCAGGAGCAACTGCGCCCGAAAGTAACTGCGGCGCCGCCAGGGCGACTGCGCCAGATCGCGCACCAGCAGCGATGGCAGGCCAAGTTCGCTGAGCACCTGGCTGACATTAAGATAGGCCATCGCAATGGTGTAGTGGCCAAGCGCATCCACGCCAAGCCGTCGGGCGATCAGCAATTGGAGGACAAAACTCATCCCGATGCGATAGAGGCTGGCGCCGGTGAGAGCTCCCGTATTGACCAGAACTCTGCGCCCCGTGTGGCGCGCCCCATCCGTCGTCGGCTGCATATCGTGGATTCTAGCATGGTGACTGCAGAAAGGTTGAAGGCAGGAGATGTGTGATCGGTCTTATAGCAGATCCGTCCGCCCTGTCAGGAGGAAACTGAGCAGATGATCGCGGCGATAGAGACGTTTGCGCCATATGAAGATGCCCAGCGCGATAAAGCCCCCGAGTTCCCAGCCCCAGAGTTCCGGCCGGCGGGTGAAGGCAACCCAATACGCCGTGCGCATCGCTTTCTGTTCGGAACCGCGCTTGCCCCAGACATGAAACCGCCACCGCGCAGCGGCCAATAAAAAGGTATCCGGAAACAACCAGAGCCGATCCAGGAGCGCATGCCCCACAAACGCAGAGGTGTACACCCAGATATTGGGCAACTTACCCAGCGTCCACCAAATCGCAGCGAGATTCACCAGGAGCGTATGTGCAAAAGCACTGCCGACCTGTGCTTACGATAGAAATAGGCGGCTGCCAGCGGCTTATCGATCAGGTCGGGGGCAGTGGCTGCCAGCGCGATCATCCGGTAATCCGCCTCCGGCGCCACGCCCAGATAATCCTGTGCCAGACTAAGCGTCAACCAGGTGTAGGCGATATGGGAGAGTGGCAACATGGCTCAGGCGCCGCGCTCTTCACGGACGTACGGCTGGCCAAGCGCGGCCGGTGCACCGATCCGGCGCCGCATGTTGCCACGGGCGCTGATGATCATCAGCAGAATCACAAAAAGATAGGGCAGCATCCGCGCGAAGTAGCCCAGTTGCGGATTGGCAAGAAACAACGGCAAATTCTGCAAGTCCAATGGCAACCGGCCGATCGCGCCGAAGAGGTAGGCGCCAAGCGCCGCGCGCAGCGGATTCCAACTGGCAAAGATGACCAGCCCCAGGGCAATCCAGCCCTGACCGGCCGTCATCCCTTCGACCCACAGCGGCGTAATGGCCAGGCTCAGGGCAGCGCCGCCAAGACCGGCCAACATGCCTCCAAAAATAACATATAAGTACCGTTGCCGGATGACGGCAATGCCCAGGACGTCGGCGGCAGCCGGATACTCGCCGATCGCGCGCAATTCCATCCCCGGCCGCGTCCGATAGATGTACCACCAGGCGATCGGCGCCGCCAAAAGCCCGATATAGACGATCACATTATGGTCAAAGAAGATCGGGCCAAGAATCGGAATCTGTGCAAGCCCAGGAATGGGAAACGCCGGCAGTTGCGGGGCATCGCGCACTTCAACCAGCGGCGCACCAATCACGGCGCTCAAGCCGGCCCCCAGGAGTGTCAGCGCCAGCCCACTGACCACCTGATCCGCACGCAGCGTGATCGTCACAAACGCATGCAACAACGCCATGACGCCGCCAACAATCAGCGCAACCAGCAACCCCAGCCAGGGATTGCCGGTATAATACGCCGCGCCATAGGCGGTGACCGCCCCCATCAACATCATGCCTTCGATGCCGACGTTGAGCACGCCCGCACGTTCAGCGAAAATTTCGCCAATCGTCGCAAACAATGTGCCCGTTCCATAACGGATGCCGGCCGCCAATAAGACAACAAAGAAGCTGAGATCCATAGACTAGCGTTCCACTCTGATGCGGTACTGCAGCATCGATTCGCCGCCGACCACTACGAAGAGAATGACTCCCTGCAACATACCTGCAATGCCGGCTGGCTGAATGGCGTCCCCGCCAACCAGCAGACCACCAAAGAGATAAGAGACCAGAATAATGGCCAGCGGATTCAATTTGGCGAGCCAGGCGATGATGATCGCCGTGTAGCCATAGCCGGGCGAGAAGCGCTCCTGCAAGCGGTGCACCACGCCGCTCACCTCGACCATGCCGGCAATCCCGGCCAACCCACCGCTCAACATCATGACCACAATGATATTGCGCGTGAGGTTGATTCCGGCATAGCGTGCGGCCCGAGGGTTATCGCCGATGATTTTGACGCCAAATCCCCATTTGGATCGCCGCCAGACAAACCAGAGGAAAACGGCAAGGATCACCGCCAACAGGATGCCGAAGTGGGCGGTCATGCCCTGGAACGCCGGGAAGATCTTGCCAAAATCCGTAAAGCGGGGCATCCAGGCGCTTTTCGGGAATTGCTCGGTAAGACCAAAGCCACGCTGACTCCATGGCCCATAGACGAAAAAGTTGTTCCACTGAAATGCGACATAGGTGAGCATCAGCGTTGTGATGATTTCGTTGATGTTCAACTTCGCTTTAAGCACGCCGGGGATGAACCCCCAAAAGGCGCCGCCGATAAACCCGGCCAGCCCCATCGCGAGCAGCATCAACGCTTGTGGCGTATCTTTCGGCATCAAAAACAACGCGACACCTGTTGCACACCAGGCGCCGATAAAGAGTTGGCCTTCGGCGCCGATATTCCAGAGGCGCATCTTGAACGCGATTGAGACGCCCAATCCGGCAAGGATTAAAGGGGTCGCCTTGATGGTTGTGTCAGACCAACCATAGGCGCTGCCAAACGCGATTTCCGCCATCCGGCCGTAAACGACCAGGGGTGCGGCGCCGACAAGCGCCAGCAAGGCGGCGCCAACCGCCAACGCCGCGGCCACCAGAATAAACGGGCTGGCGATGGAGAGCCAGCGCGGCTGCTCCAGCCTCCGTTCAAATCGGATGCGCGGCGCCCCCCCGCGGTGCATTTGTCGTCGTTGTGGTCATCTTCCGCAGACCGCCTCTACTGGTTGAAAAATCACCGTTCGATCAGACCGCACTTGCATGCGCGCCATGCTCACCGCCCGCCATGAGCAGACCCACCTGGCCAATCTCTGCTTCCGCCGTGGGGAACTCTCCCATGATGCTGCCCTCGTACATGACCACAATCCGATCAGAAATGGCGAAAATCTCATCAAGATCTTCGGAGATCAAGAGAATGGCCGCGCCTTCGTCACGCTGCGCCAGCAGCAATTTACGCACCGATTCCGTCGCCCCGATGTCAAGGCCCCGTGTGGGCGAGGCCGCAATCAACACCTGTGGCTCCGCCGAAATCTCCCGTGCCAGAATCACCTTCTGCAGATTACCACCACTCAGCTTGCGGGCAGGCGTCTGTGGTCCAGGGGTCGAAATGTCAAAAGCGCGGATCAAATCCACCGCCGAGGTCTGCATGGCATCCGGTGCGATGAGGGCGCCGTGGCCAATCGGTGGCTTACGGTAGGCTTTCAACGCCAGGTTCTCGGCGACGCTCAAGTTTGGCGCAGTGCCCGTGTGATGGCGATCCTCAGGCACATAGGCGATGCCGGCATCAATCATCACCAGGGGTGGAGACCCTGTCACATCGCGCCCGGCTACGGTGATCTTCCCCGCAGTGAGTTTCCGCAAGCCGGTCACGGTCTCCGCCAGTTCGCGCTGTCCATTGCCCGCAACGCCGGCAATACCCACGATTTCGCCGCTGCGCACTTCAAGCGACACCCCACGCAGTGCGGGCAAGAACTTGTCGTCCTGCGCCTCGACGCCGGCCAGCGCCAACCGGACTTCACCGAGTTTGGCCGGCGCTTTGTCAAACTGAAAGAACACCTGGCGCCCCACCATCAAACTGGCGAGTTGCGCCTTCGTCATCCCCTTGGCCGGCGTCGTCGCCGCGACTTTGCCGGCGCGGAGCACCGTCACGTTATCGGCAATGGAGATGACTTCTTCCAGCTTGTGTGAAATAAAAATGATCGTCTTGCCGTCGTTCTTCATGGCCCGCAGCGTCTGGAAGAGCATCTCGCTTTCCTGCGGCGTGAGCACTGCCGTCGGCTCGTCCAACACCAGAATGCGCGCACCCCGGTACAGAATTTTGATAATCTCGACGCGCTGCTGTTCACCCACCGAGAGCTGCCAGATCTTGGCATTGGGGTCCACCGGCAGACCGTACTGATCGCCGATCTTCTGCACGGCGGCCGCCATCTGCTGGCTGCGCAGACTGAAGCTGGCGTTGCGCACGCCCAAAAATACATTCTCGGCGACGCTCTGCGACTGCACCAGCATAAAGTGTTGATGCACCATGCCGACGCCGCTTTGAATGGCGTCACGCGGCGAATGAAAGTGCACCGGTTGGCCATCGATGAGAATCGCACCGGCTTCGGGTCGATAGAGCCCGCAAAGCACGTTCATCAAGGTGGATTTGCCGGCGCCATTCTCACCCAACAGCGCATGGACTTCGCCCGCCTGCGCGCCGAAATTGACGTGGTCATTTGCCAACACGCCGGGGAAACGCTTGGTAATATCGCGCATCTCGACGGCATAAGTTGCGTCTGGCATAGGATTATTTCGCGTGTCGGTGCTAGAGAGAGGATATCGGTGATTGATAGAGGTGGACTGGCGACCTGTCTCAGATCACCAGCCCACCCGAACCTGCTTGCGAACTACTACTGTGGAATCTCAGCGTCGGGGACAACACCCTCGACGAGCCAGTTCATGCAATAGGTGCAGCCTTCAAGGCCTTCGAGGTCCAGTTGCGTCAACTGCTCACCTGCAGGCACAATTTCGGCGCCTTTGTTATCCTTGATCGGGCCGGAGAAGATGTCGAAGCGCGTCATCTCGCCGCTCTCCATCTTGGCCAGGGTCTCCTGCACCAGCGGGATCACATCGGCGGGCACGCCTTCCAACGGCGTCTCGCCTTCCATGAAGCCCACCAATCCCAGACCACCACTATCCGCGTCAAAGTAGATGCTACCACCCTGGAAGGTGCCATCCATCATCTGCTGGATCAATGCCGCATACTCTGGGCCCCAGTTCCAGTAGGGGGTGGTGAGGCAGTGCGCCAGGTCGACTTCGCAGGAGTTCGAGCTGTCGTAGCCGATACCCCAAAGACCACGCTCGCCGGCGACCTTGACCGGGAACGGAGTGTCAGCGCCCGTAACCACGACGCTTGCGCCACCATCCAGCAGCGACTCAGCCGCCTGCTGCTCGCCCTTCGGATCGAACCAGGAGAAAGTCCAGCGCAGATCCATCGTGCATTCGGGGCAGGTCTGGCGCATGCCCATCGTCGTGGCATTGGCCAGGCGGATCACTTCGGGAATCGGGAAGGGCGCAATGTAGCCGACCTTGTTACTACCGTCAGCCTTTGCGCGCGCACCGGCGACCATGCCGGAGAGATACTTCATGTCTTCCATGGCGCCAAACAGGTTGGCGAAGTTCGTGTCATTGCTCTTAAAACCGGATACATGGATGAAGTCGGTGTCCGGGAACTCCTCGGCAACGGTCGCAGTCGGATCCATATAACCGAATGAGGTCGTAATCACGGCATCGAAGCCGGCGCGAGCCAGATTGCGGATGACGCGCTCGGCATCAGCGCCTTCAGGTACGCTCTCGATGTAGGCGGTGTGCACCTTGTCGCCCAGTTGCGCATCGACATATTCACGCCCCTGATTGTGCGCATACGTATAGCCGCCATCACCGATCGGGCCAACATAGACAAACGCTACGTTGAACTTGCCTTCCTCGATCGTCGGAATCTGAATACCACCGGCCTCTGCTGCCGGCGCGGCCTCCTGCGTTGCCGCAGCTTCGCCACCGGCAGGCGCTGCAGCAGGTGCAGCGGCCGGCGCGACGCAGGCGCCAAGTACAAGCGCCATCAGCACAAGCACACTCAGCATGGACCACAGTTGCTTACGCACCATATAGAATTCTCCCTTCACGGCATTTGTTTGTTTGACTTTGACTGAGCCGAACAGACGTGTAAAGAATCACTGCTACCTGTGCGACCGAACTAGTCGCAGTTTCTGGGAAGCTTCGGCGTGCCGGTCAGCCCGGCGAGGAGGCGCTATACGCCCGCTAGTGTACGTCAAGCCTATGACTATTGTCAACGAACCCAAACCGCGTGGGTGTTTCAACTTTTTGGGTGTCTGTCTGCCGGGGATATCGGCACTGCCATGTCCGTTTGGCGGACGAATGGCTCATCTCGCCGGGCCAGATGTTCACGCCGGTAGATCGAGCCTTCGTTGCAGCAGTGCCCACCCATTGTCAAGCCACTGTTCGGCCAGGGCAATTGCCTGCAGATAGGCTTCATTCGAGCCACCATGTGGATCATCGAGGTCTGCATGTTCCCCGGCAAGTTCGCTCAGCAAGAGCACCTTGTGCAACACCCGTGGCCAGCGGTGAAAGATCGCAGTGCGATGCGCCTCTTCCATCACGATGATCAGGTCCGCATTAGTAACGTCTGCAAGGCCAAGAGGGTGGCTCACATGGTTGCTGAGGTCAACCCCCGCTTCCTGCATGAACGCGGCCATGATGGGGTCCGCGCCATACCCTTCCTGTGCAAAGACGCCAGCGGACACGACGGAAACGAGCTCGGCGATCCCTTTCGCCGCCAAGCGCATCTCGATCATGCCTGCCACTGCCGGGGAGCGACAGATATTGGCGGTGCAGACAACAAGAATCTTACGCTTCGGTGTCTCTGTCATGTAGGGGACTCCATTGACCATCATGGCACGCAATCTCGTGGGGTACTGCTATCGTAGCACTTTTCTGCGGGTCTGTCGCCTTGGGTGGTGGCAGATCTGTGATAAAATTCGATATTTGCATGAAACTTGCCGCCACCTCCCAGCCTCCACATGCGACGCCAAACCCGGTATTGCGTGTCCTGACGCTGGCAATTCTCTTGTTTGCATTTGCCGTGCGCACCTACCGGCTCGACTTTCAGAGCCTGTGGAGCGACGAAGGCATCAGCCTCCTCCGGGCGGTGCAGACGCTCCCAGATCTGCTGCGCAACATGCCGGTCGAGCATACCCCCGGCTACTTTGTCCTGCTACACGGTTGGCTGCCACTCGTAGGTGACGCCGACTACGCCACGCGTTTTCTTTCGCTGGTTGCCTCCACACTGGCTGTCGCTCTGATCATGCGCCTGGGGGCCGATCTACAGTACAGAATGAACCCAACGCGCGCACTGGTCGTGCTCAGTGCGGGCGCGCTGCTTGCTTCAAGCGCGTTTCAAGTCTGGTACGCCCAAGAAGTACGGATGTATTCCTGGCTGCTCGCCGCCACACTGCTTTCCAGTTGGTGTCTCTGGCGCCTGCTGGCAGCATCCGGTCGTGCAACGATTGGGTGGGGGGCAGGATATGCCATCGCCACAGCGGCTGCTGTTTACTTGCACATGTATGGTGCATTGACGCCGATCGCACAAACGGTCTTTGTCGTGGGATGGGTGCTTGCCACGCGCAACTGGTCAGGTTTTCTCCGTTGGTTGGCTGCGGCGGTGGCGGCATTGCTGTTGTTTGCGCCGTGGCTGCCCCGCGCCCTGGAGATTTTCAGTTTCACAGGGTGGCGACAAGGGGGTGTGGCGCTGGAGCTTCCCTGGCGGTACCTGACCGCCTATACGGCTGGAGAGACCATGACGGAACCCTGGCGCGGGTGGCTGCCCTGGCTCTATCTTGCCCTTGCGGTGACCGGGATCTTCTATTGGGTCCGCAGCCGTCGCGCCGCTGGCTTCTATCTCATCTCACTAACAGCCATTCCATTGGCGATTGCGTTCTGGTTGGCGATTCGCAATCCCGACTATCATGAGCGCTACACGATTTTCATTGCCGCCCCTTTGTTGCTTCTCTGCGCCGGGGGCGTGGGGCTGCTGGATCTCCGTTTCTGGCGCGGGGCACTCCCGCCGATCCGCCGATGGTTGGCGCCAGTTGCGGCTTTGATTGTGATCGGTTTGCTTGTCGTCACTAACCTGATGGCAGTGCAGCGCCAGACTACGGACAGTTCACTCCACAAGCCGGATTTTCGCGGCGCCGCCGCGCGCATCGAGTCGAGTCTGCGCCCCAACGATGTCGTGCTCGTCGATGGTCCGGACCCAAAGAAAGTTTTCCTGCATTACTACAAAGGATCCGCACCAATATTTGCCATCTCCGAGCTTCAGAATCAATCGCTGGATGCGGCGGACGGCGAATTGCAGGAATTCACTGCCGGAGCGGAACGCGTTTGGGAAGTGCTCTATTTCCACTTGCCCGCCACTGCGCAGGTCTGGTTGGCCACGCGCGGTTGGGCAACCGAGCCAACCGACCACAACGGTATTCGCGTTTCACTCTACGGGTTAGCAGGGGCCTCGCCGCCGGTGACACGCACCCTCGGCGTTGGTTTTGGCGCCGCACTCACGTTGGAGCAGGCGGAGGTATCGACCACAACACCGACGGCGGGAGAACTGCTAAACGTGAGTACACACTGGTTTGTGCATGAGCCTGCACCCGAGTATAAATTCAGTCTTAGGCTCTTGGACCCAGCCGATAACATCGTGCAGAGCGTCGACTATGTGCCCCAGAATTGGTTTGCACCCACCAGTGTCTGGGTGGTCGGGCAGTCTGCCACGGACCAACGTGGACTGGTGCTGAATCCCGCTCTCCCGCCTGGTTCCTACCGGCTCACGTTGCGGCTCTACGATCCGTCAACCGGCGCGGCGGTCGATACGGTGGCCGGCCAGGATGTCGAGCTTGCGCAGCTTGAAGTGCGGCTGAAGGAATAGTGAAACTACGCAGCAGCCTGGGCTAGCTTTACCTGATACAGTGGAGATCCCCGACACAAATGGCGCCCACACCGACGCATGGCCGCAGCGTGGCTTGCGGATGCTCGACCATTTATGGTTGATGATCCCGTTTCTTGCGGTGCCGGCTCTTCTGCCTTTCTTGACTGACGGCATACCGCGATCGTTTGACGGTCGCACCCATATGCTCCGCGTTGCTGCCCTTGAACGCGCAATCCGGGACGGCGTTTGGTTGCCGCGCTGGATGCCCGAAATGCAACTCGGTCATGGCTATCCGCTCTTTAATTTTTATGGTCCAGCCGCATATTACGTCGCGGTTGCACTCGGCCTGGTTGGCGGTAGCACCCAGGTAGGATTCGTCCTGACCATGGCGCTCGCCATTCTCATGGGTGGGCTGGGGATGTATTTCTGGGCGCGTGACGTTTTTGGCACACAGCGGTCTTGGGCTGCGCTGGTTGCCGCCGTCGCCTATCTGTATGCACCATATCTTCTGCTAAACGTCTATGTGCGGATCCGTGGCCGAGGCGCTCGCCCAGGGGTTACTTCCGTGGATCCTGTGGTCATTCCGGCGCATCTGGCGTTCAGGGCAACCGGAACGATACTTCGCCGCGGCAGCGATCTTCCTGGCGGCGCTCGCCATGGCGCATGGCATCACGCTGCTCTTCATGGCGGCAACCTTGCCCGGCTATATTGCGGTGCTCTGGCGCCGGCACGTGAACGACGACCTACCCACGAAGGCAGCGCTGCGTTGGACGTTTCTTGCCCTGGTGCTCGCGATGGGGCTCAGCGCCATTGCATGGCTTCCGCTGATTGCGGAAAGCTCCTATCTGACGGCCGCACGTTTTGAAATTGCGCGCACCGGTTGGCTTCCCGGTAATGGGTGGTCGTGGTCAACCATGCTCGACCTCCATTGGCTCTACCAGTACAGTTTTGAACGGCCCGTCCGATTGGGGCTGGTGCAATTACTCATGGCGGCAAGCGGTTTTCTGCTCGCACGAAGGCGCGATGGCGAATGGACATATTGGGCAGTGGTTGCACTTGTTGCCAGCGCCTTGGCAGGGCGCTGGGTATTACCGCTCTGGTCAAGCATTGACGTTATGACAATGTTACAGTTTCCGTGGCGTCTGCTCAGCATCATTTCGGTGGCGCTGGCGCTCTTCGCCGGGGGGAACATCGTCTCAATCCGCAACGCCCGCTGGCAAGCATTGGCGGGGATCGCAGTGATTTGTCTGATCATTTTCGCCAATACACCCCACTTAGAGCGCTTCCCAATGTTCTCAAATTCCGCGATTCGACTTGGCCCTGAGGCATTGGCGCAGGCAGAACTTGAGAAAGGAATCCTTGATCCACTGAACGCAGCGAGTTCGGTGCGCGAATTTCGCCCACGCTGGCGGCACTTGGTGCTCGCACCCGAACCCGACGCGCAGGTCGATCAAATTCAAGCGACACCAAGGACGGCAAATGCAACAAATATCGCTCTCTCCGTGTCAAGCGCGACCGGCGGGACGCTGCGCTTTGAGGAGTATTATTATCCGAACTGGCGAGTCACCGTGGACGGCGAGGAACTACCAACCTATCCTTCGACAAACCTGGGGCTGCTAACCGTAGACATACCTGCTGGCCAACACGTGGTTGAAAAGATATGGCAGCTGACGCCAAGCAAACGCATGGCAAACTGGATCGGTCTCATTTCTCTTGGCATATTGGCCTTGTCCTGTGGCGTTGAGTCGCATGCGTCTACTGGCAGGTAGTTGTGGCATGACCGGAGGTGGCAATGTTGCTAAGGCACCGGCCCGGTGAGTGCCATCACTTTGCCCACACGAAGTAAAAGCTCATAACGTCAGCCTCGTCGGATATCGGAAAGACGATGGCGACCGTGACGTGACACTCTATCCATATTGGTACGTTTCGCACACCACCATCGACACTCCAAATGCGTTGGCAAATCCTGGACAGTTTGGGAAACGTTATCAGCGACTTGTACAGTATCCCAATTTAATGCGCAGCGTGCCAGCAATTGGGCAGCCGGCACGCTTGTCGACGACGCTATGCAGCTGGCGTTACCGGCCGGATTGCCGGCAGGCGCCTATACCATTGCCGTGGGTCTTGGCGCAACATCCGAAGAACTGGCAATTACCCCCTCCATCGTCGGTAAATTCGAACTGGCCCACCCCATCGCGCAAAACGCGTCGCCACAACACGCATTGGCAGCGCGTTTCGACCAACAGATCCAGTTTGTCGGTTTTGACATTCACCCAGAAACGACGCCGGTGCAGGCGCCCAACCAGATACTGACGACGGTTGAAGCCGGTAACACCCTTGACTTGACCTTGTATTGGCAGGCAGCGGCGCCCGCGGCAGAAAGCTACCACGGCTTTACCCATCTCGTAGACGATAATGGGACGCCTCTGCTCAAGGTCGATCAGGTGCCGGGACCAGAATTGTCACCGGCGACGACCTGGTTGCCCGGGCGCACTTACCCCGACACGTACCGGCTAAACTTGCCGGAAGACAGCGCAAGTGGTCTATACTGGCCTTTGGTGGCCTCTATACCATTAAGGACGGTGAATTGCTGCCAGTTTACGAGGGCGAATCTTCTGCACCTGTCGACGTCTTGCGGCTCCCACCGATCAAGATCGTGAACCGCAACCAGGTGAAGACAGCCAGCCATCGCCTTAACATCCGCTTTGGTGACAACATTGAACTATTGGGGTTCGACCTGGCCACGGCCGAGACGCAATTACGCCCAGGGGCACGCATGACAGTCACGATGGTATACCGTAGGACTGGCGCTCAGCCCCCGGACCTGAAGCGCTTTGTCCAGCTTGTTGGTGCCGGCAACGAGATGGCCGCACAAGATGATAGCATCCCGCAGCGTGGCGCCAACCCAACCTGGTCCTGGACTCCAGACGAAATCATTCTCGATGAAGTAACGTTGAAAGTGAGCGATCACGCGGTTCCCGGCGTCTACCGTCTGTTGATCGGCTTTTATGGCGGCGACGGTGTGCGCGCCGGCAGTGACCGGCGGTGGCAACCGCCTGCTAGCTGACGCGGCAACCCTTACGGAAATGGAAATCAGCCCTTGACGTGTTACAATCCGGGTTTGCGTATGAAATCGGGGAATGAAAAGTCACCGACGATGCTTGAGGTGTGGTTGTGACGTTGAAGATGATCAGGGAAAAGACGCGCGGAAGCCGGAAAAGGTTGCTGCTGCTCGGTCTGATCCTGCTTGCATTCGCCCGCACCGTCACCCTGCTAGATTTCAAGAACTTCTGGTGGGACGAAAGCCTTAGTTTGCAGCGTGCGCAGGAATCGCTCCCGGATCTGCTGCGCGGTGCACTGTGGCTCGATGATGGCATCACACGCGTGCTGACGATCGATCAGCATCCGTTCTTCTCATTCCTGCTCCAGGGCATCCTCGTCCGGTTGGCTGGGGACAGCGAATACGTGGTTCGCTTCGTGTCCGTGGCCGCGGCCACCCTTTTCGTCCCCGCATTGTGGTTGCTTGCGCGCTGGCTTGCCCGCCATGCGGTTGTGCCGTCTTCAACGCCCTGGTGGGCCGCGATCCTCGCCGCGATCAACCCGTTTATGCTTTGGTATGGCCAGGAGGCGCGGCCCTATGCGCTGCTGGCAACGCTGGCAATCCTGACAACCTATCTGCTGCTCAGAACCACGGAAAACAAGACGCTTGACTGGCGCTTTGGGCTTGGCTTTGTCGTTGTCGAACTCATGTTCCTGACCACCCACTATTATGCGGTCTTTCTGTTGCCCCTCCAGGCTTTGATCGGATTCCGGTGGCTGCTCCAACGCGGGCTTGGCCGCGCCGTGTTGTGGACCACCCTCTTTTTGATGGTGGGAAGCCTCATTGGCCTCTACGGCGCCTATACGATCATTACCCAGGGCGGCGGGCAGAACTTTCCCTCGATTACGTTGGCAATCCTCATCCCGGACCTGGTGAATGCATTCAGCCTGGGTCTGAGTGTCGATCTTGCCGTCGTCTGGGGCTTCGACTTGATCTTTGCCGCGCTGGCGTTGGGCGGGGCCATCTATGGGCTACGGTCGGTCAGCACCCTGAAGCAGGGCGGTTGGATTCTTCCCGCCTTTGTACTTGTCCCCGTCATCCTGGTGCTGCTATTGAATGAGGTGCGCCCGCTCTACATGAATGCGCGACACCTGAGCCTGTTGGTCGGTGGCTTTGTGCTGTTGGTCGCCAGTGGGCTGGCGCTGGTATGGCAGTGGCGCCGGTGGGCGGGCGCCCTGGTGGCGTTTGTCCTGGTGCTTACCATCGGCTACAGCACCGTCAACTACTTTACAATGGAACAGTACGCCAAGGATGATTACACAGGGCTTGGCGATTACTTGCGGGGCCGGATCATGCCCGGTGACGCCGTCCTATTCTATCCCCCTTCCTCCTGGCGGATCTTCGACTACTACCTTCCGCTAGACCCCGTGCGCCAGGCGATGGCACAGGGGGCGCCATTCGCCATCTATGGGGCGCCGCTGCTCAATCAGAGTATGGCGGAGACGGAGGCATGGCTGCGTGATCTAGGGGATCGGTACGATCGAATTTGGGTGATCAAATCCGGCACACACCCCTATTTCGATCTCGACAGTCAAGTTGAATCTTGGTTAAGAGATAACTTCGTCCAACTTCGCGATGTAAAGTTTTTTAGCAATTCTAGCCTTCGCGCTCAACTATATCTGCCGAAGGCACCGGTGTCCGCCGAACTCCCGGCAGGCGTCCAGTTCCCCGTGACAGTCGAGTTTGATCATCTCATTCGCCTGGCCGGCCTAAGCGCAGATCCACCGGTTGCAGTTGACCTTCCAGCGCAGATGCGACTCTACTGGCAGGTGCTCCAGAAACCGGACCGCCGCTACAAATACATCATCTCCCTGGTAGAAGAACTGCCGGATGGGACGTTCAAACCGTTGGCAACGACTGAACATGAGCCATTTGAAGGCGACGTCCCGACGACCGTATGGGATCCAGACAAAACCATCATCGAGTCTGTGCCGTTCCCACCGCTCGAACAAGCGCCAACACCGGGCAGCCGTTTGGGTTATACGATTCAGATGTACGATGCGGAGACCCTGGTGAAACTACCCGTCACCAAAGTATCTGACAACGTACAGATGATTGACGACGATACACCTTTGCTGATCACATCTGAGACGGAATGAGCGCCGGCACGCGGATACAACATCACGTTGCAGATTCCAGCCCAGGTCTCACTGGTGGTGCATTCCAGCGCAGGCAGCGCCGCCTGGCATGGGTGGTCACCCTCCTGTTTCTCTTGCTCGGAATCGCCTATTCTCTGGCAACGCCACCATTTGAAGCGCCGGATGAACCCTTTCATTACGCCTTTGCCCGCCACATCGCCCAGGGCAATGGCTTGCCGGTGCAGAGCGCCGAAAGCACCGGTCCCTGGGAGCAGGAAGGTAGCCAGGCGCCACTCTATTATCTGCTCACCGGCGCCCTGACTTCCTGGATCGACCAGTCTGACTTTGCGCAGATTGCCATGCGCAACCCACGCGCCAATATTGGCAATCCGCTCGAACCCGGCAACAAAAACTTCGTCCTATACAGTGGGAATCAACCCAAATTGCAGGGAGCCAACCTTGCGCTCCACCTGGGACGCTGGTTCTCGTTATTGCTCGGCGTGGTGACGCTCTGGTGCATCTTCCTGACGGCGGAATTCATTGCAGTGGCGCGGTTCGGTCAGGGGCAACCGCCCGACCGTGAACCCGCGGCGCCGGCCATGCCGCGCCGGCATCGGGAGCGTTATCTGGTTGGGCTACCGTATCTGCCGCTGCTCGCCATGGCGATGGTGGCGGCAATCCCACAGTTCGGTTTTATCAGCGCAGCCTTCACCAACGACAACCTCATCACCGCCATCGCTGCGGCTGCAATCTTTTGGATGGCGCACCTGCTGGTTCGCCCTCTCCATTCGCCAATTCGACTTTGGGAATGGTTTATACTCGGTCTCTTGCTGGGCCTGGCGGCCCTCAGTAAATTGCAGGGACTGGGGCTGGCGCCTCTGGCTGCCCTTGTGATCGTGTTGCTGGCGTATCGGCGCAGAAGTTGGCGTCTGCTCTTTGGTGCGGGCGCCGTCGTGGCAGCGACGTTGCTCGCGGTTGCCGGTTGGTGGTATGTGCGCAATCTCGCTTTGTACGGCGATTGGAGTGGGCTGGGGCACCTGACCACCATCAACGGCAGACGTACGGAAACCCTGACACTGGCGCGTTTCTGGCCCGAATTTCGGGGGCTGCGTTTCTCAGTATGGGGTCTCTTCGGTTGGTTCAACATTCTCCTGCCGGATTGGTTCTACACCTTCACAGATATTCTCACGGTCATGGCGCTGGTGGGTTTGCCTGGTGCAGTCGTCTATCTGGCCCGAAGCGCCGGCCGGCCGCAGGTGGATGATCCAGCGCTTCGCACTTTGACGTTGGTCGGTTTGTGGGCGCTTGTGAGTCTTGGGCTGCTGACCTATTGGATTGTGCAGGCAACGGGGAGTCAGGGACGCCTGCTCTTTCCGGGATTGATCGCTTTCGGGATTCTGTTGGTGCTTGGCATCGACTTCTGGTTGGCATGGCTGCCTGACGGTGGCCGGCTGGCGGGCTGGGCGATCATCCTGCTGGCCCTCGCTGGCATATCGCTCTATACCGTCACTGTGCTCCTGCCCGGCGCATACAATGCGCCGGCGCCCATCGCTGAATTGCCGCCAACCGCCACCCCGGTATCGCTCACCTTTGGTGACAGTGACGCGATCCGGTTGGTCGGCATCGACGTTGGCAAAGACCGGTATCGATTGGGAGAACGGGTGCCGGTCACGCTCTATCTGCAGAGCGAACATCCTCTGCAACAGGACTACCAACTCTTCATCCAACTGCTCGATGAACAGGGCCGCGAAGTGGCGAACCTCACGAGCCATCCAGGCTGGGGTCGCAACCCGACGACGCAATGGCAACCCGGCGTCCTCTATGCCGACCGCTATGTGGTGCAGGTCACGCAGCCGCTCGCACCGAATTCACCCCTCCAGGCACGCGTGTATGCCGGTTTTATTGATCCTGCGACCGCAGAAGCGACCAATCTCCCGCTGCCGGCATACGACGCAACAGGCGCAGCCGTCACTGCGATCATCGGTTCCGTCGTGTTGGAACCTGACCCGGCCTCAGTCCCACAGGCAAGCGGCATGGAGCCACTCGGTAGCGTGTTTGGAGGGGTCATGAAAGCGGTCGCATCGAGCGCGCCACGCTCGATTTCACCAGGCGCCGACACTGTGATAACGGCGACGGTGCTCTGGGAAGCAGTGGGCCAGCCGGCAACCGGCTACACTGGCTACGTTCACCTGTTGGATGGCGGCGGGCAACAGCAAGCCGGCTTTGACCGTGCGCCGGCGGGTGATCGCTTCCCCACCGATGCCTGGCGAACGGGGGATCGCGTACTCAGCGACTTTCCACTTCACCTGCCCGAGGGTATTGCGCCCGGCCGGTATGAACTCTGGCTTGGCCTTTATGAGAGCGCGAGCGGTGGGGAGGTGGCGCTGCCCATCAGCGAAGCCGCGGCTGTTCCTTCAAAGGATCACCAGATCCGGATCGGGATGCTGGAGATCACACCCTGAACGCCACCGGTTGGCTGCCGCCGATGGTGGGGGATCCAGAAGATTTACGGAACGACGATGGTCGTGACGCGAATCGACTCAAACAGGTGGGCGACTTCAAGCGGGAGCACAACGGTGCCATTCGCAATCTGGCTCAGTTCCGCGGCCAGTGCGAGCCGTTCATGCACGCGGTGGACGGAATACTCTGGCTGAGCAATGGTCTGCAAAGCATTGTCGTCCAGCGCCACGACATCATCCGCCAGCCAGATACCTAGTGCAGTGGCTTCATGCGACGCGAGGTTTGCTGCCAATGCCAGTGCGTTTCTCGCTGCGGCACTACCGGTATAGACAATCGTATAGGGTCCCCCCAGCCTCCGGTTGGCGGTTTGGATCACGACAGGCTGTTGTGTGTGCTGCATGACCGCCCGCACGGTTGAACCAATTGCCTTGACTGGTGAGCGCCCTACGCGGCCGATACTGACCATCGTGGCCGACGTAGCAGCGGCCAGCACCTGCGCAGTCACGGCGCCGCGCACCACTTCAAACGACCAGTTGATGCGCCGTTGGCCGGCGACGTCCGCCATGATCTTACGCAGGTGTGCAGCCTGGACACGGAATTCGCGTTCCACGTTGACGCGTTCCAACCGCTGCGCCTTTGCCGTGAACGAACCGATCTCCAGCCCGAAAGGCAGACCGCATAAATGCAGCAGGTTGATATCTTCGACAAACAAGCCGCGCAGTTCCATCTGCATCGCCGCCGCCAGTTCAACGGCCGCGGCCAATGCGGCTTCACTGTGCGCTGAAGCATCGAGCGCGACCAAGATATAGTCAGCGACGCTAGATGGCGTCGTATTGTCCTGTTCGATGTCGCTCATCATGGTCTCTCGGCGACCAAACCATTCGTCATGCCGCGGGTTTCCCGTCCGGGTCGGTTGCCCTGGGTGGGTGCTCTTCGATTCCGTTGTCACCGTTGCCCCTGGTTGACTCACCCGCAGCCCCAGTTTTCGACTTGCGCGGTTGTCCGGAACGCTCCTGCTCACGGCGCTTCTTGGCCATGGCATTGAGACGATCCTCCACCATGCGATTGATCGTGCCCTTGGGATACTTGCCACGGCTGTCGCGCCCCGGCCGGCAGACCTGTCAGGAGTTCGATCCCCTGATCCACGTGATCAATCGCATAGACATGAAACTGCTTTGCGGCGACTGCATCGACCACATCCTGGCGTAGCATCAGGTGCTTGATATTGGCAGTGGGCATGAGCACCCCCTGTTGGCCGGTCAAGCCCCGTGCCTTACAGAGGTCGAAAAAGCCTTCGATCTTTTCGTTGACCCCGCCGATTGCCTGGACACGGCCCTGCTGGTCTACCGATCCCGTCACGGCCAGCGACTGGCGAATCGGTGCACCGGCAATTGCCGACAGCAAAACGTAGAATTCAGTCGATGAGGCGCTATCCCCTTCAACGCCACCGTAGGATTGCTCAAACACCAGGCTCGCCGCCAATGGCAGTGTGCGATCCACACCGTAGCGGGCGTGCAGAAGACTCGACAGAATCAACACGCCCTTCGAGTGGATCGGACCGCTCATATTGACTTCGCGTTCGATGTTCACAACCTGACCCTGCCCCATCCGGACATTGGCGGAGATACGAGACGGCTGGCCAAAGGTGAAATTACCAAGCGCCAGCACGGACAGACCGTTGATCTGCCCAACAGTTTCGCCTTCCGTCTGCAGGTAAAGTGTCTGGCGCAGCACCTCTTCTTGGAGGCGCTGCGCAACCCGATCCAACCGGAAGATCTGCGCCTGAATGGCCTGTTCCACTTGATCTGCGCCAATCACACCGGCGCCCTGCTCGCGTGCCCAGAAGTCCGCTTCCTGCAGCAAGTCCACAATGGTTTGGATTTGGGCGGTCAACCGATCCGAATCGCTCACCAACCGTGCGGCATGATCGATCACCCGGCAGACTGCATATTTGTCAAGCGGGCGTAGCTGTTCGTTGCGTGCAATCGTCGCTACCAACTGCGCATACAATTCCTGGCTTTGATCGCTGCGCACCACCTCATCCGCAAAGTCGGCCATGACCTTAAAAGTTCATTGAAATCGGGATCGGCTTCGGAAAGCAGATAATAGAGCATCCGATCGCCCAACAAGATTACCTTGAAGTCAAGCGGAATCGGCTCTGGCTCAAGCGAGATCGTGCTCGACAAGCTGAGCATTTGCAGCGGGGATTCAATCTGTATCTGGCGGAATTGCAGGGCGCGCTTCAGCCCCTCCCATGAATAGGGGCTGATCAGCACTTTCAAGGCATCCAGCAGGAGATAACCGCCGTTTGCCCGGTGCAACATCCCCGGCTTGATCAGGGTGAAATCGGTCACGAGGGCGCCCATTTGCGCCATCTGTTCGACACGCCCCGTCAGATTCATGTAGGTTGGATTGCTCTCATAGATCACGGGGGCGCCGGTGAGTTCCGCCGAGTCAACCATGAGATTCACCTGATAGCGGCGCAGCGCCGACCAGGATTCCGTAAACGCAACCTGGCTCTCACCGTCTACCGATTCATGTTTCTTCTCACCTGCCTGGAGGAAATCGCCAAGATGGTCATTGACGTCCTCTCGCACCGCATCAAGGTAGGCGAGGACGTCGTCTAGTCCGGCATACTTTTCGGCAATTTCCGCATGGAGGTCATGCAGCACGACGCTGGCCACCTCGCGGTTCAGGGCGCGGAGTTGATGCCGAAGTTCGCGCTCCCAACGCGGCGCCTTGCTCAGCACCTTTTGCAACTGGTCCTGCATGACCTCGACTTCAGCTTGAATCCGCTTCTGTTCCTCCTGCGGCAACTTCTCGAAGTCATCCGGGGGCAACACATTGTCATCCTTGAGCGGCGCGAACGCGAGCCCGCCAGGGGTACGCATGAGGGTCAGATTGCGTTGTTTTGCCTCTTCCTGCAGGGCCAGCAGACTCGCCTGCTGCAGATCCTGGAATTCGCCTTCCACTGCGCGCCGCCGCGCCTGATATTCTTCACTCTCAAACGCAGACGACAATGCGCTCTGCATATCATCGACCAGGCGGTCCATATCTTGACGGAATGCACGCCCACGTCCGGTTGGCAGCTTCAGCGCCTTGGGTCGATACGGCTGGTTGAAATTGTTGACATAGCACCAGTCTGGTGGGGCCGGTTCCTGGGCGGCGCGCTCTTCCACCGCTTTTCGCACAAGCGTATACTTGCCAACTCCGGTTGCGCCCAATGCGAACACGTTATAGCCCGCGCGATGCATGCTGACCCCAAAATGGATGGCAGCCATCGGGCGCTCTTGGCCGATAGCCGTCGTCAGTTCAGGCAGTTCCAACGTCGTGGCAAATTGAAATTGTGCTGGGTCAGCGCGGCGACGCAATAGCTCAGGCGGCAGCGACTTCACGAATGACACGGTCACCTTCCTCGTAGATTGGGTGCGAGGTAATTTGTCAGATCGGCTTGAATGGGATGGTCAAGTCCCACCACTCCTCACGGCCGGCACGCCATTTTTGGCCTTCCCCACTAGACTGGCTCGCACTGCGCAACTCAGGCAGCGGGAGAGGTTGCAGCCGCAAGCGCACGGCATGGACGGTGATATCAAGCCGCACCCATGCCACGGGGTATTCGATGAGTGAAGGGACGACCACGAAAGTCCGCGGATGATTGTCCAACAGGACGGTTTGGACGTCAAGGCGATGAGCATGCGCCTGGATCACGATCTGCGCATTCTGGTAGCGCCGCAATAGGTTCCGCACGGCCAGGGCATTGGCGATGCCATAGAAATCCCGCCAGCCAGCCCGGTTCGACCAGGGCTGCAACAACTGATGCATGAAGATCATCACGGGGCGCCCTGCCGCAGAAGCCAGGTCCGCTTCCACGCGCGCCAGCTCACTTTCACTCACCCAACCGTAGACAGGATCGCGATCATCGGCTGTTTCAATCTGCCCGCGCGAGTGCCCCTGTGTATTCAGCAGAATAAGCCGTGCATCCGGGGTATCAACCGTGGCTCCGATCCCAGGCTGCCCCCCCAGAATGGCATGAAACCCTTCCCAGCCGCCCAATCCAGGCGTGCTATCGTGATTCCCAGGCAACAGATGCACCGGCGTCGTCAGACTATGATAAGCCGAGTGCAACGTCGAAAGGGTGCCCAAAAAGGCTTCGACCGGCATATCATAGGTCCCCCCGCCACAGGTCAAATCGCCTAGATGAATCACCAGGTCGAGATCAGCATTCTCAAGTTCATCCAACAACGTTGTTAGCAGTTGCTCTGAAGAACTTTGAAGCTGACGAGTGCCATCAGGCGTGATGTAATCGCGCCCTCCAGGCCAATAATGTGTGTCGGCGCAGAGGCCAATCGAAACCAGGCCGTCTTTGGCCATAGAACTGCTCACTTCTCATACAGGCAATCAGGGTTAATGCCAGGGCGCCGACGTCGATTGCCACAAGGTTTAATGCTCCCATGATAAGAATATCAGGTTGCGTGCAAAAATTCATGCGCCTTTGGTTGCTTCTTCCGAGTCAGTTTGTACGTCAAGTGTTTGCACGCTACAGCTTCAGTGTTTAATCGCGCCGTGCGAACCAGGTTTCCTCTAGCGTGCGCAATGCACCGCTTTCCGTCAAATGAACCAGCCCATCATGAACCCGCTGCTGCAACTCCCGCGCCCGCGTGGGCATGACAACAACGTACGGGACACTTTCCAACGGTTCACCGATCGCCACGACCGGCCGTCCACTCGCTTGCGCCTGACGCAGTGTCACATTGTCAACCAAAAGGGCATCAATGGAATTGTCCACAAACAGCGCATTCAACGCCAGATCAGGCGTCTCAAATGGCGCCAGGGCCACGTCAATGCCTTCCCGCTGCAGGCGTCGTCCAACCATATCGCCCGCGCTGCCCCATTCCACCGCCACTCGTTTTCCACCCAAATCGGCGGGCGCGTGAATCGGTGAGCCTGGTCGCACTGCTAGTTGCAGCCCGGCATCAAAGTACGGCTGCGAAAAAGCAAAATCCCGGGTGAGGCGCGGGTCATAAGGGTAGGCACTCAGGACGCTGTCGATCTTGTTCGCCCGCAATGCATCGAGCAGACTGTCGAACCCGATCGGCACGATCTCGACCTGCATGTCCCATGTTTCCGCCAGGCGCCCCGCCAATGCCACATCGAACCCGATCGGCTTGCCGGTAGTCTCATCCAGCCACTCAAACGGCGGGAAACTTGGATCCACGCCGACACGCCAGACGCTACGCTTTTCCATGGCATGCCATGTCGAATCTCGACCGAAGTAAAGACCGAATGGCGTGCCCTGACCACCCACGACCCACCCCAAAAGACCGATCAGCACCAACAAGAACAGACCACCCGCCATCAGCCACTTGCGCTTCACTGTCATGAACCGTGGCCCTGGGTGTAGCGCTTGACTTCTTCAAAGATCGGTTTCGGTTCAAAGTCCGTCCGTACGAACGTGAAGTAGTCCTGATAGGAATTCTGATCCCATGGGTACCGAAATGCCCAGAGACTCACCGCATCCAACCAGGGCCACTCATCCTGTGCAATTTCATAAGCCCGAATCGTATACGCAATTCGCGTACCGGGGCGCACCGCCCGTGTCCACCGCGGATGGTCGTTCCAGCCGCCCTCGGTAATCATGGCTTGCTTATCACCATCGCCATTGCGCACCATGATGTCGCGCAGCAGTTCGGTCCGTCGAAAGTTAACAACGTCCGGATGAGCCGGATCGTCGGGATCGAAGTGCCAACCATAGGCATGAATCGCCAGCGTGTCAAAATAGGGCGCGGCGCCTGCGTCATACATCGCTTGGAGAAACGTCAGGTCATTTTCACCGGACTCACTACCCGGTGGCGCAAGTGTTGGCGCCAACGCTCCTGCCAATACCTGGACATCCGGATTGGCAGCTTTGATCATTGTGTACACGGTGCGCAACAGGGCCGTATATTTCACCGGATCCGGTTTTGTGTACCCCCATTCCAGTGCTAGATTTGGCTCGTTCCAGATGATGATATGATCGACTTTGCCGGCATAGCGCCTGGCAAATTCCGCGGCGTAACGCCCAAAATCGGCAAAGCGCTCCTCATCCAGGTAAAGTGGCGAGGTATCCTTTGGCCGTGCCCATTCAGGCACAAAGCCCAGCCGCGCCACCACCGACAAACCCTGGCGTTGGGCCATATCGATTACTTGATCGCTATGGCTCCAGTCAAATTGGCCTGGCTGCCCTTCCACATAGGCCCAGGGAAAGTACTCGACGATCCACGGCGCCCCCCATCTCGCGCACCAATTCCAGCGTATGTTTGATCTTCCATGGCTCAACTTCATCGGTCAGCCTGGTGTGAACGCCAACCTTCGGGTTCATGGTGTGGACAACCTGTTGAGGGCCAAGCACAACAGTGACCGCCTGCCGTTGTGCCAACTGGAATGAAATCGCAACGGCTAGCGTCAGAAATACGGTGGCGCCAACCCAAATCAACCACGTTCGGCGGCCCGGGAGCTTGTGAGCATGCACACTGTCTATCATAGCAACGTGTGAGAAAATTGCAACTGTGATATCTCGTAGCGCGTATCTTGTAGTGCGTATCTCGTAGTGCCTATCTGGCAAACCGATCACGTGATACGAAACACGCAACACGTTTCACGTATGTTATCATTGAGTCTGGCGCAAGTTGCGCCTATGTGACAACTTGAAAGGGCGTTTGAATGTTCCCGGGTTCATCTGGTCGTGGCTGGAACTCGCTCACATCTGGTCAGAAGATCTTTATTGGCATCATGGGTGCGCTGGTGCTCTATGCCGTCATTGTGATGCTGACTTCCGGTGCTGGACTGGGCCGGTATTCTGATCCGAGTTGGTGGCTGGCGGGGTTTTCGATTATTGCGCTCGCACTGCCCATCCATGAGTTTGCCCACGCCTGGATGGCCACTCGTCTCGGCGACCCGACACCACGTATGCAGGGGCGCTTGACCCTGAATCCTGCCGCGCATGTCGATCCGGTCGGGGCAGTTTTGATCCTCTTGTTTGGCTTTGGCTGGGCTCGTCCCGTGCAATGGAACCCAGGCTACATCCGCATCAACCAACGTCTGGGCCGGATTATGGTGGCATTCGCCGGCCCGTTGAGCAATCTGATCCTGGCCGTATTGGCGCTGGTGATTTGGAGTCTGGTGAGCAGCGTACTCACGTTTAATTTCACCATCTACGACACGCTCACCCAGTTCATGTTTTTCTTCGTCTACATCAACGTACTCTTATTTGTATTCAACCTGTTGCCGCTCCCCCCGCTCGACGGGTCGCACATTCTGTTTGCAGTGCTGCCGGATAGCATGCAGCAATTTTACGGAACTCTCGCACAATTTGGCTTTTTCCTGGTCTTTGGCATCGCCTATCTGGCGCCCTGGGTGATCCAGGTTCCGGCATCCATCATCCTGAGCACTCTATTTCAGATCTTTCAAATATAACCGGCTGTGTGCACGACAGAAGCTGCGATCAAACGTGGTCGGCGCAGATTTCGCGAATATTCTATCGCATCCGCCAATTTCTGCGCGGCTTTGGGGCACAGGTGACCGCCCAGGAATGGGCAGTCGTGCAGGCGTGGCTGAGTCCACCAGAGCAGGCGCTCTTTCTGCGGATGCCGAGCGATGCCCAACACCACAGCCTCGAGGTTTTGCGCACGTTGGCGCTGAAGGCGCCGGTGCCGGGCGAGTTAGGCGTCGCTGCGCTGCTCCACGACGCAGGGAAAGTGGCAGCACGCGACGCGGGCGCCTATCTCGGTCTCTGGATGCGCGGCCCCATCGTGATCATAGAAGCGCTGACGCCAACTCTGCTCGACGAATTGGGCTCACCCGTTCCATCAGGTAGTCTGCGCTACGCACTCTATGTGCAACGCGAACATCCAGCCATTGGCGCGGAGTGGGCGCGACAGGCTGGAGCAAGCGAACTCAGTTGCTGGTTGATCGAACACCATCAAGACAAGCAAGTCTGCGGCTCCATCGCGCAGCAGACGCTGCTAGCACGGCTCCAGTGGGCCGACGGGAGGAATTAGCATGGCGACGACGACAAGACCCATCATCACGATTATCGGTCTGGGTGTGACGGGAGCAAGCCTGGGGCTTGCACTCGTGAACACGAATGTGCAGGCGGATGTAGTCGGGCACGACAAGGCGCCAGATGCTACGCAGGCCGCGCGCAAGTTGGGCGCGATCACGCGCGGTGAGTGGAATCTGCACAACGCCGTGGCCAATGCCAGCGTCGTCGTCTTGGCCATTCCTCTCAGCGAGGTCGACGAAACCCTAGGCCTGATTGCCGAGGATTTGCAGCCAAGTACGATGGTGATCGTCCTGACCGATGTCCTGCAACCGGCGGCGACGATGCTCGCGACCCGCCTGCCAGGACACAACAATGCGGTGGTCGGTCACCCCATCGTCATCGGACCGGCGGCGAGTTTGACCGCTCGCCCGGATCTGCTCGAGAAAGCGGTCTTTGTGATTGCCGCTGGCGCAACAACGGCGCCCGATGCGTTGGAACTGGCCAGCAATTTCGTCGAGACGGTCGGGGCCCAACCGCTCTTTATGGATCCGGTGGAACACGATGGCATCGCCGCCGCCGTGACCCAGTTGCCGCAGTTACTGAGCGCATCCCTGATGCACTACCTGGCGGGGTCGCCCGGCTGGACCGAAGCGCGGCGACTTGCCGGGCGCCCATTCATGCAAGGCACCGAAGTCGACAAGTCCGCCGAACACCTCTATGCAACGTTGGTGGCAAATCGTGCGAATATGCTGGTGCGGCTCGATCAATTCCAGCGGGAGTTGGCCGCCTGGCGCACCTGGCTTGAAAGCGCCGGCGCCGCCGAGAGCAGCGATCCCCTTCAGACGGCCCTCGCCGATACGGCTCACGAACGCAATGCCTGGGAAGCGCAGGCGCAGCGCAAGGATTGGGATCCAACGCCGGTTGCTGACACGAGCACCTCCTCGCACGGCATTATCCGGCAATTGTTCCTTGGCAATCTTGGCCAGAAGAAGACCCCACCCCCCAAAGGCGATTGACTGTGCCCTGTAGGAGCCCTAACAATGCGTGCGTGCCAATTGGCACCCGGCTGAACAGGAAGAGTCCACCTGATTTAGGGCCACTCTACGTACAGTAGCCCCAAATCAAGTTGGTCACCTGCTTCGACCTCAATGAGCAACGGATACTCGGCCTCTTTCGACTCAAGCGCCATTGGCCAGTTGTAGACGGTCCAAATGTACATGTAGTAGTGACCAGGCGGAATATCGTCGAGGAAGACTTGACCCTGCTTATTCGATGTGCCCACAACGTCGCCCTTCTCCGGTCGCGGTCCGAAGATGAGTGGTGGCACCAGATACTTGCCATTGTCCTCCATCGCCGGCGCAATGTAAAAGGCAGTTTCCGGAATGATACGATTGAGGCCATAGGAATAGAGGACACCGCTGAGCGAAGCCTTTCCCGCCTGTGGCGTGGGCGGTTTTGTGTCAGCCGCCAGTTGCGAGATCACGTTGAAATCCGACGGCACCGCAATGACGATCTGCTCTGGGCCTGGCAGCGCGAGGGGCGACGCCGGTTGCGCAAGAGGCGATGCCGGTTGCGCAAGTGGTGACTCGGGCGCTGTAGCTTGTGCGACCGGCGCCGACCGGCGTCGCCGTGGCAGGTGGCGCTGGCACCGGCGTCGCCGTGGCCGGCGGTGGAGGGGCAACGGTCGGCGCTACTGTGGGCGTAGGTTCATCGCCACCGCCACAACCGGCGAGAACCAAGATCGCAATCAGCACGGCCGCAAAAACTATGGTTCGCCTCAACATACTACCCTCACTTTATGATTCAGTTCGAGATCGCCTCGGTGAGACAACGCACCAGGAGCCGGCGCCCGATTGGCGGGCAGATAACCATCATACGCCTCAAACGCACCAACAGAAAAGAAGTTCCAGTGTGACACAAAAAACGGGTCAGCTCCGTAAGCTGGAGCTGACCCGAATCAGGTACGGTGAAGACTACTGAGCGACTGGATCGTACGTGAAGGCGTTGTGCACCTGGAAGGTGTCGCCAGACAGACCGCTGATGTCAGTCAACTGCACGATGGCATCGATTGGCTGGTCGCTGGAAGTGACCACGATGGTGCCGTAGCAGCCATCAGTGATTTGCGGCACGGAGCCTGCACCCGACGCCACGCGGAGGTTCTGCTGCAAGCTTCCACCGGCCGGAATGACCTGGTTGAACGTGGCATTGCAGGAGTCCGGCAGCGGCGGATTCGCCGTAGCGCTCTTGATGTACTGGAGCGTCACATTGGCCGCAGCATCCTTGTTCAGGTTCTGGACGGTGGTGACCGTCGCAAAACCATTGCCGAGGCGCTTGGCATACAGAGGAACGACCACACCCTTCTTGGTGCCGTCACCCTTGATGGCTTCGTAGGCGCCGGACTGAGCGCCGCTGACGACGCGCATCTGAACGAACGCAACAGTGTCACCCGTGGTGTCGACACGGCAAGAGCCATACCAGGCAGTCGGGAAGGTGGTCGTGTCGCTGACCGGGTTGAAGAAGTAGGTGGCCTTGTCACCCACCGCAGTCGTATTCGATGCGGTGAAGTTGCTGCCGGGTGAAGCAGGATCCTTCGTGCACGACATGACAATGCCGCCCACTGGAATCTGCGCACCGCTGATATTCTGAACCGCAACCACCGTGCTCAGCGT